>LUYE01000033.1 GCA_001602645.1 Methanosarcinales archaeon Methan_01
GAGGTTGTGGACCGCGAATATCACCGGCTCCTCGCCCGCCTGCCCGCAAGCCGAGGCTGAAGAAAGCTTTCTGATCTCTCCGGCCTCGAAGGCCCTCTTCCCGGTGATGGTGACGACGATCCGCTCGAAGCCTGCGGCAAGAGCCCTCCGGTAACCCTCCACCTGATCGATGGTGCACCGGTCGTCGAGGAGGATGCACCCTCTCTCACGAAGGCCCGCCTGGATCTCCTCGATAGGCTCGGTTCTGACCAGGCCGGTCATGTGGGCGCCCAGGGCGGCCACGACCTCGGGCCTCGCGGCGACGACCGTCCCCGCCCCCTCGCAGACCACGACGGCCGCATCGATGAGCCCCGATCTCATGGCGTCGGCGATCATCTCCGAGGCGCCGAAGCTGACGGGCCTATCCGAGAGCTCCAGGAATCGATGGGGGCCGTACATCCCCAGCTCCTCCATGTGACGCTTCAGGACCGACTCGACGGTCTTGCGGGACTCGACCCCGTGCCCATAGAGGCCGCTTCGCAAGGGACACCATTTGACCTTCGGGTCCGTCAGGACCTCGACCTCTCCGGCCCTCACCCTCACCAGGGCCCCGGCCATCTCCAGCATGTGCTCTGCCAAGCGAATCCGCCTTCAAACGCCTCTCTCTTCTTTCCTCATCCCTCAGAAACCAGCTCCTCCTCGGGGACGAACTTCAGGGCTGCCGAGTTGATACAGTACCGGTGCCCCGTTGGGGGTGGCCCGTCTTCGAAGACGTGGCCGAGGTGGGAGTCGCACTGCGCGCAGATCACCTCGACCCTCACCATCCCGTAGCTCTCGTCCTTCCGCTCCGCGACGGCATCCTCGGAGATCGGCTCCACGAAGCTCGGCCAGCCGGAGCTCGAGTCGAACTTCGTCTCCGAGGAGAAGAGGTCATTTCCGCAGGCGACGCACCGATAGATCCCCTTCCCCTTGAAATTGTAATACTTGCCGGAGAAGGGGGGCTCGGTCCCCCGCCTCCTGGTGACGATGTACTCCTCCCGGGAGAGGAGCTTCTTCCACTCCTCGTCGGTTTTAACGACCTTTCCGGCCACGGTCACACCTTCGGCGATTCCATCGTCTTTCCTCGTCTTATGACCACAAGACTTCGATTCCGCACCCCTCATCCCCAGGTCTCGAAGGCGACGATCTCGTCTTTCACCTTCCGGGGCCGAGGGAAGGGGGACTCATCGGGGTAGCCCATCGGCAGGAGCGCCACGACCCTCACCTCGGGGGGTATGTTCAGGACCTTCTTCACCTCCTCCTCGTAGAAGGCCCCGATCCAGCAGGTCCCCAGCCCCTCGGCCGTGGCCTGGAGGACCATGTGCTCGACGGCGATGGCGAGGTCGATGGGGTAGGTGAGCTGGCCGCAGGTCATGACGTAGTCGGTGATGGTGGCGCAGGAGGCGATCACCACCGGGGCCTCGCCGACGAAGGTCTGGCCCTTCGCCGCCTCAGCGAGCCGTTTCCGCCTCCCCTCGTCCCGAACGACGACGAACCTCCACTCCTGGAGGTTCTTCGCGGAGGGGGCGAGCCTTGCCGCCTCCAGGACCCGGTCGAGCTTGTCGTTCTCGACCTTCCGAGGGAGGTACTTTCTTATGCTTCTCCTCTTCTGGATCGCCTCGGCGAGCTCCATCCGATCACGCCCTCTTCTTCAGCTCTTTCGATAACTCGACTCCGAGATCGGTGAACTCCCAGATCCCGCCCTTCTCCCTCAGAAGCCCCTTGCTGGCGACCTCCTCCAGGGCCCTCCCCACCACGGGGGCCGTAAGGCGGCCGAACTTGGCGATCTTCTCCGCGGGCTGGGGCCCCTTCGACTCGATGATCTCCAAAACCTTTATCCTATGCTTGTTTCCCATAACAAAGCCTATCAGCTCTTCCATCATTTGCGCCTCCTATCGTCAAATCCTCGTTCAAGTCCTTATAGAGATCCCCATCAAAGCCATAAATGAGATCCAGGACCAGATCCAGGATCATTTTTTGGGTCAAATCTTGCGTTAGGTTTATGTTCCCCCAGAAGACTCTGATACTCGCGGGCTAGTCCGGGTGGCTCGGCGTCACCTGTAACCCGAGATCGCCGATATGCGGGGGACGAAGCTGGTGGACGACTGCGGTGCTGCAGGTTCAGTCCAGTTGCCGACTGTGATTCTCCGCCCTGTGGGGACAGCATTGACGTTCGGGCCTGCCGGAGGGCAGGTCTGTTCATCTCAACTGCGGGGACCGGTTCAGGCCCGGAAGGGAGCAGACCTACCGCGGATAACTGTCGCTTGCAGATTTGCGGGGAGGAGAAGGTCTCTGGGGCACCTGGCCTGTGGCGTTGCAGGCAACCGTCGGCGCGCCCGCATTAAAAAATAAACTTATCCGAGATAGATTTATCCGACGGGGATCCGTCCGGGATAAACCGACCCGGGATAAATTTACTCGATCTTGATCTCCTTCCCCTTCTCCGCCTTCAACTTCTTCTCCAGCTCGACGGAGAGGACGCCGTTCTTGTAGGACGCTTTGGCGCTGTCGGGGTCGACCTCGGCATCGAGGGCGATCGTCTTCGCGAACTTCTTCTCCCCGGTCGTCTCGATTCTGACCGACCTTTCCGTCGAGTCGAGCTTGATATTCTCCTTCTCGACCCCCGGAAGCTCGGCGAAGATCTTGTAGAGGTCGCCGTCCTCCATCACGTCGACCAGGGGCTCGCGGCCGGCGCTGGGCTCGATCCCGCCGCGGCTGGGGCGGATGTTTCCGAACTCCCGGAAGGTCGGCTCCTTTCCCGGCTCTGCGGTGTAGCTGAAGCCGTAGACGAAGGGGCCGTATCTCCGGGCCGTCCCCGCGGGAGTCTCCTCCTCCCGGACCAGCTCCTTCAGGTCGTCGGGGATCCCCTCCTGAAACCTCCTGATCAGCTCATCGAAGGGGTCTCGGTAGATCCCCTCCTCGCGCTCCTCCTCGAAGGGAAAGCCCCGGAAGATGCTCTCAAAGGCGTCGAATATGGATGGGTATCTTCTCTTTCTCATGATAATCTGTCACCTCTTTTTTATCGGTCGAGCTTATTATTATAGGGGCGCTCGGATATACGCTTTTTGGTGATCGGGCTGCGATGGAGCGAAACGGTTGAGTAGGTAGGTCATTCTTTCGCCATCTCCCAGTTCGCAGACCACCTGCTCCACCCCGACAGGTTTGGTGGGGACGGCATTGTAATCAGCGGCACCAGTGGGGAGATCGGCTTCGGTGGGGAACGGGGGCGTATAAATACACAGATCAACGCCTCAATGTTTCGACGTTTCTGAGAATGAGTTAGTATAGATTATTATTTTTTGAAAACTTAGTGTTATATACCATGAATACTATCGACCGATCGGAGTGATCGATAATGAATATAAAGATCATACTACTGTTTTGGATGCTACTGGCCCTGAGCTGGCCGGCCTCATCGGTAGAATGCATTAGTCTTGGGAACGGGGCATCCGATCAGGTGATAAACCTAAATGTGGGAGCAAGGCAACCCGCTCAGGCCTATAGTTTCGGCAGGGCCGGATTTGTGGCTCCACAGGTGCCTCAGACCATTGCCTTGAGCCCCAACGCCATGTTGACCGAGGCCCAAGAACTGAGAGATGAGACTCAAGCTGCCAGAGACGAGGCCGTACTTGCAAGAGATGAGGCCAAGAGTTCCTATGAGCTGGCTCGGGCGACGGTTTCCAGAATTGAAGAGATTGAAAAACATGTGGATGACCTCGCAAAAAACGCACAACACAGCTCTGATTCCTGTGCAGTATGCGCAGATAAATGCAGTAATATCCTAAGCCTGACAAATGACACCTATAGAAAAAATCTTGATATATCGTCAGTTGTGGAGAGGAATATCTGTGAGATGAGAGACGATCTCCGGGAGGCAAGATCTTATGCCGGTGCTTCCGCTCTCAACGCCGCTTATGCCGCAGACTGCTTGAACCGCACCCTACTTGTCTATAATGAAACATCGGACACGAGGGAAAGTATTGCCGATATGCTCAACGATACGAAAACGTAGACAAGCGAGGCAAGGTCCGATGCCGAATCCGAGGCGGCATTGACGAATCAAACGGCGTCGTGACGAGCCTCAGGCGTGGATCTCGAAAACCCCCCATATCCCAAAATTGGCGGTGCCCCAATTTAAAGGAGATTTATAGGGAGCCTCCGATTGAGGTCACCAGTCGCGGGAGTTCATCCTTATCCTCGTCGCCATGTCGGCCAAGGCCCCCTCCTGCGTCCCGAACTTTCTGGGCGGATTCGAGAGCGCAGTTCCCGCGCCGCCACCCGACGATCCAGATCTCCAGGGATTCCCAGCGCTCCTCGGTGGTCTCCCGGACCGCGAGGATCGCTGACTGTCGCCTCATCTCGGCCAGGTGTTCCAGAAGCGCGAAGCGGACGGCTCGGCGCCCCCGCGGTGCGGCTCATCCTGCACCGCGGGGGCGTCTTCCAAGGAAGACCCTCATGCCCCTACTACTTATCTGGCGGTATCTGGCGGCCGCGAATAGACCTTGCCCCTGAAGTCCAGCTTCAGAAGCAGGACGAGCCTCTCCTCTTCATCCACCTGATAAACGAGCCGAAAATCGCCGAACCTGACCCGAAAGCGGCTTTTGTGGCCTTTGCACCGCTTAATGTCAAAATTCGCCTCATCGAGGTGATCCCCGGAGATATGCCCCGACCTTGCAAGGAACGGGTCCTCAGCCAGCTGATCGATCGGCTCCTTAAGCCTCCTCTGATGAGCCTGAGGAAGGCCAGCTATCACCCGTTTCACTCTCTTTGGATGTAAAAGAACCTCATAGCTCATAATCCGAGCTCTGCCTCGATGCTCTTCCAAGAAACGCCCTTCTCCCTCGTCTCTTGCGCGAGCCTCTCCAGCTCCTCGGCCTCAGATTCGCCTACATCGAGATCTCGAACAGAATCTCGCCTAATCTTGACTGAAGCCATCGTAGGGATAATGATCTGCAGATACCATATACATTTCGTCAATAATTCAATACACCTGCACGATGGCCCCGGGAACCATCCCCGCCACCCGGCCCCATCATCTCCATGTACCGGCGGAGCTCCTCGCCGAAATTATCTTCGCGCCTTCCCTCTTAAAAGAACCTCGCCAGCGTCGTCTGCCCCGCCCCCCGGGCCAGCTCCGAGTGAGGTCGCCACTCCCGCGCGGGTGTCCGAATCCGCGTCGCCATATCCGCCAGCGCCGCCTCCAGGGTCTCGAACCTCTTCGGCTGGCTCGCCAGGGCGGCCCGGGCCGCCTCCCGGACGACCCAGACCCCCAGAGGTGCCCAGTACTCCTCGGTGATCTCCCGGACGATGAGGGCCGAGGCCTGCCTCCTCATCTCGGCTAGTCTTTCGAGAAGGGCGAGGCGGGCGGCGTAGTACCCGCCGGCGAGGCTGCTATAACCCTTCTTCGGACCGGGGCCCTCCCAATCGGCGCCGATCCAGGCCTCGCCGCCGGACCAGACCGACCTCGGGAGCCAGATCTCGATCAGCTCGTAGGTGAACGAGCCCGGGGCGAGGAGGACCTCGAAGTGATTTGCCAGCCTCTCGCCGGAGAAGAGGAGGTAGTCGCCTACGGGCGGATCGTCCTGGATGGCGGCGGCGAGATGCTTTCCTGCGATGTCGTCGGAGGCGGTGATCGACCACCTCGTCGGGACGAGCTTTCTGTTCTTGCCGAGGAGCCCCAGGGAGAGGAGCCGCGAGATCCCGTCCACCTCGACCCCGGAGGCGTAAAGCTCGCCGACGGCGGCTGCGGCCAAAAGGTCGGTGTCCCCCACCACCTCGTCGACCTTCCGGGGGACCGTCGGGTTCGAGATGATCTCCATCTCCTCGACGGTCCCGACCGGCCCCGAGGGCATCATGAAGCCGTCGAAGCGCAGGCGCCCTCGGGGCGGCTTTGCGAAGGTCACCTCCGTCTCGACCGGAGTCGAGGAGATGGCGATCTCCTGGGCCATCTCCAGGAGCTTTCCTGGGTTCTTCGCGTCCGAGACCTCGAACCTGGAGGAGGACCTCACCATCGAGGACCGGAGGGCGACGATATCGCCGACCCCCATCTGCGCCAGCTCCGCCGGCCGGGTGAAGAGGGAGGGGGAGAGAGGGGAGCAGGCCCTGGGGCCGGGGCCAGATCCGGTGGCGGTGGCGGTGGAGGAGGAGCCGGATCCTGATCCGAGGGCTGAGGCGAGGGCAGCGACCCCGTCCTCCAGCCCCGCGCCCTGGGCCGGGAGGAGGGGGCCGGCGGAGACCCGGGGGTAGCCGAACCTCCCGACGAAGACCTCCGGTGGCGACGGCCCCTCGAGGGTAGTTCCCAAATTCGGAAGCTCCGATGCCACCCGGAAGCTCTTGAGGATCGGGCAGACCGGCCTTCCGCAGAGCCCCCGCCCCTTGCACCGAACGCACCTCGTAGCCAACGGATCGAAAACGGCTTTTATAGGATATAGCCCCTATCATCGAGGCATGATGGAGATCAAGGGCGACCTCGTCCCGGCGATCGTCCAGGACGCCCGGACCGGGGAGGTCCTCATGCTCGCCTACATGAACCGGGAGGCCCTGGTGAAGACCCTGGAGACGGGAAAAGCCCATTACTGGAGCAGGTCGAGGGACCGGCTCTGGCTGAAGGGAGAGTCCTCCGGCCACTTCCAGAGGGTGGTGGAGGCAAGGATCGACTGCGATCAGGACGCGATCCTCCTGAAGGTCGAGCAGGAGGGGGGGGCCTGCCATACGGGCTACCGATCCTGCTTCTACCGGGACCTGGAGGGGAAGATCGTCGGAGAGCGGGTCTTCGACCCCGAAGAGGTCTATCGGTGAGGGCGAGGGAAGGGGGGGAGGCCGGGCGGTACACCCTCGCCGACGGCCGCCTTCTCCGGGTCGAGGCGTCGGTGGAAGGGGGGAGGGTCCGGCTGAGGGGGGCCGGGCCCCTGGCTCACCTGCCCTTTGTGAAGTCGGCCCTGGGGATCGCCGACGGCCAGATCCCGGTGGCTGCGGCCGACCAGCTCATCCTCTCCACCTGGTCTCCGCCGATACCGAGCAGGGCCTTCGACCGGCTCGTGAGAAGCTACGTCAAAGCGTCCTTCGGGGTCCGGACCCCCGACCAGGTGACGATATCGATCACCGAGGAGTGCCCCAACCGCTGCCTCCACTGCGCTCTGCCGGATACGGGCAGACACCACCGTCTGGAGCCCGAGGAGGTCGAGGAGGTCATCGGCCAGATCCTGGATTTGGGAACCACCCTGGTCATCTTCGACGGGGGGGAGCCGACTACCTATCGGGAGCTCCCCGACCTGGTACGGGCCGTCGACGACCGGGCGATCTCCACCGTCTTCACCTCGGGAGCGGGTTTCACCCCCAAACTCGCCCGGTCCCTGAAGGATGCCGGGCTCTACGCCGTCAACGTCAGCCTCGACTCCGCCGCCGAGGCTGAGCACGACAGGATGAGGGGGAGAGCCGGCGCCTTCCGGGACGCCGTCAGGGCCGTCGAGAACGCCATCGCCGCCGACCTTTTCGTCGACCTTTACGCCGTCCTGAGGCGGGAGAACGTCTCAGAGATCCGGTCCTTTCATCAGCTGGCCGCTGAACTGAACGCCAGTGAGCTGACCTTCTTCGAGGTCGTCCCTACAGGTAGGTGGGCGGAAGAGGTCGGCTCGGTCCTTTCTGAGGAGGAACACGCTGCCCTTGACGAGTTCGTCTCGGCGGCTCCGCCGCCCCGGACCTTCTCCGTCCCTGCAGCCTTCCGGGAGGTGGGCTGTTTCGCCGGGAGGAACTGGATGCACATCACCCCGGAGGGGGACGTCTATCCTTGCGCCTGCCTACCCCGGGTCGTCGGAAACGTCCGGAGGGATCCGGTAAAGAAAATATGGCAAACGATGGCGAAATTGCCGTTTCAAGGAAAAAAAATCTGTCCTGCGCGGAGTTTTCGGCCGAAAGATCAACATGTATTTATAGCCGATAATCGTGAGAGTCAGCCCGATCAGAATGGAACTGACACAGATACAGCGGGAGATACTGACCGCCCTCATCAACTTACAACGCCGGGAGGGAAAGGCCGTTAAGGGGGAGGAGATCGCCTCGATCATCGACCGGAACGCCGGCACCATAAGAAACCAGATGCAATCTCTGAAGGCCCTCCACCTGGTGGAGGGGGTCCCCGGACCCAAGGGCGGCTACCGGGCCATGGCCGCCGCTTACGACGCCATCAACCTCGACGCCGACGACGATGTGGTGGACGTCCCCGTCGTCAGGAACGGATCGCCCGTGGAGGGGGCCACCGCCAACGAGATCACCTTCTACACCGTCATGAGGCCCAACCAGTGCAGCGGGATCGTCCAGATCATAGGGAACATCCGGGATTTCAACATCGACGACGAGATCGAGATCGGGCCGACCCCCGTCAACAAGACCCACATCAAGGGCGTCGTCACTGGGAGGGACGACACCACCAACCGCCTCATATTCGACATAAAGGAGATGGCCTCGATCCCCAAGATCCCGGTGAAGAACCTGGCCAAGACCGCCATCACCATAGACCCCGGGATCTCCCTCCTGGAGGCGTGCCAGAAGCTCTCCGACTCGAAGGTCCGGGCCGCCCTCGTCGGGAAGAACGGCGACCCCAGGGGGGTCATCTCCCTGGAGGATCTCGTCCGAGGGATGGCCGACGGCAAGAAAGATCGGCCGGTGGAGGAGGCGATGGTGAGGGAGTACGCCTCCGTCGACGGCGACGAGCCGCTCCACGTCGCCATCAGCAAGCTCGGAAAGACGGGGGCTTGCCAGGTCGTCGTCACCAAATCCGACGTCCCCTTCGGGATGCTGGAGGCGACGGACCTCGTCCGCTGCATGGTCCGATTTTAGGGGGGCCGATCAGCCCCGCCTCAGGAGATCTCCGTTCCCGAGTGGCCGCCTTCCGCCCCTCGTTTCAGATTTTCGACCTCGCCGCCGTAGACGACGGCGGCGGGGATCCTGCTCCGCTCCAGGATCTTCGCCGCCAGGGGGTCGACCGGGGACCGCGACCCCGCCGATAGGGTCGTCTCCATCGAGAGGCTGACCAGCTCCCGGTGGGTCATCTTCGTGTACTTCGTAGCTCCGGCATCGACCTCGGGGTCGGCGGTGTAGACGCCGTCGACGGAGGTCGCGACGATCAGTCTATCGGCTCCGACGTACTCGGCGAGCAGCGCGGCGACGGCGTCCGTCGTCTGGCCGGGGGCCATCCCCCCGAGGACGACGATCTTTCCTCCGGCGGAGGCAGAAAGGGCCTGGGCATAGCTCTCGGCCGGCTCGGGGGCGGCGGCTCTCCCGAGGGCGGCGATGAGGAGCATGGCGTTCATCTTCGTTGCGCCGATCCCGAGGAGGTCGCAGAAGGCCTCGCCAGCCGCGAGGGCCCGGGCCTTTCCTATGTACTCCCGGGCGATCTTGCCTCCGCCGACGACGACGAAGATCTGGTGGTCCTCTGCCAGCTCCATCAAACATCCTGCGAACTTCTTCAGCTCATCGGGGGTCCTCTCGTAGAGGATCGATCCGCCCAGGGAGTATACTAGAATCATGCAAAGCTCCTGCAGTAGTGATGCCAGAAAAAATAGAGGGGTTTGAGATTATTCAAATCTTGTCCAGAGCCTCGGCGATCTTCCCGAAGATGGCCTTGATGTCGCCTACGCCGAGGACCGTCGCCACGATCCCCCTCTTGTTGTAGTAGTCGATGAGGGGCTGGGTCTGGGCGTGATAGGCCTGGAGCCTCTCCTTCACCGTCTCCTCGGTGTCGTCCGCCCTCTGGTAGAGGTCGGCCCCGCAGGCGTCGCACTTGCCGGCGACCTTCGGCGGGTTGAACTGGACGTGATAGGTGGTCCCGCACTTGCACATACGCCTGCCAGTGACCCTCTTGATCAGCTCCGCATCGGGAACGTCGATGTTCAGGACGACGTCGATCTTCTGGCCTAGCTTGGGGAGGATCGTGTCCATCGCCTCGGCCTGGGGGATCGTCCTGGGGTAGCCGTCGAGCATCCAGCCGCCCTTGACGTCTTTCTTGGCCAGCCGGTCCTTGATGATGTCGATGAGGAGGCTGTCGGGGACGAGCTTTCCCGCCTCCATGAACTTCTTCGCCTCCTTCCCGAGATCTGTGCCGTTTCTGACGTTCTCCCTCAAGATATCTCCGGTGGAGATGTGAACCACGCCGTACTTATCCGCGATCATCTTGGCCTGAGTGCCCTTTCCGGATCCTGGTGGACCTAGCAGTACTATGTTCATTATATCCCTCCTGTATTCCTTCCGATGAACAGCAACTCTTTGAGCCCGCGCTTCCCCGACGCCTTCGCCCTCGCCCTCCGGGGCGTTGATCTCGCGTCTCCATCCAAAGCTTTCGGGACCCCGCCCCTGGGGCGGATGGCATGGCCGCTGGCAGTTGCTCTCGTCTCCGTTAAGGAGACTCTCAACAACGTTAAAAAACCTTTCTCCGCCGGATTCAGAGGAGAGCTGCCAGGGACATCGCCGAGCCGGCGAAGAGGGGGATCGTGAGGTTGTCGTCGACGACCTTTCCCCGGAAGGTGAGGGGAAAGGCATCGGCGAAGGTCGCCGCCGCGGCGCCGACGGTGCAGACGAGGAGGGATAAAACCCCGGGGCCGGAGAAGTAGATCCCCTCGAGGATCCTTGCGGCATGCCCGACGGCGAGGCAGACGGCGAAGGTCCCCGCCACCACCAGGAGGGGCTTTCTCCTCCGCCTCTCGCCCTCCAAGATCCGGACCCTGACCGCCGACCCCGGGACGACGGAGCCGATGATCCCGGAAGCCGCGTCCCCGAGGGAGAGCATCAGCATCGCGGCGACGGCGATCGGCGGCGAGAAGAGGGCCACCGTCAGGAGGGCTCCGACGATGTAGTAGACGTAGCCTGCAACCCTCTTCGCCTCGGAGTCGCGGACGGCCGGTAGCCTCACCATCCCAGTGAGCCTCGCCCGCTCCAGGAGGATCGCCGCCGCCAGAGCCGCGGAGACGAACCCGATGGCAGCATCCTTCCCGAAGAGGAGGATCGCCGCCGGGACCGAGAGGCCGGAGAGGTGGATCCCCTTCCTCTTCAACTCCGCCAAGAGAGAGGCCCGCCTCTCCGACCTCGTCATCATCACCCCTCGACCCATCTCTTCGGAGAGGGGGCTATCCCCCCCATCATGCGATCGTCAGCTCCTCAGAGACGATCCGGCCTCGGAGAAGTCGATCTCCTCAGCGAGGAGGGCCAGGAGCTTCTCAGCCACCTCGGACCTTTTCACCCTGATCTGGGCCATGGAGTCCCGATCCCGGATGGTGACCGTCCCCTCCTCCAGGGTCTCGTAGTCGACGGTGACGGAGTAGGGGGTTCCCACCTCGTCGTTCCGGCGGTACCGCCGGCCGATCGACCCCGAGGAGTCGTACTCCACCCGCAGGTTCAGTTCCTTCAGCGACCGGGCGACCTCCTCCGCCGGGCCGATCAGCTCGGCCCGGTCCATCAGGGGGAGGACCGCCACCTGGATCGGCACGACCCGGTTTTTGAGGCCGAGGACCGCCCTCGTCTCCCCCTCCACCTCCTCCTCCCGGTAGGAGTGCTCGAGGACGGAATAGAGGATCCGGTCTATTCCGAAGGAGGGCTCGATGACGTGGGGGACGACCTCCTCGCCCCGGACCTCCTCCTCCGCCATCTCGAAGGCGACGAGGTTGGGGTCGACCTCGATCCGCTCGCCGTCCACCTCCACCAAGACGGGCTCCCTCTTCAGCTCCTCCATCGGCAGGGCGGAGAGGGCGTCGGCGACGGCCTTCGCCTTTTTGCGAAAGAGGGGGCCGAGCCTCTTCATGTCGGGCCTGACGACGAGCCGCTCCATCCGCCGAGGCTCATCGAAGGGGAGGAATACCGTCAGGTTCGATCCGCTCTGGGCCATGTGGGACCGGAGGTCGTAGTTCGTCCGATCGGCGACCCCCACGATCTCGATCCAGCCGAACCTGTCCAGGAGGGCCTCGGCGTCCCAGCAGTCGGCGGCGTAGTGGGCCATCTCGTCCGCCTTGTGCTGCCGGAACCGGAGCTTCTCCCTCGAGAGCCCCGCCTCCATCAGGAACTGGTAGGTCCGGGCGACGTAGTAGCCGAGGGTCTCGTGGGCGATGATCCCTCTGGCGACGGCCTCGCCGACGGCCATCTCCTCCGTCTCCCCCCTCTCCTGGGCCTCCTGGGAGCGGAGGGGGAGGACCAGGTCCGCCACCTCGCCGAACCGGGGATGGCTCTTATCCTGGGGGTTGATGAAGATCTCCGCCTCGGCCTGGGAGAACTCCCGGAGCCTTATCACCCCCTGGCGGGGGGAGATCTCGTTTCGGTAGGACTTTCCTATCTGGACGGCGCCGAAGGGGAGGCGGTCGCGGTAGTGGCGGAGGAGCCGCGGGAAGTTGACGAACATCCCCTGGGCGGTCTCGGGGCGGAGGTAGCCGGGCTGCTTTCCTCCGGGGCCGATGGAGGTCTTGAACATCAGGTTGAACTCGTAGATCTCCGAGAGGTCGCCGCCGCACTCAGGACAGAAGACGTCGTTCTCCTGGATGACGCGGTATATCTCCTCGTTCGCGAGGGCGTCGGGGACCTCGACGATGTGCTTTATGAGGTGGTCAGCCCGATAGATCTCGCCGCACTCCCGGCACTCGGTGAGGGGGTCGGAGAAGCCGGATAGGTGTCCCGAGGCCTTGAAGATCTCCTCCACCCCGATGGTGGGGCACTCGATCTCGCAGAACCCCTCCCGGATGACGAAGAACCCCCTCCATAGGTCCTCGATCCCCCTCTTGAGCGGGGCTCCCAGGGGGCCGTAATCGTAGAAGCCCGCAGCTCCGCCGTAGAGCTCGAAGGCGGGCCAGATGAAGCCCCGCCTCCGGGCAAGCTCGATCACCTTCTCGTACGTGTCCATAAGCCAATCCTCGCCTCCCCTAGACCGCAAGGGCCCATTTAACCTTTGTCGTAATCGTCCCGGTGGCTTCAATTCGAATAATAGTCGGCAGATCATCGAGATCGCGCCGGCGTTGGGGTCTGCGGTGGCGGGGCGCCGAGAGCCTCCCCTATCCGACAGAGTTTTTAAGTAGGTGAGCGTATCAGCGGGCGGTGAGTGATAACTCATGAAAGAGATCATAAAGTTAGGGTTAGTGATGGGCGTTCTGTTCTGCGCCGCCATCGGCGCCGCCAGCGCTCAGGAGGAGTACTCAGAGGATTACAAGAACGGCTTCTACGATGCCGCAGTGATCGTCGGCCAGGCAACCGGCATGGGCGGAAGCCTGGAGCAGCTGTACAACGCCCTCGGCGGAGAAGCCACCCCAGAGACGGCTGACATCGTCGAATACTACAACAACCAGACCACCATCTTTAACGACCAGGTGGTCCCCTACGTGAACGGCGTCATCGACCAGATCTTCGGCTCTGACGACAACCGGACCGCTGACCTCTATCTGGTGGAGCTGCCCTTCATATCCTGATCTTGGTTTAGATGGCCTGGGAGCTCTAAGTCGCCTCCCCGGCCATCTTCCCCATATTCCTTCTTCTACCCCAGCCGTTGGAGGAGCTCCGCCTCTTCTCCCCGGGGCCGCATCTCTGGATCATCTTCCATGCCCCTCGCAAGCCCCGCCGCCGCCCTGAGGGAGCTAGGGGATAACTCGGACCGGGGATCGGATCTGCCAGAGAGCTGCGGCAGTCCCGGAGGCCCTCAGACCCCGGCCCGGACTGTCTCCGTGATCGCGATCCCCCTGGCCTCCAGATCCCGGAGGTACCGGTCGTAGGCCGCCCCCCGGATCCCGTCCTCGGGGGCGACGATCCCCCGCCCCCGGACCTCGCCGCGGCCGAGGAGCCTTGCGGCGACAGCCGCCGAAGAGCCCGTCACCCTCGCCATCGCCGATATCCCCGCGACCTCGTCGGGGCCGGCGAGGAGGTGGTGGTCGACCCGTGCGGCCTCCCCCCCCTTCAGCCCCTGGACGGAGTTTGCCATGATGCAGAGGTCGGTCTCCCCCGGCAGAGGCCGGAGCCTCGGCTCCACCACCGAGATGAAGAGATCCCGGGGCCTGATCGAGCAACCGGCGACCTCCATCGGCTCAAGATCCAATAGGCCGCACCCCCTGAGAAGGTCTATCCCCTCCCAGTGCCCCGGCCACCGGACCGTCTTCTCGGTGAACTCGGCGAGGCCTGGCCTGGTGTAAAGGAGACTAGGCATCCCAGGGGTGGAGGCGGCCTCGAACTCCTCCCCCAGGGGCTCGAAGACGAACCTCTCCCGGTCCGATAAGGGCTCCGCATCGACGATCCTCCCGCCCCGGAGGACCCTCGGCCGGACCATGTACTCCCGGAGGACGTGTCCGAAGGACCAGGTGACGGTGTACCCGAGGGGGTGATTGGCCGCCGCCTCCTTCGAGGGGACGCCTCCGACCCGGGCGGTGGCCCTCTCCGCGGAGTCGAGGAGGTCGATCCCCCGGCCGATGGTGGCGTTCGAGAGCCCCGGGGCAAAGCCCATCCCATCGAGGAGGGCGACGCCGTTCTCCTCCGCCCTCCGGTGGAGGGATTCGCCGTACTCGTCCGGGGTTATGCCGGCCGGGACGGGGAGCCCCTCCGTCTCGTAGGGGTCGGGGCGCCGGTGGTACTCCTCCAGGACGTCAACGGCGTCGAAGCAGGCGTCGATGGCCGCCTCCAGGGCCCGGTAGCTCGTCCTCCGATCGGGGAGGGCGATGACCCCGACGTCGTAGCCGTCCATCAGCCGCCGGACCTCCCGGAGGTCGCCACCGGCGACGTCGCAAGGATGTAGGCGGAGCTTGTCGCCCCCGATCTTGGCGGCGGCCCTCTCCAGCCGCCCCACCCTGGGGCCTGCGAGCCCCACCTCATCGACCTCGTCGGACCCCGCCAGGTCCCACGCCGCGGCAGACCCGATCCTGCCGCCACCTCCAATGACCAGCACCCTCATCATCCCGCATCTCCGATAAGCCCGTCCTCTCTCAGCATATCATCACCACTGAGGCGACTCCTCGTCCCCTATTTTATATCAAGAGCCCGGCGGGAGAAGGCCAGAAGACCGGATCCTAAGCCAAAAGGGATGTGGTGCTGCTGGGGTGGCGATCCCGCCCACCCGGCAAAGGGTTTCCGGCGGGGCTTTGCGCCCTTCGCCCGTCGATCCCGTCGAAACCTATTTAGACCACCTCCCTACTTGTGGTGGCGATACTATGATCGGCGTCTTAGGGTTGGAAGACGGCACCAGGGTCGAAGGAGTGGGCTTCGGGGCTCCCGGCGTCGTCTCTGGCGAGCTGGTCTTCGTGACGGTGATGTCCGGCTACGAGGAGGCGCTCACCGATCCCTCCTACAAGGGACAGCTTCTGACGTTCACCTACCCCCTCATGGGAAACTACGGGGTGAGCGGCGACCACTTCCAGTCGGATCGGATCGGCCCCTCGGCGATGGTCTGCAAGGAGATCTGGGATAGGCCCCTCCACCACCGGTCGACGAGGACGATATCCCAGTTTCTGGAGGATGAGGGGGTCCCCGGCATCCACGGCCTGGACACGAGGATGCTCACCATCAAGATTCGAAACCAGGGGGCTATGAGGGCGGCCCTCGCCGTCGGTGAGGGGTCGGATGTGATCGACCAGGACGTCGTCGGCCTCGCGAGAGATCAGCCGGACATCTCGAGCCTCGACCTGATCTCCGCCGTATCGTGCCGGCGGCCCTACCGGATCCCCGGCGAGGGGCCGAAGGTGGTGATGATCGACCTCGGCATAAAAAGAAACATCATCAACTCCATGGCCTGCCAGGGGTTCGAGATCATCGTCGTCCCCTCGGATACGAGGCCGGAGGAGATCGAGAAGTACGAGCCCGAGGCGCTCTTCGTATCCAACGGACCTGGCGACCCCGAGCAGGCCACCAGAGCGATCGAGGCGGTGAAGCACTTCGCCGGGGAGAGACCGATATACGGGATATGCCTCGGCCTCCAGGTGATCTCCCTCGCCCTGGGGGCGGAGACCTTCAAGCTGAAGTTCGGCCACCACGGCGGAAACCAGCCGGTGAAGGATCTGGCGACCGGGATCGTCTACATCACATCCCAGAACCACAACTTCGCCCTCCGCCCCGAGTCGGCGGAGGGGACCGGCCTCAAGATCACCCAGGCGAACGCCAACGACGGGACGGTGGAGGCGATCAGGAGCAACTACCTGGGGATCGAGGCGGTCCAGTACCACCCCGAGGCGAGGCCAGGTCCCCTCTGCACCCGGGAGAGGTTCTTCTCCTCCGTGGCGAAAGATATCGAAAAGAGGAGGAGGTGAAGGAGATGCCAAAAAGGCCCGATATAAAGAAGGTCCTCCTGATAGGATCGGGGCCGATCCAGATCGGCCAGGCGGCGGAGTTCGACTTCTCCGGCTCCCAGGCGTGCAAGTCCCTCCGGGAGGAGGGGGTGGAGGTCGTCCTCGTCAACTCCAACCCCGCCACCATCATGACCGACCCGGAGATGGCTGACAGGATCTACATCGAGCCCCTCGTCCCCGAGGTCGTCGCCAAGATCATCGAGCGGGAGAGGCCCGACGGGATCATCGCCGGGATCGGAGGCCAGACCGGCCTGAACGTCACGAGCGAGCTCGCCGAGGGAGGGGTCCTCGACCAGTTCGGGGTCGAGGTTCTCGGGACGTCCGTCTCCGCCATCCGGGAGACGGAGGACCGGGACCTCTTCAAGAGGGCCATGATCAGGATCGGAGAGCCGGTCCCGAAGAGCAGGGCCGTCGACACCCTCGGCGAGGCGAAGGAGGCCCTGAAGGAATTGGGCCTCCCCCTCATCATCAGGCCCGCCTATACCCTCGGCGGCTCCGGCGGCGGCTCCGCCGAGACGGAGGAGGAGTTCTTTCGGATCGTCGAGATGGGGATGAAGAGGTCCCGGATCCACCAGGTCCTCGTCGAGGAGAGCCTCGTCGGATGGACGGAGCTGGAGTACGAGGTGATGCGGGACAAAAACGACACCTGCATCACCATCTGCAACATGGAGAATATGGACCCCATGGGGATCCACACCGGAGAATCGATCGTCGTCACCCCCATCCAGACCCTCACCGACGATGAGGTCCAGATCCTCCGCACCGCCGCCATAAACATCATCCGGGCCCTCAAGATCGAGGGGGGGTGCAACATCCAGTTCGCGGCGAAGGACGGCGACTACCGGGTGATCGAGGTGAACCCCCGGGTCTCGAGGAGTTCGGCCCTCGCCTCCAAGGCGACCGGCTACCCCATCGCCCGGGTCACCGCCAAGATCGCCATAGGGATGACCCTCGACGAGATCGGAAACGACGTCACCGGCGAGACCCCCGCCTCCTTCGAGCCGACGGTCGACTACGTCGTCATGAAGATCCCCCGGTGGCCCTTCGACAAGTTCGTCAAAGCCGACAAGACCCTCACCACCTCCATGAAGTCGACGGGGGAGGTGATGGCCATCGGGAGGAGCTACGAGGAGGCCCTGATGAAGGCGGTCCGGTCCCTGGAGATCGATAAGGACCTCGGCTATGCCGGCAAGTACGAGCCCTGGACCGACGAGGAGGTGAGGCATCTATTGGCGACGCCGACCGACGAGCGGCTCTTCGCCATCTATGAGGCCCTTCGGCGGGGGATCACCGTCGAGGAGATCTCGGACCTGACCGGGATCCACCCCTACTTCATCGCGAGGATCGAGAACATCATCGAGATGGAGAGGGAGATCGCCGTCGGCCTCTCGGTCCCGATCCTCCGGAGAGCGAAGAGGATGGGGTTCTCCGACGAAAGGATGGGAAAGATCCTCGGAAAGAGGAGGGAGGAGATCGCCGACCTCCGGATCGAGAGCGGGATCGTCCCGACCTTCAAGATGGTCGACACCTGCGCCGCGGAGTTCGCGGCAAAGACCCCCTACTACTACTCCTCCTACGAGGACGAGTGCGAGCTAGCCCCCACCGACAACAAGAAGGTCCTGATCATCGGCTCCGGCCCCATCAGGATCGGCCAGGGGATCGAGTTCGACTACTCCACCGTCCACGCCGTCCAGGCCCTCCGGGAGATGGGGATCGAGGCCCACATAGCCAACAACAACCCCGAGACGGTATCCACCGACTACGACACCTCCGACAAGCTCTTCTTCGAGCCGTTGACCCTCGAGGACGTCATGAACATCATCGAGAAGGAGAGGTACTTTGGCGTCATGGTCCAGTTCGGAGGCCAGACTGCCATGAACCTCGCCATCCCCCTGGAGAGGGAGATCGCTCGAAGGGGCCTCCCGACGAAGATTCTGGGGACGAGCCCCGAGAGGATCGACATGGCCGAGGACCGGGAGAGGTTCAACCTCGCCCTCCGGAAGATGGGGATCCCCCAGCCCGAGGCTGGGTACGCCACCAGCCCCGAGGAGGCGAAGGCGGAGGCTCGGCGGATCGGATACCCCGTCCTGGTGAGGCCGAGCTATGTCTTGGGTGGCAGAGCGATGGAGATCGTCTACGACGAGCGGGAGCTCATGGTCTACATGAGGGAGGCGGTGAGGGTCTCCCCGGAGCATCCCATCCTCATAGACGACTTCCTCCAGAACGCCGTCGAGATCGACGTCGACGCCGTCTCCGACGGCCAAGACGTCCTCATCGGGGCGATCATGGAGCACATCGAGGAGGCGGGGATCCACTCCGGGGACAGCGCCTGCGTCATTCCGCCCCAGACGATCCCCCCGGCCGTCCAGGAGACCGTCCGGGAGTACGTCAAGAAGATCGCCCTCGCCCTGGAGGTGAAGGGGATCCTCAACATCCAGATGGCCTACAAGGACGGGATCGTCTACGTCCTGGAGGCGAACCCCCGCTCGTCGAGGACGATCCCCTTCGTCTCGAAGACGGTGGGGCTGCCCCTGGCGAAGATCGCCGCTGGCGTCATGGCGGGAAAGAGCCTGGCGGAGCTGGGATACACCCGGGAGCCAGCAATCTCTTACGTCTCGGTGAAGGAGGTCCTATTGCCCTTCGAGAAGCTCCCCGGCGCCGACACCCTTCTGGGGCCGGAGATGAGGTCTACGGGGGAGGTGATGGGGATCGATTACATCCCCGGCCTCGCCTTCTTCAAGGCAGAGCTCTCCGCCGACAACCCTCTCCCGACGGAAGGAGTAGTATTCATCTCGGTGAGGGACGAGGACAAGGGAGCCATCGCCGAGGTGGCGAGGAAGCTCTCCGATTCGGGGCTCTCGATCATAGCCACCGCGGGAACGGCCGAGTTCCTCACGAAGATGGGGGTCGCCGTCAAGGAGGTAGAGAAGATCTACGTCGGAAGCCCCAACGTCCTCGACTACATGAAGCGGGGGGATGTGAGCCTCATCATCAACACCCCGACGACGAAGCAATCGGTGAAGGACGGCTTTCAGATCCGGCGGAACGCCGTCGACTACCACGTCCCCTACATCACCACCGTCCAGGCGGCCCGGGCCGCTGCCCAGGCGATCGAGATCGCCAAGGGAGGGGAGATCACCATCAAGCCTCTGGACGAATACCACCGGGAGGTCCGGTGATCAATATCGTTGCAGAGGAGGCCGGGGTAGGGGAGGAGAAAGCCTGGCGGTGAGAACGGGGATGATGATAGAGGAGGGGGTGGAGAAGTGCGACGATGGGGATGAGAGCGGCGGCAGGACGCTGCGGGATCCGCTAATCCCCTCGACCTCGCCTCAGACCGAAGGGTTTATCTTCGAAAAGCTCAGAGGGGGCTTCCGTCGCGTGGGCTCGTGGTCTAGCTGGTTATGACATCGCCTTGACATGGCGGGGATCATGCGTTCGAATCGCATCGAGCCCACCAGAAACTGCCCAGGTAGCTCAGTCCGGGAGAGCGTCAGACTGAAGATCTGAACGTCCCCGGTTCGAATCCGGGTCTGGGCACTAATTTTCTTTTAGAACCCGATATCTCCTCCGAGCCGGGCCATCCGCTCGTCTCCAACGGTCGAGTTTTGGTAACGTAAAGAGATGATTATATAGAGTCGATATAAAGATATTTAGACGTGGCTCAGAAACCGAAACCACAGTTAGATCCCGTCGAACAAGGAGGTGAATGGATTGAGAAGGGCAAAAAGACGGGGAAAATAGATCCGGATACGGGCGGCAAGAAGGTCGTGGTCGTCAAAAGGTGAGGGAAGCCTGAGATACCACCCTCGATTCAGAGGCCATGGAGGGAACTTGGCGGCATAAGTCTCCTAAGAAAAAAGGTTTTTTCTGATTTCATAATTTTAGTTTAATTGAGTTTTCCTCTGGCCCCTGGAGCTAGCCGAAGGGAGACTTGCAGGAGAGGCGGAAGAAGAATCAGCGTGGCGATACCGATACATATTTGGTGGCCTGGGACAGTCCCCTCAAAGAGGGTGAGGAGATGAGATCGGATCTGATCTTATTGGCGGTGACCGGCGATGCCGGGGATCGATGACCTGCTGCGGGCTCTGAGGAGCGACGATGCAGATACCCGCCACACGGCGGCTTACGCCCTCGGAAGGATCGGCGATCCTCGGGCCATCTACCCCCTCATCGACGCCCAGAAGGACGAAGACTGGAGGGTTCGAGAGCGGGCAGCCTGGTCTCTCGGGAAGATCGGCGACCCCAGGGCCGTCGATCCCCTCATAGAATCCCTGAAGGACGAAGAGATGCTGGTCAGATCGAGGGCAGCCTACGCCCTGGGCCTCCTGGGGGATCCCAGGGCGACCGATCCTCTGATCCGAGCCCTGAAGGACGAGAGGAGGGGGGTCAGGTGGAGGGCGGTGGAGGCCCTCGGCAGGATCGGGGACCCGAGGGGCGCCGAACCCCTCATCGAAGCCCTGGGGGACCCGGTCTGGAGCGTCCGATCGAGGGCAGCCTGGTCTCTCGGGAAGATCGGCGGCCCTCGGGCCGTCGCTCCCCTCATCGGAGCCCTGAAAGACCCTTACGAGCCCGTCCGGCGGAATGCCGCCATCTCCCTCTGCCGGATCGGCGATCCTCGGGCGGCGGAGGCACTCACCGAGGCCCTCTACGACGAGGCCCCCTCCGTCCAGGCCGCCGCCGTCGAGGCGCTGGAGAGGATCCGGGGCCAGCCCGACATCTCGGAGACGCGATGACCCGTCTCTTTTCCGGGCGGCTCCCCGTCGCCCCCCTCCTCCCAACCCGTTGAGGGGTCGCCACGGCCCTGATGGCTCCCAGGCGGGAATCCGTTGAGGACGTCGGAGATGAAGCCGGCGAAGGTATTAATAACGTAAAAAGAAATTATTTTTGATATATATGATCCGGATAAAGCGCGCCTATGATCCGCCCGGACCCGAGGACGGGAGGCGCTTCCTCGTCGACCGCCTCTGGCCAAGGGGGGTCGGCAAGGCGGCTCTCAAGGTCGACGGCTGGATCAAAGAAGCCGCCCCATCCGACGGGCTGCGACGATGGTATGGCCACGACCCTTCCCGATGGGAGGAGTTCCGTAGGCGATATGAGGAGGAGCTGGAAGCGAATAGAGCTGCCTGGGAGCCCCTCCTGGAGGAGGCCCGATCAGGGGATGTAACTCTGATATACAGCGCCCGAGACGAAGAGCAGAACAACGCCGTCGTCCTCAAGGACCGCCTCCAGAGAACGCTGGATGCTCTTTAGATCCGGGATTGGAGGGGCGCAAAGCGGTGGCGACGGCCCCTGGACCACGAGATCGGATCTCTTGCGGCCGTCGCCGGAGTTCTCGGCCCGATGGAACCTCAGAACGGCAGCTCTGGGGTGACGACCACGGAATCCTCAAGGACCCCATCGTTGGTCGATATCATCGTCACCCCCTTCTTGGGGACGCGGCGTCCGCCCTCGTAGCTTATATCTCCCGTCACCCCCTCAAAGCCGGAGGTCTCCTGGAGGGCCTCGCGGATCGCCACCGGATCGTCCGATCCCGCCCGGTCGATCGCCTCCGCCAAGAGCTTTACGGCATCGTAGCCCAGGGCGGCAAAGGCGTTCTCGGGGGGATGGCCGTACTTCGCCTGGTAGGCTCTGAAGAAGGGCCCGCTCCGAGAGGAGGCCTCATCCAGGAGGGAGTGGGCGCTGAAGACGATCCAACCCGTCCCAGCCCGCCTCAGCTCGGGGGAGTCGAGGCTGTCGCCTCCGAATACGGGGACATCGATCCCGGCTCCGCGGATCGCCTCGACGATGGCCCCAGCCGAATCCGGCCCCGCGGCCAGGTATATCATATCCGGACCCGCCTCCCCAACCGCCCGGCCGAGGCCCGCCTGATCCGAGCCGTTGACTAAGGCCTCCACGATGATAGCGCCCCCGAGGTCCTGGTACCGCTCCCTGAAGTAGCCGGCGAGGAGGCGGGCGAACTCCATATCGCCCTCCACCAGAAGGGCACAGGTTGAGAAGCCCATCTCAAAGGCGCGCTCGGCCCCGGCCGCCGCCTGGACGTCGTCGCCGAAGCAGGCGAGGAAGAGCCCATCGTGCTCCTCCGCTAGCCTCGGAGAGGTGGCTCCCGAGGTTACAAACGGGATCCCGGCTCCGGCGGCCACTGGGGCTGCGGCCATGACCATATCCGTATCGGATAAGCCTACAAATGCCGAGACGTTCTCCTCTGCAAGCTCTTCGGCACATAGGCGAACCCGAGCAGGATCGCTCTCTCCATCGCATAATAGAAGCTCGACCCTCCGGCCGTCGATCCCACCGAGGGCGTTGATCTCATCGACCGCAAGCCTAGCCCCCAAGGAGGACGGGAGATCCAGGGTCGACTGGGACCCCTCCAGGTTGTATATCGCCCCGATCTTCACCGTCTCCCTTCCGGCCCCTCCGAGGCCGAGGGGGCCATCATCGATCTCTGCCATCCCCAGCGGACCGATGATCGCCATAGACAACATCGCCATGGATACAATTAATGATGCCATTCTCCACTCTTCAGGACTCAAGATCGCTCCCTCCCATCTGGGCACTCAAATAAGATGGGGTAGATCATATAATGGTATCCCCGAGATCCATTTTTGGGTGAGGCAGATTGCAGAAAAATTAATTATATTGGTAGTATAAATTAGGTTTGCATTTATACTACCCGTCATCCTCGGAGATCACATTTGGCAGCATCCATAGGCCCAGCTGCACCATCGGCTGCAGCCGCAGTTGCAGCAGGCTGACGACTTCGAGAAGCTGGGGCCGCAGTGGGTCGCCACACAACCCAGATAGCCGACGATGGACGTCGCCGCCGGGGCGCAGACGTTCGGACCCAGACCGCACTCCACTCCGATCAGCGGGAGCTGGCCCAGCATACAGGTCCACCAGCTGTTAGCCTCCACCACCGCCAGCCCCGAGGGAGACGCTGCGACGTAGTACTCCTCGATCGCGGAGACGTTCGTCTTTGGAGCTTTGAGGATGAAGGTGTACTGGGTAGCATAGCTTCCGTCGGAGGACCTGATCGCCATCCGCCCAACGGCGGCGGCCATATCCGAATCTGGGTTTGAATACTCCTGGACGAAGAACTCGTAGGTCTGCTCCACCAACTCTCCAGCCGCGGATCCGTTAAAGGTCTGCTTCATGCCGAAGAAGTTATCATCGATCATCTCATTCGCCGGCTCAAACCCCTCTTTGGCTAGATGCTGATCTGCCATCTGAACTCTATCGTCGGAGCTTCTGAGCCTATCCATCTCAGTACTGACGTGGGATTCGGCCAGGATCTCCACGTCAGATTCGACGGTGACGCCCACGTTATCTTCCGGCTCGGCAAAACTCGATGGCAAGGCCATAAAAATTAGGCCAAATGAGATCGCCATCCAAACTGATCTATTTTTTCTCATAAATACCCCCCTCAATTTTGGTAATTGCAGACTAAGGAGCTTATGAAATATATGATCTTTTCGCCGTGCAGATCTTCGACTATCCGGCACCAGTTAGATTAAAATTCAAGAATGGATGTTCATGTAGCAGGAAGCTCAGGCGCCTTTATGGTGATGAATCGCTAACCGTGGATTTGGAGAAACGAGCGCGAGAGGGGTGAGGCGGAGCTTCGGGACCTTCGACGATTTGACGGAGCATTTTATTACGGTTGGTGACGGCCCTGAAATCGAAATGGGTGAAGTGATGATTGGCAATTAATGCTCACGAAGAAGCCATTAGGCTCGATCCCGGTGGTGCTCTGATCTGGAATAACAAACTGCTTGCATTTCTAGAACTGAGATCCAAGTCACCTTCGCCAGAGGACCGAGGACGCTGGGCCGGAATTCGAGGAGATCGCATCGAAGGTGGCGGCGGGGGAGCTGGAGGGCTCGCCGGGGCTGGCGGAGTTCATCTCGGATTTGGTCGTAGCCTCCTCCACGATGGCGATCTCCTCTTCGGTCAGCCCGTAAAGCTCGTGGACGAGGCGGTTAACAACTTGTTCTTATGTAACCAGGAGGGCTGAATGGGACGACAGGTTATATAAGAATCCAGCCCGTTGCAAAGGATAAAATTAGCGCCAGTCAAGAAACAGGCGTAACGTCTCTGGCGCTCCTCTGCCCGCGGGGCGTGTCCATATTCTCGATTATATATCCGTTTATGGCGGCCTCAGCACGTTTTCGGCGGGACCTGCATTCATCGGAGATGCCGCAGAAGTGCTCTCCGGTCCTGCAGAAGACGTCGAAATGGTCCAGCCAAGGCGGTCGATCAGAGCTGAGCTGGATAAATTTAACCAGATTTTTGATCTGTTCTACGGTCTTCGTGTCCAGCTTGTGCTCCATGATGCACGCATCTTTATCCGCGATCGGCTCGGGAACATTGATGAGCATCAAAAACGCCTTTATCGTGTCGTGTCGATCTTTAATCACCCTCCCGATCTCCTCGCCCTTGGGGGTCAAGAACACCCCTTCCTGCTTCTTATGGACGACGTAGCCCAGTTCGTCCAGCTTCTTAACCATCTCGACAACGCTCGGAGGCCTAATATCAAGCTTTTGTGATATATCTCGCACTCTAGCGTACCCCTTCTCCTGCGATATTTCGAAGATCGCTTCCAGATAGTCCTCTGCTTTTCTCGATAGTTTGCTCATCATAAGATCACGCCATTCGTGGTCATCCTTGATCCTTGAATGCGACCTAAAAACGATCTGGGATGATCTTCTGGATCGCCCTGAGGGCCTCACTCCTCCAGCGACCCCTTGCCGTCACGAATTTAGGTCACCCAAACAGAGGCTTTAGGCGGATATATCGGTAACCCTAACAATGTTAGGGTTGTGGTGAAATCCGAAATCGCGTTCAAAATTTTGGCCTTAAAGGTCTATCAATCTCGGACTGAGCCGAAGATGGGGGGAGTTGTTGAGCTATTGGAGGAAAGCATCCCGGCGAATTTCATCTGGTGGATTCACGTCCCCTCAATTTTGCGGCTCTGATATGCGGATCATGTATATCATTAGGTGAGCATATAATCACCCCTAAGAACGTTAGGCTTTTTGGAAGTAATCCAAAAATTACGCTGAGGCGGCGGCAGATTCCGCCCCCTCTGCAACGTTCCCATCCGCCCCATCGAAGATCTGGCTTGCCTCCATGGTCAAAATGTTGTTTCTCGCCTCGGCTTTCGTCTGCATAAAAGCCTCTTCTTCGGCCTCGGTGGGCTGATCGTCATGCCACCCCTTCGAGAAGCCCTCCACCTTGTACCTCAGATCGAAGAACTCCTCAGGAATGACGCCCTCTTTCACCCTCGTATCAAAGATGGCGCCGGAGTCAGTTCGGACAAATGTGTATACGAAGTGCTCCTCCAGGGATAGGTTCTTTGGGCTGCCTGAAGGCACATAATCGACGCATTCCGGGGTGAGGATATGCTCAAAACACTCTCTTTGTCCCTTCCCCGGATGATGATAGGTGACTTTGAGCATCCCCTGGGTCGGGACCTCATCGCCGAATAGCTCCGAGATGGCCACTTGGGTGACCCTGGCGGCCACTGCCGCGCAGAGACAGTCATCTCCATGAGCTTCTTTTGCCGCCTCTTCCACGGACAAGCTTATCAGCTCGCCCTGGGCATCGTAGATCTGGATCTTTTCCGGCACCTCCTCCGAGTTTGCGGCATCGGCCATGGCTTCGTAGACCAGGTCCATGGCTGGATCGTCGAGCATCATCCCGGGGTTCGCCCAGGTTCCGTTCCAGGCGTCGAGGGTGATGAGAGACTCTCGCGCCGCCTTCATCATGGCGCCCATCATCGGCGCGCCTTCAGCATAACTTTCAGCCAACTCCTCTGCGGTGATTTCCCCTTCAGCCAAAGTGGGGTACCACATCACATATCCTGGGTTGTTGATCAGGTCATCGAAGCTGGTGTTCCCGTACCTCATGTGCCAGTGAACCATCCCCTCGTCGCCTTCCGAGTGCACCCCAGTGGCGATCAGATACTTGTATTCAGAACAGGCCACGTCCCCTGATTTAAGCTCGAACTTGTACCAATCGAACTCTTCACCTCCAAAAGTCACGGCCTCCTTGCCCACAAACTCGTATTCACACCGGCATCGAACCGTGCCGTCGGGGTTGTAATAGGTGACCACATCTCCTGCAATCTCCACGTCACCAAAGCTCGATCCCATCATCATCTGCAAAAAATTCTTGGCGTCGTCGGCGGTGAAGCCGTCATCCTCGGCCATGGCAGAGATCCCCAAAAGTAAGAGCCCCGCCATCATAGCAACAAAGCTTACTTTCGTTATCATCTTCATTTTTCCACCTCTACTTACCGCAAGCCGCTCAAAAAACGCTGTGCAGATCGCTCCCCCATTCGGGCCCGTCTCTTCAGCGTTTCATTATAAGAACAGCCGCATGAAGTGCAATTAGATTAGGTATGAAAAGAGCTATCCCTAAATAAGTTAGAATTCTAGAGATAGATCTAACAGAATCGAGTTAACGAACCTGGCAGAAAGGACCTTTATGTAGAGGAAAACAATAAGGTTCTGCTTTGCTGCATTACTGCTGTAGATTTCCACCCCAGACGAAGATGAGAGTATGCCCGCCGAACAGCGAGCTGCTGCCACCTCACAGACACGGTGGTAGCTACTACGAAAGAAATCGGATTGATGGCGATGACCAGCGATGCTGTCGAGGCTTCGAGGGTCATTGCGAAATGCCTTCCGTTTCTGTTTAAGCCAGATGCCAGAGCAGTTGTTTCAACCGACAGACCGCGAATAATCTCTGTATTGATGGGACTATGGAAGACGGTGAATCCAATGGCGAAGATGACAAGGGCATCAAGGAACATTGCAATATATTTCAGCACTACAAGCGGACAAAGGTAATAAGGCCCATCGCCGCAAAAGACAATCTTGCGGGGATATAATATCTCGACCGGTATGGAAATTTCGCGCGCATTTGACTGTAAAAATTCAAACAGCCGGCTTGGAGATACGATCTCGTGATGACGATCGTTCGCCTCGGAGGACGCCGGAAAGAGGCTGAATCTGCCCAGGGTCAGAAGACCGCTGGCGATCTATCGGGCCACCAGGTCCTGGAACTGCTGCTGCGCCCGATCAAGGATCGCCTCCTCGCCGGGGATGACACCACCCCTCATCAGGACCTTCCCGTCGACTATCGTCGTGTCCACGCCGCCCTGGGCGCTGTAGACGAGGTGGGAGATGATGTTCTCTTCGGTGAGGGGACAGAACCAGGGCTTTCTGAGGTCGATCAGGGCTAGGTCTGCCAAAGCACCCTGGCGAATCCCTAGATCGAGGCGGAAGGCAGCGTAGGCGTTCTCCGTCGCCATCCTCCAGATCTCCTCAGCCTTGAAGAGGTCGGGCCGAGAATGGGCGCACTTCTGGGCGATGGCTGTCGTCTTCATCTCCTGGAAAAGGTTGAGGCTGTTGTTCGATGAGGCTCCGTCGGTCCCCAGGCAGATGTTGGCGCCCGCCCTCTGAAGCTGGTCGAGGGGCGCGATCCCAGAAGCGAGCTTGTGGTTGCTTATTGAGCAGTGGGCGACGTTCACCCTTCTTTCAGCGATGATCGATACATCCTTCGGTGAGAGCCAAGTGCAGTGGGACGCAACCACCCGGTCGCTCAGAAATCCCAGAGAGTCCAGGAACTCAACAGGGCTTTGGCCAGAGCTCTTGGCGAAGCTCTCCACCTCCGACCTCGTCTCCGAGAGATGGGTGTGGAGCATCACGCCGTGCTTTTCTGCGAGGTCCATCGCCTTGGAGAGGGTCTCTTCAGAGCAGGTATAGACTGCGTGGGGGCCCACCGCGGGAACGATCAGGTTGTCTCCCTTCCACCTCCTTATGAAGGGCTCCACATCGTCGATGAGGTCGGGCCTCATGTCGAATAGAACGGCTGAAAGGAAGGCCCTGAGCCCCATCTCCTTCGTCGCCCTCGCCGTCTCGTCCATGAAGTAGTACATGTCGTTGTAGCAGGTTGTCCCCGACCTGATCATCTCGAGGCAGCCGAGCTTTGTCCCCCAGCGGATGTCTTCACTGTTTAGATTATCTTCCAGGGGCCAGATCCTCTCCTCTAGCCAAGGCATCAGTTCCATATCGTCAGCGTAGCCTCGAAATAGGGTCATGGCGAGATGGGTGTGAGCGTTTATGAGGCCTGGGATCGCCAACATCCCCGAGGCGTCGATCACCTCGTCGTCGCCTGACATGTCTTTGATCCCCGGACCGATCCCCGTGACCCGGCTCCCCTCGATGGTGATGTTCACGTCTCGGAGAAAACATCCGTCCTTCAGGATTGAGGCGTCTTTGATCAGCACGAGTTCCACCGCGTATTTTTTCGATTCTTGCATCTATCGCATTATTGCGGTCTACTCTATCTCTCCGGACGATGATAAAAGAATGCCTGTCAAGCAGAGTGCAGTCGCGCATTTTTTAGATTGCTTGAAGAGCATTTCATGTCGGGCTAAACTCGTTAGCGCGATCAACCTCGTTTATAAAAATTAACCGTATAGCTGAAGCGGGTTACATATTGTGCAAGGCGACTGAAGCCGACGGCCTGGACCGACTCCAGCAGCTCCGCCATGGGGATGAAGTCAGGGTCCCCGAGCTTCATCTCAGTGATGGACAGCATCCCTTCTGGACGTAGCACGCGCCGGATTTCCTGCAGACATGAGCTGCAGTCCGGCAATTCGCCCAGCACCGCCACCAGGAACACAACGTCGAAGGATTCGCTCTCCAAGGGCAAAGAGACCGCATCGGCCTTTGTCAAGGACGCAAGCGCCTGCCTCGAAAACATACAGTATGGTTTCAGCAGCACCAGCATGAAGATCGAGGAAGAGGTGACCGAGGGCTCTGTACACGTCGGCGAGCTTATAGCGGGCGACGAAGACCACGGCTGGAAGAAACCTCTCGTGGAGATCGACGAGAACTACGCGGGCACCTTCAAGATCAGCAAGAAGATGGGAGTCTCGACCTGCTGCCCAGAAGACGGCCCGGGAGAAGACTGGCTCTCCTGCTGCACGGGCGGCTACGGCCACATGGATGACGATGATAAGCTTTGGGGCGAGGAGGAGATCTTCGGCTGCACCTGTCGGGACGTCGCCTGGGGCGATTCCTGGACCTACAAACTCAAGGAACAGCCGCTGTAATTGAATATACATCCACGAAATCACGATGGTATAAGAGAGGCGCTTGCTCCGAATCGGGTCCAAGCGCCATTCTCTCCCTCCAACTCGTTTCTCCAGCTTATTTTAATTCGGGCGCTCATATATATGACGGGCAGAAATCTTATCACCTCTACGATGGAACTGACCACCATCTTTTATGCGTTCGGTGGCGGAGAAGATCTCCCCGTAGTTGACAGCGCTCAGAATTCCGTCCTGGATGTAGTTGAGGACATTTGAATGGTGCCTTCACTTCTAGGCCAAAATGCCCGCTCAAATTTCATTACGTTGGTTCCTTCTAGCAGATCAAGTTCAAAGATAATCTTTTCTGTTACCAGGTCGAGAAATTCGGATATTATGCGGTCCTCTGAGGGAGGGCTCTGCTGATCCGATGCCGCCAGGCTGGTATATCCCATCACAGATCGATAGAAAAAGGCCTACTTTACCCTGGGGCAGAGCTAACTGAACTCTGCAAGAAATATAGAAATCAAAAGATGGGGTGGGGTGGAGATCGCCTCTGACCGCAGAGGTCCTCCTCCCAGATCGATCCCCATACCATCATCGACCACCATACCATGGTGGTCGAGATGCTTCACCACCGGTCCCCACTCTCCTATTTTGCTCACCAGGTCATCCTCGTCGTCAGAGACCTCACCCTATAAGCCAAAGGCAGCGAGAGGATGAATATCCATATCGCCGGCCTCGCATCAGCGAGCTTTGGAAGAGCCTCCGCCTCTCCGAGGAGATACATCAGGCCGTCGGCACCCATCATCAGAAGATATAGGACGCCGAAGACCCCGGTGAGGAAAAGGCCCCCAATGATGAAAGAGAGGCCCTCGTGCCTCCCATGAGATGCCCTTTTCACCCCGCCGAGATAGGTCACCGCCATGACCGCCAGGACAAAGCCGCCGAAGAGGTCGCCTGGAATCGACTCACCCCATCCGCCGAGGATCTCCACCAGGCCGACCGCGAGAGAGATTACCCCCAGCGCCGAGGCGTATATCGCAATCATTTTGCCAGTTTTGATGCTGAAATCCGTCATAATCTAACCTCACGAAAACCCGAGCAACCTGCCCACACCTATGATCAGGCCGGAGACGATAAAGGCCAAGGCCACCAGATAGGCCACCACGAAGCCAGCCCACCGATACGAATTCGTTTCCTTGGCGACGATGCCGATGGTGGCCACGCATGGAACGTAGATCAGCACAAAGACCATGAAGGCAAACCCAGTGAGGGGAGTGAACAACCCCAGGCTGACGAGGGATTCTCCCAGGGACGCCTCATCTACACCGAGCAATATGCCGTAGGTTCCCACCACCACCTCTTTGGCCAGAAAACCGAAGAGGAGGGCAACCGCAGCCATCCAGTCCCAGCCAAAGGGTCTGAAGACCGGCTCCAAGAAGTGGCCTAAGGAAGCGATGTACGAGTTCTCGATCAGCTCTCCGCCAGAAGTCGCCTCCCAGGGATGGGCTGATAGGAACCACACGACGAGCACCGTGCCGAAGATTATGGTGCCCGCCCTCACCAAAAACCACTTGCTCCGATCCCACATGTGCAGGATCACCGTCCTCGCCGTGGGCATCGAATAAGCCGGCAGCTCCAGAACGAAAGGCGATGGCTCTCCCTTGAAGAGGGTCCTCCGGAATATCAGGGCCATGGCTATCGCTAGGGCGATCCCCAGGAGGTATATGGAGAATATCACCGTACCCGCATAACTTGCGCCGAATAAAGCGCCAGCTATGAGGACGTAGACCGGAAGCCTTGCACCGCAGCTGATAAGGGGACTGACCAGGATGGTGATCATCCTGTCCTTCTCACCATCTATGCTCCGTGTGGCCATTATCGCCGGAATGGTACATCCGAAGCCCATCATCATGGGTATGAAAGAGCGACCGTGAAGGCCCAGCTTGTACATCAGACGGTCCATCACGAAGGCCGCCCGGGAGAGGTAGCCGCTATCCTCCAGGATGGAGAGGGCGAGGAAGAGCATGAATATCGGCGGCACGAAGACCAGAACGGAGCCGAGGCCGCCAAAGATCCCTCCAGCCACGAAAGAGGCGAGATGGGGATTGGAGATACCATCTTCTGCGAGGCCCCCAAGCCATCCGAATATAAGCTCTATCATGACCATAAAGGGCTCCGAGAGGGCAAAGGTGAACTGGAAGACGCCCCATAAAAGGGCCAGAAAGATGGGAATCCCAAGCCACCGATGAAGGAATACGTGGTCTAAGATGTCTGTATAAGTCCATTTGCCCTCGCCCTTGGTGACGACAGTCTCCAAAATACCCGCGATGGCATGATATCGCCTTTCAGCGAGGATGGCCGCGGCATCATCTCCGGAAAATTCTGGCATGATCATTCCACCGCCGCTGCGATCTTTCTCCGATGAGGGCTCGCCTCTATCAGCCTCATAACTTGATCATCTTTCTCCAGCACCTTTATGGCCAGCCATCGGGGAGGGTATCTGCTCGATAGCTCCGCATCCATGCGGACGGCGTCCTCAACCTCGGCTATGGCGGCCTCTGCATCCTCACCGTATCCGACCACCATCTTCCTCTTCCCCCCTCCGGACTTCGCTGCATCCAAAACCATCTCTTTCAACTTCTCCACGCCCTCGCCCGTAGTGGCGACGGTGGGGACGACGGGCACCCCCAGAAGTTCGGAGAGCTTCTCAGCTTCGATGCCGATTGACCTCTCCTGAGCCATATCCCACCGATTCAAGGCCACCACCAGGTTCGTCTCCAGCTCCAGCAGAAGAAGGGTGAGGTAGAGGTTCCTCTCGAGGCTGGTGGCGTCCGCGATGTCCACCACCACGTCCGGCCTCTCCTCCAGGATGTAGTTTCGGGATATCAGCTCGTCTTTTGCCTGGGTGGCAAGGCTGTAGGTCCCCGGTAGGTCGACGACCTCGATCTCCTCGCCTTTGTACGTAAACATTCCAGTTTTTTTCTCCACAGTGACCCCGGGCCAGTTTCCGACATGCTGCTTCATGCCGGTGAGCTGGTTGAAGAGCTCTGTCTTGCCGACATTGGGGTTGCCGATGATGGCCACCGTCTTCATCGACCCTCCGCTCTGCTGATCAATGTCTTTATGTCGACGAAACGACGGTAGCTTATGACAACATCCTGTCATCGACCTTCCTCTCTGCTGACAAATATCTTCATGGTGATCCCCCTTCCCAGGGCAATCCTCGAATCGCGGAACTGAACGAGCATCGGGCCTGGCGGATGGGACCTGATAACTTTTACCTTCGTTGAGGGAGTGAAGCCCATATCGGAGAGGCGCTGAACGAGCCCCTTTCCACCCCTCACCTCCAGGATAGCGCCCTCTTCGCCCTCCGAGAGGAAAGCCAGAGGCAGCCCTCCGCCGGAGATCGAACCGCAGCTATTCATGCCGGTCCACCTCCAGAAGGACGTTGGCAGCCTCCACCTTCCTCAGGGTGAGCTTGTAGCCCTTCAGAAGGAACTCCAGGGGATCGCCGAGGGGGGCGCGTCTAACCATCTCGATCTCTGCGCCCCTCACGACCCCCATATCCATGATCCTCGAGCGGAGGGAGCCGCATGATGATATCTCGATCACCTTCCCCTTCTCACCCCGCTCCATCTCGTCCAACCTTTTCTCTGCCATTATTTTTCCTCTGTAATCGATCAGGCCGATCCGGTCGAAGATCTCAACCGGATCGGATGATTTCGCATGATTCGGATTATCCGAACAATGGCTGATAGATGCAAGTTAGGTGGAGAAATTGGTATCCCGAAGAGAGTTCGACTCCGAAGCTAAATCCGAATTATCTCGACAAGGCGTCGACTAAATCAGAGGCGAATAAAAAGGAGCTGAGCCGGAGATGGTCGTGCGGATATTGCTTTCAAGATGGAGTTGTGATGCATGGCAGTCCCGATGATATCTGCGAAAGGAGGTCGCCTTTGAGCAGTTCCATGAACATCGGGTGAGTTCAGCTCTATCAACTTATTCTCCGGCTCACGCGCTTACATACCTCTTTAGGTGAACAAGTAATATTCCCTAAAGGAGATAGGTTATAGAGGCAGCACCTAAAAATCCGACGGGACGGAGTAGGACGCTCATTAATGGCGAAAATTTAAAGAGGGATAAGTGAGGTTATAAACTGAAGTGTAAATAATAAAAATGAAGAGAACCGGAGACGGTTGTGCGGAATGGCGTTTAAGATGGAGTCGTGTTTCATGGCCGCCCCGATGATATCGGCGTAAGGAGGTCACCCTTGATGGGTTCTATAAACATCGGGGGGTTTGGCCCATTATCCCATTCTCCGGCTCACGCGCTTACATCCCCCTTTAGGTGAACAAGTAATATGCCCTAACGGCCGTAGGTTTTCGGGGACGGGGCCTAATGAGCCGACGGGACGGCGCCAGTCGCCTTTTTTGGGGGTGGCTCAAACTTCAAGGAAAAACGCGAATCCTGGTTCAAGATCTGCATCCGCTCGCGAGGTTCGGCGGCTCGGAGAGCGGAGAAAGAGGGCCCGATCCGCTGCCACCGGCTCGGTAAACTACGTAGTTTTTCCCCCGCCGCTCCACCAGGTGGTCCCATTCTGGCGGCAGCAACTCCATCATGGGGCCGCTTCTGATGATCACCCTCTCCCTTGCTATCCGGAGCATCTCCTCCACAAACCTCCTCACCCCCGCCCGGATGTCGCCCCGACTGCGGAAGGGCTTCATCGGCGGGTTTAAGGAGACGACGTAAGAGAAGCTCTCCGACGGATAATCGAGCTCGGTTATGTCGGCGAGCCGTGCTGGTATCCCCCGTTCGACGAGATGCTCTACGAAGGCGGGGGAGTTGTCGTGGCCGCAGACGTCGTCGTATAGGCAGGCCAGGGATACCGGCCCGCAGGCCACGTCCAGGATCCTCCCCTCAAGGTCTATCCCCATCTGGTCCAGGTAGCCCTCGAACTTATCTCGAGCTGTGGAACAATATCGCACACAGGTCACCAAATACGTCCACCTCGTCCTCTTTGATCCCGATCGGCTCCAGAAGAGAAGGCTTCGGATCCCGACCGGTGGCGGGGGGTTATTCTTTAGGGATCCAAATAATATTCCCTAAAAATAATAGGTTCCAAGGATATCTCCGAAACCGGTCAGACCATTAAGCTACTGGCTCGACATTATCCAACGTTAGAGCTGGCGCGGGACGGCCCAGAGCCGCGATGAGGCCATCTGGCTAGATTCCGATGATGGTGGCCCGAAGATGACAAAGGCACCCCCATCCTTCTTGCGCCATTCCTGGAGAAAGTTTTTAACGGTTAGAGGATAGAACCATCTGATGATCAGATATGAGCGAAGTCGAAGAGCTTTTGAAGGCCACCATCGGCGAGATGGAGAGGCTCCTAGCCAGCAAGACTGTCATCGGCGAGCCGATCACCTCCGGCGAGAAGACCGTGATACCCCTCTTGAGCGTCGGCGCCGCCTTCGGGGCTGGGGCGGGCGCGGGGAAGGGGGACGAGGGGGCCAGCGGCGGCGCCGGCGGGGGCTTGGGGATGAAGCCCGTCGCCGTGATCATCATCGAGGAGGAGTCGGTACGGGTCGAGCCCGTCGAGAAGAGGCCGGGCTCCCTCATCGAGCAGCTGGCGGATAAGATCCCCTCGCTGATAAAGAAGGAGATCGATGAGAGGGAGGAGAGGAAGGCGAAGGAGGCCGAGGAGAAGAGCGGAGGGGAGAAGGGGAAGGGAAAGGAGATCAAGGTCGAGTAGAGTCGAGGAGGGGGACGCTCCACCATGACCCACCCCGCCATCCTGGGCCCCGCGGCCCTGATCCTCCAGCTCCTGCTCCTTCTTTTCGTTCTGCTGGCCCTTCTCCTCCTGATCCCCGTCGACCTGGAGGGGAGGGTCGCGAGAGGCGGTGACCGCCCCGAGACGAGGTTGAGGATCGGATGGCTCTTCGGCCGCCTCCAGAGAGACCTCTTCCGCGGCGGCGAGCGGGAGCCTTCGAAGGCATGGGGAAAGAAAGCCCCCCCGGCAGAAGAGGAGGAGGGCAAAGAAGAGGAAGGAGAAAGAGAGGATGAAGGGGAGAGAAGGGGTCGAAGCTCCCCGAGGATCGCCCTCGAACTCCTCCGAACCCGGGGATTTCTCAGAAGCCTCGGGGATCTGCTGAGGGGCCTCTTTGGGGCAGTTCAGGTCCAGTCCCTCCGAATCGACCTCTCCGTCGGCCTCTCCGACCCCGCCGATACCGCGGAGGCCTTCGGCCTCATGATGGCGGTTCTGATGCCCCTCGAGGCCGTCACCCCCCTCAGGTCGCAGGTCGCCCCGTCCTTCTCCGAGGAGAGGCTCGCGGGGTCCGCTGAGGGGGTTCTGAGGATCGCGCCGATCAAGATCGTCCCGCCTCTGGCCCGGTTCGTTCTCTCTCCTCCGGCCTGGCGGGCCGGGTGGAGGGCCTGGCGGGGGAAGGGGTGAAGTAGGTTGAGGCGTGAAAGCCCCCAGGAGGTCGAAAGAATGAGGGCTCTGATATACGGAGGCGGCGCCGTCGGGCTGGGGATTGCAAGCTGCCTGATTTTATCCGGTGCGAAGGTCGATATAATCGCGCGAGAGGGGACGGTCTCTGCGCTGAGAAGAGGCGGCCTGGAGAGGACCGGGATCTTCGGCTCGGTCCTGCTGAGGCCGAGCGAGTTCGGAGCGCACGCCTCCCTCGACGACCTTCTCGGAGGCCGTGAGGGATCAAAGCCAGAGCCCGCCCCCGGCCTGGGAGAAGGCCTCGAATCCGACTACGACTGCGACTACGTCCTCGTCTGCACCAAGTCCCACGGCTCCCCGGCCGCCGCCGCAGACCTCTCCCGCCACCGGAAGATCCTCGGCGACGGTGGCAAGATCGTCCTCTTCCAGAACGGCTGGGGGAACGCCGAGATCTTCGCTGAGCATTTCCCGAAGGATCAGATCTACAGCGCCCGGGTGATCACCGGCTTTTCAAGGCCCGAAAATAACGTCGTCGAGGTGACCGTCCACGCCGACTCGATCCACCTCGGGAGCCTCTTTGGCTCGGACCTCGCGCCGATGGCGCCTCTCGGGGAGGCGATCACAACGGGCGGGATCCCCGCCGAGGTCGTCCCGGAGGTGGGAAAGGACCTCTGGGCGAAGATGCTCTACAACTGCGCCCTGAACCCCCTGGGGGCGATCTTCGGCGTCCCCTACGGCGACCTGGCCGAGGTCTCCGCCTCCCGGGAGATCATGGAGGCCCTCATCGGAGAGATCTTCGCAGTGATGAAGGCGGCGGGATACCGGACCCACTGGTCGACGCCTGATGAGTACAGGGCCGTCTTCTACGAGAGGCTGCTGCCGCCGACGGCGAGGCACGTGTCATCGACCCTCCAGGACATCCGGGCGAAAAAATCGACGGAGATCGAGGCCCTCAGCGGTGCCGTCGTCCGCCTCGGCGAAGAGGTCGGCGTCCCCACCCCCACCAACGCCACCCTCTACAGGATGGTGAAGTTCATGGAGGCGAGGAACCTCTCGGCGGGGGAGGGGAACGGCTCCTAGACATTCTCTAACCATCCTCCGGGGGCGGATCCTTCTCCCCGAGCTCCCCTTTATCGCCTTCGGCGATGCCTCCAACTCCGGCTTTATGGGCCCTGCCGAGGAGCTTATCGATCCTCAGCTCAAACGCTATCCCCTTACCCGGCTCCTCGAGCTTTCCCGCCTCCACCACCGCCTCGAGGACCCGGTCCGCCTCACAGGTGGAGACTACGGTCAGGACCACCTCCTTCTCCGGCTCGATCATGATGTTCAAGAGCTTCTTATGCTCTCGAACTCCAACGCCCCTCCCGAAGAGGATCGTCCCCCCCTCAGCGCCTGCCTCCATCGAGGCGCAGAGGACCTCATCGCCCCAACCCTTCTTGACTATGGTGACGATGAGGGAGAGATCAGTCTCGCACTTCATCCTTCATCACCCCTCCTCATCCGAATGATTACGCCTAAAGACAATACAAAGATGATGGGGGCGAGGGCGATCAGGGCGATCAGGCCGAAGCCGTCGACCAGGGGATCGCTCCCCTCCATCACCGACGCCGCTCCGACGGCCACGGACATCAGGAACGTGACGGCCATAGGCCCCGTCGCCACCCCGCCCGCATCGAAGGATATTCCTACAAAGTCCCTGTCGCTCGCGAATAAAAGGATGATGGCGAGGATGTAGCCAGGGATTATTATGTGGAGAATGGGTATGCCGTAATGGATCCTCGCCATCCCGATCCCCACCAGAACCGCCACCCCCAGGGATAGGGTATAGAGCATCAGACTGGACTTGATGTACCCCGACGACGCCTTCTCCACCTGGTAGCAGAGGACCCGGACCGCCGGCTCCGCGTAGGTGGCGAGAAATCCCAGAAGGACCCCGACGGCCAGGAGCACCCACCCCTCTTCATAGCCTCCGAAGAATCGGCCCATCTCCTGGCCGGTGGGGAGGAAGCCCAGGAAGACCCCCGCGAGGAAGAGGATCATCCCGACGGCGGTGAGAGCGATGCCGAAGAGGAGCCTCATCACATGCCTCCTCGGATAACGGAGATGAAAGACCTGGAAGACCAAAAAGAAGAGGACTAGAGGGATTATCGCCTTGAAAACGTCCAGAGTCGACTCCATCAGAGCCTCCAACGCCTCGGCGATCAAACCAGGAGCACCCCCAGAAGCATCACGCCCAGGATGGGACCTATGGAGGCGAAGCCGATGAGGCCGAAGCCGTCCGATAAGGCAGACCTCCCCGCCATCACCGAGGCTACGCCGGTGCCGAGGGCGAGGATCAGGGGGACGGTCATTGGGCCGGTGGTCACCCCCCCGGAGTCGAAGGATATGGCGAGATAATCGGGAGGAGTAAAGAGGGAGAGGGCGATGATCAACAGGTAGCTACCGGCGTAGAGGTACTTTATCGAGATGCCGTAGACGATCCGGAGCATCGAGAGGACGACGAAGATCCCGACGCCGAAGGCGATGGAGAAGAGGAGGGCGGACCTGGAGATCACGTCGTCGGATACCGAGGTTATCGTGCTCGTCAGGACCCTGACGTCCGGCTCGGCCACCGTCGCCAGGAAGGATATGGCAAAAGTTGTGAGGACGAGGAAGAGGATCGATCCGTGTTTCGCAAGCTCGCCCCCAATCGCCTCCCCCATCGGGAGCATACCGACCTTCACCCCCATCAGGAAGAAGGTGAATCCGAGCCCCACCATGAAAGCGCTCAGAAGGAACATGGCGATCTTCTCCGGCGGTGAGCCGACGAGGAAGATCTGGATCAAGAGGACGACGAGGCTGATGGGAAGGACCGACTGGACCACCTCCTTCAGAGCGTCCTGGAAGATCTCCCTCATGGCGAAACTTCCCCCGCTAGGCCGATCATGAGATCACTGGATCCGGATGATATATAAAAATATCTGCATCACCCGCATCATATCTCCAGATCGACAGCTTCCGACTTAAAATTCATCTGCCAAAGGTGAGGCCGAACGCCAGGCCTGAAGGGCCAGAGCTGGACGGGCTGAGGGGATGGCGCTGCCTCGAAGGGCGTTTTCGCTGGATCCAATCCGGCCACTGAGCCCACCTGAGGAGGCCGTCCCGAGGCGATCAGGCGAATATCAGCCTCCTCGCCCGCATCGTCGATAAGTCGAGGTAGGGGACGATGGCAGGGGTGGGCTGGATGTTCATCTTCTTCTGGAAGTCAGTCTGGGACTGCCAGGTGCCACTATTTATCGCCGTCACCCCCTTGTAGCGGGCCATCCCGACGGTGTGGACATGGCCGGAGTGGAGGATCCCCGGCGGCCTTCTTATGACCAGGAGGTCCTCCTCCTCCGGGGCTATCGAGACCCGGTTGCCGTATATGGGGGAGAGGTGTCTTCTCTTCAGCATCTCCACCATCGCCTTCTCCGGCTCGGCGTAAGAGAGGCCCGGGATCTTCAGGACCAGGTCGTCTATCGACCGGCCGTGGTAGACGAGCCAGTCGACGCCCCCCAGCCTGAAGGCCGCCGGGTTTCCGACGAAGGTGACGTTCCCCCTGAAGAGGGGCCGGAGGCCCTCGGGGAGGGCGGGCTGGGGCTCCGCCTGCCTCACGACGTCGTGGTTTCCCGGAGATATGACGATCTGGATCCGGTCGGGGATCTCGGATACGAGCTCCGCCGCCCGCTCGTACTGCTCCCAGACGTCCTTTATGGCCAGGTCCCCTTCCTGGCCGGGGTAGATCCCGATCCCGTCGACGAGGTCCCCGGCGATGACGGCGTATCTAACCGTCGATGCGATCCCCAGGGGGTCGTCCATCTCCCCGCAGATCCAGCCGATGAACCGATCCCAGGCATCCTCCATGAAGTAGGTCGATCCGACGTGGACGTCCGAGAGGAGGAGGGCGCCCCCCTCCCCACAGGCGACGGCGGATCGGGCCTCGAGGTCCGGCCGGAGGAGGGCCTTGGCGAAGAACCGCCCCTTCCCGTCGGTCGTACCGGTGACCCCCACCACCTCGTCGGGGACGAGGCTCTCCACCTCCTCGGAGCCGGGGACCCCCTTCTGGAATATCGCCGTCACCATCCCCGTCGGGTCCTCCAGCTCCACCACCCTGTTCCCCTTGGCGCTCGTCCTCACCTCCATCACCATCCCGATGACGGAGATCTCCCTCCCCGCCAGGTCGCCCCGCCTCAGGCTATCGATCGGCCTCGCGTTCAGCCTCCCCGCCAGAATCTCCCGGATCCGAGAGTACCGGTCCCGGAAGTACCGGACGAAGTCCTGGTACTCCCCGACGCAGGTGGACCTCCCGGTGATGTCCCTCAGGGCTTCGAGGTTGGAGGGAGCCGGAGACGCCAGAGTAGCTGGAGGGACGAGAAGGTGGAGATCCTCAGGAGCTGAGGAGCCGGGGCCGAAGCCGAGGCCGGGACCGATGACATCCTCAAGCCTCGAAGATCCGCCCCCCATCTTAGGCCTGGGAGAGCTCGGTGACCCCGCCCCTTCTTCCAAGGGGACAGGGGAGAGCCCCGCCTCGGGAGGGGGGGCCCCTTGAGAGGAGACCTCCGGATTAGATGCTGCTTTGGGGCGGTATAGCTCTGAAGGGGGATAAGAAAAAACGCCACCGACTTCGGCAGGCACCGCTCCAGCCGAGGCCGACGGGATCGCATCCTCGGGATGGATTGGATGGCCCAGCAGGGCGGAGGCGGGGACGGCTTTTGGCAAGTCCGGCGAACCCTGACGATCCGATCCGGATCGGTCTGAGGGCGTCGGAGACCTCTGGCCGAGGCCATCGGCGCCGACGAGATTGATCCAGCAGGAGCAACGCTGGACGTCGGGGGCCCCCACCACCAGGGTGATGGGCCCCAGCCCCCGGATCACCCCCTCCACCAGCTCGTCTATGGGGCCGGGATAGGAGGCGATCAGCTCCAGAGCCTCCGGATCTATCATGTACCCCTCCTCGGCGAACCGCTGAACGATCTCCCGCATCAGAGGTCCATATCTCCAGAGCCCTTAGATAAAGGGTCCTCTCCGTCCCGAGTGGAGATACGACCGAAAACGGTTATATCGGTAGGGCTCCGATATGGCTGCCCGATGAAACTTCTAGAGTGGCTCAAGGGAGAGGGGCAGATCCAGGGATTTATCCGGGATCTGATATTCGTCGCCGTGGTGGTGGGCGCCATCTCGATATTATCTCAGGTGACCCTGGGGGTCTGGACCCCCATGGTGGCGGTGGAGTCGGGGAGCATGTACCCCAACATGAAGGTTGGGGACATCATAGTCATCCAGGGGGCCTCCAGGACCGACGTAGTCACCTGGGAGGAAGGAAAGGCTGAGAACTACACCTCCTTCAACAACCCCGGAAACGTCATCCTCTACAGGCCCTACGGGAAGGAGAAGATGACCCTCGCCGACCAGGCGGCTCACGTCCTCCTCCGGCGGCCCTACCCCCCCGACAAGGCCACTCCCGTGATACATCGGGCGATGCGATGGGTCGACGAGGGCGAGCCGATGTGGGATGGGGGGCCAGCCGCCCCCTTCGCCGGCTACATCACCAAGGGGGACAACAACTCCGAGATCGACCAGAACGCGGGCCAGCTCCTCGGCGTAGTTAAGGAGAGCTACTTCAAAGACCAGATGGCGAAGGGGATGATCGAGGAGGTGGGGAACGGTACCTACCTAGACCATGAGTTCGGCTACGTCTTCGTGAGGAGGGGCGGCGAGACCTACGTCATCTTCGGGATTAACTACCTGATGCCGGTCCATGAAGACTGGGTCATCGGAGTCGCTCGCTTCAGGATCCCGGTCGTCGGATACGTGAGGCTGCTACCGAACATCATCGGAAACGAGATCCGAGAGCTTCTGAGCTGAAATCCCTCCCGAATGAGCCCGAGGCGCCGCCGAGGAGAGGGGGACCGGCAACCTTCGGGATGAGGTGCCGGAATCGATCCCTCCCCGACTCCCGAGGTAGAGGAGAACGACCCGGGGACGAAGACGGGGGAGACCCGATACCGAAGGCGTTACTGCTTCAGGACGGCCGAACTTTTCCTCGCCACCACCGCCCAGTGGTCCTGGTGATAGGGGCGGAGGTCGGTGACGGAGATCAGATCGACCCCCTCCAGCCCCTCGACCTCCGCCTTAGCGACCTCCTTCGGATCCGCCGTCACGTCGACGGACCTCGCCTTGATCATCAGGACGAGCGTCCCCCCAGGCTTCAGGTAGCGGGCGACGTTGAGGTTTGCGATCTCCGCTTGGTTTCTCTGGGCCACGTCCTGGTACACCAGGTCCACGGGCTCAAGGAACGAGGCGTACCTCTCGGGGTGGAATGCGTCCTCGAATATGGGCACTATGTTGTCGCGGGCCTGGCAGAGCCCCAGAAGGTCCCGGATCGCCCTCGGCGAGAGCTCTACGGCATAGACGAGGCCGTCAGGAACGAGGTCGCTGACGTGGCTTGCCGTCGTCCCGGTGGCGGCGCCCAAATACAGCACCGAAGATCCTGGGGAGAGGTTCAGCACCCCGACGAGGCCGGCGAGGCCGCCCGCCAAAAGGCTCTTGGTGAGGAGGGCGGCGAGCTTGCTCCGGTGGGGGTCCCATATCCGAAGCCCATCGACGATCCGTTCGCCGTAAACGGGAACGGGGACCTTGGGCTGAGTCGCTATCCGCGCCTCGCCGAAGAGGTCGAGGACGCGGATCCCGGAAAGGGCCTCCGAGACCTTCATGCGCAAGTCGCCCTTCCTTCGATCCGCCGCCGCTCCGGCGATACGGATCCATCGATCCCAGATCTCCCAGCGGTCAAGATACATCCCGCCCGATATCTCTTTGGGCGGCGATCTCCGGGGCGGCTCAGAGCTCGGCGCCGAGGGAGGTGGTCGTCAGCTTAACGTGCTTTACGCCCTTGAGGGCCATCATCTTCTCGGCCGCCTTCCGGACATCCTGCCCCTCGCCGCGGAGGGTGACGATCTCCAGGCAGTTGTCATGGTCGAGATGGACGTGGAGGGTCGACTGGATGATGTCGACGAACTCGTGCTGGATGTTCGTCAGGGCGTCGACGAGCCCTCGCTGGTGGTGGGAGTAGACCATGGTGATCACCCCGACCCGGTCGCCCTTGACGTCGCTCATCCACTCGTAATGGACTATGTAGTTTCTTATGGCGTCCCTGATCCCCTCGGACCGAGAGGAGTAACCTCTCTGCTCGATGATCCCGTCGAACCTGGTCAGAAGCGACTCCGGAAGAGAGACCCCAATCCTCATGAGTTCCTGTTCCATAATTGTATTCCTCTAGACGGGATTATAGTCATATATAGTAATAAATCTATTGGAAGCGATTCTGAATAAATAGAACAAAGTATGCCTTCGGGGGAGAGGGGGACGGGCAGGAGTCGGAGAAGTCGTAGGGGGGGATAAAAGCTTTAGACGACCCCGCGAAATAAGCCCCTCTAGCATGCCAGATATTGCGATCATCGGCGAGAAGACCTTCCTCTTCGATAAGCTCCTGGAGGATGCGGGGAGGGAGCACCAGTTCGTAAAGCCCGAAGTCCTGGGAAGCCCCTTCCTCCCCCGGTTCAGGGTTTTAGTCATACCCACGGGATTTGCAAACCCCCAGTACTCGAGGGCCCTTCCTGCCCTCCGGACCGCCAAATCCAGGATCGCGGATTTTCTGGAGAAGGGCGGCATCGTCACCGTCTTCGGCCCCCTGGTCTCCGAGCACGACTACAGCTGGCTTCCCATCCCCCTCAGATACGTCGGCGAATACGAAAGCAGGAGGCTCGTTCCGGCGTCCGAACATCCCTCCTCGCGCCTCTTCGCCGCGAAGTCCGCCGAATGTGACGGCTACCTCATCCCCGGCGAAGGGTTTGAGACGGTCCTCGGCGACGAGAGGGGCAGGCCGGTCCTAGTCGTCGGGAAGTTCGGCCGGGGGAAAGTCGTCGCCACCACCATCCACGAGTTCCCGTCGGCGGAGTATCTCTGCTGGGCCGCCGGAGAGGGCGAGGCCGCGAAGCTCTGACGAGGTCGGAGGGACGATATGGAGCGGAGAGAGGAAGGCGGAGAAGAGGGCGGGAAAGAGCCCAGGTGTGAGCTGGCCGAGGCCGAGCCGTCCGAAGAGGATCTCTATGGGGTCGACGAGGACGAGATATCCCGAGAGATGGAGGCCCTGGGGGCGCGGAAGAGGAGCAGGCATCGCGAGGAGATCGAAGCGGCATTGAAGGCCGCCCTGGAGGGGGCAGAGGCTGGAGACGGCGCCCTCATCCTCCTCAACCTCGATACCGGCGAGAGCTTATCCTTTGACGGCTACCCCGAAGCCCTGGAGCATGTCCAAAAGCATAAGGGGAGGTGGTACCTGGCGCCGAGGGGGATCGACCGAACGGCGGCCAAGAGGTGATCCCTCCCTTATTGTTATGGGAGTATATCGAATTATATCAGCTATGCCCACTAAAAATGCTGTAAATATCTCAAAATATCAGTATCGATCGATAAAAAAGGTGGAAAAGAAGTAAGATCGATCAAGAGCAAGGAGGAGGAATCAGAGATAATTAAAGAAGGGGGAATGATAAATTGAATTCCTCTCATGTACTTGTTAGGTTTTTAGGAATCTTCGCCTAAACGCTTAAATATTACTTGATGGAAGTAACGTAATACAAACCGATTGTTAAAGGTGCAGAAAAATGATGACAAGGTTCATCCTCTGCATGATACTTGTGGGCATTGCAGGCGCTGCCAATTATATGTACCGCGACCGGGATGGAGACATGGATGTTCGAATGGCAGCCGAATCAGCTCTCAAGAAGCTTGGCAGCATTTCTGACAAGAGGTCGGCTTGACCGTCAATTCGGTTAAATCGTGCAATCGTCTGGAGTGTGAGTCTCAATGCTTAGAACTGCGATATACCTTGCGATCTTTGTCCTAATCGTTCCGCTCGTCAGCCCTTCAGGCAATATCCAGAATTCGAGGGTAGGTGAACTGATCATAAATGGCGGTGCGAACGTATCGAAGGTGAATGACAATACGCTCAGAGTCTGCGCAGATGGATGCAATTATTCCAGCATACAATCTGCAATCCATGCAGCGATTCCCTGGAGCGTCATAGAGGTTCAAAACGGGAGTTACGATGAGGATCTCAATATAACCAAGCCTCTTCTTTTCAAATCTGTGGGGGGCATGGTCTTTTATGAGGGCACCATAATGCCCTTTCATTATCCGGTCACCTTTTCCGGGGGGAACCACAAGAACCACTTTGCTTCAGTCTATCTCGATTCACCCCCCTGGCACCATAGATGCGAGGCCTGTGAATCTTACGAACAGTTCTCAGAATGCTACCAAGAGTTCGTTGACGCTGCTCCGGGTAATGCCAATATCTGGCGAGATTATGCCGCAGATCAAAAAGAGATCTGGCAGAAGTACGAGGACGCGTTGGCCAGCATAGACCAAGCATTGCAGATTGATCCCAGGTTTAGCGAAGCATGGGTGATCAAGGGAATATTATTGAACAAACTAGGTCGCTACCAAGATGCTGTCACCGCTTGTGAGAGAGCAATTGAGCTGGACCGGTTTGATGATGGCGCCTGGAGTGAAAAGGGTTTTGCCTTTTGCCAGATGAAGTCCTATGAGGAGGCTATACTGGCCTACGACAAGGCAATCAAGCTCGACCCCGAGGATGCCGGCACATGGAACAGCAAAGGAAATGTTCTCTATAAATTGGGCAAGTACGACGAGGCAATACTGGCCTATGACGAGGCAATCAAGCTCGACCCCGAGTACGCCAGCGCATGGAACAACAAAGGCACTGCTCTCTATTACCTGGGCAGGTACGACGAGGCGATCCTGGCCTACGACAAGGCGATCAGGATCGAGCCCGAGGATGCCGGCACATGGAACAGCAAGGGCTATGCTCTCAAGCGCCTCGGCAGGACAAACGAAGCCAACGCAGCTTTCGCAAAAGCCCTGGAACTCGGACGGACGGGAGATACAGAGCCTGTAGAGCCACAGAAGGAGAATGAGACCCAAGCAAGGAATGTAACCAGCATCGCGCCAGCCGAGCAAGAGACAAATTCCATCAGTAGTGAAGATTATTCATCTGGCGAGATCCTCTACTCAGCAGCATTTCTCAATGGCGATATTTGGAAAGATATCCATTCCTACCATATCAATCAGAATGGCCAGCGCCATATCACTGTATCGAGGCCGGGCTCATTCAGTTGTCATTGGCCTACCAAAAAGCCGTTTTCTGATTTCGTCCTCGATGTTGAGACGACTGTGGAAGGTGGCCCCGCGGATAACGCTTATGGTGTGGTCCTGCGACAGCAGAATTCTGGAAATGAGTTCTATCGCTTTAAGATATCTTCTGATGGATATTTCGGATTTGATCTCTGCGAGTCTGGCGTATGGAAGGACATCGTGCCCTGGACCAAATCGGACGTTATCAACGCTGGAAAGGGATCCAACCAGATCAGAGTGGTGTGCCAAGGAAGCACGTTTTCCTACGAGGTAAACGGCGTAAAGCTGGGTGAGTGCACTGACAGCACTCTTGCCTCCGGGATGGCGGGCCTCGTTGTAGAAGCGTTATCCCAGGGCGGCGTTAAGGTAGCCTTCGGCAATTTTACCATTAGGGAGATTCCAGGCGAATGAAGATGGGTCAGGTGATAGGTATGAGAAATATTTTTTATTTATATATAGTAGCGGCATTGATTATTGGAGTCGCGGACCCTGCACAATACAATTACGAAAAGCCGAGGATTAAAGGAGTAGGCTATCGCAATTCGACTTCGGAGCTAGAGAAAGCCAACTGGTTCTACAACCAGGGCGAGTACGACGAAGCAATTCTGGCATACGACGAGGCGATCAGGCTCGATCCTGAGTTTGCCGTCGCCTGGTCCAACAAAGGCCTTGCCCTTAAGGCGCTCGGCCGCACATCCGAAGCAGATGCCGCTTTCGCCAAAGCCAAGGAGCTGGAGAATGCAGCCTGACTGCACATTTTTTTGGTGTGGTGTTAAGCATGAAACGAACCCGTAATATCCTGTCAGGCAGACTGCTGGCCGCTGTCCTCGCTGTGATGCTGCTCTGCATGCCTGCATTTGCCTGGGGAGACTCGTGGGGCAAGAGTTCTGCCTTCGAGGTGCAGACGACTAATGGCGGGCTAGATAGCCTATCTGCAGAAGAATGGTTCAACGAAGGCAATGCCCTCTATGACCTGGGCAAACACGATGAGGCCATCAAAGCTTACGATCGGTCGATCAGCATCAATCCGCAGTATGCCGAAGCCAGGATCAATAAAGGCAATGCCCTCTATGGCCTGGGCAAATACGATGAGGCCATCAAGGCTTACGATCAGGCTATCAGCATCAATCCGCAGTATGCCGAAGCCTGGTACAACAAAGGCAATGCCCTCTATGGCCTGGGCAAATACGATGAGGCCATCAAAGCTTACGATCAGGCTATCAGCATCAATCCGCAGTTTGCCGAAGCCTGGAACAACAAAGGCAATGCACTCAGAGACCTGGGCAAATACGATGAGGCCATCAAAGCTTACGATCAGGCTATCAGCATCAATCCGCAGTATGCCGAAGCCTGGTCCAATAAAGGCAATGCACTCAGAGACCTGGGCAAACATGATGAGGCCATCAAGGCTTACGATCGGGCTATCAGCATCAATCCGCAGTATGCCGAAGCAAAGGCAATGCCCTCTATGGCCTGGGCAAATACGATGAGGCCATCAAGGCTTACGATCAGGCTATCAGCATCAATCCGCAGTTTGCCGAAGCCTGGAACAACAAAGGCATTACTCTCGATAACTTAGGCAAGTACGACGAGGCGGTTCAGGCCTATGACGAGGCCATCAAAGCTTACGATCAGGCGATCAGCATCAATCCGCAGTTTGCCGACGCCTGGTACAACAAAGGCAATGCGCTCAAGGCTCTACACAAATACGATGAGGCCATCAAGGCTTACGATCAGGCGATCAGCATCAATCCGCAGGATGCCGATATCTGGTACAACAAAGGCAATGCGCTCAAGGCTCTACGCAAATACGATGAGGCCATCAAGGCTTACGATCAGGCGATCAGCATCAATCCGCAGGATGCCAAAGCCTGGTTCAACAAAGGCGTTGTTCTTGAACTACTCGGCAGGACAAATGAGGCCAACGAGGCCTACGCCAAGGCCCGTGAGCTCGACGAGAGCACAACGATTTCAAAACAGCAACCGAAATCGAATGCCAGCGATCCATATTCACACCCGACGGGAAATAGTTTATTCAATTGGGAATTTACGATCGCCCTCACGGGATATGAGCAAGAGTATGAGTCAATCGACATAGGAGAATTGGCCCTCGCCAACAAGACCGGCCTTTACGATGAAGAACTGATCGACGAGAATCTTACGGAGAGTTCTTCGTCTGCAATTGAAATCAAGAGCAAAATCAACGGAGGTGATGCGTCATCTCCATCGGATGTCGAGATTCGTATCGGCGAGATTATCAACTGGATCTTTGAGATCGCCAACCCTGGAGCCTCACCGCTTTCCGAAGTGGAGGTTAACGACAGTCGTTTTGACGTTTATCCCATCTATAAGAGCGGAGATGTTAACGGCGATGTTCTTCTTGACCCGGGCGAGGTCTGGATATTTGAGGCCCAGAGCATCGCAGAGGAGGGAGATCAAGAGAACACGGCGGGGGTTTGCGGCGTGGACGGCAGAGGAAATCGTCTCTGCGATACTGACACCAGTTATTATTCGGGTGTTTCTGGCGAAACGAAGGCGATTCATGAAGATCAACAAAACATCGAACATTCAGAGACCAGCATCGCGCCGGCCGAGCAAGAGACAAATTCCATCAGGAGTGAAGATTATTCATCTGGCGAGATCCTCTACTCAGCAACCTTTCCCAATGGCGATATTTGGAAAGATATCCATTCCTACCATATCAATCAGAATGGTCAGCGCCATATCACTGTATCGAGGCCGGGCTCATTCAGTTGTCATTGGCCTACCAAAAAGCCGTTTTCCGATTTCGTCCTCGATGTTGAGACGACTGTGGAAGGTGGCCCCGCGGATAACGCTTATGGTGTGGTCCTGCGGCAGCAATCTTCTGGAAGGGAATTCTATCGCTTTAAGATATCATCAGATGGATATTATGGCTTTGATCTCCGCAAGTCTGCCGAATGGGAGGACATTGTACCCTGGACCAAATCGGACGTTATCAACACTGGAAAGGCATCCAACCAGATCAGAGTGGTGTGCCAAGGAAGCACGTTTTCCTACGAGGTAAACGGCGTAAAGCTGGGTGAGTGCACAGACAATACTCTTGCCTCTGGAATGGTGGGCTTCATTGTAGAAGCGTTATCCCAAGGCGGTGTTGAGGTAGCCTTCGGCAATTTTACCATTAGGGAGCTGCCAGGCAAATGAAGAGGCATCAGGTGAGATGTATGAGATATAGCTTTTATTTATTTATAATCGCGGCATTGATTATTGGTGTCGCGGAACCTGCAAACTACATGTACGAAAAGCCGAGTATCATGCATGTAGAGACGGTTTTGGGCTCATATGGCTTTTCTGGGGCAAAACTGATAGAGAGCAAGATTGGATCTTCCCTCTCCTCCGATAATACTCTCGGAGTCGAGATGGAATCCGGCACCTGGTGCAAAGTAATATCTTCGAAGGAATCTTTGAACAATACAGAAAAGATTGGTGACTATAGGTCTCTTGAACCGCTGTTTGGCGCTCTAAATGATTCGGACGGAAAGGTTCAAAAGAACGCAGCCGAAGTGCTGGAATATCTGGGATGGAATATATCTGCAGAAAAAAATGAGGCGGAGACAAAGCAGCTTGCCTCTGCTGCCTCAAGCCATCAAGCCGAGAAAATGCTCGACGAGGGGCGCGCTCTTGCATCCCAGGGGAAGCTCGAAGAAGCCATCCAGGCATTTGACGAGGTCCTGAAGCTTGATTCTGAAAATCTCACGGCCTGGTACTTGAAGGCCACGATTCTAGCTTGGCAGGGCAAGAGTCAAGAGGCGTATGAGTGCTACGATAAAGTTGCCACCGTAAAGAGCGAAGGCAGCATCATTGGCGCATCAATCTTTGGCGGACCCGTTCTTCTGCAATTAGATCAAACGCAGCCTCGCAAATCCGGCATATTCAACAGCTATATGCACGGCAGCGTTCTGGACCCCTATGGCCGTCTGCCCATTCTCGATAGTACTATCGGCACGCTGGTGCTCAGTGGAGGAGCGCCGAAGACAGAAGGCTCTTCCAGGATCAAAGTATGTTCTTCCGGCTGTGCCTATAAAGACTTTAAATCGGCAATTGATGCTGCAATGCCTGGCGAGACCATCGACGTAGCGGAGGGCACATACTTCGAGGATATCAATATCACAAAATCGCTTTGGTTCCGATCAGAAGGCGAAGGCGTACGTTACGAGGGAACGATCTCTAGCAACGGATTTCCCGTGACATTCGAGGGCGAGTCTGCCAATAGTTTTGCAGCAGTTAACCTGTATCCGAAAAGTGTTCAGGATGAGATTCTCGGTCTAAAGGATCCGGATAGTGATGTCCGATTTGTATCACTAATGGTGCTGGCTCGTGAAAATGATTCCAGAGCTATTGAGCCGATGACGTCACTCCTGTACGATAAAAACGAGCATCTTCGAGTGGCTGCGGCCGAAGCGCTTCTAAATATGGGAGTTCGTGGCCAATCTGCTAAAGGCGTTGCCCTCTATTTGACGGGGGAGAAAGAAGCAGCTCAGCAAAACCTTGATGAAGCCATCAAAAGGGATTCTGCAGATGCCGATGCCTGGTTCTCCAAAGGGTTCGTCCAGGAGTTGGAGAAAAATTATAATGAATCAATAGAATGCTATGAAACGGCTACGGGCCTTAACCAGAGCTTTGTTGTGGCTTGGGTGAAGAAGGGATCGCTCCATAAAGAACTGACGCAGTACGACGACGCTCTTAGGTGTTATGAAAAAGCCCTGAGCCTCTGCCAGAGCGATGCCAGGATCTGGCACGAGACTGGAGCAATTCTTCTGGAGTGTGACAATCTCAGCGGTGCGTGGGATTGCTACAACAGAGCTTTGCATATGGGATGGAAAGATACATCGCTCTGGTCAGATGAATGGAAGGATAAGGGCGATTCATTTTGTATTTCCGGCAATTACAGCCGAGCGGTCGAATGCTATAACGCCTCTATCCGGCTGAATTCTCAGGACCCTGCCATCTGGAACGCAAAAGGCTGCGCTCTGGCCGCTCAGGAGATGGTTACTGAGGCTACTGAATGCTTCCTCCATTCAACAGCTCTTGATCCTATGTATTCGCCCCCCCGGTACAATAATGGTGTTCTCCTCAAGCATATTGGTCAGATAGATGAGGCCCTGAAATGTTTCGACGAAGCCGCGAGGCTGGCGCCGGCATATCCTGATATCTGGGAAGCGAGAGGAGAAGCCCTGCAGGCTCTGGGCCGCAGTTCAGAGGCTGAGGCAAATTGCGCTGCCGCGAAAAAGCTGAATAAAGAGTCAGGCTATGTAGGCCAAAGCGTAACTGAGATCAAGTCCAGCTCAGGCAACGTCATTACAGAGACGACTGAACTTGAGGCCGAGAGGCAATCATCAATAAATGCCAGCCAGTCAACCCCTGTCTATGATGATCCTCAGATCTATGATATCATAGCCACCTGGAAATCGCTGCTCGGAAATGAATCAAATGGCAGCTCTGGGAAGAGGGCTGCAAAGTCATCACCTCACGAATCCATAAACCTGCGCTGCATATGTAACGCATCCGGTGACCAGAGCGATCCTGTCGTGGGTGGCAACGACCAGGTTGGGTACTATGTGGCCTGGATGGACAACCGCACCGGGCGTCCTGATATCTACGTATACAGCCTGGCTCAGGAGAAGGAGCTTCCCTTTGCAGTAGGCCCGTATGAGGATATGTACCCGGATATAGATGGGAGCGTCATCTCCTGGGTGTCTCATAATCCTCGGAACAAGTACTTGATAGAAGATTACTGGTCCATCTGGGCTCTTGATATGTCCAATGCCAATGTTACGGAGTTGGTCCGCGGCTTGGAGGATGCCACCGATATCTCGATCCGAGGTAATTATCTGACTTACGTTCAACTGCCTGTGCCCGCGTTTGGTGCAAGGATCTATAAGAAGCCGCTCTGTGGAGATGAGACCACCCCCGCTATTCCTCCAGCCGGGTCAAATCCGAGATCTGGAGAAGACTTTGTGGTCTTCCAGAGCGATAAAAACGATAGCTGGGATATCTATATCTGGGAACGAGGTGGCAATCCTGTGCCCCTGCAAAGCGATGGCTACGACCAGATTAATCCGTCCACAGACGAGCATACTGTTGTCTGGCAGGACAACCGCAGTGGGAATTGGGATATATATGCGTTTGATCTGAACAGCAGCCAAGAGATACAGATCACCAAAGATCTGGCGGACCAGACCCACCCAGATGTGGAGAGCGGAGTCGTTGTCTGGCAAGATGACAGGAACGGCAATTGGGATCTTTATCTTTATAACCAAAAAGCTCAAACCGAGAGAGTTATCTGCACGGATGCCGGGAACCAGACCCAGCCACGCATTCGCATGGGGAGGATCGTCTGGACTGATGATCGCAATGGAGGCCAAGATATATATCTTTGCGAAAGTCTTGCGATCTGAAGGTAGGTTGGTTTAGTACGAGAGAAACATGCCAAAGGTGCCTCTGGTCGATCGGTTCTCTGGCAAGACAAGGCCGAGCAGCTACATGCCTAGCGGATAAGGGCTGAAAGCATCTAAAAAATGGGGTTATCTCGGTAGCGTTGATAATCTCTCTTTTGAGAGCTAATCCGAAGCCCTCGATTATACGGGAACGTATAATGACAGGTGGTACCTCGCGCCAAGGGGGATCGATCTGGGTGCGATTAGGAGGTAATCCCTCTGGCGTGAGGAAGATCCTCTGATCTTTGTGAAGCATCATGGAAAGTGCAAAAATGTCGGCTATGAGAATGAGCACACGAAAATGAGAAAGTTTCATCTGATCGCGAGAGCCGTGATATTAAACGGCGATAGCGTTTTATTAGCCCGTCAGAAGGGCATGAGCAACACGTTTCTTCCAGGCGGCCATATAAATATCGGTGAAAGTGCCGTCACAGCTCTGAAACGAGAGATATACGAGGAGCTCGGCCTGGAGCTAGACGTAGAGGGATACCTTGGAGCTGTGGAGGCGGACTGGGAAGATGGCGGCGCAGAACAGTTTGAGATAAACCACATCTTTAAGGCAGGCATAAAGGGGACAAGTCTCAGTTCACCTCTGAAATCCCAGGAAGATCATTTAGAGTTTTTGTGGTCGTCGATCGATGATCTATACGCGAACAACCTATTGCCCCATCCACTTAAGAAACTGATAATGAATTATGCGGCAGGAGATAGGTCGATCTGGTGGGAAAGCACGCTCGTCGATCGATAATAACGCATCAAAAAATATGCTGGCTTCGATCGACGTCCTTCAGACGCCGACGAAGGCCAGCTTGTTTCCGAGGGCGGTGGGGGTGCCCAAGGTTATCCCGTTCCAGGTAAAGTATAGGTTAACCAAACCATCATGAGCGACGAAGGAGTCGGGATAGAAAAGCGCCAACGTGGGAACCTCCTCTGCATGTAAAACCTGGGCCCGATCGATCAGCTCGCCCCGCTCGTCCTCGTCCATCTCCCTGACCTGCGCCTCCAGAAACTCGTTCAGCTCGTCGCTCTCCTGATATCGAGCGCTGTTGAAGTGCTCCCAGCTGGTGGTGAGAAGGGCCAGGATGTTGGGGTCGCCGATCAGGCCGCCATGAGAGTTCACCGTAAGATCGAAGTCCCAGTCCTGGACCTTGGAGTCGATCGTCTTGGAGTCCATGGCCCTCAGGTCGACGTTTATCCCGACGGCTTCGAGGTCCTCTTTTATCAGCTCGCCGATCCGCTCAGCCTTGGTGTCGCCCCCCTTGATCAGAAGCTCGACCGTCTCCCCGTCGTATCCCATATCCTCGAGGAGCTCCTCTGCCCTGGCTGGGTCGTGGGGGTAAAGGCCCTCCATCTCCGGGTTATACCAGTCGTTATCGGGGGGGATGAAACCAGGACTTCCGGGAAGGCCATAGCCTCGGACCACGATCTCCAAGAGCTCGTCCCGATCGATGGCGTAGGCGAGGGCCTGCCTGAACCTCTTGTCCGACATCGGCTCCTTCTGGTGGTTGATCATCAGCTTGTAGACGGAGGCATGCTCGGGCATTTCGAGGATCTCAAACCCGCTCAGCTGATCTATCATCTCCGGCTGGATCTCTGCAGCTTCGACGTCCCCCTGTATCAAAGAGGCGGCGGCATTGGCTGCCGATATCTTGACGTATCGGATCTCCTTGACCCGAGGAGCGCCGAGATAATAGCCGTCGTAAGCCCTGTACTGGTATGTCCCCTGGACTTTGTCGTAATCCTCAAGGGTGTAGGGGCCGGTACCGACCAGAGCCTCATCTTCGAGGAAGTTGGTCGGGTCGTCTACATCTTTCCAGATGTGCTCGGGGAGGATGGGCAGGGTGCCAGCCACCTGATCGAGGAAGGGAGCATATGGTTTGGAGAGATAGATCCTCACCGTGTGGTCGTCCACAGTCTCTGCGTGGTCAATGATCCCGTTGTCCACCAGCGGATATGGATGCTCTTCGTTGTATTCGACGGTGAAGACCACGTCGTCGGCGTCGAAGGGCTCGCCATCGTGCCAAGCCACCCCCTCTCGGAGGTTGAAGAGGAAGACGTCATCTCCTTCCATCTCCCAGCTCTCCGCCAGGGCCGGAACGCGACCTGTATCGTTCTTCCAGATCAAGGTATCGAAGATGAAGGTCATCCGGACGATCCCCGGACCTCTCACGTAGTGGGCGTAAGGAGACGGGTAGCCCCAGTCGCCGGTGGTGTCTCCCATAGTGTAGACCTCTACATCTTCCTCAGCGACTGCTGCACCGCCGAGGGCCGTCAATATCAGCAATCCGGCCGCCAGGAGCAGCCCGATCGCCGATCCCATCGAAAACTTCCATTTCATGCAGATTTCTCCTTTATCCTATTTTTTATCGTGAAGCCTTTAGGTCCAGAAAATCAAATGGCGTTTAACCATCCATGCGCCCTCGTCCACGCACCTCCTCCTGGAGCCGTTCCATCCAGTCGGGAACCCCGACCCCTTCTTGGGGATAAGAGTCCTTGACGTAAGGCTTTATATCGATGACAGGGCTTCCGTCAACCGCGTCCAAGCCCGCGACCTCCAGCACGTTCTCTCTTCGTCGAGAGAGCCGGACAACGGTCGTAAGCACCGGGTTTGGCCGGGCGGGGCTGCAGGTGGAGAAGATGCCCACCTCGGGAATATCCGCTCTCCCCATAGGATGGACCCTGGTCAGGGAGCGGCCCTCTTCCGGCACTTTATGCGCCCAGTACAAGACCACAAGATGAGAGTACTCTTCGATGCCGTCGAGTACCCCAGCCAGAGTCTCGTCGATGACGATCTCCGAAATCGCCTCGCGCACTTGACGAACGTGCTTCATGGTGGCGTCGAGTTCTCCCCGCATCTCCAGGCCCGCGCCTCCAGCCACAAGGAAGGGCTCATCGACCCTATTTTTTATGATGCCAACGGGCAGAAGCGTCATCTCTAAAGGCGTCTTATCCTCGGTCTCTAGTCCGGGAATGGCGTCATTTTCGCTCAAAATTTTAGAGAATATAATCATGTAGTTGCATCCAAGGTCTACAAGATCCATCATCTCAAAACCGTACCGAACTATCGAACTTTCGAGCTGCTCTGGAGACAGGCGCATGGCGATCGGCGGACCGAAGGGCTGCTCTTCTTTTTTGCATTCGATGATCGCCAGACGACCACCGCGCTTCAAAACCCGACGGACCTCGCCGAATAGAGCCCTCTCAATATCGGTGAGATTGAGGGAGTGGAGGACGGTGGATATGAAGCAGATATCGACTGATTCATCATCGACGGGGAGCCGTTCGGTGATATCAGAGACAATCGCCCTGATATTTTTCAATCCCCGAGAGCGGGCTTTTTCAGCCAATTCCTCGATGACGTCCTGCCATCTGTCCAGAGCATAGACCACACCTGAATCCCCGACGATCTCGGACGCTCGGATCGCATAATCGCCCGGTCCGCAGCCCATATCGAGGATGGTGTCCCCTTCATTCAGCGCAAGAGCATCGAAGACCATCTCCGGATTCTGCATCCAGAAACTGCTCCGGCCCCGTCTCGTCCCCTTTTGTCCAGGGCACCGACGACATCGCGGATCATTCTCACTCATGGATCCACCCCATTTTCCTTACCTGATAACCTCAGAATCGGCCCCCAGTCGGTGAGGTCAATTTTCGGCGATCCCTTCCGACGATACCCCGGCCCTCAACCTGGCGATATTCCCCGCCCGCGCAAGAAAAACAGCGGCCTCGGCCTTCTCCTTCGGCGACGACTTTTGAAGCCATGATCATCTCCCCACAGCCTGGGCAGATCACGCTCTCGGCTATCGGGGCGTAATCCGGCAGATCGGGGCGGACCTCCTCAATGGCAAATAGCTCCTCAAAGGGAAGCCTGATGAGGGCGAAGGCCGCCACCCGGCCCGCCTCTCTGAAGGCTGCAGCATCGTTTTCGTCCCCTGCCCGATCCTTGATGACCTTCTCCAGGAGGGGGAAGAACTCCGGAGCCGCTTCTGCCACCTTGTCTCGGAAGTCGGGGAGGACCCGGACCCGGACCCCCGTATCCCTTCCCCGGATGGCGAAAGTCACCGCGAGCCGCCCCAGGTCTCGATAGACCAGGGCGTTGTTCCCCAAAGTGCATCCCGAGACCGCCTGGACGCCGTCGGCGAAGCAGGCGTTGATCTCGACGACGGCCATGAGGTTCTCCATCCCGTCGGAATATATCGACGCGAGCCCCAGCCGGTTGAGGCCGTACGCCGAGGCCATAACGCCGAGGGCGCTTCCGGGACAGAAGTGGCCGTGGATCTCCGCGGTCTTCACGAGACAGCGGGCGAGATCTTCGTCGCGGATAGCCTGAATGAACTCCCCTCTTGGATTCTCTTTCAGACGCTCCATCCTCTCGAACTCTGCGGCATCAAGGTCGGAATTTGGGCCAAGAGGTTTTTTGGACCTCATCATCTCTCCATCGCGGGGATGAAAGCCCCTGTGAAGGTCATGCATATCACTCATCAGGGCATGTAGTTCAGCATCGTCAAAGGTCTCGTTTGCCAGTGCTATCGACTGATAGATGTTCCTGATGAAACCGTGTCTCGCCTCTTTTATCTGGGCTACGTGTTCTCTGCCGACCTCGGTCAAACGGTAGAAGGTCTTGCCGTCTTCGGTTCTGCCGGATATCCAACCCTCTCGCTCCATCTTCTTCAACAGCGGATAGACCGATCCCGTGCTGGGCTTCTTTCCGGAAAGAGACTCCACCTTCTTCATTATGTCATAGCCGGAAGCCTCGCCCTCCGCCATGACGTGAAGCATCAGCATCTTCAAGATACCTGTCGCCATTATATCTACATCGACATATCGATGGCGATACATATACGTTTTGGTCATATATTCGCCCTTCGTATGTTCTAACTCTCTATTTTGCTTACGCAACTAATTCGACTGCGCCCCTCGGCGGCCCCGACCGTCGCGTCCGTCGGATCAAAGAGATTTTCTCCCATGGTGACAAAGAAGATCCCATGAGATCGTTCGTCCTCTCCCCAGCAGCAGGAAAGCGTCTTATAGCAAAGGCCCTCGCAACCCATCCCGCCATCGAGGCGGCCCTGAAATCGGGAACCATCGTCATCGTCGCCGGGACGACCAACGGCTACGTCGCTGAAGAGATCCTGGCGAGGACAGGCCAGGCCGACGGCTTCTCGCGACGGAGGTTCTTCCGGGGGATCACCCTCCCGCCGTGGATGCCCACCACCGAGGCCGGGATGCTCCCAAACATGGCCGACTTCCCCGGCGACGTGGTCATAAAGAAGGGGGTCTGGCTGAAGGGGAAGACGATCCTCAACGTCGTCGACGACCTGGAGGAGGGGGACGTCATCCTGAAGGGCGCAAACGCCCTCGACCCCTGGTCCGATCGAGCCGCCATCCTCATCGGCCACCCCAAGGCCGGGACGATCGGCCTCGCCCTCCAGGCGGTCGTGGGCCGCCGGGTCCGGCTGATCCTCCCCGTCGGCCTAGAGAAGCGGGTTTTTGGCGACCTCGACGATTTGGCGAACAAACTGAACGCCCCCGGCGCCGAGGGGCCGCGGCTTCTGCCGGTACCCGGGGAGGTCTTCTGTGAGATCGAGGCGATCGCTCAATTGTGTGGTGCGAGGGCGGAGCTGGTGGCCGCCGGGGGCGTCTCCGGCGCCGAGGGGAGCGTCTGGCTTGCAGTCAGCGGGAGCGAGGAAGAGATGGAGAAGGCCGGGGAGCTGCTGAAGTCCGTGGCGGAGGAGCCGGGGTTTGAGCTGTGAGACTGGCGAGGACAAAAGACCGGCGTGGCGAGGACCCAGCAGTCAAGTCATCTTCGACTCTTTTTTGGCCGATGAGAACGAGCCACTTTTTAGCTTGCATTTGTGAGGCCAAATCATCAAACTGATGGAGGTGCCATCCAGTGCCTCTTGCCGATGAACACAACGCCTGCATCCAAATAAATTTTATTGATGTTTTTTCTCGGCGATGTGATCGAAGCTATATGCAACGGTGTAAAAATAATAAAATATTGTACTAAATAAAAAATATTAATACGGTTTTCCCAAAACTTTATTACTTAAAAGTATATTTGTAGCATTCAGTGAAGATATATGGAATTGAGATCATATGAAATTGCATTTATGGTCAGTGTAGTATTTACGCTGCCCGCAGCAGGAGCCGACTATACCCTGGATATATTCGGAAATGCGAATATGGACGATACCATCGACGTTCAAGATGTCGTCTATGTGAAGGGCATAATATACGGATCAGAAAAGCCAACAGACTTTGCCGACGCCAACTACGATGGCGCGATCGATGAAAAGGACATCGACCAGATTGAAGCCATCATCGAGGGCTCGGAGAGTGAGCTGGTTCTCATGGACAGCGCCGGTCGCCTCGTCAGAGTGAAAAAGCCCCTGCAAAAGGTGGCCACATGCTCCCGCCATTTTCTTGAGGTAGCACAATCGCTGAAAATACCCGAGGAGACCATAGTTGCCATCTCCGATGAGGTTATCGATGAGGATTACAGCGTTCTATTCCCGAGATGGCAAGACAAGATCGTCATGGGATGCACTGGAAACCCCTCTGCAGAGATTGACTGCGAGTCCATCCTATCCGCCGACCCTGAGCTGGTAATACTGTACGCCTCCTTCGATAGTTCCGAGCCGGCCCAGGAGAACTTAGTAGCTGCCGGAGTGAACGTAATCCGCTTCAACTTCAACCGGCCAGACCTGGACAACCTCTTCCAAAAAGAGGTGACAAAGGTGGGCTATCTCTTCGACAAAAAAGAAGAAGCTAAGGAACTGTTGAGCTTCTACAAGAAGTACGAAACCCTCGTGCAAGACCGACTGGCAGACGTCCCCGAAGAAGAGAGGCCAAAGGTATACTATGAGTCCTTCACCAACCCTTATGTGACCTTCAACCAGTTCGCCCGGGTGGAGACGACCGGCGGAAAGAACATCATCCCAACAAGGGGCATTGAGAAGACCATGGGCGTCATGAATGTCGACCCGGAGCAGATCGTGGCAGAAAACCCTGACGTGATAATTAAGATGGCCTCGCGGAATGTTCATGCTGGCTACCACTTCGACGCCCAGGATACGGGTGATCTGGCCGCTATCAGAGATGAGATTCTCGGGCGTCCCGAGTTGCAGAACGTGAACGCCGTAAAAAATGGAAATGTATACGTCATCAGCGGCTTTGTGATGCAGTCCGGACCCTGCAGCGGCTGCAAGTACTTCCTGCAGGACCTCTACCAGGCCAAATGGTTCCACCCTGAACTCTTCGAGGACATAGACCCGAAGGCCGTCCATCAGGAATACCTCAAGCAGTTCCAGGGGCTGGACCTGGACCTAGATCAGATGGGCGTCTTCGTCTATCCGGTGGCCTGATACCCCTTGACCAGAATTGGAGGGCTACAAGCCAAGCGCGTCTCGCCCGGATACTATGATGCGGTGGCGGCCTCAGCTCAAATCCGTCCCTTCCCTAGCCCTGTGAACGATCCCCGGTGGCTCAACACCGCAGCCAAGTGGTTCAGCCAGGGGAGATGGGTTCTGGAGGTGGGGCCCGGACGGGGCGAGTTTGCAGAGGCCGTGATCAGACGTGGAGGACCAGAGAGGTACTACCTGGTGGATATCTCCCAGGGCATGCTGGATCTGGTCCGGCTGAGGACCAGTTTGGAAAGCGAAGTGGAGAGGGTCTTCCTCCACGCCGACATCGATTCAGACCCTCTGGAGGAGATTTTAGACGGCTGTCTGGACAGGATAATCATGATCAACGCCTTCCAGGACGTGGATCCGAAAGCCGTCCTCAAAACCTTCAGAAGGGTGGTGGCACCTCAAGGCCTCCTCCGGGTGAACGTGATCAGCCGGAAGTTCCGGGAGGAGTTTCTCTCCCAGGACGAGAACTTCGACAGGGATCAAGGGCAGTTCTACCTCACCCGCTGCCCAGCCGAAGGGGTGGAGCCGTTGGGATTTTTGCGACGAGAGGGGGGCGAAGAGGTCCCTTACTACAGGATCCTGAAGTCCTATTACAGCTCCGATCTGAGGGAGATCTTCCACGAATCCGGCTTTGAGATCGTCTCAGCAGAGCCGATCGTCATCCCTCGAGAGATCTGGGCAAAAACGGCGGCTGGAAGGAAGATGAGTGAGGTGCAAGAGGATATTTTGAGGAGGTTTGGCGGATATCCTGGGTCCGTAGACATCATCGCGAGGCCCATATGAGGGAGGAATTTTCGTGAAATTTGACGAGATACTGATTGAAGCTCTGGATAGACCTATCACCAAGGATGAGGCCTTGATACTCTTCGAGGAGAGCCAACGGCCTGAGAACTACCTCAGGCTCTTCAAGGCGGCTTCCGCCGTCCGGGAGAAGGAGTGCGGCGACCTCTTTCGCCTCGACGGCTGGATGGGAAACAACAGCGAGTGCAAGATCGATCCACCCTGCCAGTACTGCCGTCGGGCCGTGAAAGGTCAGGTGATGGAAAAGTGGGAGTTTGGGCCGGAGAGGGTGAGAACAATCGCTCAGGCTTTCAAGGAGACAGGGACCACCACCGTGGAGATCGGGGGCGGAACCGACCCGGAAGGGGCGGGACCCAGCGTCCTGAGGATCCTGGAGGTTCTCCGGGATGAGGGGCTGGAGGTCTGGGTGAACGTCGGGCCAGCCCTGGAAGAAGAGCACATCCGAGAGATGAAGAAGATGAGGGTGGAGGCGATCACCAGCTCCTTTGAGACGATGAACCCCCAGATCTTTCGAGAGATCAAGCCAGGGGACAGCCTGGAAAAGAGGGTCAATCTCGCCCACATGATAGACGAGAACGACGTTCCCCTGATAAGCGTCCTCATGGCGGGGATCGGGGAGAGCTACAAAGACCGGGTCGACCACCTCTTCTACCTGAACGAGATGAAGAACTTTTATCAGCTCGCCATCTCGTGGCTGAGGATCGTTCCCGGAAGCCCCCTGGAGAGCAAAATAGTGCCGCCGACGCCTCTGGAGGCCGCCCGGACCGTGGCCATAGGCCGCCTGATAATCCGGGACAAGTATATAAACGTGAGCGATCCCCAACATCTCCAGCTCTGGGTCATGGCTGGGGCCAACAGGATGGTTCATGCCGGCGCATCCTACCACAAGAAGGGCGGGTTCTCCATCGCAGGAACCTGGGTCCATCCAGGGGTAGATCACATCGATCTGGGAGAGGGATTCGAGATAACAAACCTCTTGCCCGTCACCTCCCGGCAGATAGAGGGCGCTGGGATGGAGGTGGAACCCTCCGTCAAGAAGGCGGTGGAGACCTTCTGGAAGGGAAAAGTGGCAGTTTGAAGGGCGAATCCGCCCCCTCAACTTCTCTTTTAGAATAGCATCCCACTGCCCTAACGTCTCGCAAGGACAGCATCTGGCTAGCCGTCAGAGGCGGAGAGGAGGAGATGAAGATGACGGAGAAACTGCTGAACGCCCGTGGGTGGTGGAACCGGGGCCTGGCTGCGATACGATAGTTCAAATATTGATAAAACCGATGTGATCATAAACACCGAACGTTCTCGATGTCAACTGCCCAGGTGGATTAAATGATCATCATCCGAGAAGAGAGGCCCGAGGACGCAGAGGCGATCCGACGGGTCAACAACGAGGCCTTCGGCCAGCCGGCGGAGGCCGAGGTCGTCGACCGGCTCCGGGAGAGCTGCAAAGACCTCTTATCCATCGTGGCAGTCGAGGGGGGAGAGGTGGTGGGGCACATCCTCTTCAGCCCGGCGACGATCGGAGGAGAGGGGGCGACCCACGAGGTCGCAGGGATGGGGCTCGCGCCGATGGCGGTGCTGCCGGAGCGGCAGGGCCAGGGGATCGGGTCCCTCCTGATCCACAACGGGATAAAGATGCTGAGGGATAGGGGCTCCCCCTTCATCATCGTTCTTGGATACCCGGAGTACTACCCCCGCTTCGGCTTCGAGAGGGCGTCCCGGTACGGGATCCACAGCCAGTGGTCGGAGGTTCCCGACGAGGCGTTCATGATCCTGATCCTCAACAAGACGGCGATGGTTGGGGCTTCAGGGATAGCCAGCTATCGGAGGGAGTTTGACGAGGCGATGTAAGAGTATGAAGAGGCGCTGAGGCGAGGCTTCCCGCACCTCAGCGCCGAATTTGGGTAGAGGGTGGTCAGCATGAACTTTCCCATCATCTCAGGTTCTTCTTTCTGAGATATAACGCCCCCCATATAAGGCCTATAACGATCGTTGCTGTGAAAGCCAACGCGCTTAATAATATACGGTCGTATATATATAAAATATAGCATAGTATTAAGCCCGCTATACCGAACATAATCATATTTTCATCGCGCTTCATTTTCATCCGACCACCTCGACCACCCAGTATATTATCCGATTCTACTTGCTGGAATGGAACTGCTCGACCTCTCATTCGATCAGCTGGCACAGAGGCAAGAATCACCGCTTCTGGACATCCTCCCTCGTCCTCCGCCGCGATTTGAGGGCGAGGTCCCGACCTGTAGCCATAGAGAGCCTTCTCCACTCCACCAGGTGATGAACCTGTTCAATGATCCTGTCCAAACGCTGTTCTTCTACCTCAGGGACAAGCTCGCCAGAGTCGAGCTCTTCAAGGAACTCGCCTAGCTTCCTCCTGACGATGAATGCCTCCGCATCATCCCTATATCTCGAACAGATCTCGTCCAACTTTTGCATGGAGATCTTCAGAGACGCCCGATATATGTCGTGAACCCCAGTCACCTGAACCTTGATCTTCGCCTCCACCATCGCCTCTCTTGCCCTTTTCAGAAGCACCTCAACATCCTGAAAGAGATAACCGCTCGCCTCGGACATTATTTGCTCCACCTAAAATAATCCAACGTAGCGCATCGCAAGGTAGACCATGTAGACGCCTCCGATGAAGAGCGAGAACGTAGCGCAGATCGATGCTATCCACACCATGAAGTAGATCTTGACCCGGACGTCCTTCTTATTCAACATCCGCTCCAGATAATAATCACTATGCAACGATCGCACATCCTTCAGGCTGTGGTAATTATGAAGGCATACTGCGTTGCCGAGGGGAACTCTCTCCTCAGCCTGCGGACGTCGGGCCTGAATATGACCATCTCATCAGTGGTTTTCCGCTCCTCTCCAAGGATCTCCTGGACGATGTCGCAGTATACCCTACCCCTTATCCTGGCTGCAGAACGGCCGTAATCTGGGGCCATTTCGATGAGGAGGGGGAGCTTTAACATTTCGGCTTCCTCTCCCCACTTCGACCCGATGATCTTCTCAATCGATTCAAGCTCCTCCCTCCTTATCCTGTGAGTGGATCCGTCCCGGCAGACAACTCTCGGTTTCTCCTCCCTCAACAGATCTCCGAGGGTCTTTCGCTCCGCCGGAAGGTGATCGTTCAGCGACCTGACCAGCTTTGCGAAGACCCTCGATTCTGGGTCCATCTCACCTCCTTATGCGCGGAATTATGGGGATCAGCATCATGACGCCCATCAGCTCATCTCTCTTGACGGAGCCATCCACCCCTGCCACAAATAGAGCATGGTCTGCCGAACGGTTCATTTCGACAGGCAGAGCTATCTCCTCACCAATGCTTATAACCTGGCCGATCCCGTGCCTGCCGTAAGGGCTTATCAACAGGAGGGTATTTCGAGGGATCTCCACCTTTTTTATCTTCACCGGCTTTGCATCGCCCGACCTGAAGTCTTTATCCTCATCGGCGATCAGATAGTCGACCCGGCAAGTCTCTTTGAGAGCAAAGTCAAAGGGCTCCCTCCTCCTCTCATCGATCTCCTCGATTATCTTCTTTACCCTGTGAGTAATGACCGGCATCTCCTCACCTCAGGCCGCCCCAGCCTCCTCCTTACCAGCCTCGATCGCAGCTTTTATCTTCTTGAGGCGGGTGAAGTTCTCCCTCTCCATCTCAGCAAGCCGCATCCTGATGTGAATCGCAGTCGCTTTGAGGCGTGGTATAACGATATATTCCAGAGCGTTCACCCTCCGTTTTGTCTTGATTACCTCACTTGCCAGGCTCTCGACGCTCTGCTGCACCTCAGCCAGTTTTATCACCTCACCGATCGCTTCCTCGAAATTTCTGGCCGCATCATCCAACTTAGAAGAGGTATCAGCAAAGCCGTATCCACGATCGACCATGCTTCTCTTGACATCCTCCGTGACGATCATTGGAACTTTTACGCCCATGATGTTCATCGTGTCCACGTCGATTTTGATCTCTTGACCTGTAACCTGGGAGATTTGCCATACAGCGTCTGAGCCCATCACCGCCTGGGCCATGAGCAGATCCTTGAAAGCCTTCGCAAGCTTCTCATTCGTGCTGTCACGCGACTCATGGACCCTCTGAACCACATCCAGAAACTCGGAGACGAGAGCATCCCGCTTCTCTTTCAGGAGTTTATGCCCCTTCTCGGCGAGCTTTATTCTTCGCCTCAGCTTCAAGAGCTCCATTCTGGTAGGGCTTATCCCCTCGATGATCTCTGCCATCTGCTTAAAACCCCCTCATGAGAGCTAGCCGGTTCGGTACTTAGGGTGATATTTCTTGATGTACTTCTCGTCGATCCTCTTGAGCTCACCCTCGGGAAGATCTGTCAACAGCTCCCATCCAAGATCGAGGGTCTGCTCGATGGTCCGGTCCTCGTCCCTCCCTTGGGTCACGTACTCCTTCTCAAAACGATCAGCGAACTTGAGGTATAGCTGGTCTCGCTTTGAAAGCGCCTCCTCTCCGACCACCGCCACCAGATCCCGCATATCGCGCCCTTCAGCATACCCCGCATAGAGCTGGTTCGATACGCCGGAGTGGTCCTCCCGTGTTCTCTCCGAACCGATCCCCTCGTTCATCAGCCTTGAGAGGCTGGGGAGAATGTCCACGGGAGGATATATTCCTCTCCTGTGCATCTCTCGGCTTAGCACGAACTGACCTTCTGTGATGTAGCCGGTCAGATCGGGTATCGGATGGGTGATATCATCATCAGGCATGCTGAGTATCGGCACCTGCGTGATCGAACCTTTGGCACCTCTAACCCTGCCAGCACGCTCGTAGAGGGTTGCAAGATCGGTATACATGTAGCCAGGATATCCCCTTCTTCCAGGAACCTCCTCTCTTGCAGCGGATATCTCTCGCAGCGCCTCACAGTAGTTCGTCATATCCGTCAGCACCACCAAGATATGCATATCACAGGTGTAGGCGAGATACTCAGCCGCAGTGAGAGCCATCCTCGGGGTGATGATCCTCTCGATGGCGGGGTCGTCTGCGAGGTTGATGAAGGCCACTATCCTCTCCAGCGCACCCGTCCTCTCGAAATCTCTCATGAAGAAGCTAGCCTCTTCGTGGGTGATCCCCATGGCGGCGAAGACCACCGAGAAGGGCTCTTCGGTGCCGCGAACCTTAGCCTGCCGCGCTATCTGTGCGGCCAGATCGTTGTGAGGCAAGCCCGCCCCTGACATGATCGGAAGTTTTTGGCCGCGTACCAGGGTATTATTTCCATCGATCGTTGAGACCCCCGTCTGGATGAACTCGTTGGGGAACGCCCTGGCGGTGGGGTTGATCGAAGCGCCAGCTATGTCGAGGTATTCCTCGGCGATGATATCGGGTCCTCCATCAATGGGCCTGCCGAGGCCATCGAAGATTCTGCCCATCATGTCCATAGATACTGGCATTCTCATGATGTCCCCGGTGAACCGGACCTTTGTTGACCGCGTATCGATCCCACTGGTCCCCTCGAATACCTGAACCACAGCGACGCCCTTTCGAGATTCCAGCACCTGCCCTCGCTTGGTGCCGCCATCAGGTATGAGCACATCTACAATCTCACCATAGGCCACGTCCTCAACGCCTTCGACGACCATGAGGGGACCTGCCACCTCCCTTACAGTCGTATATTCACGAGTTGTGGTTTTTGCCATCTGTCCTACCCCTCCAGTGCAGAGAACTGGCTCTCAATTGCCCTGAGCATGGCGTCGTACCGATCCGGAAACTCCGCATTGTGCACATACTTCATCCTGGCGATCTCATCTTTCACTTTGATGGTTTCGATCTTCGCTATAGATACTCCAGCATCCATCGCCTTTAACGCCCTGTCATAGAAGGCCAGGATCGTCTTTGACATCATCAACTGCTTCTCCTTGGAGCAGTAGGAGTCTATCTCGTGGTAAGCGTTCTGCTGTAGGTAATCCTCTCTTACCATCCTCGCCACTTCTAGCACCAGACGCTCCCTCTCAGGCAACGCGTCCGCACCTACTAGCTGTACGATCTCCTGGAGCTCCGCCTCCTTCTGGAGTAGCACCATCATCCGAGTCCGAACTTCGTAGAAGTCTTCAGAAACGTTCTTTTTGTACCAGTCTCTGAGCACTTCTAGGTAGAGAGAGTAGCTTCGAAGCCAGTTGATGGCTGGGAAGTGACGCCTGTCTGCGAGCGTCGAGTCCAAGGCCCAGAAGACGCTCACCACGCGGAGCGTGTTCTGTGAGACGGGCTCGGAAAGATCTCCGCCCGGCGGAGAGACCGCTCCCACCAGGGAGACGGAACCCAACCTCTCCTCGCCGGATCCCAGTGTTACCACACGTCCGCTCCGCTCATAATAATCAGCAACTCTTGACGCCAGGTATGCGGGGTATCCCTCTTCGCCGGGCATCTCCTCGAGCCTGCCTGAAACCTCTCTCATCGCCTCTGCCCAACGCGAAGTTGAGTCCGCCATCACCGCCACGTCGTAGCCCATGTCTCGATAGAACTCCGCGAGGGTCACACCAGTATAGACCGACGCCTCTCTGGCTGCCACCGGCATGTTGGAGGTGTTGGCGATCAGCGTAGATCGCTCCATCAGCTTCTCACCGGTGGTGGGATCGTCAAGAAGCGGGAAAGTATCGAGAACCTCTGTCATCTCGTTTCCACGCTCACCGCATCCCACGTAAACGACAACTTGAGAATCAGCCCATTTGGCAAGCTGATGCTGAGATACGGTCTTTCCAGTGCCAAATCCTCCTGGAATGGCCGCAGACCCGCCCTTTGCCAGCGGGAAGAAGGTATCGTAAATCCGTTGACCAGTAAGCAGGGGCACAAAGGGATCCAGCTTCTTCTTATAAGGCCTTGGCACCCTCACGGGCCACCTGTGGGACATGGTAAGCTCGACTTCTTTACCGTCCTCTTTGGTCAAGGTTGCAACGGCGTCAGTAACATGGAGCTTTCCCTCCCTCACCTTCGTCAGATTTCCTTTGACCCCAGGCGGAACGAGAACTTTGTGGGTGATGACCTTCGTCTCTGGCACTGTGCCGAGAACATCTCCCGGCTCAACAGAAGAGCCTTCATTCGCAACGACGGTGTAGTCCCATACGGTATCAGGATTTAGAGGTGGTACGGTCAGCCCGCGGGTAATATAATCTCCTGCCACCTCTTTAAGCATCTCAAGAGGCCTCTGAATCCCATCGTAGAAGTTTGTTAGGATTCCAGGACCGAGGTCTGCCGTCAGCGGTGACCCTGTGGTCTCCACCAGTTCGCCTGGTTTTAAACCTTCTGTAGCTTCATAGACTTGGATATAGGCGCGATCACCATCCAATCGGATGGTCTCACCCATCAAGCCGATGTCTCCAACCCTGACCACTTCGTACATGACGCAGCCTTTCACGTCTTCGGCGACCACAAGAGGTCCTGAAATTTTATAAATGCGTCCTGTTATGCTCAAACAATATCCCTCCTTTAAATCTCAACTCCTATGGCGCTCTTGATCAGAGCCTTCAGTGGATCGACCTCACGCGCGATAGGCCCGCTTTTGTCCGGAATCTCCACCAGAATCGGAGTTACACCCTTCTTATTTTTGTTCGCCTCGTCAATAGCAGAACGGTTTGCATCTGCCAAGCGCTCAGTTACCGCTATCACACCAACCATTTCATCGGCGATCAGCTCCTTTAGTACGCCATCGATCGGATCCGCGACCTTTACAACGTAAGATCTGGTCACTCCCCCGAGCCTGAAACCGCTCACAGTATCAGAGTCGCCGATAACTGCCATTTTCATCGAGCTCAAGACCCCACCTTCATAATGAGATTGCGTATTTCGTCAGGGGAAAGGCCCGCTTCTATGCCTCTGGCGAGAGTTCTGACGTTCCTGACCTCCATCTCCTTTAATGAGAGATAGCCGATCGCAGGACCGATCCCGAAAGGCTGCGTGATAGAGATGTCTTTTCCAAACCTGGCCAGGTAACCGTCGAGAGCAAGTTCTATCGGAAGGATTGATCCCGTCGATTCGTATTCTGGAACTGCTCCAATCACTGGCTGATAGTATTTGGTTCCCTCAAGCGATGCTACAACGTTGTCGACAGTATCAACTTCTAGGGTACTCTTGATGAAGCTTTCCTGGAGCCCTCCCCCTTTCACTATGTAATTTTCTATGCTTCCAGCTGCCAATCCATCCTTCTTGGCCCTGAAGACGAACTTCAGGTTTACCACGTCTATATTGGTGGCAAGGTAATTCTTCAAAGCAAGGAGGTTCTCGTCGACGGGCTGGCTCGTTGCATTCTTCCACGCATCTTCATAAAGGATATTATCGAGTTTCGCTTCAAGAACCGTGAGGTTCCTGGTCTGATCGAAGATCTGCAGAGATTCCGCCAGCCTAGAGTAAGGAGTGCCATCTAGGTTTGAAATCGCCTCTTCCAAGCTTCTTGCCTCAGCCAGCTCACCGATCTTTTGAGGGTCCAACTCGCCCACCTGCACGAGATCTGCCCGAATGTCGTCGGGAGATCTTTCGGCATAAACTCCTCTCAAGATCAGTTTGATATTGTAGACATCCCACTTCCTGATGAGAACAGTCAATATCTTTTTCAGATTCATCGGCACCATTGTGGCAACTTCTCTGTACGCATCTGCTGTGTGTCTATTCAGCGCCCGTTCTATAGACTCAGATCGCTCCTCCATCATCTCGCGCAAGTACGGAGAGTACTCCGTAGTCTCCAAAGCCGCTACAACCTCGGCCAGGGACGATGCTTCGATCATCTCCTTGAGCTTATCCTCCCGGATGATTCTGCTCGACATTACTTGAATCCGAGAGTTCGAGTAAGCGTAGTCTGCTATCTCGATCACCCGAAGGAGGACCGGTACGAATATGATGAGCCCAACAACAAGGGCTACTGCTAGCGCTACAGCGAATAAGGGCGGGAAGGAAGAGAAACCCAGGCTGGCAGCCAACTCTTCTAGCGTCACGATGCTCCCCCGAAGAGGATCTCAGCTACCTTAAATCTCAACTCGCTCCTGATTCTGTTTATCCTGGATTCAATGGTGTTATCGGCCTCGATTGAGCCACTTTTGCTGCGTACTATGGCTCCGCCAATGGTGCTTATGACGCCACCGGATAATTCGACAGTTGTATCCTTCGAAGTCGCCTTTGAGATCTCCTCACTAAGATCAGCCAGTATCTTCCCGGATAGGATTGACCTGTCCTCCCTCCTCACCAGAACTTCTAGGGGGCCTCCCCCCACAACACGCCCCGCCTCCACGATCAGCTTTTTCAGGATGTCTACATACTCCGGAACCTCTGCCAATTTTTTTAGCCGAGCCTCCGCGTCCCCAAAGGCCTCCTTGATCAGATCCTCCTTCACATCGAAGATCTCTCGTTTCACCTGCATCTTCGCATCCGCAAGGATCCTCTGATGCTCCCTCTCGGCCTGCTGTTGCCCCTTTGCCAGTATTGCCAATCTCTTTGCTTGTGCCGTCTTCTCAGACTCTCCTCGGATCTTATCAGCATCTTTCCGGGCTTCCTGAAGGATCAATCCAACCTGGTCATCTGTGATCCTCACAATCTCGTGAACGATTTTATCGGCCCCTTCAGAACCCATGATACATCACCCGAGAGTTAAGCACCCAGAAGTTTCAGACCGACCAGGATCAAGATCGTAATCAACAGGCCAAAGACAGCGAATGTCTCGGACATGACGGTTAGGACCATGCACTTGCCAAAGGCTCCAGGTTCCTTTGAGACTGCCCCGATGCTACCGGCTGCAGTGATGCCCTGACCAATAGCCGAAAGCCCTGCAAGACCAACGGATAAGCCACCACCGACCGCAGCGAGACCCATGATAAGCGCCGCATTCTCCGGAGTGGTTCCAGCAAGGCCGGCCATCGTGTTGGCCGCCGATTCAAACCCTGCGAATCCGCCCAGGATGCCCGTTCCGATCATTATCAGCACTGCCCCAAGAAAACCGTAAATTCCTTGTGTCTGGGGAAGCGCCTGAAAAACTAGAGCAGTTCCAAACTTATTCGGATCTTCTGCGATCGCTCCCGCTCCCGCAGCACCGGCAATGCCCACACCGATACCAGCACCTATTGCCGCTGCGCCCATCGAGATTCCTGCTCCCACTGCTGCAAGAGCCACTCCTGTGCTAACATCCAACATACTAATATCCTCCCGAATTATCAACACGCACTCTGATCCAACGATTATCGATATCTTCAACCCAACTTCAGATCGTCACTCTGTGGTCAGCTCCCGTCTGATCCTGTAGGGTCTGTACTCAGAACCCCCGCCTTCGTAGAACTTATTAAAGAATTCTACATAATGCAACCTTATCCCGTGCACGAAGCCTCCGAGACCATTCATCCCCCAATTGAAGACGTGCCCGATGATAAATACCAGGCCAGCCAACACGATGCCGATGATGGGAACGCCATCCACCATGGACGAGAGGATGTTAACGGTATTCGCTATCCCTGTAGTGGCCAGACCCAACGCCAGAAGTCTGGCGTATGACAGCACATCTCCGAGGTACCCCGTGATGTCGAAGAAGAAGAGCGGCCCATGGACTATGGCGACCAGTAAGACGCCAATCAAGATCAAAACCGCACCAATCAACTTCATATCCATCATGAGGAGCGCAATGCCACATTGCAGGGAAAAGAGCCAGAACTGATCGCCAAAGGCGTCTTTGTACTCTTTTCTCTGGATGTTCTCCTTAAACCCTATGAAAAGACCGATGTTCAGGTGAATAAGACCTATCAACAGAACTAGAATCAAGAATAGTTGAACATCAATCATCGGATCAAATACTATCGGCCTCAAAGCCGTTATTCCCAAATACTTTACCGCAAAGTCGCCGAAATATCCTCCTGTCAGGATGCCGAAAGCTATCGTTGCAGACCCGATCGCCGTGAAGATCACGCCGAAGTCCTTGATCGAAGAGCTGTACCTTCCACCACCTCGAAGTAACATCAATCCCAAAGCCGCCATCATTATGCCGTATATGGCATCGGTCAGCATAATCCCAAAGAAGAGCATGAAGGCCGGTGCCAGCATGAAGGTTGGATCGATCTCTTTGTACTTGGGACGACCGAATAGCTCCGTCAGCACTTGGAAGTGTCTGATGAATGGCGGATTCTCAAGGTGGACTGGAATATCCTCTGGCAGAGGGTTCGGATTGGAATCCTTTACCACAGAATATCCCTTTGTGACCTTCGAAACCTCTTCCTTCACCGAATCGATGGACGTTGCGGGGATCCATCCCTCCAAGATGAAAGTCTCATCGGTTCTCATGAAGTTCGTCTGCACATCGAGCCGATCTCGCTCGATCAGAAGAAGCTCTCGGTTTACTAGCAGCTTATCCCTCCAAAGATCGGCGAGCTTTGCAATCTCAGACCTGATAGATTCCGCTTCAGAGCTGAGAGTTGTGATCCTGGATCTGAGTTCTGAGAGCGCCTCCGCAGGGGTTCCAGATAGCCCGCTCACATCGATCTTCTCAAATCCGAGCTTCCTCAGAGAATCTGAAACGTCTTTTGACGCCTCGGATAGTGCCGTCACCAGGACCGCAGATTCGGTCTGGGAGATATCTTGAGATGCGACATGGCAGACGCCATTGGTCATCTCTGAGAGCTTATTGGATATCTCGCCGGCATGATCACTCGGCGCTACGCCAATGAGAACGTTGAGGAGATCCGTTTTCACAACATCTGCCAGATCAACCCTAAAATCTCGAATCTTCTCAAGAGATTCCGCCTTGGCAGAGAGCTCTCCAAGCTCCGACATCGCACGGTTCAACTGCGCCTCAGGCTCCTTTACGGCTGCATTAACATTCTCCAAAAGACTATCTGCCATCTCCAGCAGTTTCGCACCATATATTTTCTCGGCAGCGATCTTCTTTGGTGGAGACGGGTTGAAGGCCATCTTGATGAAGCTGTCCTCGGAAAGCGGAGAGACAGCATCAAATAGATCGAGGATCTTGTTAAACGACATGACTTGAGCCGTAATCTGCCTTGTCGCCGGATCGGACGGGTGATTCTCAATGAGCTCTGCCCATTCGGGCGATTCCATAGTCCGGCTTATGTCAGTGATTTGAACGACTCCAAGCTCGTGAAGCCTCTTCATCAGGGGATACTTATACTTGCTCAATGCTACGATGTGCAACCGTCTCATCTGGACTGGTCGAAACATCATATCACCCAATTACTTGTGACGCAATGAACTCTCCCGCGTCCGAGATCTTCGACTGGGCTCTCTCTGCAATTTGTCGCGCGTTATGCCTGCCTTCCGTGATGATCTCATTGGCGGCTCTCTTAGCCTGCAAAATTTTATCGTCGATGAGCGCCTCAACCTCCGCATTAGCCTCTTCAATTGCCTTGTTTATCAGCTCCTCTCCTGCTTTATTGGCTTTGATTACCAGCTCTTCTGCGTCTTTATTGGCGCGCTCGAGCTTGGATTGAGATTCCCTCTCCACCCCTTTCACCATTTTCAGCGTCTCAAAGACCATTGCAGTCCTCCTAAAGATGGATCAAGGCAAGTTCAGCACCAAATTTATGGTCCATCACGATTATACATGTAAAATCACATATTAAACCTTTTTGGTCAAGGAATGCGCACATGAATATGAAATGATGTTCATGATTAACAATTATAATTATTAATCATGATAATTGCAGACAATTTGCAGTGTAAAATTACTTTAAATAAACAGATCTTTCTGAGGGCTATAGTTAACAATAATTAACTAAACAGGTCCATCAACAATCAAATTAAGAAAGTTAATATCCAATATGTTGTTTTATAATATATTATATTATATTATTAGATTATATTTTTACCGGGGTGCTGCCATGAATCTAATAC
>LUYE01000034.1 GCA_001602645.1 Methanosarcinales archaeon Methan_01
CCCATCTATCCGTCCTCCTCAAGTTGCATCAGCCTGTTGATCCCTTCCAAGACGGCCTCCACAGAGGCCATGATGATGTCAGCTCCCGCCCCCCGGGCAGTTATGGATCGGTCGCCCATAGCCATCGTCACCCAGACCTCCACGAGGGCGTTCGTCCCGCCGGTGACGGCGTCGACGTGGTACTCTTCGAGCCTCACGTCCCTCACCCCTGATATGGCTCGACGAATGGCGTTGATGGCCGCGTCTACGGGCCCGACCCCCGTCCCTGCCTCCAGGATCTCCGTCCCGTTGACGGCCATCCTGACGCTGGCAGTTGGAGTGGCGTGGTTGCCGCTGACGATGGTGAACTCGTTGAGCTTCACCTTCGGCTCCTTCTGGATCGAGAGGACGATCTCTGCGATCGTCTGAAGGTCGGCGTCGGTGACCCGCTTCCCCTTGTCCCCCAGCTCCTTAACCCTGGAGAGGATCTCGGCGAGCTCGCCCTCGGTGCACTCGATCCCCAGCTCCCTCAGGGCCAGCTCGACGGAGCTTCGGCCGGCATGCTTTCCGAGGACGATCCTCCTCTTCCTCCCCACGGTCTCGGGGTGGATCGGCTCGTAGGTCGACGTATCGGCCAGGAGGCCGTGGACGTGGATCCCGGCCTCGTGGGTGAAGGCGTTCTCCCCGACGATCGCCTTGTTGGGGGCGACCGGTATACCCGTCAGCCGGCTGACGAGCCGGGAGAGGGTGTAGAGCTCTTGACACTGGATCTCCGTCTTTATGCCGTAGAGGGACTCCAGGGTCATCACCACCTCTTCGAGGCTGGTGTTCCCGCCCCGCTCACCTATCCCATTGACGGTGACGTGGGCCATGGATGCCCCGCCCCGCAGGGCGGCGACGGTGTTTGCCGTCGCTAGGCCGAAGTCGTCGTGACAGTGAACGCTCAACGGTGCCGGAAGTTCGGATAGCCGAGAGAAGATCTCGAAGGCCTTCTCCGCCACCAGAACCCCCACGGTGTCGCAAAAGCATAGCCTGTCTGCTCCGGCGTCGATCCCCGCCCGATAGAGAAGGGTGAGGTACCCCTCATCGGCGCGGCTCGCGTCCTCGCCGGAGAGCTCCACCAGGAGGCCGTGGTCCTTTGCGTACTCCGTCACCGTCACCGCCGACCTCAGAACCTTCTCCCGATCGGACCGGAGCTTGGACCGGATGTGAAGGTCCGAGACCGGCACCACCAGGTGGATGGAGTCGACATCACAATCGAGGGCGAGATCCACGTCCCCGGTCCTCGCCCGGACGTAGCTGCAGATCTCGGCCCGCAGCCCCTCCTCGGCTACCGCCTTCATGGTCTTCCTTTCGCCTTCGGAGGTGACGGCCGAGCCCGCCTCGATGACGTCGAGGCCGAGGGCGTCCAGGTGCCGGGCGATGCTCACCTTCTCCTCCTGGGTCAGGGAGACCCCGGGGGTCTGTTCACCGTCGCGAAGCGTCGTGTCCAGCAGACGAACTTTACCGAATAAAGCGATCCCACGCATTCATCTTCCATCACCAAATAGAGACCATCCAAAATATGGTCGATCTCCAACCATGGGGTTTTTTATGGTTGATAAAGTTGACGACGCAAGACCGCCGACGGTTGCCGGGATCTGCCGGGGTCTGGCCCCTCTGAGGAAGGAAAGATTTATCACTCTCGGGGGCCCATTACTCGCCTTCAGCCAAAGGGCGGATCGATAGATCGGGATTAAAAGGCTGAGGTCAGGTGCAAAAATGGGGTCAAGCGCAAGGACGGGATCGGAGGCGGAGCTGGGCGGTGCGGGTACGTCGGGGGAGCTGGAGGTGGCAGAGCTCCTCCTCACGGCAGAGATATACAACCGGTCCGAGAACCTGACCGAGGACGATCTACCGCCGAAGATCAGGAAACACTACTTCGATCCCGTGACGAGGAGGGTGAAGCGGCCTGTCTATGTAACCGAGGGGGACGTCCAGGAGATATATGGCATTGCCAGCGTCCGGGAGGCGGCGAGGAGCCTTCCCTTCGTCGACCGGGAGGGGATCCGGGACCAGCTGAGGCTCACCGTCTTCGACCTGGGAGCGAAGTGGTTCATCAAGCGCGACTCCCTGGAGCGGATCATGTCCAACCCCACCCTCGCCTACTTCTACGAGAACTACGACTCCCTCGACGTCAGCTACTCCGAGGCGAGGAAGAGAAACCAGCCGCTTCTAACTGATCGGGAGTGGATCCAGTCGAAGATCCGGGATATGACGGCCAAGGTCGAGGAGGCGGACGAGATCCTCAAGCTCGTCAGGATCAAGGCCCCCGAAGACGTCCGGGACCGGATAGAGGACCTCGTCCTGACGAGGGAGCAGGTGACGGAGATCGAGAAGGCGGCTAAGGCCCTGGAGCACCGCGAGTACCTGAAAGAGGTCGGGCTCTACGACATCGGAAAGCTCCTCTTCGTAGGGCCGCCGGGGACGGGAAAGACCTCCACCGCCATGGCCCTCTCAGGGAAGTTCGGCCTCCCCCTCGTCGAGGTCCGGCTCTCGATGGTGACGAGCCAGTACCTCGGCGAGACCTCCAAGAACATCGACAAGGTCTTCGACCTGGCGAAGGCCCTCAGCCCCTGCATCCTATTCATCGACGAGTTCGACTTCGTCGCCAAGACCAGGACCTCTGACGAGCACGGCGCCATCAAGAGGGCCGTCAACACCCTCCTCAAGGCCATCGACGACGTCAGCCTCGTGGAGGACGGCGTCCTCCTGATAGCCGCCACAAACCACCCCCAGCTCCTGGACTACGCCGCATGGAGGCGGTTTGACAAGGTGGTGAGCTTTCCCCTCCCGGACGAGGAGATGAGGCGGAAGATCTTCGAGAAGGTCCTGGGGAAGATGGACGCCAGGGTCGATCCCGGGGTTCTTGCCGAGAGGACGGAGGGGTACTCCGGCTCTGACATCCGGCTGGTGGTGAGGGAGGCGGTCCTCAACGCCCTCCTGGTGGACAGGAGGTCCATCGACCAGGAGGATATGCTCCGGGCGATCACGGAGTTTGACCGGCGGATCGCTGACCACCGGGGGACCGCTGCCCCATGAGAGTGACCCTCCTCGGGACCGGAGACGCCATAGGCACCCCGAAGATAGGATGCAGGTGTCCCGCCTGCACCGACGCCCTCTGCGGCGGGAAGAGCAGGAGGCTCAGGTTCTCGATCCTGGTGGAGAACAGCCGCGGTAAGGTCCTGATCGACACGAGCCCCGACCTCCGATGGCAGCTGATCAGAACCGGGATCAGCCGGGTGGACGGCGTCATCTGGACCCATGCCCACTATGACCACTACGCCGGCTTCGGCGACTTCCACCGGGTCCAGAACAGGGTTCCTGCCTTTGGCCTGAAGGAGACGATGGACTACATTTTGAACTACCTCTACTTCATGAGGCCGAAGAGGACTGTCGTCGAGATGGGGGTCCCCTTCGACGTCGCAGGGATGGAGTTCACCCTCTTCGAGGTGAACCACCCTCCCATCTGCGAGGCGGCCGGGGTCCTCGTCCGGGAGGGGAATAAGAAGCTGGTGGTGACGGGGGACACCAACCTCCAGATCCCCGAGGCGAGCCTGGAGCTGATGAGGGACGCCGATCTCCTGGTGGCCGACGCCATAACCCCTCCGGGATACACCCTCACAAAGCACATGAACTCGGAGGAGGCGGTGGGCCTTGGCCGGGACCTCGCGGCGAAAGAGGTGGTTTTGACCCACATCAGCCACCTCTTCCCTCCCCACGACCTCGCCGTCAAGAGGTGGCCCCTGGGTCACGACATGATGACGATCGATCTCTGATCGAAAGTTGTTTATCTTTTGGGTCCCCGCGAAGCTTGTATGGGGGCTCTCTCTCCTTCTCGGGTTTTATCGGTCCTCCTCGGAGGCTTATTCCTCTTATCGGCGCCGTCGGCGGCGGAGGGCCTCGTCTGGGATGACGCCACCTGGGATCTCTTTGAGATCCTCCCCGTCCGGCCCGTCGGGGCGGCAGATGGCGCCGATCCGGCTCCTGCAAGGGACATCTCCAACCGCTCCGCCGGGACTGAGGCGGAGCCTGCCCAAAATCGTTCCATGTTGCTGGAAGCGGTCATGGAGAGCCTCTCAAAAGGGATGGGGGGTCCTGAGATAACCGAAGACGGCGAAGGTCGGAGCCGAGGTTCTAACTTCTCCTTCGTCCTCCCCCGGGGGTGGAAGGCGGCTCCCCGCGGGGACCTGGATGGGGGGAACCTCACCCTGGAGGGCCCCTCCGCTCTGGCGACGATCGTATGGTTTGAGGACTCCGGGATCGACCCCGAGATCCTTCTCAGGCAGGTGGTCCGGGCCTATAGGAGCGGATCCCTCAGGTTCTCCGTCCTGGAGGTGGAGCCAGGGGAGGCGGTCACCATCGACGGCCAGAGGGCTTCGACCCTCAACGTCTTCTACATATATGGAGGCCTGGAGTCGCAGAAGCGGATCGTAGCCTGGTCTACGCCGAGGTCCGGGCGTTTCTTTTTCGCCTCCTTCTGGTCCGTCTCGGAGGCGTGGGATGCGAACCTGGGGGCTTTCGAGGCGCTCCTGGCGAGCTTCAGGGACGAAGGAGCTGAGGGGTACGTGGAGCTGGAGCCCCGGACTGCCACCTTCGACCTCTGGGGCGCGGTCCTCCAGGAGACCCTCCGTTCGTACCACTTCGAGAGGGTGGCGATCCCCCCCAGCCCCGAGGTGGGGATGAGGGTGGTTTTGACGGCCCATCGCGAGGCAGGCCGGGTCGACCAGCTAGCCTCCGAGGAGATTGTCTCATCGACCCCGGCGGCCATCCCGCCGAGGGAGGCGGCCCTCCAGGCCCTCCTCCTGGATCGGGGTTACGCTGCCGCCATCCTCCGGAGGGGTGGAGCCTTCTGGCTCGTGGTCCAGGGTCCTGAAGGGGGGTGGCAGGCGATCTCGTCCTCCGGAGCCGGTGGTCGCGGGATGGGGAGCCTAGTCGGACCCGACGACCTGGAATGGTACAGGGGTCTTGTGGCAGGATGGCCGGACGCCGTCGAGGGGCCGGCTCCGACCAGCGGGACGGTCCTCGTGGAGGACTGCAACCCGCCCCGGATCGTCCGCCTCGATCCGAGGTCTGAGGTGAACCTCACCTGGATCCTGGGGATCGAAGAGCTTCTCCACAGGTACCGCTACTCTGGGAAGGGGAACGATTCGGATTCGTTCATGAAGGCCCAGGTCTGCTGGGCCCTCCTCGAAAGGGAGGGGCACGACGCTCTCCTGGTGACCGGCTACGAGGGCCATCCCCTCCACCCCCGGATGTGGGTGATCGTCCACCATCCCGGGTCGGGGCATGTGGCCGTGGACCCCGCGGCCTCCGGCGATAGGGGCCTCGGGGAGATCGTCTCCGGGGCCGAGTGGTTCGATGGGTTGGGCTACGAGACGAGCCTTCAGTACTCCTGCCTCCACCCGGATAAGGGACATGCCATCGATCCGGAGGCGGTCAGGACCCCTGATCCCGGCTAAACCGCCTCCAGGAAGGCCTCACCTGGCGCCGCCTCCGCCACCTCCAAAACCGCCTCCCCCACCAAATCCTCCGCCCCCTAATCCTCCGCCTCCGAAGCCGTCATTGGAGCTGCTGCTGGGCGGGATGGTCAGTCCGTAGCTGTGTCTGAATACTTCATGCATCTCGCCTGCGGGGCGCATCTCCGGGATCTGGACGTTCAACGCCTCCATCGCCTCGACGACCTTATCTCCCACCCCCAGGGCGGCGCCGTAGACGAGCCACTCCTCCCACATCTTCAGGTCTTCAGGGGCGTACTTCTGGATCGAGGCGAAGTCCTTCAGGTGTCTTCGGAAGGCGTCCCACTCCAGCTTCTCTTTGTAGTACTCCTCCTTCCACCTTCCAAAGAGAGCAGATGGGGCGATCGCTGCCGGCACCAGCTGGAGGCCTAGGATGACGAGCATAGTCGCCACCGACGACTGGAGGATCCAGGAGACGATCGGACCAAGGAATGGCATTGAAAATATCAAGAAAAATATCAATATGAATAACACATTGAAATTAGGCCTCCTGATCCACCGCCTGGATTCGGCTACAAAGGCTCCCGAAGAAAGCCTCGGTCTCGCGACGAACCTCCCGCATATCTCTCGGTTCGGAACGTACATCAGCCGTTTCATCCTTTCTCTGATAAAGTTCAGGCTTGATGGATCTATCTTGGCGTCCTTCCTCATCCTCTTGAGGGTGTCCTCAAAGGTTGCCGTGCTGAAAACGCCCCCCGATGAATAGGCTTTGAGAAAGCTGAGAACATCCTTCTCGTAATCGTCGTCCAGATCCTCGGGGCCTTTAAGAAGCCTCATCTTCAAGTTGGCCTTATTGGAGCTTGTTAGGAGTCCATTGTCATCGATCATTTCGGACTCGATCTCTATTATGCCACGCCGCTGGAAGTCCAGGATGGTGGCGTAGAATCCGTTCTCGTTGAAGTCGAAGGAGTCGCCGTTGAAGACCAGGTTCACCAGCCACGGCTTTCTCTTCTCCGGGACGTAGCTCAGGGTCTCGGGAACGGTGTACTCCTTCTCCCTTCCGTACCGGCGGTGGATCAGAAATAGTCCCGCCGGCAGGAGGAGTATGAGGCCGGTGAGGCCGCGTTCCAAGATCGTATACCAGTCGACACCGCCGTGGCCGTCATCGTTCGCGGCGAAGGTCTTATTGCCGACTTCGGCGACGTTTCGCGAAAAGCCGTCAAGGGTCTCAGCGACCTCCGGGGCGAAGAGTATCTCCACCTCGACAAGCTCATCTTTGGGGATTGATCCCCTGATCAGCCATACATCTCCCGTCTGGACTACGTCCATGGGCGGATGGGGGAATATACGGCGAAGGGAGCCGTTTTCGTCGTGGATGGCTATGGTGGCCGATCGGTAGGGGAGGTGCTCGTCGGCGAGCTTCAGGTTGAGGTGGCAGTATTGGTTGTCGCACTCCAGGGGCGGGTGAACCTTGAAACGGTAGCCAATCTCGTACCGCCCCCGAGAAAACCTCTCCGGCCGGTAGCATCCGACCTCGTTGATCAATGCCAGGGACTGGATATCATATACCATCGAGGGGTCGCCGGAGAGGACCTCCACCCTCCCTGAGTAGTCCCTTATGTAAGTGGTGGTCCCGAGGGGAGGCCGGAGCTCCAAGAGCTCAAAGTAGGGCTTATTCAGCTCTCCGCGGGCTAGGGGGTCCTTGAAGCTCCGATAGAGCATCCTGTACTTTCCTGAAGTCGATATCTGATAGACGAAGAGCTCTTCGAGGGTCCCGTTCGGGTAGAAGTCCGCCCTGTACTCATAGACGTAGACGTCTTCGCCATATACTGCCGAGTCTCCTCCCAGCCCCCCCGTCAAGATGAGCCCAACGGCTCCGATCAGAAAGACCGAGGCGATCACCAGGGCCAGAGATCTCTCCTCCGTCATCTCCAGATCACCTCCGGCAGGCCTGGCTCCTCACCTTGGCTGGTCAGATAACCCCGCCGCCTCAGCTCGTCCTCCTCGAAGTTGAGGTAATCCCTCTTCTTCATCCCCGCCGAAGAGGCTACGTAGCTGCTGGGGACGGTGTCCAGCATGGTGTTGAAGTTCTGGATTATGTTGTTGTAGGTGTACCTGTGCCTGGCAATCTCGTCCTCCACCTCTCGGATCGCCTCCATGGTGACCATCACCGTCTCTTGGGTCTTGAGATCCGGATAGCTCTCCGCCACGGCGATGAGGCTCCCGAATAAGCCCCTGGACTCGCCCTCTATCCTCGTCAGCTCCTCCGGCCCTGCCGTCACCACCGAGGATCGCATCATGGTGATCTTCTCCAGAGCTTCCCTCTCGAACTGGGCGTAGCTCTTCACCGAGCCGACGAGGGCTTCGATCATCTCCAGCCTCTTCTTCATCGCCACTCTGATCTGGTAGATGGTGGCTTCAGCGCCGTTGGAGAGCTTTTGGAGCCTGTTGTAGACGGCCGCGAAGTAGATCAGGACGGAGATCAAGACCGCCAGGATGAGACCCAATCCTGCCCACGGAATTCCCATGCGAGAGATTAAGGCCATTACATCATTAAGTATTTTCCTATTAAGTGTGAGGCTAAATTCGCCCTACCCCACATCAGAGAACCTGAAGGCGAGTGGATGGAGCCCCGACCAGGAGCCTACGACCTTCGGGAGGAAGGCTCGCCGTCTCTATTCGAAGGGGATGAAATCTCCCCCCTCCAGCCGAGGCGGGTCAAATGAACAACTTTAACCTTCGACCGGGATCTAGGAGAGATCGTGAAATCCGGCGGAATCACTGACAGCCGTCGTCTGACCCCCGAGGAGCGAGATCGGCTCCTCTCTGCCCTCGGGGCCGAGGGGGATAGGATCATGCTCCGGCTGCTGCTGGAGGCGGGCCTGCCCCGGGGCCGGGGGAGCCCTCCGGCTCGGGAGGGGCGGGAGGAGGGATCTTCGGGGAAGGTCGGGCGAGGTAGCCGAAGGAGGGACGGCAGGACCTCTGGGGGCGGTCTTCGATCCGGCGTTCGAGGAGGTCCCCCTATCACCGGAGCTTCTGGAGGCGATCACCGATTATGGCGAGAAGAATCCGGGAAAAAAGTACATCTTCGAGGGAAGGTGCGGAAAGCCCGTCGGCCCCAAGGGGGTCCGTTGCGCCATCGAGCCAGCCGCCGAGAGGCTGGGGCTCGGCGAGCTCTTCCCCGGGAGGGGCCGAAGATCAGCCCGGCGGGATGGGGGGTCAGCCGGATCTTTGCCATCTCACCAGGACGATGAGCCCTCCGACGACGGCGATCCCCAAACCGAGGAGGATCGCCGCCCCGTCCAGGTGGACGATCAGGAAGAGGCAGGTCAGAATCCCCAGGACCGGCAGGACGGGAACCCAGCCGAAGGCGAAGGGAACCCGGAAGGGCCTGGGGAGCTCCGGCTCCTTCCGCCTCAAGGTTATAAGGCTGGCGTTGATGACGACGAAGGTCGCAAAGAGGATGAAGTCGTTGGCGCTGGCGACGAAGGCTATGTCGCCGGAGAAGAGGAAGGCGATCGAGAGGAGCATGACGGCGACGATCGCCACCATAGGGGTCCTCCTCCCCGGATGGACCCGGCCGAGGACGGTCGGCAACGACGCGGACTCAGCCATGCCGTAGGCGATCCTGGATGCGGCGAGGAGCATCAGAAGGACGGTGTTGGCGGTGGCGAATAAGGCGATCGCCGATACGACGACGAAGGCCTCCGGACCGAGGGCCTCGGCCGCCACCTCGGCGAAGGGGGCGGCTGAGGCGGCCAAAACCTCCGGAGGCACGACGGAGACGACGCTCAGGGCCACCAGGATGTAGAGGAGGATGGTGATCGCCAGGGCCGCCATAAGGGCTAGGGGCATGTTCCTCTCGGGGTCCCTCGTCTCCTCCGATAGCTTCACCATCTCCTCAAATCCCATGTAGGCGAAGAAGATGAGGGCAGCCGCCTCGAATACTCCCCTGAGACCGTTGGGCATATCGAGGTAGTCGACGCTCCCAAGATGGGGGACCCCTATACAAATGACGATCAACAGGCCCACCGTCTCGATGAGGGTGAATACGATGGCAAACCAGGCCGAGATCTTGATCCCCCAGAGGAGGATGATGGAGAGAGCGAGGATCAGGAGGACCGCCGAGGGGAGGGCGGAGGCGCCGGTCAGGGCCTCGAAGTAGCCGCCGAAGCCGAGGGCGACGGTCGAGGCTCCGATGACCCCGCTGAAGATGATCAGCCATCCTATGACGAAGGCGAGCCTTTTGCCGAAGGCGCGATTTGTATACTCGTACTCGGCGCTGGCCCTCGGAAAGATCGAAGAGAGCTCGGCGTAGCTTAGGCCGGTGAAGACGGCTATCAGCGCCGCCAGGGCGAAGGCGATCCATACGGAGTTTCCGGCAAGCTCCGCCGCCTTCCCTATCAGGGCGTATATCCCGGCCCCGAGGATGATCCCGACGCCGGAAAGGGTCACCTCGAAGAGCCCCAGATCCCTTTTAAGCCCCGTCCTATCCGATCTTGTCATGCCGCTTCATGGCCCCCCTCTAAGGTCCAGCCCAGGACCCGTATATGAACGTTGCCCAACTCTGAAAGGGGATTGGAGGTCGAAGGGCCTTTATCCTCGAAGGATGATAAGAAACTCCAAGAGATGACCGATCACGGCCCCGATCCCCCCAGGACCTTCCGAGAGACCGTCGAGTTCTACCTGATAGACTATAGGACTCCCGTCGGCAAGGGGATCGACATCGCCATCATCTTCATGAACCTCCTAGTCTGCGCCATCTTCGTCGTCGAAACCTACGACATATCCGAAGCGACGAGGGACTTCCTATGGAGGCTGGAGGTCGCGGTCGTCGGCCTCTTCGTCCTCGAATACATCGCCCGCCTCTACGCCGCCCCTGATCGGCGAAGGCAGATCTCGGAGGTCTACAGCGTCATCGACCTTCTGGCGATCCTTCCTACGCTCCTCCAGATCGTCCTCCCGATCTTCGGCCTCTCCCTCAACATCGCCTTCGTCAAGACGATCCGGGTCTTCAAGGTCTTCAGGATCTTCAGGTTCCTCCGGTTCCTCGCCGCACCCCACCTATTCTTCGGGAGCATCTCCCTGGAGATCTTGAAGCTGGTCCGGCTGGTGACGACGATTTTGATCCTCTTCTTCATCGGCTCGGGGCTCTTCTTCCACGTCGAAAGCCCCGCAAACCCGGAGGTCTCGAACTTCGGGGACGCCTTCTACTTCACGGTGGTGGCCCTGACGACGGTAGGCTTCGGCGACGTCACTCCCGTCACCGATGCCGGAAGACTGGTGACGATCCTGATGATCCTCTCGGGGATCGTCCTCATCCCCTGGGAGGCGAGCAAGATCGTAAAGGAGTGGGTTCTGATCACCAGGAAGACGAGCACCCTCTGCCCGCGGTGCCGCCTTGAGGAGCACGAGGTCGACGCATCTTACTGCAAGCGGTGCGGCCATCGCCTCTACCATCAGGAGGTTTTGGAGGATGGGCTGGGGAGGGATTAGGGGCCCGACCCCCTCGCGAATCGAGGACTCGGGGCCGCCGAAGAGATGGAAAGAGGATGGGGGAAGGAGGGATCGCTGGCGGATCTCCCCAGCGATCCGGGTTGATCTTCGCAGCCTACCGATCATGGCGGTTATTTCGCGAATGTCTCCTCCACCTTGGGAAGAAGCTGCCCCGGGGCCGGGGGACGGATCATCCTATTTAAGAGAATATCTGAGATTTTATTCCCATAGAAGGGGCGTTAGATCCATCAAATGCCCCTTTGCAGCGTCACAGGACAGGGAGACCTCTTTTTCGGGATAATTTCCCCATCAGCCAGATAAAAAGATTAATTCGGATTTTGATAAGATAACTGATGATAATATGGCTCTTTCGGAGGCTCTAACCCTCGGATCAACAGGTTTATTTACCTGGTATAGATATCAGCGGGTTGATAAAGACATGACCGCGATTGACTTCGCAAACCACCTTGATGGTTATGTTTCAAGGGTTTTATCTGGGTTCAAACTATATATGCAGGAATTATCCTGCTTAAGCCAGATATCAGACGAATTCGGAGCATTAGAGACGATGGGACCGGTCATATCTAGGATAACACCTCTCTTTAGGAGAGGTGAGGCAAATGTTTGATTCGACCTGCGCATCCAGCGGAAAATCCGATTTTATAGCCGAATCCTCCGACGATAAGCCTCCACAACGGGCCGAAACCGTCCACGAGCTCTTGGCCCGCCTCGGCGGCGACATGGAGGAGATCGAGCGGGTAAAACGGGTCTACCCCATGAAGATCAGCAGCCACTTCCTCGCCCTCATCCAGGAGAAGGATGACCCCATCTGGAGGCAGGCGGTTCCTGCCGCCGAGGAGCTCTCCGACTTCCTGAACGTGGCAGACCCGCTCTCCGAGGGGAGGGACACCAAGGTCCCCGGCCTCATCCATAGATACCCCGACCGGGTCCTCCTGATGGTCAGCTCCAAGTGCGCCATGTACTGCAGGTTCTGTACAAGAAAACGGTCCGTCGGGAGGGTCGAGCAGATCCCCATGCAGCAGATCTTCAAAGGCATCGATTACATCCGGGGCCACCCCGAGGTGAGGGACGTCCTCCTCAGCGGCGGCGATCCGCTCCTCCGGTCCAACAGGGAGCTGGACGTGATCCTCCGGGAGCTGAGATCGATACCCCACGTCGAGATCATCAGAATTGGGACCCGGGTCCCGTCGGTGATGCCGGAGCGGGTCACTCCGAGGCTCGTCAAGGTCCTCAAGAAGTATCATCCCCTCTACATGAACCTCCACTTCGAGCACCCGAGGGAGATCAACCCTGATAGCGAGCGGGCCCTCAAGCTCCTGGCGGACGCCGGCATCCCCCTGGGGAGCCAGACCGTCCTCCTCCGGGGGATCAACGACGACCCCGAGGTGATGAAAGAGCTGATGCAGAAGCTCGTCAAGAACCGGGTCAGGCCCTATTACATCTACCTCTGCGATCTGGTGAAGGGCGTCGAGCACTTCAGGACCACCCTTCAGGCGGGCTTCGACGTCATCCATCACCTCCAGGGCCACACCTCCGGCCTCTGCGTCCCCCACCTGATCATCGATTCGCCGGGCGGCGGCAAGATCCCGATCCTCCCCCCCGATTACCTCCTCACCTCGGATGAGGAGAAGGCGGTCATATCCAACTACAAGGGCGAGGTCTACGAGTACCCCAACCCGAGGATCTGAGATGAAGGTCGCCCTGACCTGCAACACCCTTCCCTCTGACTACAACCGGGAGTCGGGGGACGACACCTTCGCCGAGTTCGACGCCCCATCGACGATCTCAGCGATAAAAAAGGCGCTTCTGAAATATTGCGCCGCGGTCGAGGTCGTCGAAGCGGACGAGGGGGCCTATGAGAGGCTCCGCCGCGGGAACTTCGACTTCGCCTTCAACATCGCCGAGGGGATCCGGGGTGAGGCGAGGGAGGCCCAGATCCCGGCGATGCTGGAGATGCTGGGGATCCCTTACACCGGATCCGGGGTCACGACCCTCGCCATCACCCTCGACAAGAGGAGGACGAAGGAGGTCCTCTTGGCCAACGGGATCCCGACCCCTCGGTTCCAGCTCCTCGCCCGCCCCGAGGATCTGGGGCCAGATCTCCGGTTTCCCCTCTTTTTAAAGCCGAACGGCGAGGGGTCGAGCCGGGGCATCACCGCCAGGTCCCTGGTGAGTTCCGAGGAGGAGCTAGAGGCGGTGGCCACCGAGATGGTGGCAAAGTACCGCCAGCCTGTCCTGGCGGAGGAGTACCTGACGGGAAGGGAGTTCACCGTCGGCCTCCTCGGAAACCCTCCCGAGGTCCTCCCGATCGTCGAGGTGAGCTTTGAGTCCCTTCCCGAAGGCGCTCCCAGATTCGACTGCTACGAGGTGAAGTGGATCTATGACTCCCTGGACGCCGGCTACGACACCACCGTCTGCCCCGCCAGGGTAGACGACTACCTCCGATCCAGGATAGAGGAGGTGGCGACGAGGACCTTCGAGGCCCTGGAGGTGAGAGACCTCTGCAGGCTCGACCTCCGCCTTGACGGCGATGGCGTCCCGTCGGTCTTTGACGTCAACGCCCTCCCCGGCCTCATCCCCGACCCTGCGGAGAACTCCCGGTTCCCCAAGGCCGCCCGCGCCGCCGGCTATTCTTATGAGGGGCTTATAGGTGAGATATTCTCTTCCGCCCTGAGGCGCCAGGGGATCTCGAGATGAAGGTGGCCATCCTCTACAACGTCCCCGGGGAGGGCTCCTCCCGGAGCAAGACCGAGATGGCGGCGGAGGTGGAGGTCCTGGAGACGGTGGCGTCAGCGAGAGGGGCCTTGGAGAGGGCGGGGATTGAGGCCGTACCCCTCCGGTGCAGCCTGGAGGCGCTCTTCGCCCTCAAGAACTTCGACCTGGTCTTCAACCTCGCCGAAGGCTTTCTCGACGACCTCCGGGCGGAGCCGAAGGTCGCCGGGTTCATCGAGCTCCTGGGCGTCCCTTATACCGGATCGCCGGCTGGAGCTCTGGAGGTGGCGAGGGACAAGGGGCTCTCGAAGCTCCTCCTCGCGAGGGAGGGGATACCGACCCCCAGGTTTGAGGTGCTCCGGACCGCTTCAGATCCCTTTGAACTCGATTATCCCGTCATCGCAAAACCGGCACTGGAGGATGCGTCCATAGGGATCGCCGCCGACTCCGTCGCCACCGACGAGGGAGAGCTGAGGGCCTTGGTCGCCCGGATCCTCGAGCGGTACCGCCAGCCCGCCCTGGCAGAGGAGTACATCGATGGGAGAGAGGTGAACGCCGCCCTCCTCACGGGGCCGGAGGGGTCGGAAGTCCTTCCCATATCGGAGATAGTCTTCAACCTCCCCGAGGGGACCCCGAGGATCCTCGGCTTCGAGGCGAAGTGGTTGGAGGATAGCCCCTTCTTCCAGAACACGGTCCCCATCTGCCCTGCTCCCCTGGAGCCCGAGCTGAGGGAGAGGATCGAAGATCTCGCAATACAGGCCTGCTCCGTCCTGGGGGTCGAGGGGTACGCTCGGGTCGACTTCCGGATCAGGGAAGAGGACGGCGAGCCCTTCGTCATCGAGGTGAACCCAAACCCCTGCATCAACCCCACGGGGAGCGGCTTTGCGCGGGCCGCGGCCGCCGCCGGGATGGAGTACCCGGACCTGATACTGAGGATCGCGAGATCTGCCCTCGACCGGTTTGGTAGGGGTCATCTCTGGCCGGGGAGAGGGGGGCCAAATCTCCAGGATAGCTTCTCGGCGGGGGAGCTTTTCTTCCGACGGGCGAGGGCAGAGGACGCCCCCCTCCTCTTCCGCTGGTTTGAGGACCAGGATCTGACGAAGTATATGGAGCCCTCTTCCTCCCTGACGACAGATATGCTGACTGTAAGCATCCTCTGCTCCAAGGACGAGGACTTTGTCGTCTGCCTGGGGGATGCTCCAATAGGCTTCGCCTCCATCTACGAGAGGACCCCCTGCACTGCTGAGATCTCGTACCTGATCGGCGATCCCGGAAGCAGGGGGAGGGGCCTGGGGAGGAAGATCGTCGACGCCCTCCTAGAATATGGCTTCTGTCAGCTGGGGCTTTTCTCCATATACGCCTCCGCCACCGAGGAGAACCGCTCCTCCGTCAGGGCCCTGGAGGGGGCGGGCTTTCGGAGGATAGGGACCCGTCGGGCCTGCTCCCTCCTCGGAGATCGCTGCCTCGACGACATCCTCTTCGACGTCACGAGGGGGGAGTACCTCTCCCGCAGGTCGGAATTGGGAGGATGACCGATGGAAGGCAGCTTCTACCACCTCCACCTCAAAATCTGGATATAAGATATCCTGTCCTTATATAGATAAGAGGTTGAAGATGAACGATCGGATCGAGGTCGCCCTCGGCGACATCACGAAGCTTGCGGTCGACGCCATCGTCAACGCCGCAAGCCCCTCCCTCCTCGGCGGCGGGGGCGTCGACGGCGCCATCCATCGGGCGGCCGGCCCCTGCCTTATCGAGGAGTGCCGAGGCCTCGGAGGCTGCCCTCCCGGCGAGGCTAGGATCACTGGGGGCTACGGCCTCCCCGCCAAATTTGTGATCCACACCGTCGGGCCGATCTGGCATGGGGGACGCCATGGCGAGGACGAGCTTCTGGCGAAGGCCTACCGGAGCTCTCTATTGCTCGCCGAGGAGAACGGGATCAAGACGATCGCCTTTCCGGCCATAAGCGCCGGAGCGTACGGGTTTCCCATGGAGCGGGCCTCGAAGATCGCCGTCGGCGAGATCAGGAGCTTTCTGGAGAAGAACGCCACGATCGAGAAGGTCTTTTTGGTCTGCTTCAGCGAGGAGGCGAGAGGGTGCTACCGGGAGGCGCTGGAAGGGGCGATATAGCCCCGGGTCCGGCTGGATATTCGGACCCCAGAGGAGGTGCGGGCATTAATATCCTTTTTAGGACTGTTATCCTTATTCCGCCTCGAGGAGGAAATACCCAATTCGATCAGGCCCTCGAAGCGCAAGAGTGATGTAGGCAGGGCGCCAACCCGTCTCCAGGCTTAAACTAGCGAGGTATTCTCCATGGAACTTGATGAGATGGCAAAGACCCTGGTGGAGACACTCCATCTGGAAACTAACCCTGTGGGCGTGAAACTGATCAGAAAGGAAGAAGACATTCCCAAGGAGATGAAGATGATCCCGGGGCCGCTGCGCTACTGCGAGATGGTCCAGGCGGCGAGGCTCAGGGGCGAGACGACCCTCGCCAACTCCGATCTCCACTCCTGCAAGGGCGGGGCTGCAGGCCTCGGCCTGATGGAGTTTCCCGAGAACATCTCCTCAGGGAACCTCTACTTCTCAAAGCTGAACAAGGTCGTTACAAAGGAGGCGGGCTCCAAGATAGTCTCCTCCTTCCCGGCTCAGAAGGGGGGGAGCACCGTCGCGACCCTCGTCGGACCCCTGGCGAAGATGAAGGTGAAGCCAGACGTCGTCATCTTCGTCGGAAAGCCCTTCCAGGCGAGGAGGGTCGTCCAGGCCGCCCTCTTTGCTGAGGGCGGCAGGGCAAACTTCGACACCGCCGGGATCCAATCCTTCTGCGTCGACGCCACCTCCTCGCCGATCCTGAAGGGGGACGTCAACGTCTCCCTCGGCTGCGACGGAGCTGCGAAGAACGCGGGGCTCGAGGACGACTTCGTCGTGGTGGGGATCCCCTTCGATATGGCCGAGAAGATCGTCCCGATCCTGGACGCCAAGGGGAAGATCTGGGACGACTGGATGAGATCCTGACGGCTCACCGGTGAAAGTGCCACCGGAGGAGGACGCCTCCTTCCAGAGGCTCTACGGATAGAAGTTCGAGCTTAGGATAATCGTCGGAGAATCCGGACCCGTCGACCAGAGTCGGCGCCCCCGTCCCGCCGATGATCAGGGGGCCGATGTAAGTCGAGATCTCGTCGACGAGCCCCGCCTCGATGAGGGACCAGTTTAAGGTGGCGCCCCCCTCCACCATCACCCTTCTGACCCCTTTTTTCTTCAAGACCGACATCAGCTCCGAAAGGTCGACCTTCTCGTCTCCAGCGACTACGATCTCGCATTCATCCCTCAAGGGGGCGAGCCGCTCTTCAGGGGCGGCCCTCGATACGGCGATGATGCACCCCTCCCCCAGCACCTCTGCCGATGGCGGGGTCCTGCCCCGGCTGTCGACTACGACCCGGAGGGGTTCTTCGGGAAGGCCCCGGTCCGACCTCCCCCTCCTGAGGTGAGGGGCCTTGACCCTCAGCCCAGGATCGTCGGCGAGGACCGTCCCAACCCCCACCATGACGGCATCGCTCTCGGCTCGGAGGAGGGCTACCCGGTCCCTATCCTCCCGCCCCGATATTCTCACCTGCTGATGAAGATAGGAGCTGATCTTCCCGTCGGCGCTCATGGCGCTGTTGATGAATACGAAGGGCCTCTCCATGAGGGTCTTGACGACGGAGAGGAAAGCTAAATATTTTCCCTCCCCAATCTCTCTCTCATGATGAGGTCGTATGGCGAGGTCGTCCTTTCGGGGACGATCCTCCTCGGGGAGGATCTCGAGCCTTTCGAGGGGCACCTAACCTTCCGGAACGGGGTCGTCGCGGAGATCGGGACCGAGGAGGTCGCCTCGGACCTCCAGGGGATCATCGCTCCAGCCCTCGTCAACGCCCACGTCCACCTCGGCGACTCCTTCTTAAAAGACCCCCCCTACCTCCCCCTCAGGGACCTGGTGGGTCCGGGGGGTTTGAAGCACCGGGCCCTGGCCTCCACCCCCCGCCGAGAGGTGGTGGAGGGGATGAGGGGGTCCCTTCTTTACATGGCCCGGTCCGGAACCTCCGCCTTCGCCGACTTTCGGGAGGGTGGGGCCGACGGGGTCGAGATGCTTCTGGAGGCGATGGAGGGGACGGGGATCGTCGGAAGGATCATGGGCAGGCCCGATCCTGGCTCGGTTCATCTTCACAAGGATTGCTGGGGGATCGGGATCAGCAGCACAAAAGATCATCCCTGGTCCTGGGTAGAGGAGGTGGTCGAGGCCGCAAGGTCGGAGGGAAAGAAAGTCGCCCTTCACGCCGGAGAGTCGGATCGAGACGACATCGAGGAGGCTCTGAGTCTTTCGCCCGACCTCCTTGTCCACCTCACCAGGGCCGAGCCCCGGGACTTAAGGATGGTGGCGGAGGCGGGGATTCCAGTGGTCGTCTGTCCCCGGTCGAACCTCGTCACCGGCGTCGGCCTTCCAGATGTCGCCAAGATGCTGGAGATGGGGATCACCGTGGGCCTGGGGACCGACAACGTCATGCTCAACTCGCCAAACCTCTTCTCCGAGATGGAGTTTTTATCCAAGGCGCTGGTGCATAACGATAGACAGGTATTTATGATGTGCACGCTAAACGGTGCCCAGATCCTGGGCGTGGAGGAAGTGGCAGGCGCCATCCGCGTCGGCAAGAAGGGCAGGATAATCGTCATCGACAGGCGGTCGGAGAACATGGCTGGGTCGAAGGACCCCCTGGCAAGCCTGGTCAGGAGGGCGGCCCCCTCCGATGTTCTGGCCGTCATCTAGGGGTTTTTCCATGTTTGAGAGGATAATGATAGCAACCGACGGATCTAAGCATAGCGAGCGAGCGGCGGCGGTGGGCATAGAGCTCGCCAGGCTTTCTGGTGGCTCCGTCACCATCGTCTACGTCGCCGATACTGGACGGCTGAGCCACCTTCCCGAGGATATGGCTCTTGCCAGCATCAGGGATATTTTGATCAAGGAGGGGGAGAGCGCCACCGATTACGTCGGAGAGATGGCCGAGAGGTCGGGAGTCGCCTCCACCAAGATGGTGGTGGAGGGGAACCCCGGCGAGGAGCTGGTCAGGGTGGCGGAGGAGGCCGGGTTGAACGCCATCGTCATAGGAAGCTGCGGACGATCCGGCCTCGAAAAGTTCCTCCTCGGAAGCGTAGCCGAGAAGGTGGTCCGCACCTCAACAGTTCCCGTCATCACGGTTCCAGGGGAGAAGGTTTGTGAGTGATGTTCTGGTGAAAGGGGTGATGGTTCGGGACGTCGCCTTCGTGACGGTCCCCGGTTCCAGAGACATGGTCTTGAAGACCCTCAAGGAGAGGCACGTCTCGGGGGTGCCGGTGGTCAAGGGCGGCGAGCTGGTGGGGATGGTGACCAGGACCGACCTTCTCCGGAACCCGGAGGAGGACCAGACCGCCCTCCTGATGACCCGGGACCCCCTGGTCGTCGGTCCCGATGACAGCGTGGTTGAGGCGGCGAGACATCTGGCGGAGAACGACATTAGACGTCTTCCCGTGGTGGAGGACGGCTCACTTGTAGGGATCGTCAGCGTCGCCGACGTCATCCGGGTGGTGGCGGAGCTGGAGATAAAGAGGCCGATAGATCGGTACTTTGAGAAGACGACCGTAGCCCTCTGGGACGAGATGCCCCTGCCGGTCGCCGGAGCCGTGATGGAGTACGCCAACGTCCAGGCCTCGCCGGTGATAGACTCGGACCTCAATCTGGTGGGGATCGTCTCCGACCGGGACCTGATAAACGCCTCCGTCATCGAGGACTCCGTCGAGATGTCGGACATGTCCTCCGCAAACGACGAGGACGAGTGGACCTGGGAGAGCACCCGGGACACCTTGAACTTCTACTACGGGGTATCGAGGATCGCCCTCCGGAAGATCCCCGTAAAGCAGGCGATGGTCCCCGCCTTCACCGCCATCAAAACGAGCGAGGTCTCAGAGTGCGCGAGGGTTATGATGAGAAACAGGATCGATCAGCTGCCGGTGGTGACGGCTCATCAGAAGCTGGCGGGGATGGTGAAGGACTCGGACCTCCTCTGGGCCTTGATCGAGCACTCCCTCGAGGCTGGGGCCTGAGGCTAGGGGCTCTGGACGAGGGGGAAGGCCCTCCCCGCACCCTCCTCTGACTAACGAATATTTTTTTGGACATCTATTCAGTCCTACTGATATTTTTATACAGTTTTATGAGGCCGAAGACCCTCTCCTCCTTCCCCGGCGACTTGGTGCTGGCCCGGCTGAACACGTGCCTCTTCTGCCTCGATCACGCCGAAGCCAGCCGAAGGAGAAGGGGTTTGGGCCAAACGAGATTTGAGAAGAGATGGAGTAAGAACTATCTCAAAGAATGCCTCCGGCTTGAGCAACCTATTTTAACTCAAGGGGCGTAAGTAAACCTCTGCCCCCGCCTCGATGGAGGTAGCGGGCAGGGTTGGTTTGTGGAGAGGAAGTGATTGAAACAGATCGGAAAGGTCAGATCTGAGATCGTCCGCCCTCTGGCGGCGGTCTCCATCCTGCTCATCGCCGTTTCCTCGCTGGGGATGGGACAGACTATCTCTGCATCCCCCAGCGTGGCAAATCCCTGGGACGAGATAGCCGTAAGCTACTCGGGAGCACCGGGTTTTGATAGCGACTGGATGGCCATCTACAGGGTGGACTCGGCAAACGAAGAGTACGGTGAATGGTATTTCCTGAACGGGAACAAGAGCGGGACGCTGACCTTCACCGCCCCAAACGAGGTGGGGAGCTACGAGTTCAGGATGTTTGAGAACTGGGCCGGAGGGGGCGGATATAGCGACATCGCAAAGAGCAACGTCGTCAGAGTCCAGCTAGAGCCAGTAAACCCCATCGCCATCACAGCGTCCCCCAGGCTGGTCGCCCCCGGAGATCTGATCGGTGTCACCTACTCGGGAGCGCCGGGTTTTGATAGCGACTGGATCGCCATCTACAGGGCGGGCGCGGCAAACGACAGTTACGGCGAGTGGTACTGGCTGAACGGGAATATGAGCGGGAGTTTGACCTTCACCGCCCCCGACGAAGCGGGAAGCTACGAGTTCAGGATGTTCAGGAACTGGGCCGGTGGAGGCGGGTACAACGACATCGCCAGGTCCAACAGGATTCTGGTAAACACCTCGATGGCCCTGGGGTGCAGCTGGGAGTCCTTCACGCCGGACCAGACCGCCTTTGCAGGCCAGCCGGGCGACGTCTTCCCTCTTCGCGAAAACGATTTTGTGGCGGGAAGCTACCTGGTCCTGGTGGGGCCGGCGGGCGATGACGGCCTCGACTTGCCTCCCGCGACCTGGATCGCCTTTGGACCCTACGATCTGAAGGGCGGACACAAGTACAAGGCGTCGATCGAATCCCCGGAAGGGAAGTTCTTGCGGTTTGAAGAGGACTCGGCCGATCTCCTCTCATACAGCAGCCCCCAGGCAGGCTTTGCCAGGGTCTACGCCAGAAACGATTGCGCCGGAGATACTTGGTACGCCATATGCCTCCAGCTTATCAAGGTCGCCGGAGGTGGTGGCTCCGTTGGAGGATACCCAGATCCGTGCGAGGAGGATCCTGCAAGCCTCGAATGTATCCTCTTCGGTTAGATGGGGGCTTACAGCGGAGCTGATTTGCCTCCGCACGTCTCTCCTTTTTCTGAAACAAGAAGAGACGAAATGGGGCCAAAAACCTCATCCTGCGCTGCCCCTCTCCGCCTGGGCCTTGACGAGGGCGCCGTAGGCCTCTCCCGCCTCTGTCAGGGTTATCGCCCCGTCGGCAACCTCGATCAGCCCCGCCAGCTCCAGCCGATGGAGGTGGTAGCCGAGCATATTCGGGCCGACGGCTTCGGAGATCCCCTCGACCGAGAGGCACCCCTCCACCATCAGGATGATCATCCTCCTCCGGATCGGGCTCTCGAGGGCGTGATGGACGAGGGCCATCTCCTCGGGGGACTCGGGCTTCGGCTTTCGTCCGATCTTCATGGGGGATACGGTAGGGTTGAGCGAGTATCTGCGTTTCGGTTGGGAGCGAAGATGGACCGGACTTCTCTTTGGCGAGAAAGGATATTTTAAAAGGGCAATCTCGCTAGGCGACCTCAATACATCTCGCTGATGTGGTCGGCTCTGGGATGGGAAGGTCGTCTTCCCTCAAGCCCTCAAGGTGAAACTCTATCGCTTCTTTCATCAGCAGAATAGTCTCCTCCTCGGTTTCACCGGCTGCAACCACTCCAGGTAGGTCGGGGCAGTATGCGGAGTAATTTCGTTCACCCCGCTCAATAATAATTGTATAACTAGTCATCTTCAATCTCCTTTAAGCCCGCCTGCTTTATTATGCTTTTCAAGGTATTTGGGTGAAGGTCCAAGTCTGGCTTGCCTGCGACGGTAACTCGTCCCTTCTTAAATGGGTGCTTGAACTGCCGATGGCTCCCTTTGGTGCTCACCAGGCTCCAGCCGTCTGCTTCGATCAGCTTGATAACGTCTCTGACCTTCAATTTCTCTCCCCGTTTGATTGCCACGCTCCATACCGAAAGGGGCCAATTCTCTCAGCTCGAAAGAATTTTCTCGCGCTGTAGCTCCGTGGCCGGGACCGGCTCCAAATCCTCGTCGGGGCATCCGAAAGCGATCATCGACTCGACCCTGATATTCTCGGGAAGGCCCAATACGGACCGGACGTACTCCTCGCTGGTCACTGAATCGGCGTGCATCCGGAGCCTTATCTGGATCCAGCAGGAGCCGAGCCCCAGGCTCAGGCCCGCCAGCTGCAGGATGATCGAGGCTATCGAGCAGTCCTCGATCCAGACGTCCGACTCCTCCTCGTCGGCGCAGACGACGACCCCAAGCCGCGCCCCCGCGAGAAACGACGATCCGCTCTCCTTCGCCCTGGAGAGGGCCGCAAGCTTCTCTCGATCTGTGACGAATACGAACCTCCAGGGCCTGAAGTTCCGAGAGGTGGGCGAGCGGAGGGCCGCCTCCTTCAGAAGCTCCACGACCTCGGGCTTGATCTCTTCATCCCTGTACCTCCTGACGCTCCTCCTCTTTCTCAGCAGATCCAGCACGAATCTTCCTCCGGTTTTGGTTTAGCTCTCTTGACATAGATCGCATCTTTGGCCCTCAGGATCTTCGCCGATGTACCGACTCAGCCGCCTGATGGCGTCGTACTTCTCCCTCTTGTCGAGCTTCGCCTTCTCCACCGCCTCTTTGAGGGTCGATATCGAGCAGTCGAAGGTCTCCCGGTCGACGGGGTAAGGATGGCCGTCTTTCCCACCGTGGGCGAAGCTGTACTTGGCCGGGTCTTTCCAGCTCGTCTCGGCGCCGTAGATCAGCTCGGAGATGAGGGCGAGGGCCCGGACCCTCTTCGGACCCATCCCCCGCAAGGAGATCAGCTCCTCGTAGCTCTCGGGCTGGATCTCGTACGCCAGCTTCAGCGCCCTGATACCGTCCTCGCCGAGGTCGGCGGGCAGGACCTCGTGGCGGCGTGGCAGGGTCAGGTCCTTTTTCTGCGCCGACCGGAGCAGAGGGGCCGAGATGTCAGAGGGGCCGGAGAAGTCGAAGAGGGTCCTCTGGCCGGTGTACCTCAAAAGGTGAGATGGCCCGTCCCTCACCAGGTCGAGCGTGACGTCCCGGTTCTCTCTGCTGTATAGGCTTGTCAGGTCCAGAACGCTCTCTCCCCTCTCTTCGGCGCAGATGGCGGAGTGGGGCTCCTCGACGAAGCATTCCATCCGGTCGGAGAGCCAGTGGTACCGCCTTGCGTAGCTCTCGTTCATCCCCTGCTGGACTACCGCCCAGCTTCCTTTCTCGGTGAAGATGAGGACGTGGTGATAGAGGCTGTAGCCGTCCTGGACTAGGGAGGTATCGACCTTAGCCGCCATCCGGCTCGCCCGCTTCAGCTCGACGATCCTCTCCGGAGAGAGGTCGAGGAGCTCTCCGGCCGCCTCTATATCGGAGGGAGCTTTCCGACCCGCCCTCCCCTTCCCCCCGGCGACGGCGATGGGGTGGACCTCCGGCTTTATCGCGAGCTTCAACGCTCCCGTCGTCGTGGTCGTCGTCCCTGAGGAGTGCCAGTCGAAGCCGAGGACGCAGGCCAGGGCCTGAAACCAGAACGGATCAGATAGCCGCCGCAGGAGCTCCTCAGGGCCGCGCTCGAAGATCACGGCGTCCACCACCCCTTCCGCCAGGCTCACCATCCTCTTGAAGAGCCAGGGGGGAGCTCTTCCGCCGTGGAGGGGGAGGTTTGCGGTGCCGGTTCTCATGGAAGACCACCATCGGAGGGCCTGAAGGGCTTCTTTCTGATCTATCCGCCATTTCCCTAGGTAGGGCTGGGTCTATAATCGCCTCAGCGCCGCGTCTCCCGCCGACCTGCTCCCCGGCTTCCGAAGGCGTAGTACCGGCTCTGGTCGATCAGATCCTGGAGCGCCTCCCCGGGGCCGGCCTCGCCCCCCCTACCGGAAGGCCCTAGGATCTGGGCGATCTCCTCCAGGGTAGGGGTCTCGGCCTCGCACCGGGATACGACCCGGGCGAGGAGGTCGATGATTGGGTCGACGGAGGGGGCCGAGGCGAGGAGGAGGAGAAGGACGTCCCCGTGGGTGAGGCGGTACTCCCTCGCCATCTTCGTGAGGGCGAGGAGGGCTGAGGTCGAGATCGTCCTGACCTGCCCCGATTCGTCCTCCTCCAGGATCGCCTCCTCGACCCGGAGGATCTCGGAGTCCTTGGCGACGAGGAGGACGAGGACGCTCAGCTCCTCCTCGTCCAACGCCCTTCCATCTTCGTCCACCTTCAGCCCTTCCTTTTCTGCGGCCTCCGCCTCTCCCGTCCCTTCCCCCGCCGTTGATGCGGCGGCGGAGGTTCGGGGAAGGCTTTCCCTCCTGCCGACGAGGGCGGCGATGTCTAGGGGCTCGTCCCCGGCCACCGGCTTCAGAATAAAGATGGCTCCCGAAGGGGACTTCCAGTGACCCCCGAACGAGGGGCCCGGCTCAAAGCCGAGGGGGATCCCAAGGCTCAGGACGAGGTCCTGAACGGCGATCTCGTGCTCAAGGTCGGAGACCAATACGGCCGAGGCGAGGAGCTCCATGATGGCGTCGGGGTCCTTCGCTGAGGCGAGGAGGAAGCGGCGGAACCGGTCCCTGTTTCCCTCATCGGATAGGTCCCCGGCGAGGGCGAGGATCTGATCGAGGTCGACCTTCATCTATCGAATATAATCAGGGCCGCTTTAGATAAGCCTATCTCAGAGCCGCCGCAAGACGGACCTTCTGCGGATATCGAGGAGCGGCCGTACCCTGGCCTGGGATCGGTCTTGTAGGAGACCCCACCTGGAAATAAACAATCTGCGGAAAAATAAAAAGATTCCCTCTTCATGCCGTCGATTTCGTCTTTTATTTAATACGCATATCAGCCTGATCTAGGAGACGAGGTGGGGCGATGGCTGAGATTGGACCCGCGAAATCGGCATAATTGAAAGTAGCGGACTAATTAAATATATGATCTAATCCTCATTACTACGAGAAAGTGGTGCTTACATGAATTCCAAATCTATAGCAATTCTGGCGTTCCTTCTCCTCACGGGAGGGATCGTCATCGCCGAGGAGGCAGATCAGGGCTCCGTCGCCACCATCAGCGGATCGACGGACCTCGGGACGATCGGGGCAGAGGATGGGATGATCTCTTACAAGGCCGACCTCGCATACCCCGGCGAGATCGACTGGTTCAAGTTCGCCATCGACAGCCAGACCGCCGATTTGGTCCTATCGTCGGATATGACCAAGACCCTCCGTTTCGTCCTCTACGACGAGAACTTTGAGTACATCGACTACGCGGAGGACCTCCTCAAGATGACGGCCGGGGAAGGGACCTACTTCGTCCGGGTCGACTCGATCCTCTCCGAGACCGGAAACTACACCGTCTCCATCAGCAACCTCCTCTCCGAGGCCGAGCCCAACGACTGTCTCACCGAAGGAACGATCCTGGGGACCATCGCCAATGCAACCATCATCTCCGGATCGCTCGATCCCCTCGCCGACACCGACTTCTTCCTCTTCGATATCGGCCCGGATTCGGAGGGGTATCTTGAGATAACCAGCGAGACCTACGAAGACGATGCCGATGAGGAGGAAGAACTCGACCTATGGTCCATCACGGAGTACGCCTCCATCGTCCTCTACGGATACAACGAGAGCGAAGGCCGCTATCTTCCGATAGAAAGCGGCGACGGAGATATCGCCGCCGACCTCTCTGCAGGAAGGTACGCCCTCCGAGTCCAGTCGGGGAGCACAGAACCGATCTCGTGCTACGTCTTAACCCTCTCCATCCTCGACCTACTGTGTGACGATGAGCCGAACGACGCCTCCGGAGAGGCCTTGGACCTCGGCGTCCTCACCCCGGGGGCCTCCCTGACGGCGGACGGCTGCATAATTCCGGCTGAAGACGTCGACTACTACGTCTTGGTAGTCGAAGAGGCGATGGAGGTCGCGATCGAGACCTTTGGGAATTCAAGCGGCGATTCTTACCTCTACCTCTACGACGAGGAGGTGGAAGAGATCGACTACGACGACGACAGCGGCGAAGGCTCCTGGTCCAGGATCGAAGAGGAGCTCCTCCCCGGGACCTACTACATCAAGGTCGAGTCCTTCTGGGGCGGCGAATCGCTCCAGTACACCCTGAAGGTCGAAGGAGTAGGAGGGGAAGAGAAGTCCGAATGATCCCAGGCTTCATTTATAAGGCCGAATAGGCCGAGGTTGAAGGCGCTTTCGCATCCAGAAGACGGCGGCTCGCGGGCGGGATCGCTCCCTCCCCGCCGGCTTCTTCGGATCTATTATTTTTCCACCTACCTTTCAGCGACCCCGCCCTCAAGCCCCTTTATGGCTCGTTTCAGCCCGTTCAGACCCTTCCTGGACCGCAAGCCGACGGCCCGACGGTCCTCCTCTTACGACCCTTGCTGAAATGGTTAGCTGATCGCTCGCCTCACCATAAGACCATCACTCCGAGGGCTACGAGGATCATGAGAACGTTCCGCAGCCCCGTCGAGCAGATCACCAGCTCCGTTCCGATCCGCGGGCCGAAGATCCCGGCGTGGGAGGGGATAAGCCAACGAACAGCCCAGCCGGCGCTGGTGATGACGTTTCCTATCATGAGGGTGACGACCACCTCCTTTCCCGTGACCTCTCCCGCCGCCAAAAGGCCGCCGGCCACGGTGTAGGCGGCGATGTAGCCGGCGAACTGGGCGGCGATGATGCTGATCCCCGCCGCTGGCAGGGGTAGGAGGCCACCGATCCCGCTCAACTGTTGGGATAAGAGGTCGAAGGCCCCCACCTGGATCAGGACCGATACCAGGAACATGATCGCCGTCGTCATCTTCACCACCCTCACCACCTTGGGGCGGGCAGCTCTGGCGCTGATCTTCAAGGCATCCCCGAGGTGTGGCCGATCCTTGCTTACGCTGCCGATTCCGACCCTGAGATCTTCGAAGATGATCTCGGCGGCTTTGGCTCCGGGTCTCCCTGGCAGGAGGAGGCGGCCCGCAGCCATCACCAGGGCGGTCTTCAAGAGCCCCACCAGCATCAGAAGGCCGAAGTAGGCGAGGCCCGTGAACCCCAGGAGGGGTATCAGCACCGGGAGGAGGGACCTCCAGTGCATGGTGGTGGCGGGGAAGGAGTTGACGAGGGAGGCGACGAAGAGCTCCCTCTTCTCGATGACCCCGTCATGGTAGTAGCCGGCGAGCATCGAGTTTGCGCTCGCCGCCGAGAAGAAGGCCATCATGAAGCTTGCTCCGGTGGCGTCGCTGAGGTGGGAGAACCTTGTTATCGGTCGCGCCACGAAGGCGATCCTCTCCGCCGCGTCATAGACCACGATCAGCTCCGCCAGAATGAGGCCCAGGACCATCGGCGGCAGGGACCTGGAGAGGAGGCCGAAGGAGGTGGACGCCGATTCGATCAGGATCTGGACCATATCCGTCATCGGGCTACCTCCAGTCTTGGTCTATCTCTATCATTTGGCCTATCTCCGGCAATCGGATATCATTTCGTCTGAACTCCTTATTAAGTAGCACGGACGAGCGGGTGCGTCGTATCCCATCACCGCGGTCCGGATTCCTAAGGTGTCCAAAAGAAATTAGTAACCTTAGCCCCCACCCCTGGCCCATGAAAGAGAAGTGGATGATGGCCAGCGACGGCCCCTGGGAGGAGATGAAGCCCCGAATCACCACCGCCCTCGAGTCCGGGTTCGACTGCGTGGTGGCGAGGCAGGGGGACGTCGAGAGGATAAGAAAGCTCGGAGACATCAGGGTCGCCTCCTTCGGTACCGAGAGGGGAGGCGAGGATATCCTCATCATAGGCCGGGGCGGCGAGGGGGACGGGTCGGTCCCCCTCCCCGAGGATTTCGGCGCCTCGCTGGACATAAGTCTCGCCAGGGCCGCCGAGGGGATGGTGGCGGGCTACGTCGAGATCCGGGGGAAGAGGTACGAGGAGTTCGCGGTGGAGCTGGGCAAGAGCGTCGACTACCTGGTCGTCGTCGGCACCGACTGGAAGGTTATCCCCCTTGAGAACATGATTGCGGGCCTCCAGGGCGCGAAGGTGAAGATAATCAGCGGCGTCAAGACCGCCGAGGAGGCGGAGGTCGACTTTGCCACCCTGGAGAAGGGGGCCGACGGGATCCTCCTCGACACGGCGGACCTATCGGAGATCAAGAGGGTTCAGAAGCTGGCGGAGAAGGCGGGGATGGCGAGGCTTGCCCTCGTCCCCGCAAAGGTCACCGCCGTCAGGCCCGTCGGTATGGGGGACCGGGTCTGCGTCGACACCTGCACCATGATGCGCCCTGGTGAGGGGATGCTCGTCGGCTCCCAGTCGAAGGCCGCCTTCCTCGTCCAGAGCGAGTCCGAGGAGAGCTCTTACGTAGCTGCCCGCCCCTTCCGGGTCAACGCCGGAGCCGTCCACGCCTACGTCAAGGTCGGAGAGAAGACCCGGTATCTATCGGAGCTGAAGGCCGGCGACGAGGTGACGATCGTCGACTCTGAGGGGGGGACGAAGACTGCCGTCGTCGGCAGGGTCAAGATCGAGAAGAGGCCCCTCATGCTGATCGAGGCGGATGTGGACGGGGAGAAGATCAGCACCCTCCTCCAGAACGCCGAGACTATCAAGCTTGTCGGCAAAGGCGGCGCGCCCAAGTCGGTGACGGACCTCCAGCCGGGGGACGAGGTCCTGGTTCACTTCGAGGGGAAGGCCCGCCACTTTGGGATGACCATCGAGGAGAGCATCCTCGAGAGGTGAGGTCGGCCGAACCTCGATGATGTGGTGTTAAATTGAACGGAGGCGGGAAGGTGGTATCGAGGAAGGATGAGGCGAAGATCAGCGATGGCGGACCCGAAGGGGGGGATCGAATCGAATATAGGCACCATCGGCGGAGGCTCATCATCGGGAAGCTGGAGATCGAGGTCCCGGCGGTCGTAGCCGTCCTCAGCGGCGAAGGCGCCCTGGGGGAGGCGTCCTCAGCGGAGGAGTTCGGGGCTGACCTGGTGGAGGTGAGGCTCGACCTTCTTCCTGGGGACGGTATGAAGATCCTCCGGGAGGTCCGAGAGGTTACGCCCCTACCCATAATCGCCACCAACAGATGGGCGGCGGAGGGTGGCGCCTTCCGAGGTGAGGAGGACAAGAGGATCGAGATCCTGGCGGAGGCCTCGGCCTGGGCGGACCTCGTCGACGTGGAGCTTTTAGCCGAGGGGCGCGACCGCCTCCTGGAGATGGTGGAGAGGCCGACGATAATCTCTTACCACAACTTCCGGGGCATGCCGGGGATCGAGGCGACGGGGTCGATCCTCAGAGAGGCCTTCGAGGCCGGGGCCGGGATCTCCAAGCTCGCCCTCACCCCCGCCTCCCTGGAGGATTGTCTCGACCTTCTGAAGCTCCTCCTCGACGCGCCGGGCCCCACATCCCTCCTGGGGATGGGCGATGTCGGGAGGCATCTGCGGGCCCTGGCACCGATATACGGCTCAGTCCTCACCTACGGCTACATCGGAACCCCAACCGCCCCTGGCCAGATCCCCGTTAAAGCGCTGAGGGCGGTCCTCGACGTGCTGATGGTCCAAAAGGGTCGAAATTTGGCCAGAACTGCCATCCTGCAATGAGCTTTCTCCCGTTTGAACCTGAAGGCGGGCAGGATGGTCCATCCCGAGCGCTCCGGACCACTTATCCATTTATGTAAAATATTTGCTCTAATTCTTCTCTAATTTCTCACCAGATAATGGGATTATATGGACGGAATTTTGTCAAATATTAGTTTTATATCCTATCTTCTATCCGGGGTGTAAGGGAAAAAAATGTTTCATTTCTTTGTAAAATGATTACTTTAAATTTGGTCTTTCAACCATTTGTAAATCCGATATATCGGATTTAAATGTCAATCCATATCGACTTTAGATGACACGATCCCATAAGGTTTATATCAAGCAATTAACCCACTATAGCGCGCGGATATTTATCAGAGAGAGGTGAGAAGATGGATAAGATGGAAGGCAGTTTTTCTGTCGAGGACATGCAGAATGTCCAGATTAACATCGGCGCGGTAGTGAAGGAGGTGGAGGAGTGGGACCAGCCCATGGGCCCGTTCCCTTACCCGAGCATCGCCACGCTGAGAGACTGGGACTTCAAGTTGATAAACAGGTATAAGGTCTTCTACTCCCCGATCTGCGATCGGTGCACCCTCTGTACCTACGGTCCCTGCGACCTGACCGGGAACAAGAGAGGGGCCTGCGGCCTGGACCAGGCCGCCCAGCAGGGGAGGATCGTCCTCCTCGCGGTCCTCATGGGCTGCACCGCCCACTGCGCTCACGGCCGACACCTCTACCACTGGTGCCTGGAGAAGTTCGGAGACCTCCCCTTCAAGATGGGCGACGAGATCCTGGTGGACGCGCCACTCACCAGGACGATAGCCGGGATCAAGCCCAAGACCCTCAAGGAGTTTGGTCCAGTTCTGAGTTACGTCGAGGAGCAGGTGGCCCAGCTGCTGGCATGCACCCACACCGGCCAGGAGGGGAGCTACCTCGACTTCGAGTCTAAGGCCCTCCACGCCGGGATGCTCGACTCCCTCGGCAAAGAGGTCTCGGATCTGATCCAGATCGTCGCCTACGACATGCCTCGGGGCGACGAGGACGCTCCCCTGGTCGAGTGCGGGATGGGGACCCTCGACAAGAACAAGGCGATCCTTATCACCTACGGCCACAACCTGGCGGGCTCCGCCGAGGCGATGTTCTACGCCGAGGACAACAAGCTCTGGGACAAGGTCGACATCGGCGGCGTCTGCTGCACTGCCATCGACAACACCAGAATCGGCGAGGGTCTCGGATATCCCGAGGAGATCAACACCAAATACAGAATGGTCGGTACGAAGGCCAAGATCGCAGGGGCCATGGGCTGGTGGAGGAAGATGGTCCGGGGCGGCGTCATGGACTGCGTCATGGTCGACGAGCAGTGCGTATGTACCGATGCCATCGAAGAGTGCTCCGCAAGGAAGGTGCCCCTGATCGCCACCAACGAGAAGATCATGCTGGGCCTGCCCGACAGGACGAACGATCCCGTCGACGAGATCGTCGACGACCTCGTCAACTTCAGGATGCCCGGCGTTGCCATCATCGACCCGATCAAGGCCGGAGAGGTCGGCGTCAGGACCGCCATCGCCGTCAAGCCGAAGCGGGCCGAGGAGGCGAAGAAGACCTTCCTCACCGAGGAGGAGTTCAAGAAGTACGCTGAGTCCTGTACCTACTGCCACTCCTGCCAGTTCGTCTGTCCCCCCCACATCAAGATCGGCGACGTCGTCCAGGCGGCGGCGAAGGGCAACCTCGAGCCCTTCAGCTCTACCTACGAGATCTGCGTCGGCTGCCGGAGGTGCGAGCAGGCCTGTCCCCAGGATATACCTATCCTCAGCCTCTTCGCCTACGCGAACCAGGAGTTCATAAGGGACCACAAGTTCAAGATGAGGGCCGGCAGAGGTCCCGTCAAGGACACGGAGATCCGCCGGGTCGGAGCACCTCTGGTCCTCGGGACGATCCCCGGGGTCATCGCCATCATCGGCTGTGCGAACTACCCGAACGGCACAAAGGAGTGCTACGACATCGCCCGGGAGTTCGTTGACAGAGGCTTCATCGTCACCACCACCGGCTGCATGGCGATGGACATGTCCCTTTATACTGACGAGGATGGCAAGACGATCTGGGAGCAGTTCCCCGGCGGCTTCGACGGCAGAAACATCTGCAACATAGGTAGCTGCGTCGCCAACGCCCACATCCACGGGGCTGGGATCAAGGTTGCTACGATCTTCGCCGGGAGGAACGAGCGTGCCAACTACGACGACATCGCCGACTACATCCTCTCCAAGGTGGGCGCCTGCGGCGTCGCCTGGGGTGCCATGTCTCAGAAGGCGGCCTCCATCGCCACCGGTTTCAACAGGCTTGGGGTACCGGCCGTCGTCCAGCCCCACAGCGTCATGTACAGGAGGGCTTTCCTGGGCAGGACCGACAAGAAGGAGGACTGGGAGATCATCGACGCGAGGGACGGCTCGAAGGTATACTGCGAGCCAGCGCCCGAGCACCTCCTCTACGTCGCCGAGTCGGTCGAAGAGGCGATGCTGATGATGGCGAAGCTCTGCTTCAGGCCGAGCGACAACAGCCAGGGCAGGATGATCAAGCTGACCCACTACTGCGACATCAGCATGAAGTACTTTGGCTGCCTGC
>LUYE01000035.1 GCA_001602645.1 Methanosarcinales archaeon Methan_01
CTGTATAGTCCCGAAACCTTTGACTTTAAATACTCAACAATCCCGCATGGGAAAGCGAAATAAGGTTGTAAAGCTAACTGATAAGAAGATCAGATACATTATCCGAGCTAAAACCAACAACATAAGCCCTAAGCGCATCGCGCTTGAGATTGTGGTAAGCGAATCTACAGTAAAGCGAGTCTGGATGTATTGGATGAAAAACCGCGAGCTGCTGCCCATTAAAAAATTTGGCAGGAAGTCGCAAGACCTAGATGGGGAATCCGTCGATTTAATACTTGAAATCCACAAAAAGCAAAGATTGGGCGCAAGACGTCTCGAAAAGATCATCGAATTCGAACATGGTATCCATATCCCCCACAACAAGATCCACAAGGTCCTTCTTGAACACGGTTTGGCAAATGAGAGCAAGAATAAGAAGAAACGTAGAAAGGCCTGGATAAGATACGAACGCGAACACAGTTTGACGGCAGTACATCTCGATTGGCATACCTCCAAGATCAACGGCAAAGAGCTTTGTGTGGTCCTCGACGACAGCTCCAGATGTATCCTCGCAGGAAACGAATTCGACGAGGCGACCGCAGAAAACAGCATCAATCTAGTTCAAGAAGTGCTGGATCGCTTCGGAGAAATAAGAAAAATAGAATAAGTTATTACCGATCACGTAAGCCAATTTTTCGCTAACAAGACAGACAAGAATGGTGAGAGCAACAGTAAATTCTCGTTATTTCTAGATGAAAATAATATCAAGCACATCAAAGCTCGCGTCAAGCATCCGCAGACGAATGGCAAAATCGAAAAATGGTACGATACGTACGAGAAATATCGATTTCAGTTCGAGAATTTTGACAAATTCGTGAATTGGTACAACACAGTGAGGTACCACGAGAGCCTAGATTCGGATCGCTATCTAATGACCCCATATGAGGCGTTCTGGACGAGATTGCCGGAAGAATGCAAGTTGAACATGTTCCTGGAGAGAATGGAGTGTGAATTAAATGCAGGCAAATAAATTTAGAATCATTCAAGAGGTATATAAAGTCAAAATTTAGCTCAGGACGCCGGGGAGCAGAACTCGGGTCCGGCTGGGGGGCCCGATTACCCCGGAAGATGCGATCGTCGGCCCTTCTTCCCCCCCCCGTTGGGCCCACATGGGCTCCCGATGGGTTTTTTCGCGACGTTTCTATGGAAAGGGATATATTCAAGCAAAGCTCGGATAATCCATACTCGGGGAGATGACTAATATATGTCCAGCAGTTTGAGGTTTAGCATTCTGATCATCCTATCTTTCTTTGCCGCCGTCTCATCGGCGCTGGCCGAGGAAGCCGATATAGCGGTTATGGCTTTATCGGAGGATATGGGGGGGTACGACAACGATACCGCCTCTCCGGACGATTCAGCAACTATGAAAGGCGCCACCACCTCTGTAGGTGGCTCCATGGAGGCGGTGGCCTCTGAGGTGAATGCTGGTGATATCGAAGGAATGGATGATCCTAAAGGGCCCGATTTTGCGAAAAATACCTCCTTTGAGGAGTTCCCAAAGGAGGAGCAGGGCGCGGGTGTCGAGGGAGCTTCTCTCGCCGACGGCTGCTCCGGAACGGTCTTGCTGGCGTCCGAGGATTTATACGTGGACTTGCGGGAGGAGCAGGTCATCAACGGCGACCTCCTGGTTTGCGAATCCATGAAGGGCTCCGGGGATGAGATGGACGATTATCCCCTGGTGGCTATGATCCAGTTCAATACATCCGGCCTTGACGTGGAGGAGGACGACGTAGCGATCCTGGCATTGAAGGCGGAGTCGATGAAGAAGGGGAGCGACGACATGGCAGCAACGATTCTGGTGCCGGTCGCGTCCGATTGGTCTGAAAACTCGAGCTTTTCGGTCCTGGGTTTGAGCATCATGTCGATCGTGGACCTCATGCCCTCCGGTGAAGACCTGGCCTTCGGCCAGATCGGGATCGACTTCGGTTCGGACCAGGTTCTCGCCTTCGACGTCTCGGAGCACCTCAAGGCGGTAGACGGGGAGCGGTTATCCTTCCTCCTGATGGCGGTGGGCGAAGTCGACTACAGGGTCAGCTTCCATTCGAGGGAGACGGGGGAGGGTCCCGCCATCCTGGTTCTGTCCTATCCGAGAGCGAACGCCGTCTGAGGCTCATCGGATGGGCCGAAGGATCGAAGAGTGGGCTCGAGGGGGTCGGTGGGAACCGTCGTCGTCCTCCACCACCGTCCCGCCTCGACGGCCCTGATCCCGGTGGTTTTGGTCTCCCTTCTAGCCTTCTCATCGATGGGGCTCTCTTCAGCGTCGGCTTCAAAGAGGTCTCCTTTTCCAAATCTAATCCAGTAGCTGAAGCAATTATTGCCAGGAACTTCCCTGTTTGAAGTGACCATTTACATAACGATATGGATTTATCGGTGCTGATCGAGCAGAGCCAACGACGTGGGTAATCACAAACCTCATGCGCTCAGGAGGGATGACCCCACGTCCCCGATTCCCTGGCAAGAGGGAGTTATGCGATGTAAGGATTTAGCTCGCCAGAGATATCTAGGGACGGGACGGCCCCTTACTTCCTCGAAGCTGAGCGAATCTTCCAGCCCCGCCCCCAGAGCCCCGACGATGACGGTGACGGGAGAGAGCTGAGTTGGATTAACCGCCGGTGTTTTTTGGGGACGGGTGCCGGAAGTACCATCTTCCTTCGTATCCATCTAGTATGAACTTTTCGGTTAGATATGATCTTTATTCACATATCTAATTCGTTTTTTGCTAAAGAGTTCTGCCGCAAATGGGATTTGCAGAAGACAAAGAATAACGAAGTGTAGAATAGTATCATTTGTGACATTATGATATGCATTTATTGCCATTTAGGATAAATTAGTTATAGAATTGATGTATATTTACCTCTATAGACGGAATATCATGATACAAAAAACCGATTGGAATTCGATATATTGCCAAGAAATAGTTAGAAGGAAATCCTAGAGATCCCCTTCAAGCGCTCTCGATAATCGGATATACAAAGACGCCGCTCTCGTACACATTCCAGCCCAAATTTTCGTGGAACTTGTCCAGATATTCTTGATGGATCTCTCTTGGGTCGATATCCTCGAAGAGGTCTGGATGGAACCATTTGGCCATGTAAGCGATCGATGCGGGCATACATGGCGGATAGAGGACATCGTAGCTAATTACGTATACTTTGCCCTCAACAACGGCGTCGGTGAACTTCAATCCTTCACGATTCATGATCTCCGTTCTCAGCTCTTCCAAACCTGAGGAGTTCCCTTCTGCGTAACCTCCGCCCGAAGATCCCCATCCAGCCATCTTGATTATAAACCCTGGATTCTGGGATACCACCCACTCTGGATCCACTTCAACCGCACCCGTCGCCAAGCCCGTCAGACCTGATGATATGCTCTGCCCTCCTGCCATCTCTATCTGATATGTGGCTCCTCCTTCGGCGTTGAAGGTCTTGTATGGAACAGTAGCGCTCTCCTGGTAGACGGACGGCCGCTCTTCCTCGGGTAGGTCCTTCACCCTCTCATAGATGCCACCCACATATTCCTCAAAAAAGTCTATGTAATCCTGGGCCTGTTCCCTTCGGTCCAGAATATATCCAAATTTCTTCATCTCATCCAGCATGATCCCGCCCCTGTAGAAGTCGAACCTCAGGATCGTAACCCCGGGGAGGTTATTCTCCATCTCCGAATCTGCGGGGTTGTACCAAGAGTAGACGACTACAGAATCGGGATTTTGTGATAGAATCGCCTCGTAGTTGTCCCATGTACCTACGTTCGGAAGGTCTTTAAACTCGGGGAAGAGGGCTTTGGTGTAGTCCCTGTTGAAAAAATGCTCTCCCACGCCGACGACCTTGTCCATAGAATCGAGGATTCTCAAAGCCTCTGCCTGTTCCCCGACCCCGAGCATGACGATCCTCTCAACCGGCTTCTTCACCGTCACGACCCTCCCCGTGAAGTCCAAGTAGGTGAGTTCCGTCTCCTCGCCAGCAATTATTGCCTTGATTTGAGCTACGTCGTCTTCGTTGACCACTCCATCATAGTTGGCATCTGATAGTTCGGTCTCATCTTTAGTCCCCTGGATCACCCCTTGGACGTATCCGACATCGGCTTCGTCTATGGTCTCATCCAGGTTCGCGTTTCCAAACATGTTAAAGGTGTACTCTAGCCCGTAGACCGGCAAAGTCGAAATGGTGAGGGAGATCGCAATGGCCAAAGCGGCCGAATAGGTGCGTATGTATGTCACGTCAAACTCTCCATTAATACGAGTAATTTTTCTTTTAGTTTTATTATCCATATATAAGAGTACTCCAAACGTATGAATTATAGCAGGTAATTATTCGATGATGTTATACCAAACCAATTGAAATAATTGGTAGAATTGCATGGTATCGGCCAATTCAGTACAAGGCTGAATAACTATTATATTTTCACTCAAACCTCTCCTGGAAGGTCTTTACCGCCGGATAGACGAAAAAGAGCAGAAATCCGGGATGACGATGAGAACCTTCAGAGGGCTCGATGGCGCGGCAGAAAAGGCGCCCCGGAGCCGCCCGACGGTGTAGGTAAGGGGCAGTATCCGACTTAAAATATGAAGCCCCTCGGGCATAGTGGATATCGGATAGACGACGCCGCGGAGGAAAAGCATCAGAAACCTCTGGAGGTGGAGGCGGATCTGAGCCTCAATAAATTTTATAACCATTTAATTTAGATATTAACTTTATAATATTGAATTTAGGATTCTATCAGCCATCACATATTAAAGATATTTACGTATATGCCGATAGACGGATGGCTGAAATAAAGCTTGCAACAAAATTTGGATGTGGGGCGTTCCAAATGCGGCCATCCGGATTCGGAGCTCTTGGTCCACCTCGACTCCCAACGGCACGGAAGGGGCCACCCCCGTAGGCCTCTCCCCGGCGGCGGCCCGGCTTGGAGACGAAGGTGGGCTTTGCGTCACCATAAATGAGCCGTTCATTTGAAGATCTCGCCCGTCTCCTTAGACCAGAGGAGGAGGTCGAGGTGGCCCATGGGGATGCCTGTCTTCTGCGAGAGCTCGATCATCCTCCGCTCGATCTCCAGGTATTTCTTCTTGGTAAGGGTGGTGGGGATCTCGTCGATCACCCCCAGAAGGAACAGGTTCTTGAGGATGTGCCGGTCGAGGATGGCGAGCTCCTCGCCGAGGCCGATGTTTCTGAGGAAGTGGCCTGCCTCCTTGTAACCAAGGCCCTTGACGTTATCGACGAGCCACTCCCGGGCGGCTCGGGGGTCTGAGAACCCCCCCAGGACGGATTTTATCTTTAAGCAGCCGTCCCGGGTGAATTGATTCCTGGCCGCGACTATGTAGCTAGCCTTCCTCTCCCGGAATCGGACGTTCAAGAGCTCATCTAATATCTCTTCGGGGCAGCCGGCGAAGAGGAGGTCGCAGCCTCTGAGCCTCTCTATGGCGGGCCAACAGATCCTAGCCCGAGATTGGGGTGTTAAGATGCAGAAGGCGAGCTCTGCGAAGAGGTCGCGGTCTGAGCCCGTATCCCAGATCCGCCTGAAGTCCGCAAGCCGGGCTTCGATCTTCTCCTTCTGACCCCGATAAAAGCAGATGAGTTCATCGATATCGTCGGTTTTCATCCCGGCAAGATCGTCTTGGGGCGATAAGACGGTGTCGGACGGGTCGGAAATTTGCTTTTTATATATGGAGGTGAGACGCGGACTGGCCTGCCTGCTCGTCGATCCATCACCTACCAGAACATCCCAGCCTCCGCCATCGGTCCAACCCTCAGGTTCCAGCCTTTAAATCTGGACGCCATCCTGGGGCGCCTTCTGGGCGGAGACATCCACCGCCTAGCCGAAGATGGACATGAAGGAGGGGCAGCAGAGGCCGTGGCAACTACAGTCGCCAAAGATCAAGATCCATACCGTTTTTATATGGAGATCCCCTGGAAGGAGGTCTCGTGGGTAGGAGGTCAATGGTTCAGATCAGGTCGAAGAGCTCCTCATCCCGCCTCTTCGATATCTCCCAGGCGAACTCCTCCAAAGAGGCGTATTTTCCTGCCTTTATCTCCTCCATCACCCCGTCTTTAACCTTCAAGGTCAGGCTCTTTCCATCGGCTGAGAAGGTCGCCTCCGCCCTACCGAGGTCGACGGTTTCGATGTTTCCCTTGCCCATGGTGCAGCCGGTGGAGATCTGGATCCCGTCCACGAGGCAGGAGATCGGCGGGATCGTACCGGTCTTGACCGTGGCTCCGATTTCCTTATGGCCGGATGATCCGAGGTCCCTCAGGGCAAAAAGTCCCATCCTGATCCCCAAAACCAGAAAGGGGCCCAGATGTCCGTGGAACTCCGTCCCCCGCACGATCAGGTCCCGGAGGGGGACATTCTCCGGGTCGATGGTCTTCATCTGCAAGTTGATCACCAATTTCTGGATATTCTTACGAAAAGCACGTTGAGAAGGGGATCTATTTAACTATTGTCGTTATAATTCCTCCTATATATCGCATCCAAAAGCACGAAATTATATAATGTCCTTATCGAATGGGTGTCGAGACCGTTGGCTAGCGGAGACGTATTCTTGCCTTTCGCCCGGCGCTGCTGTCTATTGATTTGAACTATTCATCCAATTTTCAAATTAAATAGCAGCTCACTCAGATTTATCGAAATCCTTATTACAATAGATGATATCCTTATCTGACAGCATATTCGAACCTTGAAATTAAAAAGCCCATTTAATGTGGTATATTATGCCGGCGTACACGACGATTCATACAATTTACTGGGATATATTCCATCTGAATGGGGTGGCTGGCTGCAGGGTGGCCTTCTGCATCATCCAGGAGGGGATCCTTTGAGCATAATCGAGCTCAACGAGATTTATACGGCGTACGAGGGCGGCGATAAACCCGTTATACGGGATCTCTCCCTCTCCGTAAAACCAGGCGAGTATGTGGTGATAGGCGGCCCCAATAGCGCCGGGAAGACGACGTTGCTGGAGTCGATAAACGGCCTTATCAGGATCACTCACGGCAGCGCGACCGTCTGCGGCCTCGACCTCCGACGTTCCGGGAATGAAGTCCGAAGGAGGGTCGGATACGTAATTCAGAACTTTTACTTCGACCCCTTTACTCCCTTCACCGTGGAGGAGGTGGTGATGATGGGGCGGTATGGTCGGATGGGACTCTTGAAGCGCCCCTCAAGATCCGATTTCGAGGCGGTAGATAAGGCGATCCGCCTCGTGGGGATCGAGGAGCTGGCCGAGAAGACCATAGGGACGTTGAGCGGAGGCCAGCAGCAGAAGACGATGATAGCCCACAACATCGCCAAGGAGCCAGAGGTGATGATGCTCGATGAGCCCTTCAGCAACCTTGACTTTAATGCGCGGGAGTATCTCCAGGGCATATTCAAAAATATGGCCGGAAATGGTACTCCGATCCTGATGGTATCTCACGCCTTCGACGGCCTCCCCGAGACCCGAATCCATCTGGTGGTGATGAACCGGGGTCGGATCACCTACGACAATGTCTGCGATGCGGACGAGGTCGAACCCATTATTCGCGACGAGTGTGCGGTGGTCTGAATGTTCGGGTTTCTCATCGAAAATAACGTCGTCTGCCATGCCGTCGAAGCGATGGTCTTCGCGTCGATAGCATGCGGCATCCTCGGCGTCATAATCTCCAGGATGAGCCTCTCATCCCTGGGCTTCACCATGTCCCATGCGGCCTTTGCCGGGGCTGCCATCGGTATGTTCCTCGGGATCGGGTCCCAGATGGCTGCCATATTCTTCAGCGCTTTTGTAGCTGCTCTCATCGGGCCTGTCAGCGACAAAGCCAAGATGGCCGCCGATGCGACCCTGGGGGTCCTCTTCGCCATGTCGATGGCTGTGGCCATATTCCTTGTCTCCTACATGCAGTACATGGGCCGAGGCCTCACCGCGACCAACCTTCTCTTCGGCAACGTCATCTCCCTTTATAGAGAAGACATCTATGCCCTGGCGGCGGTATCAGCGTTGACCGTCATATTCGTTCTTGCATTCTTCAAAGAGATCTCCGCCCTGATGTTCAACATGAAGATCGCCGAGGCCTCGGGGGTTCGGGTGAAGCTGGTGTATTACATCTTGCTCTTCATTGTCGCCATATCCGTATCCCTATCCCTCAATATCGTCGGCGGACTTCTGATCTTTGTCCTCCTGGTCACCCCAGCCTCCATCGCCAGCCAGTTCTGCTTCAACGTCAGGAGCATGTTCGTCGCAGCTCCGATGATAGCGCTTTCAGTTAGCGCTCTCGGCGTTTGGGCGGGTTTCAAGTTCACCTTGCCGATCGCGCCTCTTGTAGCGCTCCTGCTGACGTTCGTCTTTGCGATATCCGTAATCCTCTCCTTCAAGAGAAGGATAAATTATAAAAAATATTAATTATTTGTCGGTATGATTTGTTATAATTATATATTTAACTGTTGCGATTAATACAAAAATGTTATATATATCGTAATACTTATTTCGATTTATGGATACAAAGAGGTTCTACACCCTGATCATATTGGCGCTAGCGATCTTCTCGATCGCCCCGTCTTTCGCCGATCAGGCTCCTGAAAGGATAAAGATCGTATGCACCACCAGCGTCCTCATGGACCCGGCGACTTTCATAGGTGGCGATAAGGTCGAAGCGATATCCATCGCCGACCCGACCCTCTGCCCCCACCTCCAGGCCGACATAATCCCCAATCGGATACAGCTGAACATGGACTTCATCAAGAAGGCCGATGTCTTCATGGCTTACAACGACAACAATGATAAAAATATAAATATGCCTGCCGTCGAAAATTTCATGGAAGCGAACGGCTTCGGATCCGTCGAGTGGAGGACGGTCTCCGACCCATCGAGGGGATGGAACACCCCGACGACGGCGAAGTTACTGGCGTCCGAGGTTTTTGGGTGGCTTGTGGAGGAAGATCCCGCCAACGAGGGGTACTACCAGGAGCGGTACGATGAATACGTTGAGAGCTTCGATGCCGTGGAGCCGACCGACGCCGAGAGGGAGCAGTTGAATCAGACCAAGGTTATCGTCATGCTCTGGCAGAGGGAGCCGGTGGAGAAGTGGCTCGGGATGGAGGTCGTCAACTTCTTCGCCCCCGAGTTCGTCATGAACGGCACCAAGACCGCGGAGAAGGTCGTAGATGACATCATCCTAGACCCAGAAAAGTACGCTGATGTCGAGTATGTGATAGAGAATATGCAATCGGGGGAGCTCGGCAAGGGGATCGAAGAGGCGCTCCTGGATAGAGGCATAAATGCAGAGCGGGTGATATTTACAAACTTCCCGAGGTCCATATTGGGCGTGGATACCATACCCCAGGTTCTGAGCTACAATAAACAATTGGTCCTCTAAAATGCCGGTTTTCTCCCCCTCGATCCCCTCCACCATGAGGCTGCCACCGCCGGACGGGGGTGTACATGGGGAGGGACCTCGGATATCTGATGGGCGGGGTGGAGAAGGCCCTCCACAGAAGCCTCGGTGACGTCTCGGACCTGATGGGGTCTCCGAGGGAGCGGTGGGAGAGAATTCGGGAGATTCTGGTGGCGGTGGGGCTGGAGGAGGTCCTCGTCCTCGACGAGCCGACGTCGGCCCTGGACGTCTCCATCCAGGCCAGATCCTCCATCTGTTGCAAGATCTCCAGAGGGAGATGGGGTTGGATTATCTCCTCATCTCCCACCACCCCGAGGTGCTGGCCTCCTTCATGGCCCAGGAGGTGGGCCCTCCTCCGGGGAAGGCGACTGAGGCCTCTTGAAGGCGGAGAGGAGCGGGAATGCAGTCCTCTGATGAGCGATGACCTCTCCTTCAACGATGGAGGTGACCCTCGGGAGGCCCACCAGCAAAATAAAAAAATATCGCTCCTCGTCTAGAAGCTCACGTTCTCCCGGTCGGGAATCCCCGCCAGCTGGCCGTCGCCCTTCTCTATCGGCGGATAAAGGAAGACCCCGTCCCGATCGAGGTCGAAATCCTCTCCCAGGAACCTGGTAATGTACTCCTGGTGGATCGCCTCGGGGTCGAGGTCGGCGAATGCCTCGGGGAGGAAGACTTTTGCCATGTAGGCGGCGCCGATGAGGCCGCCACTGGCGTCATTTCTGAAGGAGCCGCTCCCTAAGTAGACCCTCCCCTCCTTCACCGCCCTCATCTCGGCGAGCTCTGGCCGGCTGGTGAAGGCGTCTCTTGCGGCTCTGATCTCCTCGGGGTCGGTGGCATCGTAGCCGTTGGCCGGGTCCAGGGAGAGGCCGCTGTAGGTGTGGGCCACCAGATGGAGGTATATGAGGTCGGGGTCCGCCTCTATCACCCACTCGGGATCGACCTGGATGTTGTACGAGGAGCCGAAGAACTCGGGAAGACCCTCAGCCATCACCTTGACCCCGGTGAGAATCGACATCTGGGTGAGGGTGTCGATCATGGAGTAGGTCCGGAAGGTGCCGGTGTCCAGGTGGGCGTAAGGGTAAGCGCAGATAAGGACCTTCGGCTGCTCCTCCTCGGAGACCCCAGCGGCCCTGGACCTTATCTCCTCCACCCATCCCAGGTTCCAGCTGATGAACTCCTCCGCCCTCTCCTCCTCGTCGAGGATGTAGCCGAGCTTCCTCACTCCGTCGATATATCTGGAGTTCTCGGGGTCGCTTATATCCGGAAAGTATAGGCCGAGGAAGACGACGTCCACCCCAGGAAGTTTCTCTGCCTTGGTCTCGATGTTCATGGGCGAGAAGGTGAGGAGGAGGTTCGGGTCTGGGCTGAGGACCGCCTCGTAGTCCGGCTCGTTCATCTGGCCGACGTTCTTCCTCTTGGCGAGGTCCGGAAACTCTGCTCCGCTCTTGGCGACGGCGTAGTCGACCCCCACCACCTTATCTTTGGAGTTGAGGATGGAGACGAGCTCCGCGTTGTCCAGGTACTCGACGACGATCCTCTCTACGGGCTTGTGGACTGCGACGGGGTCTCCGTTTCCGTCCAAGATGTTGAGGACCTTCTCCTCTCCATTGATGATAGCCTCAATCTGGGCTATGTCCTCCTCGTCGATGGCGCCGTCCCGGTTGGCGTCGGCAAGGTCCGTCCTCTCGTTATTTCCGTCGATGATCCCACGGACGTAATCCGTGTCCAGCTGATCTATCGTATCGTCCATGTTGGCGTTTCCGAAGATTCCCAGGGCGGCGGACGCCGGCGTCGCCGCCAGCGCCAGGGCGACCAGAGCGAAGATAGCGATCTTCATAAGGTCACCACCAATCCGCTCATCTGCCTTTCAAGGGGGGATCTGCTTAAAAGAGGCTTCCGGGCCATTCAGGCCACCTCTGGATAGTAGAAGGTATTCTTATCCGCGAGGTCTTTTGATATCCCCATCATCTCCAGGTACTCCCGGTGGGCTTCCTTGGGGTTCAGGTCTTCGAAGACCTCCGGGTAGAACCACTTAGCGAGGAGCAGAAGGGCCGACGGATAGTTGGGGGTGACGGCATGATCGTTGGTGATGATGTAGATCCGGTCGTTCTTCACAGCATCGACACCGTCGAACCCCGGAAGGCTCCGGATCTCGTCGGCGTAGCCCCGCAGGAGGGAATCGTCCGCGTAGCCCCGCAGGAGGGAATCGTCCTCGTTCTCGTAGGGCCTCACCCCTGATCCCATGGCCCTGCCGACGATAACCCCTGGGTTCTGCTCCAGAACCCACTCCGTCTCGATCTCTCCGTACTCTTCGTCGGTCTCCATGTAGAGGGGGAGGTGGCCGACGGCGACGTTCACCCCGCCCGCCAGCTCAATAAGGTTTCCGGCAGGATGATTCTTTCCGATGGCGGTCCTGGAGGAGATCGTCTCGGACCCCTCCGGGGTTGACTCCAGGTACACCCTCACCCTCTCCTCTTCGGGGATCCCGGAGGTCCTGGTCTCCACTGCGTCGACGTACCTGTCGTGCCACTCCTGATATTTTTTCGCCTCCCCTCTCGCCTCCAAAAGGTATCCGAGGATCGATACGCAGTCCCTGATGGAGTCGATCCCACACGGTCCCCCTCCGGCACAGTCGATCCGAAGGACGGGGATTTTTGAGGGGAGCTTTTCATCGAGGTCTTCCTTGGTTGGATAGAAGGTATAGGCTATTATCAGATCCGGGTCGAGGGAGACTATCGCCTCGATGTCGACGTCGGCGCCGTTTCCGATGTTCTTCTTCTTGCAGATCTCCGGGAACCTGCTCCCCTGCCTCTCGAAGGTGTCTCTCACCCCGGTCACCTTATCTGCGGCGTTCAGGATCTGGAGGATCTCCGCGCACTGGTGGTTGTAGATGACGATCCTCTCCACCGGCACCTTGACGGCGACGGCGTTCCCATCAGAATCGATCACCTTGATCTCGGTAGCCGTGCCATTGATGATCTCCTCCGTCAGCCGTATGTCCTCGTCGTCGACCTTGCCATCGCCGTTGACGTCGGCAAGATCGGTCATATCCTGCGTCCCGTCCATGATGCCGCGGGCGTATTCGATATCTATCTCGTCAATGACGTCGTCCATATCGGCGTTGCCGTAGATATGGAGGGTGAAATCGGCTGCAGATATCCCCAAGAACAGGCATAACGCCAAGACTGATGCCAGCATCTTCCCTTTCATAACCTACGTCTCCTTGTTATCCCTCTCCGATCCTCTTATATCGCTCAGGGCTGATCGAAGTGTTTCTTCTCATAACTGGTAATATCAAATCTATATTAAATATCTATTTTTGCTATAAATAGATTATCAAATAATAATTTATGCGGATGACTTCTCTATGTAGTATCTCAAATAGGGATTCCTATCGCCGGATATGGCCTCTTTAATCATTATCAGTCCCGAGGCCGGTATGACCGCTGGTATTATCCTCTGGATGTAATCACTACTGTTATAATTCACCCGTTTGATCTGTTCTTAATGATACCAAATCCAAAACTTATATATCCTAATTCGCCAATTCGGAATACCCAGTGAGAATGGCCTCTGGGCCTCCCCCCGAGGGGAGCGGCTCATGGAGGAGGAGTTCCTTTGACGATATCTCGATATATTGCCATCATTGCCCTCTGCCTCTACCTGGCGATACCCGCCCTGGGGGCCCCGATGGAGGTGGAAGATAACCTGGGACGGACCGTGACGATAGACCAGCCCTGCCAGAAGATCGTCTTTCTCGTGGAGAACGCCCTGAACACGTACTACTCGATAGGCGATCCCGAGACGGTCCTCGCCATAGGCGACAACATCTGGAAGAGGGAGCTTAAAGAGGATTTCTTCAAGGCGGTGGACCCAAAGTTCGACGATAAGGTGAGGATCGGCTTCGATGCCGGCCTCGTCAGCCTCGAGACCCTGGCGGCTGAGGACCCAGACCTCGTCGTCCTCTGGGCCACGTCCCCCGAGGACGAGAACCTCAATGCGATCACGGAGACCTTGAGGATACCCGTCTACGCCGTCTTCATAACCTCCAGCGGCGACATGTATAAACAGGTGAGGGACATGGGGACCATCTCCGGCAAGACTGACCGGGCCTCCGAGGTGGAAGCCATCATGATGAGCTACGTTGAGGAGGTGACCTCCGCAACAGAGGGGATACCCGACGAGGATAGGCCGAAGGTCTACTGGATGTGGAGTGACGTCCTGGGGACTGCCGGGAGAGAGAGCGGCTTTGACGACCTGATATACCAGGCTGGCGGGATCAACGTCATGAACTACTGGGATAACGATGCTAGCTATGTCGAGCATCCCACCGTCCCCCTGGAGACCCTGATCAACCTCAACCCCGACGTCATATACATGTGGTACAACGAGAAGCTGGACCCCGAAGACGTCATCCGCGGCACTGAGTTCGCCGGATGGAGGGATATCAATGCCGTAAAGACCGGCAGAGTCTACGAGATCGAGAACCCCTTCCTCTTCGACGCCTTCTCTCCCCGGATGCCGATGGCCCTGATGCACCTCGCCAAGAACATCCAGCCCGAGCTCTTCGCCGATATGAGCATAGACGAGAGGATGGACGGCTTCTTTGGGGAGATGTACTCGGTCCACTATCCGGGATACGCAGCCATGTAGGTGGCGTTGATGAAGATCGATTATGGACGGCGCGAATTGGACGCGGTCCATAACTCTTCCTTTATTCGCAAAAGAGTTCTCATCGTCCTCTTCCTCCTGATGCCCATCCCGGCCTTCCTGATATCGATGACCGTAGGGACCTTTCCGATAACAACGGGGGAGATTGTAGGGGTGATCTCCACAAGGCTCGGGTTGGAGATGGGACACCCCTCCGTCTACGAGACGGTGATATTCCAGGTGAGGCTTCCCAGGGTCCTCCTGGCCATGACGGTCGGTTCGGCCTTATCGGCCTCCGGGGCTGCCTTTCAGGGGATATTCCGAAATCCCCTGGTAGATCCCTACATCCTCGGCCTCTCCTCCGGCGCCGCCTTCGGGGCCGCCCTCTCCCTGGGGGTGGTCCCCTGGATTCCGGTGCAGGTGTCGGCCTTCGTCTTCAGCCTCCTCGCCGTGGCGGTCGCCTACACCATGGCCAGGACTCAAGGCAGGACCCCCGTCGTCTCTCTTGTCCTATCCGGGGTGATCGTCTCGGCGGTCTTCTCGTCCCTTCTGGCCATCGTCCAGATAGCCGTAGACGAGAGGGCTCTCCAGAGCATCGTCTACTGGATGATGGGGAGCATGAACACCGCGAGCTGGTCGAAGCTTGAAAGCTCCTTGCCCCTAGCCTTCCTGGGATGCCTCGGCATCCTGACCCTCCGATGGAGGCTGAACGTCCTCGCTCTTGGGGACGAGGAGGCCCGCTCGGTGGGGATGAATCCTGAGAGATACAAGGGCATATTTGTGATCTCTGCCGCCCTCGCTTCCTCCTCGGCCGTGGCGGTGGCGGGGATCATCGGGCTATTGGGGCTGATCGTCCCCCATATGCTCCGGATGATCTTCGGGCCAGATCACAGGACCCTTATACCCCTCACCATAACCTTCGGGGCGACCTTCATGGTCCTGGTCGACGATCTGGCCCGGGCAGCCCTTGGCTTCGAGGTCCCCGTGGGGATCATCACCACCCTCATCGGGGCACCCTTCTTCGCATATCTCTTGAGACGGACCCGGGCGGGGGGCTGGGAATGAGCGGCATAGAGGTACGGGATCTGAGCTTCGGCTACAACGGGATTCTGATCCTCAACGGGATCGACCTATCCATTGATAGGGGGTCGACGGTGACACTACTGGGGCCGAACGGCTGCGGCAAGACCACCCTTCTGAAGACGATAAACGACCTCCTGAAGCCCGCCTCGGGGTCGGTGGTCATCGACGGAAAGCTCGCCTCCACCATGGGGGCGGGGGAGCTGGCGAGAGTTCTGGGATACGTCCCCCAAGACCACCGATCTTCCTTTCCCTTCACATCCTTTGACATAGTCCTCACCGGGAGGATCCCCCACATCTCCACCTTCTCGTCTCCGGGGGCCAGGGACTTCGAGGAGGCCCACCGGGCCCTGGAGCTGGTGGGGGCTGGCCATCTATCAGACCGTCCCTACACCCAGATCAGCGGCGGAGAGAGGCAGATGGTGATGATCGCAAGGGCCCTCGCCCAGGACCCCCATTTTCTCCTTCTGGACGAGCCGACCTCTTACCTTGACTTCAAAAACCAGGTGAAAGTCCTGAAGACCATCCGGTCAATAGCCCTCCGGGAGAGGGTGACGGTGATCATGACCCTCCACGACCCAAACCACGCCCTCGCCTACTCCGACCGGGTGATCCTCATGCGACGCCTCCCATCGGAGGCGGATAAAGCAGGTCCGCATTTGGGTTTGAGGGGAGGCGGCCCCTCCATGGGGAACGTGGTGGCTTACGGCCCGCCGGCAGAGGTGATGACCCCGGAGAATATGGAGAAGGCATACGGTATGAAGGTGGAGATTTTCGAGCATAACGGCCGAAGGATCATACTCCCCGTTTAGATTTGGATCGTTTGGATGTATTGGTAACTGTTGTATCATAAGGGAAGTGAATTTGGATGAAAGTACTGGTTTGCGGAAAAGGCGGGAGCGGCAAGAGCACCGTCGCGGCGCTCCTCGCAAAGAGCATGGCAAAGAGAGGATATGGAGTTCTGGTGGTCGACAGCGACGAGTCGAACTACGGCCTCCACCGGCAGCTGGGGATGGAGCTTCCGAGCACCCTCATGGATCACTTCGGAGGAAAGAAGGAGATGATGGGGAAGATGAGGAGGTCCTCCACCGAGGGCGAACAGGTCTCGCTCTTCGACCAAAAGTGGACCATCGCCTCCATCCCCTCCGAGGCGACGGCGGTGAAGGACGGGATCAGGCTCCTCGCCATCGGGAAGATTCACGACTTCGGGGAAGGGTGTGCCTGCCCCATGGGGGCCCTATCCAAGAAGTTCCTCGACAACCTCGCGGTCGGCGAAAAGGAGATGGTGATCGTCGACACCGAGGCGGGGATAGAGCACTTCGGCCGGGGGATCGAGGCGGGGTGCGATGCCATCCTCGCCGTCCTGGACCCCTCCTACGAGTCGCTCCTCCTCTCGAAGAAGATCGCCGAGATCTCTGAAAAGATAAATAAACCCCTCTACTTCGTCCTCAACCGGGTCGACGAGGAGAGAAAAGCCTCCATGCTCGAGTTTCTGGATAAAGAGAGGGTGGCGGCGGCGATCCCCGAGACGAAGGCGATCTTCAGGGCGGGGCTAGCGGGCGAGGAGTTCGACTTTTCGGTGGAGGGGGTGGAGGCGCTCGCGGACCTCCTGACGGGCTAGGGAACGATCCTCAGGGGGCGCCATCCCATTTTTTAATCTATTTTCCTGAGATCAAATAGGCTGACGAAGAGGAGGGCTTGGATGGGACTTTTTCCGACAAGGCCGCCCTAGACCAGATGTTCCAAGACGCCCTTCTGAAGGGCTGAGACGACGGGAAGCTTCACCACCACGGCCATCTTCTCGTCTCCAATCCTGGTGATCACGATCGATTCCTTTCCGTCGGCGATCATCATGCATTCGAGGCTATAGTTTACGCCGTCCACCATAACGTCTTTGTATATCTCTTCAAAGCCCCCTCCTATCTCCTGAAGATCGAACCCGAACTCGTCGAATTTTGCCATCTTGTCGACTATGAGAACCAGGTTGCATCCCCTCTTCAGTTCGGATAAGAGGTCGGGTCTGTGCTCCCTCAAAAAGTCCGGACTTCTGCAGAATATCAAAAGCTCGCCATCCGCCCTTTTCATGATGTCTCTGACCCTGTTCTTGATCCCCCACTCGTTCCGAACGCACCAGACGGGGGTGGACCCCGGAGAGTCCAGAGTCAGGTTCTTCAGCTCATCGGCCGATCGGTCTGCGGCCTCCAAGAGTTCATCTTTCAGCCTCTCGATGACCCTCTCTGGCTCGATGGCCCTGTAGTATGTCGGAGACCCCTGAACGAACTCAGCAAACCCCTTCTCAGTCAGGTCTTTTAGGATATCATAGACTCTGGTCCTTGGAACCCCGCTGGTCTCGTGGACCTCCCTCGCGGTCGCCTCCCCAAGCCCCACCAGGGCTGCGTAACTTCTCGCCTCGTACTCCGTCAGTCCCAGCTTTCGGAGGCCATCCACTATATCAACGTTCATTGTAACTCAATTAGTTACAACAAACTTAAATAGGCTCTGGTCCCTATAACCCTTAGTGGTATTGTGAGGATTGTAGCATGAACGCTGATAGATCGCCGTCTCCCAAATTTGCCTCACCTTCGCGCCTCTTTATGCTTCTCCTGTCCCTGCTGCTCGTTCACCTGATAGGATCGTCTGCGGTCTTGCAGGGGTCTCCAAATGCCCTCGAGAGGTTTCCGGATGACTTCTACAAAGTGGAGGGGTCCCCTGAGATCGCCGCAACTCTTGAACGGTCGAGGGTCTACCAGGGAGAGGAGACCAGCCTCTACCTCACACTGACGAACAGAGGCAGAGTCACCTCCATCGAGGTGAACGATGAGTCTTCGAGTGACGCCCCCTGGGAGGTCTATGCGGCGAAGGTCGAGCTGGAGCTGGAGAACGCCAGGACCGCTGCCCAGGACGTCTCAGTCAGCCTAATTGTCCCCGGCGCCGCAGAGGACGCCCCTCTGGAGGTGAAGAGGCAGGTGGCCTATGCCGGAACTTTGCGCGAGGGTCAGGTATCTTCGAGGCTAGAGTTTCCGATAGAAGTATACGAGAACGCACCGCCTGGAGATTATGACCTGGTGGCGCAGGTCAACTATGCCTACCAGTGGGACGTGGCGGCAGAGCCCAAATCGAGCCGGCCAGAGAGCCCTGACATATTCTACCTCTACGAGAGCAAGAGCGAGACCATCCCTCTGGTCCTCCGGGTGGAGCGGGAGAGCGGCGCGGAGTTCAAGGTCCTGAACGTCACCCCATCGGATCTGAAGGTTGCATCGAAGGAGAACGTCGTCCAGGTGACTATCGAGAACGTCGGCGACGACTATGCTCGCGACCTCGTGGCGAGGCTGCGGCCCGAGAGCGGGATCTACGTCAGCGTCGACGAGTCTCCCATCCCCCTCCTCCGGCCCGGCGAGACGGCCGAGCTGGTCTACAAGCTCGACGTCTCCAAGGACGCAGTCCCGGAAAAGACCTACTCGCTCAAGGTCCTCTTTGAGTTCTCCGACTCTCGCAATGACGACCTCTTCGAGACGGAGAACGTCTACCTGCGGATCGAGGAGGATGGTCCATGGGACCTCATCGTCGGAGCCGTTCTGGTGGCCCTGGCGGCGGCAGGCCTTCTGGTCCTCCGCCAGCGAAGGGGCATGGTCTGATCATGCAGGAGGATGGGCTCGTGAAGGGTGAAGAATTTCCGGCCGCCGATCCGTCCCAGGATTACAGCATCGTCGCCCGGGGCCTTTTGAAGAGCTTCGGCAAATTGAAGGCGTTGAACGACCTTTCGGTGAGGATGCCCCGGGGGACGACCTACTGTCTTTTAGGACCGAACGGGTCGGGGAAGACGACCTTCATCCGGGCCGTCGCCGGCCTCCTCCGGCTCGACGGGGGAGATCTTTCGGTTCTGGGGGAGCCGGTCCATAGCGTCAACAGGGTCTATCCCAGGATCGGGTACATGACCCAGCACAAGGCCCTCTACCCGGACCTCACCTTGAGAGAGAATATGGAGTTTTATGCTGGCCTCTACGGGATCGAGGGATGGGAGAGGGACGAGAGGATATCGGAGCTCCTGGAGATGGTGGACCTCGCAGATCACATCGATAGGATCACAGGAGCCCTCAGCGGCGGGATGTATCAGAGGCTGTCTCTCGCCTGCACCCTCATCCACGACCCCGACCTCCTCCTCCTCGACGAGCCTACGGTGGGGGTCGATCCTATCCTCCGGGAGGCCTTCTGGCGGTTCTTCGACGGTCTCGCCGAGCGAGGGGCGACGATCCTCATCACCACCCATCTGATGGACGAGGCCGAGAGGTGCAAGATAGTCGGCTACATGCGAGCCGGGCGGATGCTGGCGGAGGGGAGCCCCGAAGATCTGAAGAGGCTTGCAGGGCTCCGGCCGATCTTGAGGCTCTGGGTGAAGGATCCTCAAGCCTCTGCTTCCAGCCTGGCAGCTGATGGCCTTGAGGTCGAAGTCGTCGGTGGCGTGCTTCAAGTGAGGATCGAGGAGCACGGGAGGCTGAAAGAGATCCTCGAGGGGGTCGAGCCCTCCGACCTCAGGCTCGTCGAGCCCTCCCTCGCCGACGCCTTTCTGAGGCTTTCTGAGGGAGGGTCGAGATGATGGGTCCAAAGATCAATTCGAGGCGGGTCCTGGTGGTGGCAAGGCGGGTCGTCCGCCAGCTGAAGCGGGATCGAAGGACGATCGGCCTCATCACCCTCGCCCCCGTATTCCTGATGATCCTCTTCGGCTACGCCCTCTCGGGGGAGATGGCTGGCATAAACCTGGGGGTGGTGGACCTCGGAGGCCAGGACGCCCTGAGGGATCACCTCGCCACCGTCGACGACTTCGACCTTCTCCGCCTCGGATCAGAGTCGGACGCCGAGAGGCTGATCGTCGAGGGGAGGCTCCACGGGGCGGTGGTGATCCGGGGGGAGGAGGTGAGGGTTCTGCTGGACGGGTCGAGCCCTCAGATCACAGCTTCGATCATGACCGAGGTGAAGAACGGCCTTCTGCCCCTGAAGGGGCTCCAGAACGGCGGAAGGATGGATGTTGGCGGAGAACTGGAAGATGTAGAGGGGGGGTGGCTTGGAGGCGATGGCATCGTCGGAGGGTCCAGCGGCCCGGGAGGCTTGGGGTCGGATGGAGACATCGGAATATGCGCCGCCCTCGGGGGGTATGGCGGCCCTGGGGCGGCCCCCGAGGTCGTCCAGCGGTACATTCGCGGCTACGATCTGGAGATGATGGACTCCGTAGGCCCCGCGGTCCTCGGCCTCGTCGTCTTCTTCTTCACCTTCATCACCGCCGCGATCTCTTTTCTCCGGGAGAGGACCCAGGGGTCCCTGGAGAAGTTCATGGTCTCCCCCCTCAGCAGGCCGGAGATGGTGGCCGGCTACCTCCTGGGGTTCAGCCTCTTCGCCCTCCTTCAGTCGGCGACGACCCTCCTCGTCGTCGTCCTCGCCTTCGGCGTCCCGATGGAGGGCAGCCCCCTGACGGCCTTCGGCGTGATCCTCCTACTGGGGGCGGGAGGGCTCGTCCTCGGCGCCTTCTTATCGAACTTCGCGAAGACGGAGTTTCAAGTCGTCCAGTTCATACCGATCGTCATCCTCCCTCAGGTCGTCCTCTCGGGGGTCTGGTGGCCCCTGGAGTCGATCCCCGCCTTCCTCCAGCCGATCTCTTACGCCCTTCCGCTCACCTACTCCAGCGATGCTCTCCGGGCGGTGATGCTGAAGGGCGCCGGGATCAGCGAGATCCTCGTCCCCGACCTCCTCTTCCTCGTTGGGTTCTTCGTCCTAGCTTTCGGAGCGGCGACGCTGATGCTGAAGCGGGAGGTGGGATGATTCTATTGAAGTGCGGCGTATGGGGATACATGATTCGAGATTGGAGCAGAGACGACGCATCTTCTTTAGCACGATATGCCAACAATCGAAAGATCTGGCTCAACCTCCGAGATGCCTTTCCCCACCCGTATACTCAGGATGATGCTGCTCTTTATATAGCCAGATCGCTAAAAAATGTGCCGCGAACTGCTTTTGCCATCGCAACTAATACAGAGGCCATAGGAAGCATAGGACTGATGCCGGGGCAAGAGGTTCATCGCTTCGCCGCAGAATTGGGCTACTGGCTGGGGGAGCCCTTTTGGGGAAGGGGAATAATGACGGAAGCGGTAAAGGAGTTGAGCGAATATGCCCTCGAGGAGCTTGGATTTCGCCGCATCTTTGCAAGAGCCTTACGCCACAAACCTGGCTTCTGCCCGGGTACTCGAAAAATCTGGATTTTTTCTGGAGGGGATACTGCGCGCAAACGTCGTAAAGGAGGATAGGATCCTGGATCAGTTCTTATATGCCAAGATAAAATAACCCCTGACAAAATATCATATTTACCTATCTAGCCTTGCCGTCGCCGCCTTCTTCACGCTTTGATCCCCATCCTCCACGAGAGCTCTCACGACCTCTTCAGGAGTGGACGGATTCTTCGCCACCGCCTCCCTCACCTTCCAGGCCCAGTCTCCAGAGAGGGCCACCAGGGTCTTTTGATCAGCGTTCGGGTTCGACGCCACAGCCGCCCGAATCTCGCCGTCCCGGTCGGCGGCGAGGCTCGCGAGGGAGGATGCAGACGTCTTTTTGTTCATCGCGACGGCGGCCCGGACGTCCTGGATCCGGTCGGCGGCGAGGTAGTCCAGGAGCTCGACGGTCGCCTGCGAGCTTCTTGCCGCCGCCGTCCTGACGGACCAGGATGGGTCGACCCTCCTATCGAAGAGGACGTCCTTGGGGACCTTCGGGTTTGAGACGGCGGCGGCCCGGACTCCCTCGTCTCCGTGGTCGGCGAGGGTCCTATTCACCTCCTCAGGGGTGTTCGGGTTTTTGGCCGCCGCCTCCTGGACGATGTACCGGTTCTTGGATAGAGAGTAGTCGAAGTCCATCGTCACGTCGGAGGATAACTTCGTCAGGGCCCCGGGGGACGTCTTCTGATTCAGGGCGACGGCGGCCCGGACGAAGCCGTCGCCGTCTTCGGATAAAAATTCGAGGATATCGCCATCGGCCCGGAGGCTCGCCGCCACCGCCTCCCGGACCCACTGGACCTGGTCATTCGCCAGGTGCCGCAGGATCTCGATCGGCGCGCCGGGGTTGATGGCCACGGCCCTCCGGACGTGCCAGTCCCAGTCTCTCGCCAGAGCCTCCAGCTCCTTCGCCTCAGTCTTCGGATCAGAAGCCGTCTTCTCCTTTCCCCAGTCTCTCATCTCTCAAACCTCTGCAATTCCCTCATAATCCGCTCTGGCCTTCTCTCGCCTCTATGATAGTCATCCCACCGCGAACCCTCTGCCCTCTGCACCGTCATCATCCCCGGATGAGGACGAATCCGTAGACCTCCTCCAGGATCTCCGCCGGATCCTTCCGGTCGATCCGGCCGATCTTCGCCTCCAGGATCGGGAGGTCGATGGCGGGGGCGATCATCTTGACGAGGGCGGGATCGCCGCTGACGACGGCGTAGGCGGGGATCGACCGCCGCCCCTCCAGGAGGCTCTCCAGCCTCTCCGCGACGAGGTCTGCGTGCTGGCGGATGTCCTCCTCCCTAAGCCGCTCAAACCTCTTCTGGCTCCACCCCCCCTTGGTGTGCTTCTCCTTGACGGTGCTCTTTACGACGGCATGCTGGAGAAATCCCTCCCTCCCCAGGGCCAGCCCCAGGAGGGTCTCTCCGGCGTGGGCCGCCACCGCCAGGACCGGGATCTCCAGCATCTCCCGCAGGGGGCCCGTCCTGAAGGAGGAGGCGAAGGCCGTCACGTCCTTTTTTATGGGGAAGGGGGGCACTAGGCCGATGGTGAAGATGAGGGGGTCGGAGAAGACGGCGACCCCCCGGTCCGATACCGCCCGCCTCGCTAGATCGGCGACCTCGGTAGGGAGGCTCTGGGCTGCCGTCGACCCGCCGGCGACGTAGGCAGATAATAGATCCTCTTTTGGGGATCGGACGGCATCGAGCCGCTCGAGGAGCCGCTCCACCTCTCTCGGTCTGAGGGTCCGGCTTTTGGCAGGCTCTTTCGTCGCTGTAGCATGCCAATCGCCCCCTCCATCGCCCTGATCCCGAAGGGCGGCGAGCCTCTGCTCTGCGGCCTTGAGGGCAAGGCTCGTCTCCTGCGCGGCTGCCGTCAGCTTTCTGATCTTCTCATCGCGCCTCTCGATCTGGAGGGCGAGGGAGTTTTTCTCCTCTTCCAGCAGAGCCACCTTCGATCGGAGCTGCTCCATCTCCTCTTCCCGCTTCTTTCTTCCCAGAAGGTCGACCAAGCCCTCACCACCGCCCCTCAGATGGACCTATTGGCAAAAAGGGTTTTCTTCTGGCCTCAAACCAGGAGTTGAGAGCCAATGGAATTCCGATATAAAAGACGGACGGACCCGCTGGGATTCGAACCCAGGTCAGCGGGTTTCTTCGAGAGGCCTCTCCGAAGCCCGCTAGGATATCCTCTACCCTACGAGTCCACGGCCAAGCCTTACCCTTCAACCGCTATTAACCTTTTCCAGGCCTCCTGCCTCAGCAGTCCCGCAGCCCCTCCATTTCCTCATGGCAGAGATTAAAAAATAGCTATATAAATTTAACATAAAGCAAGCAGTATAAGATCTAATTACGATTTAAGGGCCGTTTCGATCTCCAGTTTTGAATGGATGGCTGAAATAGTTGGGGAAACTATTTCAACCAATAGGCCGATCTGGTCGCCGTCGGACGCGGTGCAGGCAGCTCAGAGCGGATCCGATAAGTAGTCGGCATAAATGTCCGATCTGATCCGTTGGCCGGATTGGCACCCAGCGGCGGAGAAGGGTCCGCAGGGTTCTCACGGGGTGAATCCTCATGGAAGAAACGATATGTGAAAGGTCTGTCGGCTCCATCGCAAACGAGATAGTCCGGAAAGAGACGGTCGCCCCCGGCTTCACTCTGATGGAGATCAGGGCTCCAGATATCGCCGAGAAGATCCAGCCGGGGCAGTTCATGATCCTCCGGGTCGACGAGGCGGGGGAGAGGATACCGATGAGCGTAGCCGATTGGGATCGGGAGAGGGGTACGGTCACCCTCGTCTTCCAGGAGCTGGGGCTCTCTACAAAGAAGCTTGGCCTCTTGGAGCCGGGGCAGAGGCTCGCAAACCTGGCGGGCCCCCTGGGGAAGGCCGCTGAGGTGGGATTTTTCGGGACCGTCGTCGTCGTCAGCGGCTGCTTTGGGACGGGGCCGGGGTATGCCCTCGCAAGGGCCTTGAAGGAAGCGGGGAACCGGGTGATCTACATCGCCGAGGCCTTCAAGGGAGAATTTCACTTCTGGCTCGACAGGCTCGCGGAGGTCGCCGACCGGCTGATCGTCGTCTCCGGCGACAGGACGGTGGGGGATGCCCGATGGGCGAAGGACCCTTTGAGGTCCCTCCTCGAATCCGAGGAGATCGAGAGGATATACCTCATCGGCTGCACCTTCATGATGGCGACCTGCTCCCGGGCTGCGGAGCCCTTTGGCGTCGAGACGAGGGCGAGCCTGATGCCGATAATGATCGACGGGACCGGGATGTGCGGCGCCTGCCGCGTCAACGTCGCCGCGGAGACGAAGCTCGCCTGCGTCGAGGGGCCGGAGTTCGACGGCCGCGAAGTTGACTGGTCCGAGCTGATGGAGAGGGCTCGGGGATACCTGAAGGAGGAGGAGCGGGCCCTCGACCTCTGGGAGATCGACAACTGGCATCTGGTCCGGTTCAGAGACCGGGGTCCCGAGAAGAGAAGAAAGAGGGGCGGAGCTCGGCGGTGCTGATGCGGCCGGGCCAGCTGCCTCCCAAATGTACATGGACCTGAAGTCTTTATTGGAGGGTCTTTTGGGCCGGACTGCGGACCCGGTCGCCAGGAGTTCGATCCGTCCGAGGCTGAAGGAGCAGATCGAGAGCGAGGCCCAATATCTTCAGGGACTACAAGCTATATATTGAGGAGATGAGGCCCACCTGCAGTAAGCTTTTGCGGCATGCAGAGAGGCTCGAATTTTAAATATGATGTATGCATGGCACTATGTCATGACAAAGAGTTCGGAATTCTAATCAGCTGTAACAACAGCAATGGAGAGGTACGCCCGAGCATATTCCGCAAAAGATTTGGATGGGATTTTGTCAATAGTTGATGAATACTTCTTTGGATATGGTTCTGGCCCCGACGAGGAAGTGTACGGCAAAGAGCAGCTACGCGCCCAGGTAGAAAGGGACTTAACCCAGTGCGATCGGGTCTCCATGGCCATCGGGCCTGGCCACATATCCGGAAAGGGAGATGTGGCCTGGTATGCCGGGAAGTGCGCCATCGAGGCCACCGTCGACGGCCAGGATGTGAGGATGGATGCGAGGATTACAGCCGTTTTGAAGAGGGATGGGGACCGGTGGCTCTTCGCCATGATCCACTTCGCCATGCCCTTTGGGGCGCAGGAGGCGGGTCAGTCCTGGCCGGAAGCTGAATGAGCATCTTACACTACATACCTCCAAGAAAAGATTTTCAGCGACCGTCATTTTCATTCCTTTAGCGTCGGGACCTGCTCGTTCAGGATTCGCTCTTTCGGGAAGGGACGGAGGGCGGCGCGGGGCGATGGGTGGCCGCCTCTCGGCCGATCTCCCCCCGGAAGCCCTCGATCCTCCTGCTCCGAGAGGTCCATCTGGCTCATCCGACCCGATGGCTCCGCCAGGATCTCTCCGTCGCCCTCGCGGATCATCTCGCCCCGGAGGATCGACCCGAGGAAGGGCGGACCTCAAAACGACTGTTTCTCAAGAGGGCGGCGAGGACCTCTTCCCGCCGCGCCCCTTTCGGGGATGGCGCCATTTCGGCGGGTCGGCGCGTTGCGGCTGGTGGCCGAAGGGCGCGGGCGACCGGGCGGCGCTGGGGTGGGGGATGCTTCCGGAGGCGGCAGTAGGGAGGAGCATCTTGAGGCCGGAGGAGGAACTCTCCTCCCCAAGCGTTAAATCCCTTTAGAGTCAAAACTACTGATAGCATGTTCTCGGAGTATGTGGAGACGGCGCTCGCCAGAGCCGAATACAAGGTTATCGTGGACGACGAGCCCTACTTCGCCTCGGTCCCCGAGCTGCCCGGCGTCTGGGCATCGGGCAGGACGGTCGAGGAGTGCAGAAAGGAGCTGATCGAGGTCATCGAGGAGTGGATCGTGGCAAGGCTCCAGAGAGGCCTTCCGATCCCGCCGATGGGCGAGCACAAGATCGGCGTCGCCGATGGATGGGTCTCTGTTGTCTAAGCTCGTGCCGGTCTCTTACAGGGAGCTCGTGAGAAAGCTCAAAAAGCTGGGTTTTGAAGGCCCCCATTCCGGCGGAAAGCATCCGTACATGGTCAGGGGAGATCTGGTCCTGATAATTCCAAACCCTCACAAGGCGACGATAGGAGTCGGATTATTGACCGAGATCTTGAAAAGGGGCGAGATCGATCGAGTGGAGTGGCTTTCGGCTTGAAGGGAAAGAAACGCATCGTCAGAATCCTCTTCGGGATTGATTGAGAAAGAATTGATCAATCCTGATCTTTCCTCATGGTATCGGTACCTGCTCTTATCCGATTCTCTCTTTCAGCTGGGGATGGCGGGAGACTTGGGCGAGGGGGCGTCCGCCTCCCCGCCCGGCGCCCGAAAGCCCGCGATCCTCCTGCTCCGGGAGGTCCATCGGGCTCATATCCGACCCGAAAGCTCCGCCAGGATCTCTCCGTCGCCTTCGCGGATCACCTCGCCTCGGAGGATCGGCCCGAAGGAGGGCGGCCTGCGAAGACGCCGGCCTCTCGAAGGAGCGGCGGGGACCTCTTTCCCCAACGCGGAGCCGTCGGGGATGGCGCGTATCGGAGGAGGGCGCTGTGAGGGCCGGGAGGCAGGGACAGGGGTGCGGGCACAGGGCGCTCGGGCGGCGCTGGGGTGGTGCGACTGCTTCTGGAGGCGGCGTTGTTAATGGGGACGAAATCGGTTCCTGGCAACGTCCTCGGGAGCTTTTAAAATACGTGGATGAAGACCAAAAACCTGTTTACTGGTGCCTTTCGAACTCTTCGGGCTCGATCTTCGCCAGCTTCAATACGCTTCTTAGGGTTCCAAGCTTCAGCTCCCGATGCATCGGAACGACGGTTCCCACCTTTCCTTCGGGCGTCATCTTCGAGAGCCTCACGTGGCTCCCGGATCGGCCGGATATCGAAAAGCCGAACTCATTGCAAAGGATCTTGACCACTTTTTGGCCTGAGACGGGCTTAAGTCCCGGCAACCTTCGCCACCTCGAAGGTGGTCACAAAGGACCTCTCGGACCTCTCGAGGGGGAACTCCTCGAGGTAGAGCTCCGTCGCATCTTTCAGGTTTTGCACCGCCTCCTCTATCGTCTCCCCCTGGCTTGCGGTGCCGACCTCGGGGCATTCGGCGACGTAAACGTCCTCTTCTCTATGGACAACGGCGGTTAGGGTGACCATGGGCGATCGCCTCCTATCCGAGATTGGACCCCTTTCGATAAGTAGTCTTTTGTCATTCAGCCTTCTTCTTGGAGGAGGCGGGAAGGAGGCGGTTCCTGCGGTCAGGGAGAGATGGGCGAGGGGCGTTCGCCTCCCGCTCGATCGCCTCCGAAAGCCCGCGATTCGTCAAGCCCGAGAGGTCCATGGGGCTATTTCGACCCGCAAGCTCCACTAGGACTATCCGTCGCCCTCGCGGGTCATATCGCCCCGGAGGATCGGCCCGAATGAGGCGGCCGGGAAGACGCTCGTTTCAGCGCAGGGCGGCGAGGCCCTCTTCTCACCCGCGCTCCTTTAGGGGATGGCGCCAATTTTTCCAGAAGTGCTGTCCCGGACCGGTGGCGATGGGCGCGGTCACTGGGCGGAGCCGGATGGGGGGGCGGCCAGATGCGTTGGGTTGGGGCTAAAGTTGCAAGATGCGGGGAGGGATCGATTCGAAGAGCTTTTGCGTTCCCTGAATCTGTGATCGTATGCAGATTCTTTTATAAGGATTGGACCACTATCATCTGATGTAGTGATGATATGCCGTAAATATTCTCAACAGAACTGTAGTTATCGGGGGCGCTTGAATGGAGACGGTCAGATCGAAGAACGACGTGCAGATCCGGCTGCCGGATGAAAGATGGCTGCACATAATAGAATCTCACACCGAGATGGCGGGCCTCTATTCCGACGTCCTAGAGACCGTAGAGGACCCTGATGCGATCTATGAAGCCGAGTCCGGGGAGCTTCTGGCGACAAAAGAGGTGCAAAGCGATAAATATCTGGTCGTGGTTTATAAAGAGGTAAGCCGAGAGGATGGCTTCGTAATCACGGCGTTTCTCACGAGAAGGTCGAAGCAGCTTGAAAGGAGGTCGAAGATATGGGCGCGGCAGAGGTAGAGAAGGTATCGGCGCTGGTCCCCCACCTGCTCACCATCCCCCATAAGAAGATCTGGGTCGATTACGACGAGGAGGCGGACGTGCTCTATGTGAACTTCAAGAGGCCGAGCCGTGCCGACGACTCCGAGCTGACCGACGACGACGTCATCATCCGGCGCCAGAAGGGCGAGGTGGTGGGGATGACCTTCCTCAACGTTGCCAAGCGGTTCGGGACGAAGAGCCGGGCCTGATACCAAAGTCGATTATGGCGGCGGCCGGCGCGGGGCGAGGGGCGGCCGCTCTCCCTGCCGATCGCCCGAAAGCCCGCGATTCGTCAGGCCCGGAAGGTCCAACATGCTCTTTCGACCCGAAAGCCCCGCCAGGATCTCCGTCGCCCTCGCGGGTCATCTCGCCCCGGACGATCGGACCGAAGGAGGGCGGCCGGGAAGACGCCGGTCTCTCGAAGGGGCGGCGAGGACCTCTTCCCCATCCGCGATGCTTTCGGGGTGGCGCGAGTTTTTGCGGAGGCGCTGTCACGGTCCGGAGGCCTGGGGCGCAGGCGACTGGGCGGCGCCTGATGGAGGGGAGCTGCTCCTGGAGCCGGTGTGGTCGGGTGAGGGGGGCCGGATCTATCCGACGGCAGGCCCCTCTTTCTCTTCGAGCTCCTCGGTGATGCTCAAAAACTGCTCCAGCGCCGACTGGAGGTTCTCGACGATCTCCAGGGCCAGGACCTCGGGCTCGGGGAGGTTCTCAGAGTCTTCGAGGCTATCGTCTTTCAGCCAGAAGATGTCCAGGTTCGCCTTGTCCCGCTGCATAAGCTCGTCGTAAGAGAAGGACCTGAACCGCTCCGTCTCCTTCCTCTCGTGCCGGTTCTCGGGGTTGTAGCAATCGACGAACTCCCGGAGGTCCTCAGGCCTGAGGGGATTGGTCTTGAGGGTGAAGTGCCTGTTCGTCCGCAGGTCGTAGATCCAGAGCCTCTCGGTCCAGGGGGTCTTGCTCGCCTCTTTTCGGTCGAAGAAGAGGACGTTGGCTTTGACGCCCTGGGCGTAAAAGTCGCCGGTGGGAAGCCTGAGGAGGGTGTGGACGTCCACCTGGGGATGGCGTCGTTTTTGGTGGAGGGCGTTTTGCACTCGGTGGGTAAGAGGCGCCCGGCTGGCGCCGGGAGATGGGGCACCACAAGACATTTTTTTGGGAAAATCTCTATTTTATACAGTTCAACGAAATCGTGGGCCACAAAAGCCCTTTATCATGAGAAGACCTGAGACCCTCAAGTCATTGGAAACCCACAAAGATGAGCTGGTCGAGATGGGGGTAAAGAACCTGGTCATCTTGAGATCTGCGGCCAGGGATGAGGACTGACCAGACAGCGATTTTGATATACTGGAAAATTTTTATATAAGATTCTTTAATAGTTGTCTTAAAAGTCAAACAACGATTTCCCTCCAACGTTCTTCGGTATCGTTTCAACATCTTTCTTCGATATCGATTCAACATCTTTAGAATATTTAGATTTATATGACTTATATATCTGCCGAACATATTTTTTATCAACAACTTCAAAACGTGAATTAGTACTCATCGAGCTAGCTATTTTGCGGATATTTTCAACCACCATTGGCGCCGTGTCAAAAGGATTCCAGTAGAGAACTAACGCGTGGTCATTTGATAATAATGTTGTACATTGGCGATGTAAAACGTCTCCTTCTCCTCTTTGTTTTGTTATTGGTTCTGCTTTAATCACGAAATAAATTCCACGTTCAAGGGCATAAATAACAACATCCGCAACTTCAAAAGGACCATGTGTCCACGGGTCCCTTCCGGTAATTTTTGATAAAATTCGAATCCAACATTCGCCTTGGGGTTCGGTCATACATAGTCTACAAGTCTCCCTACTTGGCGCAGTGGTACATTTTTCTTTGATTGATTCAACTTCACTTTGTAATTCCTGCAGTTCGTCGTACTCATTCAGAAATCGAAAAATATCTTTTAATTTAAAAAATATGGATGGGGTGAGATTTCGTACGATTTCATATCGAATTGCTTCTTTTTTATCGACATCACTTAGATAATATGCGGCTTCAAGAATAATTGGTGTATTATTCCAGTCAAGTTGACGTACCTTATATAAATTATTAAATAAATATTCTTTAAAAGTTTTAAGGTTCTCCGTGTTCGAAGTCTTAAAATACCAATCTAGACGAGTAGATAATCTTGCCCAAACAAGGATTTGTCGCCTCGGTGTATCATTAACTATAACAGATTCCATATTCGAAAGTAAGGCGTTAGTTAGTTTATTTTTAAGGTGATCACAATCTGTGAGCATTTTTACCACATTCAAGTACGCGGTGATCTGGTGAAGTGTTAATTTATTGAAATCAACAGATTCATCTATCCAGCGTAATAGTGGATCTTTGAAATCCGAAAATTCATCCGGTAAACATGCAACTGCAGAACAAAGCATGAAATCGTGACCGGATTCTCCGGGAGATTTTATAGCATCTCTCAAACCTATTTTGGCGTATTTCAACATCTTATTTTTTGCGGATTCGTTATAAGGATACCCAACTAAGTTCACAATTTCAAAGATATTTGACCATTCGAGAGAGTTGATCCATCCTTTTTCAAGGTCGATTGGACTTCTATAACCATAATAATCATTGGATGGATCCCTAAGAAAAATATTTGCATATCTGTCTTGATATTCTTTCCAAATAATGTCATCATCATCTTCAGAGAATCTCCTAAAAAGATGATACGAATAAAGGAAGAATTGTTTTGTTTTCCACCTAGGTTCCTTAAGATTGAAAAGATAATCTAAATATTTTTCATTGTGGTGTCTAAGCCATTCCTTAACCAGATCATTTATCTGCATCGATCCCTCCCAGGGTACAGTATCGTAAAGCCTTGAGTAATTGATTGTCCAAGCGATGTTTTGTTATACACGTGGTTAAGAACGTCATATGGTGATGCTAAAGATATGTCAAATTTTATCGTAGGCGATAATTTTTGAAATCTATATAAAACTTCTTTGTATAAATGGCGCATCGACCAAAAGGATATCTTAGATGAAGCAATTATCAGATCAAAATCTGGATCTCCCTCTGGAGAATAACGAACCTTAGTTACATAAGATCCGTGAATTAGTATTATTTGTGGTGAAATAAATCTAGATACGTCAATTAGATCTCTTATTGAAATTTCGCACGGAACCATATTATTATCAAATATGTAGAATGATTTAGATGACTTAAGTATGGTTAGTATATCTGGTATCGTTATTATTTCATTCATAAGACATCGGAAACCTTCGCCCCCCGGCAGGGCGGACGCGCGCCTTGGCGCCCGCCCTCCCGATGGGCTCAGTCATCCCTCCTTTAAGAGATGATCTTCACTCTTTCTTCAGCCAGGGCATCATCGACCGGAGCTCCGCGCCCACCTCTTCGATGAGATGCTCGGACTCCATCCTCTCCAGAGCCCTCTTGACGGGAAGGCCGGCCTGGCTCTCCAGGATCCACTCTCGGGCGAACTCGCCGGTCTGGATCTCCGTCAGGATCTCCCACATCGCCTCCCTCGACTTCTCGTTGATGATCCGGTCGCCCCGGGTGAGGCCGCCGTACTCGGCGGTGTTGGAGACGTTCTCCCACATTCTCATCAGGCCTCCCTCGTGGATCAGGTCGACGATCAGCTTCAGCTCGTGGCAGGCCTCGAAGTAGGCGATCTCGGGCTGGTAGCCCGCCGCGACGAGGGTCTCGAAGGACGCCTTGACGAGCTCGGTGACCCCGCCGCAGAGGTCGACCTGCTCCCCGAAGAGGTCGGTCTCCGTCTCCTCCCGGAAGGTCGTCGTCAGGACGCCGGCCCGGGTCCCGCCGATCCCCTTGGCGTAGGCCATCGCCTTATCGAAGGCCGTTCCGGAATAGTCCTGCTGGATGGCGACGAGGCAGGGGGTCCCTATCCCCTCGACGTACGTCCTCCGGACCAGGTCCCCGGGCCCCTTCGGCGCCACCATGTAGACGTCGACGTTCTCGGGGGGTATGATCTGGGAGAAGTGGATGTTGAAGCCGTGGGAGAAGCCGAGGGCGTTCCCCTCCTCCAGGTTCGGCTCGATATCCTTCTTGTAAACTATCGGGTGAATCTCGTCGGGAAGGAGGATCTGGATCATCTCCGCCTCCTTCGCCGCCTCCGCCGCCGTCGTCACCCTGATCCCGTCCGCCTCCGCCCTCTTCCAGGCCCTCGATCCCGGGACGTCCGCCGCGACGACCTCGAGCCCCGAGTCCTGGAGGTTCTGGGCCTGGGCGTGCCCCTGGCTTCCGTATCCGATGATGGCGATCGTCTTCTCCTTCAGAACGCCCAGGTCGGCGTCCCCGTCGTGGTATATCTTTGCCATTTCCTAAGTCCTCCCTACCTTGAGAAGTCCTCTTCTGAGAACCCATTAAGCATTAAATATAAACTTGATCTGGTTGATGATCTGTTTTGTCGGCCTCGGGCGAAGCCTTCTCTTCGGCCCGGTCCGATCGGGTGGGATCGGATGAGGCCGGGCCGAACCGATCAGGGGTTCACCACCTTCGCTCCCCTGACCATCGAGACCCTCCCGGTCCGGGCCATCTCCTTGATCCCGAACTGACGGAGGAGCCGGACCATCGCCTCCACCTTGTCCTGGCTCCCCGTCACCTCGATTATCATCGATCGAGGAGATACGTCGATGATCTTGGCTCGGAAGACGCTGACGATCTGCATGATCTCGCTTCTGTCCTCCTTCTTCGCCGCGACCTTTATCATCACCAGCTCCCGCTCCACCGACTCCGCAGGGTCGAGCTCGCTGACCCGGATGACGTTTATCAGCTTGTTCAGCTGCTTTGTCACCTGCTCGAGGACGACCTCGTCTCCGTCGACGGTGATCGTCATCCTGGAGTAGTCGGGGTTGTCCGTCGCCCCGACGGTGAGGCTGTCGATGTTGAAGCCGCGCCTGCTGAAGAGACCCGCTATCCTCACCAGGACGCCGGGCCTGTTCTCGACGATGAGGGCTATGGTGTGCAGCACTTTCACCCCTCCAGCTCCAGAATCTCCGTCGCGGCCGGTACTGCATACGACTTTTGGAGCCCCCCAGGCTGGTCAGCCTTCTCCAGCTCCAGGATCTCGCTCAGGGAGGCCCCAGCCGGGACCATCGGCGAGACCTTCTCGTCGGGGGATATTATGACGTCGACGACGGTAACCACCTCTGAATCGATCGCCTCCGCCAGGACCCCCTCCAGCTCCGAGGGCTTCGTCGCCCGCAGGCCTAGGGCTCCGTAGGCTTCGGCGACCTTGACGAAGTCGGGGACTCGGTGGAGGGTGGTGCTCGAGAACCTCTTCTCGTAGAAGAGGTCCTGCCACTGCCGGACCATCCCCAGGACGCCGTTGTTGAGGATGATCACCTTGACGGGGACCTCGTTGACGACGGCCGTCGCCAGCTCCTGGATGTTCATCTGGAAGCTCCCGTCCCCTGCTATGTCGAAGACCTCCGCGTCCGGGCAGCCGAGCTTCGCCCCGATCGCCGCAGGAAAACCGTACCCCATCGTCCCCAGGCCCCCGGAGGATATGAACCTCCGGGGATCCTTGTGGGTGAAGAACTGGGCTGCCCACATCTGGTTCTGGCCCACCTCCGTCACTATGACCGCCTCGGGACAGAGCTCGTAGAGGGTCTCCAGGACCGCCTGCGGCTTGATCGTCTCGGAGTCCTTGGCATAGCCGAGGGGATGGTCGCCCTTCCATCCCGAGATCTTGTCGTTCCAGGGGCTCCAGGGCTTATCCTCGACGGCCTTGGCGAGCTCGGCCAGGGCCGACTTCGCGTCGCCGACGACCGGTATGTCGACTCTGACGTTTTTTCCGATCTCGGCGGGGTCGACGTCGACGTGGATCACCCTCGCCTGGGGGGCGAAGCTCGCCACCTTGCCGGTGACCCGGTCGTCGAACCGGGCGCCCACCGCCAAAATGAGGTCTGCCTCCTGGATCGCGTAGTTGGCGTACTTCGTCCCGTGCATCCCGAGCATCCCCAGGGAGAGGGGATGGTCCTCGGGGAAGCAGCCGATCCCCATCAGGGTCGTCGTCACCGGGGCCTTGATCCTCTCAGAAAGCCGGAGGAGCTCCCGATGGCCGTCGGAGTACTTGACGCCGCCTCCCACGTAGATGACGGGCCGTTCCGCCTCCATCAGGGCTGCCGCCGCCTTCTTGATCTGGAGGTGGTGGACCTTCAGGTTGGGGTTGTAGCCCGGGAGGTTGATCTCGGGATACTTGAACTCCAGCTCGTTGACGGTGACGTCCCGGGGAAGGTCGATGAGGACGGGGCCGGGCCTTCCGGTCCTCGCGATGTAGAACGCCTCCCTGAAGACCCGGGGGATCTCCTTAGCATCCTTGACGAGGTAGCTGTGCTTGGTCACCGGCATCGTAATCCCGGTGATGTCCGCCTCCTGGAAGGCGTCCTTTCCGATGAGGTCCGTCGAGACCTGGCCGGTCATCGCCACCATCGGCACCGAGTCCATGTAGGCGGTGGCTATACCCGTCACCAGGTTCGTGGCGCCGGGGCCCGAGGTCGCAAGGCATACTCCGACTCGGCCCGTCGCCCTGGCGTATCCGTCGGCGGCGTGGGCTGCCGCCTGCTCGTGCCTGACGAGAATGTGCCTGATATCAGAATCGTAAATGGCGTCATAGAGGGGCAGAAGCACCCCGCCCGGAAGCCCGAAGATGATCTCGACCCCCTCGAGCTTCAGGCACTCCAGGATGGCTTCGGCCCCGCTCATCTTACCCATCTATCCGTCCTCCTCAAGTTGCATCAGCCTGTTGATCCCTTCCAAGACGGCCTCCAC
>LUYE01000007.1:0-31603 GCA_001602645.1 Methanosarcinales archaeon Methan_01
GACGTCCTCGGGGAGCATCGCCGATATCTCCCGGGCGGTGAGGTTTCTGCCGTTGAACCGGAAGGGGCGGTCGGCGTGGGGGGCAGCCGCGGAGCTCGCCGGGGAGTAGACCGTCACGTCGTACCCCCTCGGACTGACGTCGAACCTGGCGAACTCCCCTTTGGCGTTCTTCTGCTTCATAGAGGCGTACTCGCCGTGGGGATCGATGATCAGGAGGGCGACCCCCTTTTCGAGAAGCTCCTCCAGGACGACGGCGGCGGTGTACGACTTCCCGCTCCCGGTCTTGGCGAGGATGCTGCAGTGCTTCTGGACGAGGGCATCGGCGTCGAGCTTCACCTTCAGGTCGTGCCCCTCCAAGAGGCCGATGTAGAGGTTCCCCTTCGAGAGGCCCAGGGCCATCTCGATGAGGTGATCGTCGGCCCTCAGAACAGGATCTCCGGGGCGGGGAGGCGCCGTGGCCATCTCCAGCCTCCCTCCGGAAGCGACCCCGATCACCCGGGAGAGGCCCAAGACCCTCTCCTTAGCCCCGGGGTTCTCCTCGTCGATGGCGCTGAGGCTGTAGGCGACGTTGGACCTGGTGACGTCGACCACCTGGGCCACCATCCAGCCCTTCGAGCCATCTCTTACCTTTACGTAGCTCCCCCTGGAGGCCTCGCCGGCCATCAGAAACTTGAACTCGAAGGGGGTCGTCTCCCCCACGATGATCCCGATCTCGTCTCCCAGACTACCACCACGTTTCGGATGGGCGAAGATCTGCCACCACCATGTTGACCGTCGCCCCAGAGTATTTCTCTCGACCACCCCACAAGAGCTTATCGGTCCTTTTAGCCCTTAACGGTATCTGCGGCGATATCTATCTTTCAGGATTCCGCCGTAGGCGAGGCCCACGAGAAGGCCAGAAATGTGAGCCATGTGGGCTATGTTGTCTGCGGACCCCATGAAGGCGAAGTCGATGATAGCAAAGAGGACCACCGCTGCCCTTATGCTCAGGGGTATCACGAAGAAGAGGAGGACCGTGATCTCCGGGGCTATGACGGCGAGGCAGCCCATGACGCCGAAGAGGGCTCCGCTGGCGCCCACCATGCTCTCTGCAGGCAGCACCGCCATCTGCCCGACCGCCGCAACAAGCCCCGATATGATGAAGATCTGGAGGAACTTCGACTCGCCCACCCTCCGCTCCAGCTCGGTTCCGAAGAAGAATAGGAAGATCATGTTAAAAAAAAGGTGCCCTTCATCGGCGTGGACGAAGATGTGGGTGATGAGGGTCCAGGGATGGGCGGCGAGGAGGGCGGGTCTCAATTCCAGATAGTTGGAGCTGAATGAGGGGAAGCTCTCGCTTACAAGGAAGACGAGGACGCATAAGATCAGAATCATCCCCGAGTAGGTCACCGGAAGCCGAAATCCGCCGGAAGGAGAGTACCGATCGTCATCCCAGGGGTCGGGGTCGTCCCAGCCTTCATGGCTGCCGCCGTTCCTCTCACCCCTCCCCATGAGGGAGAGCCTCTCTGTTCCGAAGCCCTCGAAGAGATCCTTCACCTCCGTCTCACCTCACCAGATCCTCCAACCTTTAGCCCCTCATCTCCGAGAGGTGATACAAATAGATGGTGGCGATGGGACAGTGCCGAGGTCGGTGTAGAGAAGGGCCTCGCCGAATTCTTCTGAGGCCCTCCTGGTATGGCCGGAAAGAGGTATGGCCTGGATGGTTCGGGATGAAGGCTTCCGGGCCATGGGCCGGAGGGGCGCTCTGGGCGGCTCCGGCCCGACGATGCCCCTCAGAGGTTAAATATCCTCTTCGCGTTGGCGGTGGTAGCCCCGGCTACCTCTTCGGGCGGGAGCCCCTTGATCTTGGCGATGAGGTGGAGGCCGTCGAGGACGTAGGCGGGCTCGTTCCTCCCCTTCCGGGGGGAGAGGAAGGGGCTGTCGGTCTCGATCAGGAGCCGGTCCAGGGGGACCTGCCGCGCTAGAACCTGGTGCTGGGCGGACCTGCAGACGACAGTGGCGATAGATATGTAGAAGCCCCGATCGAGGGCGTCCTTCATCGTTCCGACCGTCCCGCTGTAGCAGTGGAAGACGACCTTGTTGAGGTCTTTGACCATGTCGAAGGCCTCATCCTCGGCGAGGCGGGCGTGGATCACCTGGGGGAGGTCCAGCTCTTCCGCGAGGCTGACGACCTTTTTGAAGACCTCCAGCTGCCGGTCTCTGCCTTTCTGGTCGGGGCAGCGGTAGTAGTCGAGCCCCGCCTCGCCGACGCCGACGATCTCCTTTGCATGGTCCCGGATCTGGTCGAGGGTCATCTCCACCTCCTCGTCGGTCGTCTCCGCGAGGCCGTTGGGGTTGAGGCCGAGGGTCGCGAAGATGAAGTCGTATCTCCTGGCCAGCTCCAGGCTCTTCCTGTTCGTCTTGAGGTCGATCCCGGAGTTTATCATCGTCGTCACTCCAGCTTTTCGCCCCCTCTGGATCACCTCATCCCGATCCCGGTTGAAGTTCTTGAAGTCGAGGTGGCAGTGGGCGTCTATCACCTCGAATTTTGCGTCACTCAAATCGCGTCTTCCTCCAAAAGCATCAGCCTGTTTATGGCGTTGATCAGCGCCTCCACCGAGGCCATCACTATATCCTCCCTGGCGGAGCGAGCCGTCACCTTCCTTCCGAGGCGGCCGTTCTCGACCCCGATCACCACCTCGGCGAGGGCGTCGGAGCCGCCGGTGATCGCCTCGATCCGGAAGTCGCTGATCCTTACCGCGGTCTCCTCCCCCAGGATCCCCCGAACGGCGTTGAGGGCGGCGTCCACCGGCCCGACTCCGATGTCGGCGAGGACCCGCTCCTCGCCCCGGACGACGGCCCGGACTGTGGCGGTGGAGGTGAGGGTGTTTCCTGTCATCACCGCCAGCTCCTTGAGGATCACGGCCTGCTTCTCCTTCGCCAGCTCGCCGATCACCACCTCAGCGATCGTCATCAGGTCGGCGTCGGTGACGGCCTTCCCCTTGTCCCCCAGGTCCTTGACCCTCTCCAGGATCTCCTGGAGCTGGTCGTCGTTGGGGGCGTATCCCATCTCCTGGAGGGACTGCTTGACGGCGTGCCGTCCCGTATGCTTCCCGAGGACGATCCTCCTCTTGTGGCCGACCATCTCTGGGGTCATGATCCCCGGCTCGAAGGTGTCGGTCCGCTCCAGGACCCCGTGGCTGTGGATCCCGCTCTCGTGGGCGAAGGCGTTCTCGCCGACGACTGGAGCGGTCCTGGATATCCTCACCTCTGTCAGCCGCTCGACGAGCTTCGCCGTCTCGAAGAGGTAGGGGGTGTGGATGGAGGTCTTCGCCCCGTACATCGAGTGGAGGCCCATCACCGTCTCGGCGAGGTTCGCGTTCCCCGCTCGCTCGCCGAGGCCGTTGGCGGCCACCTGGACCTCCCTCGCCCCCGCCTCGAAGGCGGCGAGGTTGTTCGCGACGGCGAGGCCGAAGTCGTTGTGGCAGTGGACGTCGACGACCATATTCTTAGTCGAATCGCAGATCTCCTTCACCAGGTGGCGGAAGGTCGTCGGTATCGCCACCCCGACGGTGTCGGGGATGTTGATGATGTCACAGCGAGCCTCCTCCACCGCCCCGAAGATCTCCTTGAGGAAGGGGATGGGAGTCCGGGTGGCGTCCATCGCCGAGAAGAGGCAGGTCCTCCCGTGGTCCTTGACGTACTCCACCGCCTCCACCGCCTGGGCGACGATCTCCTCCCGGCTCTTCTTGATGGTGTGCTGGATCTGGATATCCGAGGTGGAGACGAAGACATGGACCATGTCGACCTCGGCGTCGAGGGCGGCGTCGATGTCCTTTCTCATGATCCTGGCAAGGCCGCATACCTCGGCAGAGAGACCCTCCGCCGCAACCCTCCTCACCGCCTCGAAATCGCCCCGGGACGATACTGGAAAGCCAGCCTCGATGACGTTGACGCCGAGCTTGTCGAGCTGCCGGGCGATGATGATCTTCTCCTCCGGGGTCAGAGAGACGCCGGGGGTCTGCTCACCATCCCGGAGGGTGGTGTCGAAAATTCGTACTTCTTCTCCACGGAGCGCTTCGATGTTATAGAAGACGATCCCACGCAGATTGCTCTTGCGCCATGGATGGATGGTAGAACCCAGGCCGTATAAAACTTTTTGCCGGGACATCCGCTGCCGGCCTTGGTGGGTCGGGTCCTCACGGCAGAGGTGATGGCTCCCAGGATCTGAATAGAGGGACTGAGCCCCCGGCCCCATCCTGTTCCGGATGGGGCCCCTATTGATGCAGGACTCTACTGGGATTGATCTTCGGCTGATGGGGCGGATGGCTCGTCTGCTCCTCCGGCCTTCGCCGGGGGGGATACCAGCTGGGTGGTGACGGCCGGAGCGGCCTTGTGGCTCTCGATGTAGCGGACCTCCTGGAGGTCGAGGAGCCGCATCGCCATCTCGGCGATCCCCCTCCTCATCATCGGCCACTCCCGATAGTAGCTCATCTCCCAGGGGGACTCAATCTCGGCGACGTCGCCATCGAGGATCTTTGTCTTCAGGTCTATCTTGGCGAAGATCCTGATCAGCCCCTCCAGCTTCTCCAGCCTATCCTCGATCCGTTCGACGATGGTGTAGTCGTACTTCACGACCTTGTCGGCGAGGACGTGGTTGTAGTCGACTCGTGCCTTCCTCCCGATGATCCGGGTGAGGGTCCCCATCTTCCCATCTACGGAGACCCTCATCCCGATCTCTGGCCTCTCCTTCTTGAACTTGGTGAGGGGGATCAGCTCGACGTCCTCGGGGTCGCGGACGCCGTAGGCCTTCGCCGGGGGGACCTCCGCAGTACCCGAGGCTCCTATCTCCTTTCCTATCATCTCCTCTTTGAAACCCGCCACCACGTCCCCGGACCCGACGATGATGAGGGCTGGACCGTACTCGATGCCCTCCTCGTAGATGTCGCTCTTCATGGCCACGTCCCGGTTCGTGGTGGAGATCACCCGGCCGTCGACGCTCTCGGTGTAATCTACCCTGATGAAATCGCCGTCTTTTACCGTCATCTTGAACTCCGTCCTTCGAAGGATAACTAGCGTTCCAGCCTAATTGCCTTCTATATTAAGTAGTCTGCTATCTTCTCGGCGATCGCTTGCTCGCAGTAGACGCACCTCAAGACCACGGGATTTTTGCTCTTGACGAGGATCTGGGACTTGATCGGCTCGCTGGTGTTGGAAATGCAGGAGGGGTTTGGACATCTCACCACCCCCACGATCAGGTCAGGCATGTCGACGGTGTACTTTTCGACGACCCGGCGGTCCCGGATGATGTTGATCGTCGCCCCGGGGGCGATGAGGGAGATCTTGTTCACCTCCTCCTCCTTCAGCTCCCGGTCCTCCACCTTCACTATGTCCTTCTTTCCCGACCTCCGGCTGGAGACGTTCATCAGGACGCTTATCGTAGCCTCCGTCGTCCGGTCGATGCCCAGGATCTTGAGGACGTTGAGGGCCTGGCCGGGGGGGATGTGGTCGATGACGGTCCCGTTCCCGATGGGGGTCACCCTCAGCTTCATCTCGGTCTCAGTCAACGCGATTCCCCCATCAGCATCTTGAGGAGGGCCATCCTAACCGGGACGCCGTAGAAGGACTGCTGGAAGTAGACGGCGTGGCCCGTCCCGTCCACCTCGGGGGCGATCTCGTCGACCCTGGGGAGGGGATGCATGATGATCAGCCCGGTCTTCGCCTCCTCCAGGTTTTCGGGGACGACCCTGTAGCTTTTTGCCACCTTCGAGTACTCGTAAGGGTCGGGGAACCTCTCCCTCTGGATCCGGGTGACGTAGAGGACGTCCACGTCTTTTATAACAGAGTCGAGGTCGTGGGTCTCGCGGACGATCGTCCCCTTCCCTGCCAGGTCTGCCTTGATCGTCGCCGGCATCTCGAGGGTCGGGGGGGAGACGAGGGTGATGTCGGCGCCGTAGAGGGCGAGGGCGTAGGCGAGGGAGTGGACAGTCCGGCCGTACTTCAGGTCCCCCACGAGGGCGATCTTCAGGTCGTCGAGGCTGCTCTCCTTCCTTATGGTGTAGAGGTCGAGGAGGGTCTGGGTGGGGTGGTGGCCGGCGCCGTCCCCGGCGTTGAGGACGGGGACCGGCGAGAACTGAGACGCCAGGCGGGCAGACCCCTCTTTGGGGTGGCGGATCACCAGGGCATCGGCGTACCCGCCGATCACCCGGATGGTGTCGGCCAGGGACTCTCCTTTGGCGATCGCCGACCCCTCGGCGGGTCCCAGGTTCAAGGTCTTGCCCCCTAGGCGCATCATCGCCGTCTCGAAGGAGAGACGGGTTCGGGTGGACGGCTCGAAGAAGAGGAGGGCTAGAATCTTGCCGGAGAGGGCGTCGCACCTCCCCCCCCGGGCGTAGGGCTCCAGGGCCTCGGCGAGGTCGAGGACGGAGTCGATCTCGTCCCGGGAGAACTCCCGCATCGAGAGGACGTGCCTCATTCCGAACATGGTCGGATCACCGCTCCTTAGGGATATAACGCTTCTGGATCAGAAGAATTTGGAGGCCAGGGTCTGCCTCGTCTCGCAGGCGTCGAGGACAGGGCACCGGTCGCAAGGTGCCTCCCGCGGCCGGTCGGGGAGCTTTCCCTCTCCGATCAACCTCACCCGGTCCCGGATTCTGAGGACCCTCCGCCGGTCGGTCGGCCGGATCTCCACCTCCCGGACCTCCCCGGCCCGGAGATACTCGACAAGCCCCAGATCGACCCTCGTCTCCAGCTTTTCCTCCAGGAGCATGGCGTACCCCGCGAGGCGGAGCCGGTCAGACCGCCAGACCCCCGCCTCTGGCGGAAGGTCGACCCTCATCATCGATGGGACCTTGACGTTGGGCGTTCCATCCTCATCCCCACGGGATACAACCCGATCTACCCTCCCGGAGATGCCGAGCCGGTCGGACCGGAGGTCCACCTCCACCGTGCTGGGGGTGATGAGCTGGAGGGCGAGCACCATCCTCGGCGCCACCTCCGCCGCCCAGGCGCCGACCTCCTCGGCAGCGGCCTGGAGGTCGTGAGGATTCATCCGATCGGGGAAGATAGCGGGAAGCTCGACCAATGCCCTCTCCAAGGCCTCCCGGAGCCAGCCCCCCAGGTCGGCCGCCTCCTCCGGGCCGATCTCAGATAGGGATAGGGCCACCTCCCTCATCAGGAGGGTTGCTGGGGCTGCGGCCTCGGGATGGACCTTCCGGCCCATCGCCTGGAAGTAGAGGAGCCGAGGGCAGCGGAGGTATAGGGATACATCGAAGATTCTCACCGGCTGTGCCATGAGGGGATCAATGGTCATCCATATTTAAAAAGATATGGAAGATATCCAATTTTCAGCAACTGATATCTTCGAGGAGGCTCCCCTGGGGTGATAGGAGGAAGAGGAGATCAGCGTTCTGGGGGTCGAATCCTCCGGGTGAAGAAGAGGAGATATTAGAAAGCAGCAGCGATATCTCCTCCCTGCTCATATGCTCAAATACCTTCATATAATTTGGAGTGGAAGTTATAAGAGAACTGGGGGTTATCATGCACACTATCTTCAAGAAAGCGCAGACGTCTTGGATCTGGTTTGGAGTCGCGATCCTCTTCATATCAATGGCGGGACCATCTCAGGGAGGTGGACTGGACGAGGGTTTTGGCTACGATCTTCCCCTATCAACAGACGAGATCGACAATTACGAGATCTTCACATCCCTCGTGCCCCTCGGCGAGCATTCCCTCAAAAGGCTGGAGGAGAACGGATTTGTGGTGATGGCTGACCCCTTCTCCCCGGACCAAGACGAGATGACCGCCCTCTACAGGATCCTCAAAAACCATCAGCTTCCGATCTTCGTGACCTCTGACTCCCTCCTCCACATATACCACATCCAGTTCGACGAGACCCTGAGGGAGATCGAGGAGGAGCGGTTCTACGACGACTTATGGACTCTGACAGAGGAGATGCTCGTCCGGGCCGAGGCCGACAGCGAGGCCTCCTCCGGCCTGGCGAAGGAGGCGGCCGGGAGGAACGTCGCCTTCTTCTCGGTGGCATTGAGCCTCCTCGCGCCCCGGGGAGATCAGCTCTGCTCCGGCGGCACCCGGGACTGCGACGCAGGGCGCTTTGAGGGGGCGTACCCCTACTTCACCCCGGAGGAGCTGGAGGCAAAGAGCTTCGAGGTCCCACCCACCGTCAGGGATGAGGTCGAGGCCGAGCTGGCCCTCATATTCGGCGAGGCCGGGTCTGCGAGGTCGCCGATATTCAGCTACGAAGAGGACTACTCCCAGTACCGGCCCCGAGGGCATTACACCCGGTCCGAGAGGCTGAAAAACTACTTTATGGCGATGACCTGGTACGGGAGGATGGGCTTCCTCCTGAAGGGGTGCGAAGGCGAATGCATCGTCTCCGAGGAGGAGGCACGAATCCAGACCTTGGCGGCGGCGATGATCGCCAATAACCTCCTCGAGGACCCCGAATTGAAGGATAAGTGGGACCGGATCTACAACGTCACCTCCTTCTACGTCGGATACGCCGACGACCTCGGGCCATACGAGTACAGCGACGCCATCGACTCCCTCTTCGATGGAGAGGTCCAGGCCCGGGACCTTTCCTACCCGGACCTCGACCTCCTGAAGGCGAGGCTTGCGGCCAAGAGGCCGCCCCGGATCTACGGCGGGACCGGGGTCGACTCCCCGGCCTGCGCCGCGGAGCCCCCCTTCTCGCCGGAAGAGGCTGACCTCTGCCTCGCGGCGACGGCCGGGCTGAGGTTCATGGGCCAGAGGTTCGTTCCCGACTCCTACATCTTCCAGAGGCTGGTGATACCGAACGTCGGCGTATACTCCGGTGAAGGCGAGGCCTTCACTTTGGGCCCGTACGGCCGCCACTTCCCGAGGGGCTTAGACGTGATGGCGATCTTAGGCTCGACGCGTTCCGACGAGATCCTGGCGGCCCTGAAAGACTCCAGCTACCAGAATTACTCCACCCAGCGAGCTGAACTCCAACGGGAGTTTGATTCCTTCGGTGAGGAGGAATGGCAGAAGAACCTCTACTGGTCGTGGCTTTACGCCTTGAAGCCCCTTTTAGAGGCTCCAGATTCAAATAGCCCCGCCTTCACGCTGACGACGGCCTGGCAGGACAAGGAGCTGACGACGGCCCTCGCCTCCTGGGCGGAGCTCCGCCACGACACGATCCTCTACGCGAAGCAGAGCTACACCCTTAAGGCCATCTCCCTCCCGCCTGAGGAAGTGGAGGCAAAAGCTGGATACGTCGAGCCGGTCCCCGAGCTATATAGAAGGCTCCGGGACCTCGCCCGGATGAACCGGCAGGGGCTGGAGGAGGAGGGGCTCCTCGACGAACCATCTCGAGGCCGCCTCTTGAGCCTGGAGACTGCCCTGGAGAGGCTTGAAGAGATCTCGGAGGCGGAGCTGGCTGGACGGGAGCTGACCGACGACGACCTCCTGTTCATCCGCGACATCGGCGAGAGGCTCGATGAGGCCCTCCTGGGGGTGGACGAGAGGTCGAAGAAGACGACGATCGTCGCCGACGTCCATACTGACCCCAACACCGATATGGCCCTGGAGGAGGCGGTAGGATATGTGAGGATGATCGTCGTCGCCTGCGATCGGCCCGATGGGGGGGTCTTCCTCGCGGCGGGGCCGGCCTACAGCTACTACGAGTTCAAGCAGCCTTTGTCCGAGAGGCTCACCGACGAGGGCTGGCGCGAGATCCTGGTCGATGACCCACCCCAGGATCCGGAGTGGACCGCCAGCTTCGCAGACTTCCTCCCCTGCTCCGTCCTTCGGACGGCAGAGGGGAGGATAGAGGCGGCGGCCGATGAGGAAGACGACCTCGAAGGCGAAGATGGCCCCGATGTTGACGGCGAAGAGGTAGACGGCGAAAATGCTGAAGCAGAAGGCGGCGGGGATGAAGAAGGACCGGAGGGCGATATCGAAGCCGGAACCGCCCGGGGCGCCGAGATCCGCCTGGAGGAGTTCGAGGTGAGGATAGGCTGGAACCTCTTGGAGGGGTGGTACGCCGACTGCACCATCGCCCTCCGAAACTCCGGGGACGCGGAGGGGACCGCCGACGTCGTCCTGGAGGACGGCGAAGGAAAACTCCTCGCGGAGCTGAAGATTCCGGTCCCCCCCAACTCCACCGTCACCGAACGGGCGAAGGTGGACATATCGGGGAGGGGCCAGGAGGTGAACTCTAAGCTGGTAGCGTGATGGTCGGCTTGGGGGGATGGGCATCTCCTTTCGCATGAGATGAACCAGGGAGGGAGAAACCCTCCCCTTTCAGATCATGCCGATCTCCTGGGAGGGCGCCGGAAGCTGGGGGGCCTCCACCGTCGCCTCCTTGTAGATGTAGAACCTGAGGGGCTCCTCAGGGGTGACATCGTCCTGGTCTGCGGTCTTGATCCTGATCGTTCCCATCAGGGGAATGTCTGCGTTCCTGTAGAGGTTGATCTTGTTATCCTTGTTGTCCATCATGATGGTCTTGGCTTCGGCGTCCACCGCCTGGATCGCCATCTTTCCGATGGTCGTCTCCTCCTGGATGCTAACGGGCTCATCGGAGATCTGCCAGACGCCGTCGACGGTGGCCATCATCTGATCGATGTTGTAGAAGGCGTTCTTGAAGTGGACCGCTATGACGACGATCTCCCCCGCACCGTTCAGCCTCTCTTTGTAGGTGTAGGTCTTTTCCTGGACCGTTGCACCTTCCTTCAAGGGCTCGACGGTGTTGGTATCAACAATCTGGCCATTCTTTCGGAGTTCGAGGCTGACCTTGTCTGTGCTGGCATCTATCGACTTGAGGATCAGCTCGTACCCCTCGGCGAGCAGAAGAGACGTGCCAGATGTAACCGTTCTCTCCTCGTCGTCGTCGATCAGGACCTGGCTGATCATTTCTGCGGCCATCAGGTTGGGATTGGCGGAGTCTTCGTATAGGTAGGCGTCGAAAGCTGTCCCTTCGACGTAAGATGCAAAGTGCTCCTCGCCGAGGAAGCCGATCACCCAGTAACTGCCCCAGACCTCGTTTTCGAAGTCCTTCTTCTGGCCATATGTCGTGTAGACGGCGCCATTCGGCTCTTCGAGGGCGCTGTCGTAGATGTTCAGGACGAGGCTTTCGGTGCCGAGATCCTCGTCGATGTCGTAGTAGAAACCGGCGAAGTTGGTGGGGTTCCATTCAACCATCTCCCCGTCGACGACCACAGAGACGGCCCCCCTGATCTCGTAGGTTCCGGCCTCGGTGATCTCCCTGTATACGTAGTACCTGAGGGGCTCCTCAGCAGAGATCTCGTCCTGATCGGCGGTCTTTATGCCGAAGTCTCCCATCAAGGAGATATCCCTATTTTCGCTCAAGGTGATCTGGTTGTCTTGGTTGTCCATGACTATCCGCATCGATTCGGGGTCCACCGAGCTGACCCTCATCTTGCCGAAGATGGAGCCCTCTCCGATGCTGACGGGCGAGTCGGAGATCTGCCAGATGCCGTCGACGACGGCGGCGTCCTGGAGGCCGCCTTCTGTCCCGTGGAAGAGAGGTCCCTTGAAGTGGACGGCTATCACCACGATCCCCTGGGTGATTCCGATGTCTTTGGCGTAGGTATAGGTCTTGTCAGCCATGGTGGCGCCGTCTTTTACCGGGGCTATCAGGTTGGAATCGACGACCTCGCCGTCTCTGGTCAGATTGAGCCAGACGGACCCATAGGCGTCGATCCCCTTGATCGCCAGCTCGTAGCCCTCGGCTAGCTGGAGGGGGGAGTCCTTTGTGATCGTCCTCTCGTGCTCTTCGTCGATGAGGATCTTCGAGAGCTGCTCGCCGGCCATCAGGTTGTCATCCTTCGATTTGTCATAAAGGTAAGGCCTTTCATCGTATGACTCGTCGGCGTATCCTGCGAAGTGCTCCTCTCCCAAAAAGGAGATTTTGTGGTAGCTGCCCCAATCCTCGAGATCGAATTCGGCGAGCTGGGCCGTCGTTTCGTAGACGACCCCCATCGGCTCTTCGAGGAAGCTGTCGGTGATCGTCAGGGTCAGCCTCTCATTGCCGATGTTCTCGTCGGCGTCGTAGCTGAAACCTGGAAAGTTCTGGGGGTCCCACGTATAAGTCGCGCCGTCATAGGCCACTGCAACGGAGCCTCGAAGCTCGACCCTTTCGGCGGCGGTTCCTGAGGTCGTCGTGGCGAGGAAAAGAAGGATGAGGAGGGCGAATATGGGGGTTCTCATGGGGAACAATTTCTTTTTTTATCTATAAAAGGGATTCGTCGTCGGTCAACCCGGAGAGGCCCAACTTCGGTCGATCAGGGCCAGTGACATCTCAGCAGGACAAACTCCTTAAATCCCAATAGGCCGATGTAATCCAAGTCAAGCTTCTCTCAGGGTGTAAATAGATCATGAAACGAAAATGGCAGCACGATCGCGGACTTGAGGCGAGGATGCTCTTCACCATCTTCCTCCTCTTCCTCGTCTACATGGCCTTCCTGGCTATCCTGGCTTACCATGGGGCGGGGATGGTGACGATGCTCGCCTTCGTCATCATCTTCATGCTGGTCCAGTACCTCTTCTCCGACAGGCTCGTCCTCAAGAGCATGGGCGCAAAGATCGTCTCCGAGAGGGAGGAGCCCGAGCTTCACCAGATCATCTCGAGGCTCTGCGCCCTGGCGGACCTGCCGAAGCCCAAAATAGCCGTCGTCAATACCTCGTTGCCTAACGCCTTCGCCACCGGCAGAAGCCCGGGAAACGCGGTGGTGGCGGTGACGACCGGTATCATGCGGCAGCTCAGCCCCGCGGAGCTGGAGGCGGTCCTCGCCCACGAGCTGACCCACGTCAAGAATCGGGACGTGATGGTGATGACGATCGCAAGCTTCCTCTCCACAGTGGCCTTCTTCATCGTCAGGTACTCCCTATACTTCGGAGGCGGCGGGTCCAGCAGGAATAAGGGGGGGATCTGGGTCGCCTTCTTCGCCTCCGTCGTCGTCTGGATCGCCAGCAGTTTGTTGATCAGAGCCCTCTCGCGGTACCGGGAGTTTGCCGCAGACCGGGGGGCTGCGGTCATAACGGGCCAGCCGTCGAACCTGGCGTCGGCCCTGATGAAGATCAGCGGGGTGATGCCCCGGATACCAAAGGAGGACCTTCGGAAGGCCGAGGGGATGAACGCCTTCTTCATCATCCCGGCTGTATCGGGATCCTCGATCATGAACCTCCTGTCGACCCATCCGCCGGTGGAGAGGAGGATAGCCGCCCTCCAGAGGATCGAGCGGGAGCTGGGGACGACATGATCAGAGGTAGACCTGAGGCTAAAAGGAGAAAAGTCGTGGGGACGCCATAAGGAGAGGAGACGAGAGGGAGATGAGATCGAGATGAAGCTCAGGATCCTGGACACCATCCTCGGAAAGAGCACGCTGCCGAAGTCGAAGCTAGACCGACTCTTTGCCATATCCACCGCCAGCATAACCCTGGAGGCGAACCTCGACCTATCGCCTTCGGGCTCTGCGGGGATCTGCTTCAAGCCGATCGACTCCTCTAGGTACGAGGCAGCCCGGGCCGAGATCGAGGCTCTCCTCCATTACAGCGGCCGGGAGACGGGGACGAAGGCGAGGATCGAGATGGACGAGTACCGCTATCTATGGGTCGTCCTGGAGGACCCGGACTTCGACGACCTGGTGACGACCGTCCACCTCGTCAGCACGACGATGACCGATCACGGCTTCGGCGAGCAGCTCCTCTGCGCCCTCTACCGATTCGTCGGGAGCGCCGGCCCCGTCTACTGGATATACAGCTTCAAGGGAGGGGCCTACTATCCCTTCGTCCCCAAAAGGGCGCATGATAGGGACAATGTCCTGGAGTTCCGGCTCCGATCGGTGATGGAGCCGGAGCTGCCGATAGAAAAAGATGTGGAGAAGTGGTATCCTCTTTGGGGGATACCGTTATAGCAATTCAATCGGCATAGCTGAGGAGAGCAATAACCCTGAAGTCTCGATTCTCCTGCAGGAGCTTCGCGCCCATCCTCTGGACCGATTAGGTATGACTACGGGCCCAGAGTGCCCCTCAGAGGAAGGGCGCCTTGAAGATCAGCTCTTTATCGACCTCGAACTCTCCGTCTAGGTTCGTTTTGGTATCGATCTTCCTTATCACGTCGTTCTTGAAGGCCTGCAGGTCCCACATCCCATTGAACTCGCTCTTGACGTCGAAGGTCGTACAGTTGGGAGAGATGACCATCCGGTCGATGCCGGAGTATGAGGAGACGACGTTTATGTTGGATATGTCCAGCCCCGTTCCGTGGAAGACCCGGGACGAATCGAAATGCTGAACGTTGACGAGGAGCCCATCGGGAAACTCGATCTTCCGGTCTGTCTGAGATGCTCCTCCGGACGAGTGGTTCAATCCACCGGTAGCGAAATAGTCTATTGCGCCCTTCCCATAGAGGACCTCGGTGTTGGTGAACCCCTTCCAGCGATCCATATTGGAGTTGACTATCTCAGTCTGCCCTTCTCCGCTGACCTCGGTATAGCCAGTGACAAAACCGTCCTGGAAAGCCGGCGAGGCTGAGGCGGTTGCCGCCATGAGGGCGGAGGTTGTCATAATGACAAGAAGGGCGATACCACTTTTCATCTTACTCCCGTAATGTCTTATAACGCTATTTACATTTAAACCTTTTTAGTTGAGGAGCTGATGGCTGGATTGTCAGGGCCGATAAGCCAGCAGCTGATGGATAGCATTTATCACCTTTAAGCTCAATAGGGCGGCCGTGTATCTGGACTATTTCCCCTACGAGTCCCTGAGGCCCTACCAGGACTCCATGCTCGACGACGTTTACGGGGCGGTGAGGGCCGGAGATCACGGGGTTCTGATGATCGACGCCCCCACCGGCAGCGGGAAGACCAGCTGCATCGCTGCGGCCCTGGCTGCGGCCCCCGGCAAGATCGCGGTGGCGGTGAGGACGGTCAGCCAGATAGACGTTTACCTCGACGAGATGGAGAAGATCTGGTCGAGGACGAGGCACCGCCCCACCATAACCTACATGGTGGGAAAACAGAAGGTCTGCCCCATAGCCGACGAGTTCTCCGGGGAGTCTGTCTACTCAGGCTGCGCCAGGCTTCGGGAGTGGACGAAGAGGAAGATGATCGCTCGGCTCGGAGAGGTGGGGGGGAAGTTCTACGACCCGTCCCAGGAGAGGAACGCTCCCCAAAGCGTCCCAGGCTACAGGACCTTCTGCCCCTACTACATGATGACGAGGGAGGTCTTCGAGCTATCGGGAAAGCCCCACTTCAGGCACTCCGGAAGGGTCCTCGACCTCGTCGACGAGCTCCGGGGGGGGATCAGATCCCCGGACCGGTTCCAGAAGGAGTGCAGGGACGTCTGCCCCTACGAGGTGATGAGCCTCTCTGCCAAGGGGAGCGACGTCGTCATCCTCAACTACTCCCACCTCTTCAGCCCCGAGTTCCAGGAGATCATCTTCGACTGGCTGGAGCTGGAGCGGGAGTCCTTGACCCTCTTCGTCGACGAGGCCCACAACCTCGGGGACGCCGTAAGAGCCCTAAATACGAAGGTCCTCTCTCCGAGGATGATAGACCTAGCCGAGAAGGAGGTGGATAAGTACCGGGAGTCGATGGGCCAGTCCAGGCTCCCCGAATCGTCCCTGGAAGCCTCATCCAGGCTCCGGGGCGTGGAGGTGATCAAGACCCTCCTCCCGAGGCTTCGACAGTACATCCAAAGCCGCCAGTCCCGCATGCAGGAGGGGGAGGAGCTCCTCGATGGCGACCTCTTCCGCAGCTTCCTCTATCAGGGGTTCGACGACGTGGAGGAGGCCCTCTCCGCCGCCACAGAGGTGGCGGTGATGGTGGCGGAGCTGGAGCTGGCGGAGGGGGACCGAGAGAACCTCCAGGGGGAGATCGAGCCGAGCCTCGCCCAGGTCCTCCTCTTCCTCAACGACGTCGAGATGGCGGAGAAGGACGACTCTTACCAGAGGAAGATCACCGTCACCGGCATCGGCGACAAGAAGAGGGCTTGGCTCGAGGTGAACAACGTCGATCCAGCTTCTCTTATCCGAAGGGTGACCGACAACATCAACGCTACAGTGATGCTCAGCGGCACCCTCTCCCCCCTCGACGCCTACGAGCTCTACATCCTGGGGGAGGCGGGGAGGGCGAAGAAGATCAGCCTCCCAAACCCCTTCCCCCGGGAGAACAGGCTCCTCATGGTCGCCAAGACCGCCACGACCCAGCTGGAGAAGAGGGAGGAGGCGGGCAACAGAAGGGAGATCACAGAGCACATCGAGGCGATGATAGAGGAGGTTGGAGGAAACGTCGCCGTCTTCTTCACCTCGTACTCGATGATGAGCCAGTACGAGGCGGTCTGCAAGGCGGCGGCGCGGCGGATGGGAAAGATGCTGTACCTAGAGCCGAGGAACTCCGAGGAGGTCCCAGCCATCCTCGACGACTTCTTCAAGGCGGGAAAGAGGCGAGGAGCCGTCCTCCTCGGAGTCTCCGGGGGGAAGCTAGCCGAGGGGATAGACTACAAGGGGGAGGCTCTCAACGGCGTCGCCGTCGTGGGCCTCCCCCTCGGCTTCTACAACGAGATCCAGAGGGAAGTGAACCAGTACTACATCAGGAAGTACGGCCAGAAGAACGGGATCCTGATCGCCTACACCCTCCCCGCGATAAACAGGGGTCTTCAGGCGGCAGGGAGGGTGATCAGGGACGCATCCGAGCGGGGGGTGATCCTCTTCTGCGACCGGAGGTTCAGGGAGGGGGGGCGAGGCGGAGTCTTCACCTTCCTTCCGAGATGGATCCAGGATGAGCTGGTGGTCACCGACGCCAGGAAGAGCCGGGAGATCATCCGGATGAGGGCGGCGGAGTGGGAGGGGAGGCGATCCTGACCCGCCTACCTCGAACGCTCTGGCTTTTTGGGTCGCCCCCCCTCCATCTCCTTCGCCTCCACAAGGCTGAGGGGGACGGCCCCCAGGGCCTTTCCCACCGTCGACTTTGCTATTCGGAAGGCGTGCTCCTCGTTCTCGGCGTCGTAGACCCTGATCTCGAAGAGGAGGCCTACGAGGGCGGTCCCCGCCACCATGAAGACGCCGTCCAGGGACTCGCCGCATGCGGGGCAGATCGTCTGGCCCACCTCCACCTCCACGAAGTCCAGCTTCTTGCTGTTCAGCCTCTTTCCCGCCTCCGATATGGCGACCCCGATGGCGTCGTCGGCGGATTTGACGTCTCTGACCAGCCAGGCGCCCTCCAGAAGGACCTTGAAGTTCGTCATCGTTGTCTCTGGTTGGGGGATGGAGGATATGTAAGTTTTCTATGGGATTTCCCGCAGAATCCCTTTTCCGCCGCCTTTGGCCGAAAAGAGCAGCATGAAATCCGCTCGAGAGGCGCTCTTCCATCTGAGCGAACTCCTCCTCGATGGGCCGATGGACCCTTCTAGGTGGAGGGCCTGACGGATACCGGTGGTCTTTTTATCTCCCCTTGGATCATGGAGCTTTCCCAGAAGGACCTCCTTGACCTCCCCCTCATCTCCCCGGGGATCGAGAGCCTTCGGCATCGCACGGCAAAGCCAAATGCCATGCCCCATCCCTCTGGATCCACCGTTGAAAGGGCATTGGCCGATCCGGACCACCCCCGGATCTCGGGGGCATATGCGAATTTATCTAGTATGGAGACGATGGGGCCCAACGGGCGTGAGGGATGAGAGATGTCTGCTCGAGTAAGCAAGTACGAACGGGGCGTCGTCGACGCCTTCAAAGGGTCGGTGGAGGACTACCGGGGCGGAAAGATCGAGACGGAGGACGAATTTACGGCCTCCCTTTATCACCACCTCCGGGCCCACACCGATAAAAATAAATTGATCACTATGCGGATCAACCATCCCGTCGGGGACTGCCGCCCCGCCATCTCGATCTTCAAAGGGGAGGAGTGCCTGGTGGTGATAGAGCTTCTGATGGGTTCAAAAGAGGGGGGGAAGACGACCCCCTACGACCGATCCCTGGTTAAGAGCAGCATTGAGAAGCTGAAGCTCTGCTCAGCCATCTCAGAGAGGGGCTACCTAGTTCACATAGATGAGGGGGAGCCGGGGTTCGAAGACGGCTTCGCGGAGTGGAAGGAGGATTACTACCGAAACCTCTGGCACGAGGTCGAGGAGGAGAAGACCTACCTCTTCGAGGTGAAGAAGGGGAGGACCAACAAGAGGAGGGTTTAGTCTTTGAACTCTGGCAGTTCGTCCACCCCTTCCCTCAGCCATGGCGGATGGCTATCATGAATCAGCAGCCCATCGCCCTCATCGGAAGAGAGCTCGGCCTCCGGGAGAACCAGGTCCAGGCCGCCCTTGCCCTCCTGGAGGACGGAAAGACGATCCCCTTCATCGCCAGGTATCGGAAGGAGGCGACGGGGGGCCTCGAAGAGGTCTCCCTAGCCTCAGTACGAGATCTCATGAAAAAATATCAGGAGCTGGAAAAAAGGCGAGAAAGCATCTTGAAATCCCTCCGGGAGCGTGGGATCCTCTCCCCCGATCTGGAGGAGAAGATCCTGGCTGCCTCGACGGTCGCCGCCCTCGAGGACCTATACCTCCCCTTCAGGCCTAAGCGGAGGACCAGGGCCTCTCTCGCCCGAGAGCGGGGTCTCCTCCCCCTGGCAGATCGGATCTTCGACCAGGGGGAGATCGAACCCAGGGCCGAGGCAGGAAAGTTTGTAGATCCCGAGAAGGGGGTCGGTTCGGTCGACGAGGCCCTGGCGGGGGCCCGGGATATCATCGCGGAGCGGATCAGCGAGGACCCATGGGCGAGGTCGAGGATCCGCGAGCTATTTTTGGCCGAGGGGATCCTGAGGTCGGGCTCCTCCAGGGCGGCGGACGCCGATAGCTCCAAGTACCGGGATTACGCCGACTGGTCTGAGCCCCTATCGCGGGCCCCCTCCCACAGGGTGATGGCGATCCTGAGGGGCAGGGAGGAGGGCTTCTTGACCCTCTCCGTCGAGCCGCCCCAGGAGAAGGCCTCGGCGATCCTCGAATCGCTCTTCCTGCGGAGAAGGGTTGATAGCCCCGAATCCCCCGCCACCCTGGAGGTCCGGCTCGTTCTGAAGGACGGCTACCGAAGGCTCCTTGCGCCTTCGATGGTGAGGGAGAGCCTCTCGGCGGCGAGGGAGAGGGCTATGGAGAGGGCGATCGAGGTCTTCGCCGAAAACCTCCGCCACCTTCTTCTGGAGCCCCCCCTGGGGGAGAGGGTGGTCATGGCCATAGATCCGGGTTTTCGGACCGGATGCAAGGTCGTCGTCCTAGACCGTTATGGATCTCTGGCCGCAAAGGAGGTGATCTTCCCCCACCCACCCCAGGAGGAGGTCCGGGCAGCGGAGAGGAAGGTCGTCAATTTGTGTGAGAGGTTTGGCGTAGAGTTTATCGCCGTCGGGAACGGGACCGCCGGGAGGGAGACCGAGGAGTTCCTTCGGGGGCTTGGGATCCCGGGGGCCGCTCCCATCGTCATGGTGAACGAGGCGGGAGCCTCCGTCTACTCCACCTCCAGGGCAGCAAGGGAGGAGTTTCCTGCGGAGGACGCGACCATAAGAGGAGCCGTCTCCATCGGCAGAAGGCTCCAAGACCCGCTGGCGGAGCTGGTGAAGATCGATCCGAAATCCATCGGCGTCGGCCAGTACCAGCACGACGTCGACGAGAAGGCCCTCAAGAGGAGGCTCGACGAGGTCGTCGAATCTTGCGTTAACGCTGTGGGGGTGGACCTGAACACCGCAAGCATCGAGCTTTTGTCTCACGTCTCGGGGCTGGGGTCGAAGCTGGCGGGATCGATCGTCCAGTACAGAGAGGTGCACGGCCCCTTCAGGTTTCGAGAAGAGCTTAAAAGAGTTCCCGGCCTCGGCCCTCGGGCCTTCGAGCAGGCGGCGGGCTTCCTCCGGATTCGAGGCGGCGACGATCCCCTCGACGGATCCGCCGTCCACCCCGAGAGCCGCGGGATCGTCGAGGCGATGGCAAGAGACCTCGGCGTCTCCATCCGGGAGCTGATCGGCAACTCCTCCCTCCTGGATCGGATCGATCCGGCGGGGTACGTCACCGAGGAGGCGGGGCTTCCGACGATCGGGGACATCCTGGCGGAGCTCGCGAAGCCCGGAAGAGACCCCCGGCGGGAGTTTGAGCTCTTCACCTTTGCTCCGGGGGTGACGAAGATCGAGGACCTCCGACCGGGGATGAGCCTTCCGGGGACGGTTACGAACGTGGCAGCCTTCGGCGCCTTCGTCGACGTCGGGGTCCACCAGGATGGCCTCGTCCACATAAGCGAGCTCGCCGACCGGTTCGTCCGGGACCCGGCGGAGGTGGTGAGGGTCCACCAGAAGGTCGAGGTCGTCGTCCTAGCCGTGGACCTGGAGAGAAAGAGGATATCCCTATCGATGAGGGAGAGGCCTGAGGTGGCGGATGGCGGAGAGACGATCTGAATATCGAGGGGCCAGGATCTCGACGATGAGATCTTCTGGGGAGGGATTGGATGAGGCCCATCTTCTCCAGGAGGTAGCGCCCCTTTACGACGGGAAGGACCCCGCCCACGACCTCTTCCACGCCCTCCGGGTCTGCCGGACCGGGGTGGCGATCGCGGAGGCGGAGGGGGCGGACCCGATGATCGTCGCCCTCGCCTCCCTCCTCCACGACGCCGCCAGCGGGCCGAAGCTCCGGGAGAGGTCGGGGGAGGCGGAGGAGAGGGGGCTTGAGACTATCAAGGACCTTTTGAAGAGTTGGAGATATCCCGAGGACGTCATCGAGAGGGTCCTTTACGCCGTGGAGGTCCACAGCTACTCAAAGGGGATCGAGCCAGCAACCCTGGAGGCCAGGGTCCTCCAGGACGCCGATCGGCTCGATGCCCTCGGGGCGATAGGGATCGCCAGGGTATTTCTGACGGGCGGCGCCCTCGGCCGGCCCCTCTACGACCCCGATGACCCCTTCTGCCGGGGGCGGGATCCGGACGATCTGAGGTGGAACCTGGATCATTTTTATAAAAAGATCTTGAAGCTCGAAGAGGGGATGCAGACCGAGACGGCGAAGAGGGAGGCGAGGAGGAGGGGCGAAGTCGTGAGGAGATACCTTTCAGATCTCGAAGAGGAGATCTCGAAAGGGATATAGGGACGGAAGGCAGAGCCGGTCGGGAGGAAAGGCGATGAGGATAGAGGAGGGGAGGATGGGAGGTGGAGGAGGCGATATGGAGTTGGTTCTGCACCCCAGGTCGGAGATCGAAGGGAGGACGAAGAAACTTCAGAGCCGGATGGAGGGGCTCACGGGGGCGATCATCTTCCAGGCCGTGGACATGCTCTACCTCTCGGGGACCGCCCAGGAGGGGCTCGTCTACATCCCAAGCGACCCCGAGGAGGAGTCCGTCGTGATGGTAAGAAAGAGCCTGGATAGAGCGAGAGCGGAGTCGCCCCTGGAGGTCGAGCCGCTGCGGAGCCTGAAGAACCTGAAGTCAGACCTCGCCATCCCCGAGGGGGCGAGGATCGGCCTGGAGCTGGACGTCCTCCCCTTCAACAACTACGCTCGGGTGAAGGAGGCCCTCAAAGACGCCGATCTCGTCGACATATCCGATACGATCAGAGAGATCAGGTCCGTCAAGTCGAAGTTCGAGATCCGGCTGATCCGGGCCGCGGCCCGGATCCTCGACGCCGGGATTAGCACCGTCCCAGACCACCTGGAAGAGGGGATGGCCGAGATCGAGCTCGCGGCAAAGCTCGAGGCGGAGATGCGGGCCCTCGGCCACCAGGGGTCGCTGCGGTTCCGGAGGTTCAACCACGAGCTTCCCATGGGCCACCTGATGGCGGGGCCCAACGCCGCATATCCGAGCTTCGTCGCCTCGCCGACAGGCGGCGTCGGCCCCTCCCTCCTCCAGCCCCAGGGGCCGGGTTTCCGGAAGATCAGAAGGAATGAGCCGATCCTCGTCGACTACGGGGGGGTCTACAACGGCTACATCGCCGACGAGACGAGGATCTTCTCCATCGGCCGTCTGCCGAAGGAGCTGGAGGACGCCCATGAGGCTGCCCTGAAGGTGGAGAGGTGGATCGCCGAATCCTTGCGGCCCGGAAATTCCGGCCGGGAGGTCTACGAGATCTCCGAGGCGAGGGGCGAAGAGCTGGGCTATAAGGATAACCTCGGCGGCCCCGCGGGGTCGAAGTGCGGCTTCGTCGGCCACGGCGTCGGCCTGGAGATCGACGAGCCCCCTGTCCTGGGGCCCGTCGACCACGAGATCCTCCCCAACATGACCGTCGCCGTCGAGCCGAAGATGATCTATCCGGGGGTCGGGGTCGTCGGGATCGAGGACACCTTCCTCACCACCGATTCCGGTCCGACAAGGCTGACGAGGCTCCCCCAGGAGATATGGCGGATCTGATGGGTCGATCCCTGCGAAAAAAGGGAATGGGTCCTCAGCCCACGATCTTTGTGACTATGAGCCTCCACTCCCGGCCGTGGAGCCCTACGGTCGTCCAGTAGCTCTCCTTGGTGACAACCCGTTCATCTCCTTCGGCGACCTGGAAGGCGTAGTACCCGTGCCCCGACCTCTCGGCGACGATCCTCTCCCCCAGGTCGAGGAGGCTGGGGAAGGGCTGGTAGAGGGGGTCCTCGAAGAGGTTTTTCCCGATCTGGCTCTCGTCTCGGTCGTAAGCGATGAGGCCGTCGAGGTGCATCGACCAGAAGCTGTAGTCGGTGATGTTGGCCCGGGTGGAGATGTCAAATCGGAGCTGGGGGGCGATGAGCACATTCATCAGCTCCTCGGGCTTGAGGATCGCGCTGATGCCGCCGATGAACTCGCCCTCCGGAGAGAAGACCGGATATGCGATGGCCGTCCCTTGGTAGCCCTCCACCAGAAGAAACTGCCCGCTGAAGGTGGGATTCTTCGTCCTCAGGACGTGGGCTATATGCTCCTGGCCGCTAATATCCGCTCCCTCTCCTCCTTCGCACCCCTCGCACTCGGCGACTATTATCTTCCCATCCTCGTCGAAGGTGACCGCCTCGACGAGGTTTGAGTTGGTCTCGAGGAGCCTCCTCAGGACGTCCCGAGCGCCGTCCCCCTCCAGCCCCGAAGCCGAGAGGTCGCTGGACGCCTTCGCCACAGCCATGTCCAGATCCCCCAGACTTCCCTGCAGATCCGCCTGGATCTGGAGGAGGAGGAAGGGCATCTCGATCGAAGGCTCTTCAAAAGAGGAGATGGCTCCTCCCGCATCCTCCTCCGCGGCGGCGAAGGCGCAGAAGATGAGGGCGGCCAAGGCTGCCGCTCCGAGGTGGCTCATCTCCCAAGCTCCAGAACGCTTCTTTCTCTCCATAAGGCATCACTCCGTCATTCTGAAGGGAGATCATCTCTCCACTTCTACTTCAATTGATCTATCTAAACCGGCACTTCAGAGTAGATTCCCGAGCCCAAAAACCAGGAGCCATCCACGTCGGCGACGTAGCTCAGCTTCAGAGCCGGCTCCATCTCTCGGGACGAGTCGGGATATATGTAGTAGAGGAAGCCTGTGCCCAGGCCAGCCGTCTCGGCTGCCTCCCGGATGAAACGGACCCCGATCGGATCGGCGGCCTCGATCCTGGCGCTCCCCAGGAGCTCCGGCTGGTGGGGGAGGGCCAGGGTGACCCCATCATAGTCGTAGGCGAAGACGTACCTGCCATTCCTGGTGAGGCTGCCGAAGGGGTCGTTATAGACTGCCATGGCCCTCTCTCTACCGTTAGCGAGGGCGAAGCTCTTTGCCTCCTCGACATAGGCCACCAGATCCTCTCTATCCTCATGATCGAAGGATGCACAGACCTCCGGAAGGTAGAGGCCGGAGCCGAGCCACCAGTCCTCGTCGACCTTCATCGCATAGCCGATCTTGAACTCGTCTCTGCCACCGTCGGCGGGGTTTGGGAAGATGAAGTAGGTGAACCCATAACCCGGGCGCGCGGCGTTCACCAGATTTCTGATGTAGAGGACGCCGTTGGAGTCCGTCTCGTTCATCTTGCTTTCGCCTATCCAGTCTGGCTTGAAGGGATGGGCGATATTCGTCCCATTGAAGTCGTAGGCGTAGATGTAGAGCTCACCACGGACGAAGGAGCCGTTGCTGTTGCTGAACTCTTCCAGAGCCGCCTCCCTCCCCTTCTCCTGAGCGAAGGCTACGGCGGACTGGACGAAGGCCACCAGCTCATCGACCTTCTCTGGGGCGATCGGAGCCGGATTCTCCTCTTCCATCACTTCAGCCTCTCCCAGGGCTGCTGGGATGACGAGGGCAGCCCCCACCAACAAAAAGATGATTGCTAATAATATATTCTGACTGTTCATATCTAACACCAGCATTCAGACGACGGTGCAGAACCTTCATCTGATGTCGTCTTAACGCCGCAATCAGCGGTCTTGGGAGCTCCTTGGGACCTCCCGGAGACGGGGAGAGGACGATCCGATAAAAACGTGGCGGCCGAATGCGGCCATCATCCATCGAAGTAATCTAGGATCGCCGGGAGGAGCTCCCCCCTCTCCACCAGGGTTGCCGCCACCAGGCGGAACTTCTGGTACGCCTCCCTCTCTCGTTCGGAGGCGAGGTCGGGCCTCTGGCCGGTCTGGAGGAGGAATATGAAGAAGCGGAGGGCCCGGCTGTACTCCCTGACCTTCTCAAGCTCCAGGGCCGAGGCCTCATCCCTCTTCTTGGAGACGAAGAGGTCGTCGGCCTCGTACCCCTCCTTCAGGATGGAGGAGAGGACCTCGTGGTAGGTGAGGTCCTTGATCGCTTCGATGAAGCCGTCCAGGTCGCAAGATTCGGATATCATCCCTCAGGGATCGCCCCTTATGGTTATAATCCTCTTTCCATCCCCCGGTGCATCATCGCCGGGAGGTTCCGGTCCTTCAGTCCCCCTCCAGCTCCGCCAGCGCCTCCGGGGGGAGGGCCCGGACCACGTCGATCTTCTTTGCGCAGTGGGTCTTGACGCCGTACTTCTTGGCGATAGGCCTCAGATCTTTCATCGAGTACTTTCCGGCGATCTCTTCTGCATCCATGATCTCCGTTTGCGCTTGGTGGATACTTAAACTTTTTCAAGAATCGGAACAATCCGGGCGAGTTGGATCAGGCCTTCCGCCAGAATAGGTCGAGAACGATGGGATCGGATGCGGATCTAACACCCCAGCCCCAGAGCCCTGATGAAGGCGGCGCCGGAATAGGTCACGAAAGATGAGATCGGATGCCGGCGGTGGCGGGATTGGAAGCGATGAACGGTGACCGGCCCATCGATGCCGGGCGCCTGAAAGGAGGCCGGAGCCGACGGCTGAATCCGGCCTCAGCCCTCTCCTTCGTCTTCAACTTTCGGGTCCTCGGGGACGGGCCAGACGTAGCAGAGGTCCTTCGGCTCGGTCCAGCCGAAGGCGGAGTAGTGGTCCTGGTCCTTCCGGAGGAGGTTGGACCGGTGGGAGGCGTGAAAGTCCTCGGAGCCGAACCACGAGGGGAGAAAGCCCTCCTCCCGTCCATCGTACTTCCGGCGAAGCTCCGGGAGCTCCGCTCCCCCCATCTCCCGATTTGCGGCGAGGATCTTCTCTTTGCAGGTGTCCCGATAGCCACGCCTCGTCCACTCCTCGCAGATGACGACGCCGTATAGGGCCAGAGCCTCGGGGTTCTTTGACCACATCTTCCAGATCGGGTGATTCATCCACCGGCTTTTTCCGTCCCGGCAGATCCGGAGGAGGACGAGGGCCTCGGACCTCTGCTTTCCGAGCCGCTGCCTGTCGAGGACCTCGGCGGACCTCTTGAAGTCGGGGTAGGGGAGAAACGTTTGCATGCTTCGACCAACCGATTTCAGTCTTCAACGGACTTTGAGGGCTGAAGATCGCGGGTCAGGCGCTCATGGATCGACCTGGCGGCCCTCCTACCGGCGCCCATCGCCTCGATCACCGTCGCCGAGCCGGTGACGATGTCGCCGCCAGCCCAGACCCCTTCGATGCTAGTCTCTCCCGTCTCGGGGTCGGCCACGATGTAGCCCCGGCGGTTCAGCTCCAGACCATCGGTGGAGCGGGTCAAAAGAGGGTTTGCTCCAGTCCCGACGGCGATGATGACCAGGTCGCAGGGGATCTCAAACTCCGAGCCCTGGATGGGAACCGGCCTCCGCCTGCCCGAGGCGTCCGGCTCACCAAGCTCCATCCTGATGCACTCCATCCCCACAACCCGGCCCTCGTCATCACCAAGAAATCGGGTGGGGTTTGTGAGGAGGAGAAATTCGACCCCCTCCTCCTCGGCGTGATGGATCTCAGCGGCTCGGGCCGGCATCTCATACCGGGACCGCCGGTAGACTATCCGGACCGAGTCGGCCCCCAGCCTCATGGCGGTCCGGGCCGAGTCCATGGCGACGTTTCCCGCCCCCAGAACGACGACGTTCTTTCCCTTTGGCATGGGGGTGTCGTACTCGGGAAACTGGTAGGCCTTCATAAGGTTTGCCCGAGTCAGGTACTCGTTGGCGGAGAGTATCCCCACCAGGTTCTCGCCCGGGATGTTCATGAATCTGGGGAGGCCTGCTCCCACCCCGATGAAGATCGCATCGTACCCCTCTTCGAAGAGCTCATCCATGGTGATGGTCCGCCCGATGACGGTGTTGCACCTGATCTCCGCGCCCTGGTCCTCCAGGGATTCCACCTCGTCGGCGACGATCTCCTTCGGCAGCCTAAACTCAGGAATTCCGTAGACGAGAACTCCGCCAGGCTTGTGGAGCGCCTCGAAGATCGTGACCTGGTGACCCCTGGCCAGAAGATCCGCGGCGACGGTCAGGCCCGCTGGTCCCGAACCGACGATGGCGACTCTCTTTCCCGAAGGCTCGGGCTTGGGCGAAAGATCCTTCAAGCCCTTTTCGCGAGCGGAGTCGGCGGCGAACCTCTCGAGGTTTCCGATGGCGATCGGCCGGCCCTTCTTTGCGAGGAGACACCTTCCCTCGCACTGGGTCTCCTGAGGGCAGACCCGGCCGCAGATTGCTGGCAGCCGGTTCTTCTCCCATATCTTCCTGATCGCCTCGTCGAACTTCTCTTCTTTTATGAGCCGGATGAAGGCGGGGATATCGATCTCCACGGGGCAGCCCTCAATGCAGGTCGGCGATTTGCACTGGAGACATCGGGACGCCTCCGCGACCGCCATCTCCGGAGTGTACCCTAGAGGGACCTCCTCGAAGTTTCTCCTCCGTTCCTCCGGCTCCTGCTCGGGCATGGCGACCCGGTTCTTCTCCCTCTCCTTTTCCGCTAGATCCTCGTTTTCCGCCATAGCACCCATCAGCTAAAATGCGACTTCATATCCGACGAACGACCGGCGAGCTGATGATCCCCCGTCGCCGGTTATCTCTCAAGCCTGCACCTGTGAGCCTCTGAGCTCTTCCTCTCCTCCGACTGATAAGCTCCGAGCCGCTGCATGAGCTGATCGAAATCCACCTTGTGGCCATCGAACTCGGGCCCGTCGACGCAGGCAAACCTGTTCTCTCCATCGACCAGAACCCGGCAGCCTCCGCACATCCCCGTCCCATCGATCATGATGGGGTTGAGGCTGACGATCGTCTTGACGCCGCGGGGCCTCGTCATCTCGGAGATGAGCTTCATCATCAGGACCGGCCCCACGGCGACGACGAGGCTCAGGGTCTCCTCCTCCAGGACCTTCTTAAGGATCTCGGTGACGAAGCCGTGGTGGCCGCGGGATCCGTCGTCGGTGCAGACGAAGAGCTCGTCGGAGACCGCCCTCATCTCCTCCTCCAGGAATAGCCGGTCGGCGGTCCGGGCCCCGATGATGCTGATAACCCTGTTGCCTGCCCTCTTCAGGCCCCGGGTGATGGGGTAGAGCACGGCGATGCCCGTTCCTCCTCCGACGCAGGCGACGGTCCCGACCTTCTCAAGGTGGGTCGGCTGGCCCAGAGGGCCGACGGCGTCCTGGTAGGAGTCGCCCTCCTTCAAGCTCTTGAAGAGCTCCGTGGACTTTCCGACGACTTTGTAGATCACGGTTATGGTCCCGCGCTCGGGGTCCGTATCAGCCATGGTTAGGGGTATCCGCTCTCCCCTCTCATCGGCCTTGAGGATCACGAACTGGCCGGGCTTCGCCTTCCTGGCTATATAGGGCGCCTCGATCTCGTTCAGGATCACGTTCCCGTTGGCCATCTCCTCTCGCCTTACAATCTGATGCATGCCAAACCACCGCTCTCTTTTGCCATCCGCCGATGCTCGAAGAACTGCTTTCGGCTATAGATTATATAATTGTTAGCAACCCGATCTGGCGATATCGACTCGGTTATTTCGGCTTGAGAAGGGTTTTCTGGATATGAGGGATGGGGAGGTCCTGGGCCAAAACGATACAGGCCTCTGCCCCGCCATCAAGGCGAGAGAGAGGTACTGCCAGAGGAGATGGACGCGGTCGAATCCCGCCTCCCTCCACCAGGCCGCCTTCTCGGCCTTGCTGGCATAGTGGTGGACCTCCTCCTTCGCCCGCAGCCCCGATACGAAATCAGAGAGTTCAGGATCATCGATGAGCTCTCTCCTCGCCTCCATCAGCTCGGAGAACCAGCCGACCATATCCGACTCCTCCTCGGCGTACCCCTCCGCGGCGATGAGCCACCCTCCGGGCCTGAGAAGGTGGAAGCACGTTCCGATGGCGGCCCTGTAGCTCTCGAAGTCCAGGTGCTCCAGGACCAGGGTCGAGACGACGGCGTCGAACTCGCCGGAGCCGAGGCCCAAGCTCCACCCGTGGACGGAAATGTCCGCCACCTTTCCTCCAGTAACCGCAGAGGGCGAGATCCCATCGATCTTCGCCTTAGCTGCTTCCAACATCGTCGCAGAGCCGTCCAGGAGGAAGACCTTCGCCCCAGGCGACCTCCTCAGGATGGCGGCGGAGGCGTTCCCCGTCCCACAGCCGAGGTCCAGAACCTGGGGGGCGCGGCCCAGGAGCCTCTCGACGATCAGGGCCGTCGTCTCGATGGCGTTCTCGTACTCCGGGACGACCGTCGCCTGGTAGAGGTCGTAGGCGGCGGCGTGCCGGTCGTAGCAGTGGATGGTGGAGCCCTCGGTCATCTTTTTTGCGTCTTTATCGATCTGGGTTATTATAACCTATGCCTCCCAATCCAAAAAGACCGTATGGATAAATTGGAATATTTAAGGACCAGCAGGCCATCGAGCCGGAGAAATCCATGTGATATTCCCTACCTATCGGATGTATCTCTATCGTGCTCTAGTTCAAATTTCTCCGAAGGTAATCATATCTCTTTCGAGATCTTCTATCCCACAAAGAGCCGTCAAAAATGGGATCTACGGTGCAGATGGGTTTTCAAGAGATCAATCCCCGAAGGCGAGCTGCCGGGCGTACGCCCCTCGCTCCTGGTAGGCCCGACCGTCGGAGATTAAATCGTTCAGTTTATATAAATCCACCGGGCGGAGGACCACCCGACGCCTCCCGCTGCCGCCGACCGGATCCCTCACCTCGACCTCCGCCTCCTCCGCCCCGGGGGCGGTCGTCGGATAGAGGATCGCCGAACTTCCCCGGGCCCCTCATGGTCGCGCAGGCTGATTCAGAGTTGGGGGCATCAGGGACCAAAAAATCAAATAATAATTGGAGCACTGTAAAGGTTGATCTAAAATGAAGATGAAGGCTGTGATCACAGGTCCGATGGTGCAGGGGGTGGGCTACCGGGTGTTTTTGATGCACCAGGCCATCATCGAGGGGATTGAGAGGTTTTCTGCCCTGAACGTATCCGATAACGCTTTGGTCGTCCTGGCCGAGGCCGAAGAGGAGAAGATATCAAACCTCAAAGAGCTTCTCTTAACCCGTCGTCCAGAGCATGCTCAGGTCTCGGAGGTCAGGATCGAGGATTTCAAGGGGTTGGTGATGACCATTCAGGAGGCGACGGCCTTGAGCACAGTGGAGCAGATGGATAAGGCGATTCCCATCCTCATCAGCATGAACGGAAGGATGGAGAATATGGACGATAAGTTGGGGAGGATGGATGAGAAGATGGGGGGTATGGACGAGAAGATGGCTAGAATGGTCGAAAAACAGGAGGAGACCGTAGATGAGGTGCGGGGATTGAGAGTTGACCTGGGCACCATCCACGCCGAGCGGATGGAGAGGATGGAAAGGGATATCGCCGAGATAAAGGCGAAGATCGGCCTCTGATGAAGCGAGGCGAGATGAACAAGCCATCATGGCGTATCTGTTTTGTCTAATCTTGAAACGCGAAGATTTCGCGTCTAAGCTCCTAACTCAACCCTGCATCTTGTCCTCGATCCCCATGATGAGCGCTGTCAAAAACGAAGAAGGACGGCGTGAACGAGATTTCATCTCCTCAATCCCCGAAGGCGAGCCGCCGGGCGTACGCCTCCCGGTCCCGGTAGGCTCGACCGTCGGAGATTAAATCATTCAGTTTATATAAATTCACCGGGCGGTGGACCACCCGGCCCCTCCCGCCGCCGCCGACCGGGTCTTTCACCTCGACCTCGGCCTCCTCCGCCTCGGGGGCGGTCGTAGGATAGAGGATCGCGGACCTCCCGTCCCATTAGGCCATCGGTGATCTGGACATCCATCATCATAACTCTTTTATACATTATAAAAATACTCCATATATGAGCATAAATGAAAAAGATCGAACGATGCCAATTGAAGGATTTTAACGAGGGGGATATCGCTTTTATTGTCACGATCACCAAAGAGAATATGGCACCCTTAATTAAAGAAGCCTGGGGGCTCGATTGGGATAAGAGCTTTGAAGAACGATACGTAAAGGATCTACGTTATTCGGGTGTTGTAAAAAAAATTTACAAGGGAGACAAACTCGTAGGATATTGTTGGTTCAGCGAACATGATAAAGATAACGAAGTGTTCATCAATTCCATTCAGCTTGGAAAAGATTATCAAGGGAAAGGGACGGGAGTCCAAGTTTTAAAATTGATAGAGCACATTGCTTTGAACCGCAATATGAAGTATCTAAGCCTAGCCGTCCAGGAAACAAACCTGAACGCTATTGGCGTATACCAACGGTTTGGATTTTGTGAAGTCTCCAGAGGGAACGGATCGATACTTATGCGCAAATTGATCGTTAGATCGTGATAACAACGCTATCGAATGACGAATAAACACAGGAAGTATGTTGAAAGCCCCGTCCGTCTCCGAAAAGAATAATGTGCCCCTACCCCACGATCCTCGCCACCCGCCCCACCTGGCCGTCGGCGAGCCGGACCTTGATCCCGTGGGGGTGGAAGGAGGAGTTGGTGAGGATCTCCTTCACCACCCCTTCGGTCAGCTTCCCCGTCCTCTGGTCGCGCTTGAGGACGATCTCGACCTTCATCCCCGGCTTTATGTCCTTTCGGTTCTTGCCGTCCATGCTCCTTCTGCTCCCTTTCGCCTCGGCTTCGGTCAGGCTTTGGTTCGGCTTCGCCCGCGCCGCCTTCCAGCGCCGCCGTGCTGCTCCGCTGCGGCTCCGTACGGCCCCAGGCTCACTCGATCTCCAGGAGGAGGAGGTCGAAGACGAGGGTCTTTCCCGCCAGGGGGTGGTTGGCGTCGAAGGTGACCGCCTCTTCGGTGACCTCGGAGACGGCTAGCTCAAACCTCTGGTCCCCCTTGGAGAACTCGATCCTCTGGCCGACCGCCGGGTCGAGGTCCGGCGGAAGCTCCTGCCGGGCGATTCTGACCAGAAGCTCTTCCTTTCG
>LUYE01000007.1:31613-31740 GCA_001602645.1 Methanosarcinales archaeon Methan_01
GATGGTGACGGTCTTCGCCTCCCCGAGCTTCATCCCCACCACCGCCTCCTCGAAGCCCGGGATCACCGTACCCCGCCCGACGGTGAACTTCAGCGCGCCGTGGGTCTCAGAGCTGTCGAAGACCGTC
>LUYE01000036.1 GCA_001602645.1 Methanosarcinales archaeon Methan_01
CCAGGAAAAAACTTCAAAGGCATTATTTTAATTTGCAAAATTAATGTTCCATAGCACTAGCATCAGATAGCGCAGTTACGATGGGTGGCGAATCCATACCGAAGATTTTTCCGTCGGCCAATAAACTTTTTACTTTATCAAAATATTATCCTATAGGGATAATGATCTATGGGAATGCTACTTTTATGGGGATCCCTTGGGAAACAATAATTAAAATATATAGGAACTTATTAAGTAAAACGTCTTTTAGTACACTAGAAGAACATGCAAATGATTTTATAAATTTTCTTGATAATAATTCGCTTTTTCTGAATGCTATGCAGGAGCATTATTCACAGAACGATATTCGTAGTTATTTAATTTATATCATTGAGGATATCGCGGCCAATCTCAAAGAAATTGAGGGTGAATTTGACTATGATACTGCGAATGAAGTAGTCTCACACGTTATTGATAAACATTATAATATGTGGGAAGCTGCTGAACTTGCTCCATCCATATCAGAACAATTGGAAGAAACAGTGTTAAACGAGTACAATGAAATTATAAACAATGAGATAAAATATTCATTTGAGAGGTATCCTTTATCAGATGAAAATCTAGAGAAATTAAAGAAACTATCTGTACATTGTTTGTTAAGATTCTCAGACAAAATCGTCCATGATGGTAGAAGTGGCGTCGTGATAGCCGGATTTGGTGAAGATGATATTTTTCCCTCACTTCATGCATATTATTTCGAACGAGTAGTCAAAGGAAGGATAATATACAAGTTATCTCATAAATATAATATCAATTTTGAAACAAGTGCCGCAGTTATACCATTTGCACAAAGTGAAATGGTATCAACATTCATGGAAGGTGTTGACCCTAGATACAAAACTGTTAAGGATAGTTATATTGCTAAAATATTTGATGATTATGCTGGAATAGTTGTCAGCAACATGGACAGGTATGACGAAGAAGAAAAAAAATCCATTGAGGAAAAACTAACTAGCATAGGTAAACAAATAATTGCCGATCTTAATAAAAAATTAGAAGATTACAGACGCACTTATCATTCCAATCCCGTTATAAATGTCGTCGCAGGTCTTCCAAAAGACGAACTTGCTGCAATGGCTGAATCATTAGTTAATTTAACTTCTTTTAAGAGACGTGTTACGCCTGAAAGCGAAACAGTGGGTGGACCCATTGACGTTGCTTTAATTTCTAAGGGAGATGGGTTTATATGGATTAAGAGAAAACATTACTTCAAGTCAGAATTGAACCCACAGTTCCACGCGAATTACTATAGGGAGGATGAGACAGATGCGCAAAAAGAATAAACAGATATTTCACTCAGTAGACGAGTTTGAAGCGGAATATTTCCCAAGATCTTTCAAAGAAAAATCCAGAAAAGAACCTATAGACCCTCAATCCCTAGGAATTAGCTTAGCAGAAGAATCCCTCGATAAGATTAGGAGCCAGCTAGCGGCTTCATAATTTTAGGCGGGATTAAACCTAAAGTTCGATGGAGGAGAGGCACTAGAGGCCTCTCCACGTGTTAGCCATATTTTACTTTTTCCTCGCTCTCTCCCTCATCGCCCGAACGAAGGCCAGGAACGGCGGCGAGGGGCGGCCGGGCCTCGACTTCATCTCGGGGTGGAACTGGGTCGAGAAGAAGAACGGGTGGCCGGGGATCTCGGCGATCTCCATCCGGTTCCGGTTCTTCCCCGAAAAGATCATCCCTTTCTCCTCGATCCTGGGGATGTAGTCGGGGTTCACCTCGTAGCGGTGGCGGTGACGCTCGACGATTCGAAGGGAGCCGTAGATATCCTCGGCGAGGGACCCCTCCCGGAGGATCGCCTCGTAGTCGCCGAGGCGCATCGTCGCCCCCATATCCTCGACCCCCTCCTGCTCGGGGAGGATGGTGATGACTGGGTGCGGCGTCTCCCCGAACTCCCCGGAGCTCGCGCCGTCGAGGCCGAGGACGTGGCAGCAGAACTCGACGACGGCGAGCTGCATCCCAAAGCATATCCCGAGGTACGGTATGGCATTTTCGCGGGCGTACCTGATCGCCGCCATCTTGCCATTCGTGCCCCGGGCGCCGAACCCCCCGGGGACGAGGATCCCGTCGAAGTCGGCGAGGAGGTCGGCGGCGGGGCACCGCTCCAGCTCCTCCGCGTCGATCCAGGAGATCTTCGGCCAGGCCCCCGCCTCGATCCCGGCGTGCTTCAGCGCCTCGCGGATCGAGAGGTAGGTATCCTCCATGTGGGTCGTGCCTTGCGACCCGGTGGTGTACTTGCCGACGATCGCCATCTTGACGGAGTCTTTGATCGAGACCATCTTCTCGATCAGCTCCACCCAGTCGGTCCGGTGCTCCAGGGGGTATAGCCGGAGCATCTTCATCAGGTACAGCGGCGTTCTCTGCTCCTCCAGGAGGAGGGGGACTTTGTAGACGTCGTCGACGTCGTGGTTGGAGACGACCCCCTCCACCGGCACGTCGCAGAAGAGGGAGATCTTCGACTTCGTCTCGTCTCGCAGGGGCGTTGTGCACCGGACGGCGACGATGTCGGGCTGGAGGCCCAGGGCCCTCATCTCCTTGACGCTGTGCTGGGTCGGCTTCGTCTTCTGCTCGCCGTCGGTCGTCGTCGGAGCCAGGGTGACGTGGACGAAGGCGATGTTTCCCATCTCCTCGTTCCGCAGCTGCCTCATCGCCTCGAGGAACGGCATCCCCTCGATGTCGCCGACGGTCCCGCCGACCTCGATGACGCAGACGTCGCAGCCGCTCTCCCGGGCGACCCGCCTGATCCGGTCCTTGATCTCGTTGGTTATGTGGGGGATGATCTGGACGGTCTTTCCCAGGTACTCGCCCCGCCGCTCCTTCTCGATGACGGTCTTGTAGACCTTTCCGGTGGTGATGTTGTGGTCGCGGGTCAGCTCCACGTCCAAAAATCGCTCGTAGTTTCCGAGGTCGAGGTCCACCTCCCCCCCATCCTTGAGGACGAAGACCTCGCCGTGCTGGAAGGGGCTCATCAGCCCCGCGTCGATGTTTATGTAGGGGTCGATCTTGATGGCGGTGACCTTGTAGCCCCGCTCCATCAGCATCCGACCGATGGAGGCGGCGGTGATCCCCTTTCCCAGGCCGCTCATCACCCCGCCCGTTACGACGATGTATCTTGCGCTTATCACGTATCCGGGAAGGGTTTTCGTCCCTAGATAAGAGTGACGATCAGAATAAAAGAGAATTTAAAAGGATCACCTGGGGCGGGATCTTGAGGCTGGCCCTGAAGGGCTCGGGGCCGATGGCGGCGGGGCCGGCGGGGGCGCCAGCGGCGCGAGCCTAGCAGCCCATCTCCTCCCGCAGATCCGGTGGGAGCATGTTCGGTATCCCGTCCTCGATGGGGTAGACCTCGCCGCAGCCCTTGCAGCGTAGCCTCCCGTCCAGAATCTCCCCGTCCTTCTCCTCGAATACTTCGAGGTCCAGATCGCCCTTACAGAGGGGGCAGGCCAGAATCTCCATCAGGTCGCGCTTCATGCCCTCAATACAGCGACGATCCGTTAAAAAAGTTGGGCTCCGCCGGGGGGCCATATCGCGCCCACGGTCGATCTATCGGCGGAAGAGGAGCCTTTCAGCGTTCTCCGAGAGGATCATCTTCTTCTCCTGGGCTGAGAGGTCCATCCCCTCTATGAAACCGACCTCCTTTGCCTGGTCGGTCCAGGGGTAGTCGGTCCCGAATAATACCCGGTCTGGGCCGATCTCGCTTATCAGATCACAGGCCTCCTCCGAGGTCAAACTCGGCGAGGTGTAGGCGGTGTCGAAGAAGACGTTCTCCGCCGCCGGGATGAGGTATTTGCGGACGGCAGACCACATCTCCCACCCCCCCAGGTGCGCGAGGATGACGACGAGGTCGGGGTGGCGCGCCGCCATCCGGGCGAAGCGGTCGGGGGTCCCGAAGAACTCCGGCAGGTCCTCGGGGACCTTCCCGGCGTGGAGGAGGAGGACCATCCCCCGCTCCGCCACCCCCTCATAGAGCCGGTCGCACCGAGGGTCGTCGGGGTAAAATCCCTGGAGGAAGGGGACGGCCTTGACTCCCCGGACCCCGGCCGCGAGGAGCCTATCCAGCTCCTCTTCCAGGTCGGACTGGAAGGGGTGGATCGCCCCGAAGGGGACGAGGCCGTCTCCGTCGGCGGCCGCGAGGAAGAACTCGTTCGCCGGCCGGACGTGTTTGGGCAGAGGCGCTAGGGGGAGGATGATCGATTTTTCGACGCCTGCTTTCGCCATCGAATCCTGCAGGTCGGCGACGGTCCCAAGACCCGGGACCCTCACCCCCATCCTCCTCTTGACGGAGGCTATCGCCTTTGGCGCCATCTCGTCGGTGTAGATGTGAGCGTGAAAGTCGATGACCACGGTCGAAAGGCTCTCTCAAAATAGATAAAATTTCGCCTCGCCGTCGATGAGGTCCCGTACCGCCGATATATCCGGAAGGTGAACTTTTATAGCAAAGTTCAGCCCCGTTCCATCGGATACATCCTTTTCAACCTTCTTCGAGGGGGGCGATTTTTGATGGGATAAGCCGCAGCTCTTCTGTCGAGCGCCGCCGCTATTCAACAGATACAATCGCTAGCTAGCAAAACACCCGTTTTTTGAGGCATAATTTAGGAATCGTTAAATATCAGGTATGTAGAAATCCCCTAATATGGAGTCATTAATATGACTAAAAATAAAAAAGTATTACTCATTGGGCTATCTGTCTTGGTGCTGCTATTCTCAGCCGCCTGGCAGGTCAGTGCATCGCAGACCCTGAACATAGTCGATTCTTCGGGCAGAGAGGTGACGCTCGATATTCCGGTGGAGAGGGTGGTCGCCCTCACCAGCGAGTCCTTTGACGTGATCCGCTCGCTGGGAGCCCTGGACACGGTAGTGGGAGCGAACAAATATGTGGTAGAGGACGAGCTGCTCTACCCTGGGTGCTCCGGCTACACCAACCTGGGGTCATCCTTCTCGGTGGATTATGAGGCCCTGATAGAGACCGCGCCTCAGGTGGTTTTCACCTATACCAGCAGCCCAACGGACATCCTTGAGAAGCTGGATGGGACGGGGATAGAGGTCGTCCGCTTCAACTTCAATAAGATGTCCTCCTACGGGGATGAGGTGGCGAAGACAGGACAGATCCTAGGCCGCGAGGAGGAGGCCCAGCAGCTGATAGACTTCTACGAAGGATACACCGGGACGATTGAGGAAACGGTCGCAACCTTAGAACAAAAGCCCAAGGTCTATCTGGAGGCTGACTTCGGCGGCGGGAAGAATTATGTCACCTGTGGCGAAGGCCATGGCCACCATGAATTGCTGGCTGCGGCTGGTGGAGATAATATCTTCATCGAGGTGAACGGATCTAAGGAGATCGACCCGGAGGCGGTCATAGCTCTGGATCCAGAGATCATCGTCAAGTACCGCTATCCAGCCCCAGCTGGCCTGGGCATGGCCATCGATGACATCGGCGGGCTGGAGGCCATAAGGCAGGAGATCCTCGATCGTCCTGAGCTGCAGAACGTCACCGCTGTCAAGAACGAACAGGTCTATGTTCTTACCTGGGACAGCACCAGGGGAGCTGCCAGATACTTCCTCGCCCTGGGGTACATGGCCAAATGGTTCCATCCCGAGCTTTTCGGCAACCTCGATCCAAGGGCCACCTACCAGGATTACCTCAACCGTTACCAAGGCGTAGATATCGACCTGGACGAGCAAGGGGTCTTTGTCTATCCTGAGCCCTGAACGCGGGGCTTGAGCTACGAAGTCCTCAGAGACATGCCGCATCGTTCCCCAAGATGGGGTGCGAAGTTAAGCCGGTTTAGAGGCCCTCGGACACAATCGACGAGGGCCTCGAGTTCGGCCGCAGTGATGCGCTCGGGGTGGCATGGATACGGTGGGCTTGGAACTCATTAGCCGAGATGGTCCCAAGCCCCGCCCACCCCCACATCTTCGGCGCCATCTCGTAAGTATCGATGCAATGCTCCCTAGATCAGCCCCATCTCCGAGAGCCTCTCGGGGAGGTAGGTCTTCGTCACGAAGTCGAGCCCCTTCCCGGCGAAGGCCTGCTGCTCAGCCTTCTTCGAGAGCTTGATCTGGAGCTGGATCTGCTCCCTCCAGTAGTCGGTCGCAAACCTCGGGTCGGCGAGCTCGGACCGGAGGGCCTGGAGGTCCTGATCCGTCAGCTTGTCCGTCGAGAGGTCGTAGTTGACGATGTCCGATGGCTGGACCCCCACGAACTGGGCGGCCGGCGTCACCAGATAGTCGGAGAGGTAGGCGCTCTTGATGGCTCCGTAGGCGACGCTGGCGTAGATCCGGTAGGACCAGGGGTCGCCGTCGGTGAAGATGACGACAGGAAGGTTCAGCTCTTCGTTCAGCCTCTTTATCAGCCTGCGGGTCGACCGGGCGGGCTGCCCCTTCAGGTGGACGAGGATCGCGTCGTGCTCCTGGTCGAAGCCGTTCTCGATCAGTCTGGCGTGCATCCCGCCCGTCTCGATGGCGATGACGAACTTCGCGTCGTGTTCTTTGAATTCCACGTTGTCGACGTTGAAGGGGATCTGGTAGCCTGCCTCGCCGACGTCCTCCTGACAGTGGATCGTCCTCTCTCCTCGCCGGGTCTTCTCGCTGATGGTGAGGGGGCCGAAGACCGTCGCCCCGTCCTCCTCGGGCCGGACGTGAAAGTCCTCTCGGAGGAGGGCGGTGAGGATCTCCAGGTCCTCGACGAGCCGGTCGCTCTCGGCCTGCTCTCCGAACTTGGCGATGTCCCAGTTCTCGGAGATGTAGTATATCTCCCTCAGAGTCGATCCCCGGTTCTGCCGGAGGTGCTCGTTGATCAGAAGCTCCACGAGGTAGGTGGTCTTGAGGAGGCTCTTCGCCCCCCGGACGGTCTTGACGGACCTGACGCTCTCCTGGTCGCCGTAGACCCAGATCTCCCCCTCCTGGTCGTACTCGAGGTTATTCTTCGTCCTGCTCGGAAGAGCGAGGTGGGGGACCGTCCCCCTCTGGAACTGGTCGTAGAGCGTCTCCGCGAGGCCCAAAAGCCTCCCCTTCGTCGCTTCTGCATCCTTCAACTAGCCCACCACCCTCGCGCCGCTGACCAGCTCCGAAGCGACCCCCTCGACGACCGGCTCGGAGAACCGGACCCCCTCCGAGGGGACGGTGTACCTGATCAGCTGCCTCTCCCCCGGCCGGAGGGTGAGCTTCCAGAGGTGGTCGTAGCCGTCCCCCAGGGCGATCACCCTCGCCGGAGGCTCGACGGACTCCGCCTCCACCGAGACCGTCTCGTGGAGCTTGAAGGCCTTGGCGGCCTCGCCGTAGTTTGCGACCACCAGGGTCACCAGGGCCAAACCATTCTCGGAGGAGATGGACCTCCTGACGAGGAGGTTTCCCATGATCTTGGCGATGACGGGGTTGATGTCTGGCTCCTCCCGCGCGAGGAGCTCCGCCAGCTTCTTCGATATGCGTGGGAGGATCTTCCTTATGATCTCCTCCTTCTCCTTCCGCTCCGAGAGGGCGGACTTCTTTGAGATGTACCTCCGGAGCTTCCGCCCCACCTCCTTCAATCCCAGCTCCACCTCCGCCACGATCTCGGGGACGTCGGCGACGGCGTCCTTCGACTCGGAGGTGAAGGGTATGTTCGTCGACGCGATGTGGACGAGGATGGCGGCGGAGCCGACGGGGACCCCGCCCCCGGGCTGGCTGAGGGCGTAGCTCTTCCAGGATACGTTCTCGATGGCGTGGGTCATGGCGCACCCCCCCTGCTGGTATAGGAGCGGCACCCGGTTCGCGAACCTCAGGACCTCGACTTTGCCGTCACCCTTCAGCTCGCCGCCGTAGGCGAGCCCCACCTCCACCTGGAAGGGGTTTCCGGCGTAGACCGAGACCGGCCTCTTGGTGGTGGCGATGAAGTCGACCCGGTACTCCTTCTCGAGGCCCGCCCGGATCAGCTCCTCGCCTATGGGGGACAAACAGTCGGTGGGGGGCGACTTCAGCCTCATCTCCTTGAAGGCGGCGAGAAGCCGCGTCGCCTCGGAGTGGGTCAGGTCTTGGGGCGTCGTCTCGGGGTCGAGCTCCGCCCGGTCGCAGATCTCTTGAGATATTATAGCCCCTACGCTGGAGAAGGAGCCCGAGAGAAAGCTCTTCAGCTTCTTCTTATCGGTGTATCGGAGCATCTTGATGAGGCCGCCGAGCTCCATCCCCCAAGGGTGGGGCTTGATCTCGTAGGAGGGGCTCGGCATCTTATCCGTCGCCCTCTCGAAGACCTCGACGTTCCCGTCGGGCTCCACCAGGGTGATCCGGGCGTGGGGGTTCACTATCGCCACGTTCTTCAGATAACCATAAATCGACTGCCTCCGGCTCCGGACGTACGACCCCTCCATCTCCATCTCCACCCGAGTGCCGTGGGGGCGGTCCCACTCCGCCTCCTCCGTCTTGAGGATCTCGGGCTCGTTGGTGGCGGTGTTGATCATCAGCTCCCACCTCCCCGCCCGGTGGGTTGGCCCGATCTTGGTGGTGACTGCCGTAGGCCTTCCCGTCGTCAGCTGGGAGTAGAGGACGCCCGCGGATATCCCTATGCCCTGCTGACCCCGGCTCTGCTTGAGGACGTGAAACCTCGAGCCGTAGAGGAGCTTGGCGAAGACCCGGGGGACCTCGGACCCGACGATACCGGGGCCGTTGTCCTCGACGACGACCCGGAAACCCTCGCCCCTCCTCAGGATCTGGACGAAGATGTCGGGGAGGATATCCGCCTCCTCGCAGGCGTCGAGGGAGTTGTCCACCGCCTCCTTGACGGTCGTTATCAGCGCCCTCGGCGCCGAGTCGAACCCCAGGATCTGGCGGTTCTTCTCGAAAAATTCGGCTACGGAGATGGCCTTCTGGTGCTTGGCCAGCTCCTCTGCTATCTCCATGTCAGAAAAGAGGAGGGAGCTTAGAGCTCGGCCCCCACCACCGTCTGGGTCGCGGTCACGTTGTGGATCTCACGGATGGTGTCCACCAGCCGGTTGAGGACGGAGAGCCCCTCCACCTCCAAGACCACCACGAAGTCATACTCGCCGAAGACGTGATAGACGTCCTTTATTCCCTCGATCTCCCTCAGGGCGTTGTAGACGCTCCTCTCCTGTCCTGGCACCACCTTGACCATCGTAACTCCGATCACCATATTCTATCACCACCTATTATAAACTCCGACGCATTATATAAGCTTTTCAGGGCCCCGGCTGGCTTTTGGCTCACCGCTCCCTCCTCTTCTTGCTGGGGGCCTTCTCTCTTTCTCCAAAGAAAAGCTCCTCCTCTTCTATCCTCTCGGCGTCCCTCAGATCTTCTTCCCCATCAAAGCTCAGAGGTACCTTCAGGTCTTTTGGCCTCCTGGGGTCTCCTTGCGCCGCTCTGGCGTCGAAGCCCTCCTCCTCCTCATCCCAGGTGGGACCTGATGCATCGGACGCTCTCCTTCCTGGACGAACTTCAGCCTCTTGCCCCTCCTTCGGCTCAGGCATCTCCCCTTTCAGGGAGGCCAGGGCCCTTATGACCATCTGCCGGTACTTCTCCAGGTCGGTCCCATAGTGGAGGTGGGCCTTTCCTATCTCGGCGGCCTCCCCCGGAGGCTCGGGCTTTTTCATAAGCTGGTCGCCGCTGGAGAAACCTCCGGCGCCCTCTGTCCCCAGGAAGGCCCTGAAGGCCTCGATCCGATCGAGGGTCCTCGCCGCCGTCTCCAGGACCCACCGGTCCCTCGTCTCGGCGTCGACCCGCTGGACCGCCTCGGCCCTGACCGATATCAGCCTTTTGCCATCCTCGGTCTCGTAGACGCTCGGCTTGCCGACGACGGCGACGAAGGCCGGGGGCTCCGTCGCCGCCAGGACCTGGGCGGCCTCGGGCTGGTACTGGCCGGCGTAGACGAAGATGCTCCCCGTGGGGTCGGCGACCCTCCCCCGCCAGTACTCGACCTCGTCTCCCAGGTTATCCCTCTCGGTGAGGGTCCCCACCAGGAGGACCCGGTTGCACCGCGCCCCCGTAGGGGTGATCAGGTAGAGGGGAGCGTACTGGTCCTCGTTCTCCCTGAAGGTGAGGTCGGAGTCCCGGAGCTCCGAGGAGTAGACCCTCCTCGCCACCTCTCGGGCGAAGCCAGCCATCTCAGATCACCTCCCCGGCCCTCGCCGCGAGGCCGTCGGCCTCCTCGGGGGTCGTCGGCTTGGCCGGCGAGATCATCTCGACGAGGATGTAGCGGTCGACGGTCGGCCCCGAGACGGAATAGTACCTCCCCAGGAGCCTCTCCTCGATCATCCCCTTCACCACCTCGTGGTCGAGGGCCTCCATCGCCATCGTCTTAGCCTCCTCCATGCTGATCCCCATGAGGCTCTCCGTCCTCTCCCGGTTGATCAGCACCTCCTGGACCTTCACCCCATCGTCCAGGACCGCCTTGATCCGGAGGTCGTAGGTCCCCTCCTGCTTTCCATGCTCGCCGCAGACCCCCTTGTTCAGCATCCGTCTGCAGATGGGACATCGCTTGATCAGCCCCGAACCCTTTTGGACGTCGACGATCGCCCCCGTGAACTTCGCCTCCTGGGGGCTCACCTCTACCTCTTCTTCGAGAGGCATAATCCCGCTCGTCCTGTTCAGCTTGACGCTGAACCTCCCCTCGAACTCGTCGGTGACGACGTTCTTGAAGAGGTAGCTCTCCCCCTCCACCAGGTCCGGAAGCTCGGCCTTGGCCCACTTGACGAACTTGATCACCCCAGTCTCGTCGCCGATGAGCCCCGTCTGAGATATCGTCTCGCTCGTCGGGTCCCAGAGCTGGACTACCTTCGCCCGGAGGTCTATCCACCGGGATTGCTCTTTGATCTCGGCGATCTTCATCTCCTGGACCTGGTTCGACATCGAAGGCTCAGCCGCCACCACCTCTTTTGTCAGCTCCTCGATCCCGCTCGTCCTGTTCAGCTTGACGCTGAACCTCCCTTGAAACTCGTCGGTGACGACGTTCTTGAAGAGGTAGCTCTTCCCCGCCGCCAGGTCCGGGAGCTCGGCCTTGGTCCACTTGACGAACTTGATCGTCCCCGTCTCGTCGCCGATGAGCCCCGTCTGGGATATGGCGCTGCTCGTCGGCTCCCATAGCTCCACCACCTTCGCCTCCAGGTCGATCCATCGGCCGGGTCCGTTGATCTCCCCCACCTTCAGGCTCTCGGCCTTCTTCGGGGCGAAGGTGGCCGGCGAGACGCCGTGCTCTTTGAGAAAATAGTTGACGACGCTGCGGATCGCCTCGGCCTCGGGGACCCCAAACTTCTCAACGAGGAGGGCGAGACGGCTCTCCACCTCGGCTGCGGGAACCTCTACCTTCTGGTCCCTCAGTCGAGCCAAAATCTGCTCTACGGCTGCATTCATGGCATTTGACCTCCAGTTTTTTATAGAGAGGCAATACCCTTGGCGCTTTCAAGGTAGATAAACTTACTTACGGCGGGGCGAAAGTAATATTGGTTCAGGCGTAATAGGGGAAGTCGGAATGAAGATCAGTACCTGGTTTGGGCATCTAGACGACGAATCCGGTCCGTCTCGCCTCCCCGGAGGTGCCGAGGAGATCGTCGGAGGGACGATGGTGGACGCTGAGACCTCCCTGGGGGAAGGGGCGGCCTTCCAGCCCGACCTCCGGAGGCTGGCCCTGGCTGGGGGTCTATTCCGGGACGACGCCGAGTACAACGCTGCCATCCGATCGGCGGCGATGGAGCTGGTGAAGAGGAAGCTCCGGGTCCAGGCGGGGGCAGAGGCGGAGCTCCTCCAGACGATCGAGGCCCTCGACGACCTGAACGAGGTTATAAACCGCCTCGAAGAGAGGCTCTACGAGTGGTCTCGCCTCCACGGCGAAGACCGCAGCCTCCGGGGCAGAGCCCTGGCGGAGGAGCTCGCCGAGGAGGAGGAGCTGATCGGGGTCGTAGCCCGTTCCATCCTCGACCTCGCCGACGCCCGCCGTTCGGTCCAGAAGAGCCTCGAGACGGCGACGGCCCAGGCCGCCCCGAACCTCTCCAGCCTCGCGGGGCCGCTTCTGGCCGCGAGGATGATCTCCCGGGCCGGAGGGCTCCAACGCCTCACGGAGATGCCGGCCTCCGCGATCCAGGTGATGGGGGCGGAGAAGGCCCTCTTCAAGCACCTTCGGGGCAGGGCGCCCTCGCCGAAGCACGGGATGATCTATCGGCATCCGGCCGTCATGGGCACTGCCCGGAGCCTCCGGGGGAGGGCGGCCCGCGCTTTGGCGGCGAAGCTCGCCATAGCTTCCAGGATCGACCTGTACTCCGGGGAGGTGAACCCCCAGCTGAAGCTGGCCCTCGACCGCCGGATCGACGAGATCAGGGCGACTCCGGCGCGAAAGAGGGGTCGAGGGGGGGTCCGATCCGCCCGAGGCGGCAAAGGCCTATAGCCCATCACATTTATAATGGTCGGGCGGGAATACCTTCCTGAGGTAAAGAGGGGTCGACGATGAAGGCCGGAGTGCTGATCTTGCTATCCTTCCTGTCGGTTCTGCTTTCGCCACCTTCGGCGCTTGCAGGGTGCGGTGATGGAGAATGCGAGGATGCAGACTGGAAGATCGCAAAGAACGTCACCCAGCGATCGACCATATTCCTGATCGGGTATATGGACGAGATGGGAGCTTACCAGACGGAGTCGGGGATAGCAGGAAGCAAGCTAGTCTACGGCGTCCGGGGCAGCGGGACCGCCTCGAAGACGATGACCGTATACGTCGACGAGGGCGGCGTCTGTGATGGCGAGGGAGGCGGGAGCGGGATATACTACAACGTCCAGGCCGAGTACAACTACCATCCTTACACTTTCATCCCTCAAACCACCACCTACGATAAGAAGGCCGATAGCTACCTCAGAAGCGCCCTCCGGGCCAAGAACCGGGTCGTCGGAACGGCCATCGCTGAGAATAGCTCCGGGGTGGAATACCTGATCAAGGAAGACGCCACCGACGAGGAGAGCCTCCCTCCGGCCATGGAGGTCCTCCGCCTGGGATCCTGGTGATCGACCCGGCGGCGGGAGGCATCTGGTATCGTCGATGGGCGGAGGGGTCGACGGGGATCTCCGGTACCCATCAGATTTATAATGGATGTGCCAGAATATGGGATTAGTAAAGGGGTTCATCATGAAGGTCAGAGTTCTGCTGCCGCTGGCCGTCCTGGCCACGATCTTATCGATGCCTGCAGTCTTGGCGGATTGGAGCTATACCGAGGACGTCACAGATCATTCTTACGTCCACCTGAGCGGCTACATAGACGAGATGAAGATCTACCAGACCGATAGGGGGTTCCACGGCCAGAAGCTCGTCGTCGGGACCAAGGGCAGCGGGATGATCGATCGGAGACAGACCGCCTACGTCTACGATGACGAGGTATACGGCGACGAGATGTACTTCAACGAGTGGGGCACCTTCGACCACCGGTCCGTCCAGGACGGAACCGGCGAGAGCGACCTCCGAAACGCCCTCTGCGCCAAGAACTACGAGATGGGAACGGTCATCTCCGAGAGCTACACAAACATGGATTATCTGATAAAGGACACCACCATCTACCAGAACGATAACGTCTCCATTTATCAGATCGCCTCGGAGGGAAGGGGCACCGCTCGGCTCGGGGCCCGGGTGAAGGACGGCCCCTGCAAGGGCGTCACCATCATGACCTACGGCGGGACTTACATCGGCGACTTCAACATCAGGCAGGAGATAGGATCGGGGGACGAGCTCTACCTGACCTGCCCGTAACCCCTTCTCTTTTCGGCCTGCAGCCTATACAAGGGGCCTCGGCTGCTTATTCTCCGGGAGGACGGGCAAGGGCATCGTATTTATGAGGATCGGCCGGTCCACCTCCTTCGCCCGCTCCACCAGCACCTCCTTCCCCCACGCCGTCAGGCCGAATAGCGGCACCGCCGTCCCCACCTGGACGAGGGGACGGACCTTCTCCCTCACGAACTTGGAGGCACAGCTCGTCACGATGTCGGCTTCTGCGACGAGCCGCTCCGCCTCCTCCTCAGCGATCCCCGTGAGGTGAACCCCCACGATCAGGATTCGGACGCTCCGCTCTCTCTCCAGGGCTCGAAGCCTCTCGGCCGCGTCGGCGTCGGCGACGGTGACCGCAAACCTTCCGTACCGTTCGGCAGCGATCTCTGCCCCCGCCACCTGGTCGATCTTGGCGGTAACCGGGTCCAGGACGATCCCCCCCCGGGCCTCGATCCCGGCGAGGACCTCGGGGATCGGATCGGTGCTGACGAGCCCCGATATCCAGCCCCCCATCCCCTGGATGAGGCTGGGGTTAGCGGTGATCACCGTCCCCGCCCCGTCGCAGACGGTGACCGCCGCCTCGATCAGCCCCCGCCGGGTCGCCGTCATCATCACCTCCGAGGCGCCGAAGCCGACGAAGACGTCCATCTCCAGCTTCCTTTCCGGGGTGAACATGCCGTGCTCTTTCACCCGGAACTCCATGTTGGCGGCCGCCGCCTCGGGGGTGATCTCCTTTATCCCCCGGACCTTGTCGAAGAGGGGGCACCACCGGATGAGGGGCTCGCCGGTCTCGACGACCTGGCCGTCCTTGACCACGACCTTCGTCCTTCCCAATAGCTCCATCTCGTCCAAGCTCAATCACCTTTCTGAACTTCGAAGTAGACCCGGCGGTTCGCCTTCCCCTTGTTCTCGGCCTTCAGCATCTTTATCAGGCCTATCTCGCCCGTCCTCTGGACGTGGGTCCCTCCGCAGGCCTGGAGGTCTATACACTCCACTTCGACCGTCCTTATCTCCTCCCGATCGGGGACCTCTTTGGCGAGCCTCATCAGGTCCGGGATCTCCATCGCCTCCTCCCTCGAGATGAGGCGGATGGAGACGGGCCTGTCCTCCCTTATGATCTCGTTCACCCTCTCGACGTAATCGGCGAGGGCTTCCCGATCGAACTCCTGGAGGCTGAAGTCGACCCTCGACCGATCTATCCCGATCTGGTTTCCCGTGATCATCGCCCCCGTCCTCTGGAAGATCACGGCGGAGAGGATGTGGCAGGCGGTGTGGCTCCGCATGAGGTGGTGCCTCCGGTCCCAGTCGATCTCCCCCCTCACCAGGTCTCCGGCCACGAGCCCCGGCCTCTCCACCCGGTGGGCGATGTCGCCGTCGGAGAGGCGGACGTAGACGACTGGATATAACTCGACCCCCCTCGCCAGAGTTCCGAGATCGTGGGGCTGGCCCCCCGAGTCGGGATAGAAGGCCGTCCTGTCGAGGAAGACCTCGTCGCCATAGACCCTCTCCACCCTCGCCTCGAAGCTCCTCAGGCGGCTGTCAGCGGTGTATAGACCGATCATACGATCGCCTCATAATCCTGATTACATATCGGATTGTAGTCAGCCGGGGCTGGTAAAATCCCTTTCGATCCGTCCGATCCAGATCCGGGCAAACCATCGCCCGGTCCGGATTAAACGATATTTATTTTGAACGAAACTTATATATGGATCTATAACTACCAGTACAATGGTGACCGGATTGAGGAATGTTTCGCTACCCGCTCAGAACGTTGAACGCGAGGAGTTCGCATCGATCCTGATGAAGATCGGCCTCAAGAGGAACGTGGCCAAGGTCTTGACCTATCTCGCCTGCGTAGACGAGGCCACCAGTCGGGAGATCGAGATGGGGTCGGATCTCCGGCAGCCGGAGGTCAGCATAGCCATGAGGGAGCTCCGGAAGCTCGATTGGATAGCCGAGAGGGACGAGAAGAACCCAGGGAAGGGGAGGCCCTATCGAATATACAAGCTGAAGAAGGGGCTCTACGACATCATCGATTACCTGGAGACGAACAAGAAGACCGAGACCGACCAGGTGATGACCAAGATCAGCAGGCTGAAGGAGCTGAAATCCTCCTGATCGGCGGAATGCCTCTTCTATTCTGAAATTATAATTATCGGTGGCGGAGATGGGGGAGTACGCCACCTTCGGAGAGGAGCCTCGATCCGTCCCTCTGCCATTCATCTATCCTCACCCATCCGTCCTTCGGAGCCGTCCGGTCACCCGAAGTGGCTCTCGAATAAGCCGGGGATATCCTCGGGCCTCTCCAGCATCGTCACCCCCTCCATCGCCGCCAGCCTCTTCACGTGCTCCACGTCCTCCTTTCGGATGACGAGGGTCAGGTCCCTCCCGTCGGGGAGCGTCGTCACCACCTCCCCCTCCTGGAAGTCGGAGGGCATGATGTACAGGGGGAGCATCACCTTCTGGCTCATGATGGCGGCGTTGGTGAGCATGGTGTCCGCGATCCTCAAGGAGATCTTGGCGACGGTGTTGGAGGTGGCGGGGGCTATGAGGATGAACTCGAACCTCCCCATCTGGACCTGCCCCGCCAGGAAGGGGGCGTTGGCGTTCGCCTCCACCCAGATCTTGTCGAACTCCTCCTCCAGCTCCGGGAAGAGCTTGTAGTACTTCACCACCTGGTCACCGGCCTTGGAGATGTAGACCCGGATATCGACCTCGTCGTCGTACCTCCGCCTCATCTCCTTCATCACGGCGGCCGTCTCCCGGATCCGGTCGCCGGACCCCGTGATCCCCCAGACGACCCTCTTCTTCTTGGCCCTCTTTTCGGTCATCTTCTATCCTTATCCATCCACACCTTGATTTATTTTTCCTTTCCCAAGAGGTCGGAGAACCTCCGGACGGTCTTACGGAGGGACCGCCACCCCTCGGCGTCCTCCATCGCCCCCTCCAGGGTGTCCTTCGACCAGAAGGTGGCGCCGAGGTTCGCCCCGAAGGAGCCGCCGCCGACGGGGAGGACGCCGTTCAAGACGTAGAAGGCGATGATCTGCTGGATCGCCAGCTCCTGGCCGCCCATCCGGTCGCCGCCGACGGCTATCGCCATTCCGGCCTTCCCCCTGAAGATGTCGTAGTCGGCGGCCACGAGGGCCCGGCACCGGTCCATCACCGCCTTCGTCTGGGCGCTGACGCCGCCGTTGTAGACGGGGGTCGCAAAGACGATCCCGTCGGCGTCCCGGAGGAGGGGGTAGAGCTGGTACATGTCGTCTTTTATCCTGCACTCCTTGTTGGTGAGGCAGAAGTCGCAGTGGAGGCAGGGGCTGATCCTCTTTCCCCTGACGGTGAAGGAGGTGGTGGAAAAGCCCCTCTCCTCCAGCATCCTGAGAGTTTCTTTGAGGATGTGGTCCGTCGCCTTCTCCCGGGGGCTGCCGCATATTCCCACGATCTTCATGATCGATATATTAATTTCGTATGCGATTTATATTTATCCATGCCTCCCCCCCTTCGGCGCTCCCAAGAGAAGCCGTCCTCTGTCCCGCCCTCCTCCTCTCCGCCTCAGCCCATCTCCGCCCCCAGCTGGGGCCAGCTCCGCCCGAGGGTAGGAGGTATATATCCCCTCTCCAAATCCCCAAGGGATGTGCGAAGCCGAGAGCAAAAGTAGCGTCCTCTTCATCGCCACCGTCGCCGCCTTCCTCCCGGCCTTCGCGAACTCGGCGATCAACGTCGCCCTTCCTCCGATAGGCGTCGAGTTCGGCATGGACGCCGTCCTCCTGGGGTGGGTGGTCACCTCCCATCTCCTGGCGATGGCGGTCTTCATGGTCCCCCTGGGGAGGGCCGCCGACATCTGGGGGAGGAAGAGGTTCTTCACCCTGGGGATGGGGATCTTCGCCGCATCCTCCCTCTTCTGCGCCTTCCCCACCTCCGGCTCCGCCCTCATATTCTTCCGGCTCTTCCAGGGGATGGCGAGCGCCATGATCTTCGGGACGGCCGTCGCCCTCCTCACCAGCGTATTCCCGCCGGGGGAGAGGGGGAGGGCCCTGGGGATCAACGTCACCGCCGTCTACCTAGGCCTCTCCCTCGGCCCCTTCCTGGGGGGGATCCTCACATCGTACCTGGGGTGGCGGAGCATATTCCTGGTGAACGTGCCCCTGGGCGCGTTGGTCGTCCTCCTGACGCTCCGGGGGCTCGAGGGGGAGTGGGTGGAGGCGGCCGGGGAGAGGTTCGACTGGCTCGGCTCCTCGATATACGCCCTCGCCCTCATCTCGACGGTCTACGGCCTAACGAGCCTCCCCTCGGCCGCAGGGGCAGGCTTCCTCGCCCTCGGCCTCCTCGGCCTCCTCGCCTTCGGCCTCGTGGAGCTGAGGAGCAAAAGCCCCGTCCTCAACGTCCGGCTCTTCCGGGATAACCGGGTCTTCGCCCTCTCGAACCTCGCCGCCCTGATAAACTACGGGGCGACCTTCGCCGTAGCCTTCGTCCTCACCCTATACCTCCAGACGGTGAAGGGGCTATCGCCCCTCGCGGCCGGGTTCGTCCTCGCCGCCCAGCCCGCCGTCCAGGCGGTCCTATCGCCGTGGGCGGGGAGGCTCTCCGACCGGATCGAGGCCCAGGTAGTCGCCTCCGCCGGGATGGCCCTCGTCGCCGGGGGGCTCCTCCTCCTCGCCCTCGGCCTCGACGGCGAGACGGGATTGGGCTTCATCGTCGCCGTCCTCGCCCTCCTCGGCCTCGGCTTCGCCTTCTTCTCGTCGCCGAACACCAACGCCATCATGAGCTCCGTCGAGAAGAGGGACTACGGCGTCGCCTCGGGGATGGTGGGGACGATGAGGTCGATCGGGATGATGACCTCGATGGCGATCGCCATGACCGCCCTCTCGACATTCATGGGGCGGGTCCAGGTGACCCCGGAGGTCTACCCGCAGTTTCTGGAGGCGGTGACCGCCGTCCTATCGGTCTTCTTCGTCCTCTGCGTCATCGGGATCTTCGCGTCCCTGGCAAGGGGGAAGGTGAGGCGGGGGGAGTGAGCGCTCGGGTCAGGGGGGTGGTGACGCGAGGGCGGGGGGTGTTTCTCCCCTTCCTCGTGAGAATAGAGCCTCGATTATTTTTCTTCCCCCTTCTTCTCCCGGCCGTACCCCTCCTTTATCGCCTCCACCATCTCGTCGTCCGCCTCCACCACCAGGGCCCCCATGTAGTTGCAGTCCTTGCAGTGGTAGACCTTCCCGACGTAGCCGCCGGTCTCAAGGTATATCTCGGAGCTCCCGCAGACCGGGCAGACCTCCACCATCCTCTCCCTCTTCTTCTCCATCTTTTCGGACGTTTCCCACTCCCCCTTTCGTCTCTGGCTGGCTGAAGCGCTCGCAAGCCGCCGGAGGCCGGCCTCGATGGCTGCCCCAACTTATGCGGTATTTTAAACCCATCCCGGCTATATATCTTTTGGCCTCCCATCTATGCCTTCTCTCGTCGACCGTCGACCGCTGGGATTCTTGGCGGCCGCAAAGATGGAGAAGACATCTTCGACTAAAAATGAGGCGGAAGGGCCCGCCCTTCGAGGTGGGGCGCTGCCTCCGCCCGCGGGCCCCTCCGCCACCTCAGATGGCCGCCCTCTACCTTTCATCCGAGGAGGCGGGGGCCTGAGGGATGACGTCCACCCTCGCCAGGAACTCCTCGAACTCCTCCGCCGCCATCTCGCCGGAGACGCCGGAGACCGACTCGATCCTGCAGACGGTCCGGTCGTCGACGGCGAAGAGGACGAGGTAGACGGCCGGAAGGGCGAGGCCATCGCCATACTCCCAGACCGCTTTATAGAGAGACGTCTCCCGCGGGTTGATCCTCCCCACGGTGACGTCCTTGACGGCGGTGATAGTCAGGTTCGCCACCTCCCCGCCGAGGCCGAAGGGGGTGGTGGGAAGCCCCCCCTCCGGGGGCTCGCTGTAGGTCTCGATCTGGATCCCGACGTTCGAATCCAGGGTCAGAAGGTCGTGGGGCACGTCCGCCAGGTCCTCGGAGGCGGACCCGATGGTGAAGGTCTGACGGGTGAAGTTCATCGCCGAGGCTACCGCCTCCGGCCACGCCGACCCCCTCACCACCAGGGGGTAGGTGATCCTTCCCGCCTCAGCCTCCTGGGTGTCGTTTCTCACCAGGTCGGCGTCTATCGCTATCGAGCAGTCGCCGGCCTCGATCGTCACGAGGCTGGCCGCGGCGGAGTTCGCCGCCGCCATGGCCGCCATCAGCAGCAAGATGCACGTCGTCTTCAATTCATCACCTTCTCATCGATGTCGTGATCGGCCTTCAGGGGATCAGGTCCACTCCTACCGTCGTCGAGGCGCCCGAGGGCCTGACCCCACAGGGGGTCCAGTCGGCCTTGACGCTGACGAAGATGACATTGCTCGGAACCCCATCCAGGGTGAAGATCGCCATCATCAGCCCTGGAGTGCTGGATTTGAGGACGATCTGATGGTACCCCGTGGTGGAGTACCCCAGGTCCAGCCTCCGGGCGTCTCCGCTGAAGTCCATCAGGTAGAGGTTCACCGCCCCGTTCCTGGGAAGGTATAGGACCTCGGTGATCCAGGCGTCGAGGGGGGCTATGCTGTTCCAGGACCATCCCGACGATGTGACGATCCAGAGGGTGGGGTCTGTGGCTGGGAAGGTCCCGTTGAAGCTCCGCCAGGGGACGGAGCTCCCCTGATAGTAGACCGCCGTCGGAGGCGACGACTTCGGCTCAAAGTCCAGGATCGTCTCCTCCTCGCCCGCTGGCGGCGGCGTGCAGGTGTAGATCGCCGTCGGGGCCTGGGGCTTGGGGACGGGGGGGACCGGGGTAGGGGTCGGGGTCGGCTGGGGTTTCGGCTTCGGGTTGTACTGGCACGTGCCCCGGTAGAAGGCCCACTCCTCGCAGGACGACCCGTCGGGGAATACGCAGTACCCGACCTGCCCTCCAGTCCTGGGGTCGGTCCTGATGACGGATGTATACCCCAGGGCCTTGCAGTGGGTTGAGGCGGGGTTTGGCATCCCTATCGGCTTCACCGGCTCGGGGTTGTAGCTGCAATCCCCCCGATAGAAGTCCCAGGCGTCGCAGGACGACCCGTCCGGGAATACGCACCTTCCGTCGGAGTACTGGTATCCCTGATTTGTGCAGTAGGTGGCGGCGGGGTTTGGCATCCCTATCGGCTTCACCGGCTCGGGGTCGTAGCTGCAATCCCCCCGATAGAAGTCCCATGCGTCGCAGGACGACCCGTCCGGGAATACGCACCTTCCGTCGGAGTACTGGTATCCCTGATTTGTGCAGTAGGTGGCGGCTGGATTCGCCATCCCGACCCCCTCGTCGGTTCCGGGCCCTCCGATCCAGCCGATGGAATCATCATCATCCTCGGCAGATCCTGCGGTTGCGAGGCAGAGAAGGGCCGAGAGGAGCAATATATTCCCATACAAATTCATTCCATCCCTCCGTCAGAATGGGGGCTGAAGAACATGGAATGACATTTGAATAAGTTGATAGATAAAGTTTTTGGGCTCTTCCTCACCGGTCGGAGGAGGCCGATCCAAGGCCGTCTCCCCTCGGCCCCTTCCGGATCAAATCCTCTGGGGCTATGCCCCGGCCGTCGGCCAAATAAAATGGGCTGGTGGATCTTCATCCACCAGATCCCCGAAGCTCAGGGAACGAGCCTTCTCCGGTCCCTGGGGAAGAGAACGGCGTCCCGGATGTTCTCGAGGCCGAGCATCGTGAGGACGACCCTCCCGAGGCCGAGGCCCCAGCCGGCGTGGGGGGGCATCCCGAACCGGAAGGCCCTCAGGTAGAACTCGAACCCATCGGGGTCGAGCCCCTGCCGCCTTATCTTCTCGACGAGGAGGGCGGGGTCGTGGACCCGTTGGGCGCCGCTAGCAAGCTCCATCGTAGGGTGCATCAGGTCGAAGCCCCGGCTGATCTCGGGCCTCTCCTCATAAGGCTGGGTGTAGTAGGGCTTGATGGCGGTCGGCCACTCGGTCATGAAGTAGTGCTCGCCTATCGCCGAGCCTATCGCCCTCTCCGCCTCGGTGTCGAGGTCGTCGCCCCATTCGATCTCGACGTTCCTCGACTCATTGGCGATCTTCAGCGCCTCGGTGTAGGTGACCCTCTTGAAGGGGGTTTTGGGGACGGCTAGGTCTACGCCCAGGACCTCCAGGTCCCTCGGGCACCGCTCCGCGACGTCGGAGTAGGCCTTGGCCATCGCCCTCTCCAGGAGGAACATCACGTCCTCTTCGTCGGCGAAGCTGACCTCGACGTCGATGGATATCGCCTCGTTGAGGTGGCGCCTCGTATCGTGCTCCTCGGCCCGGAAGATCGGGCCGATCTCGAAGACCCGGTCGAGGCCCGCCGACATCAGCATCTGCTTGTAGAGCTGAGGGCTCTGGTTGAGGAACGCCTCCCTCTCGAAGTAGGTTATGGGAAAGAGGGCGGTCCCGCCCTCCGTAGCCGTCGCCACCACCTTGGGGGTACAGACCTCGAGAAAGCCGTTCTCGGAGAAGAACTCCCGGAAGGAGCGGAGAACCTCGCTCTCGATCCTGAAGACCGCCAGCGCTGGAGGCCTCCGGAGGTCGATGAACCGCGAGTCGAGCCTGGTGTCCAGGTCGGCTCCCACTTTTCCCGTGGGGTCCATCGGCAGCGGCGACTCGGCCTCGTTGAGGAGATTGATCTCCGAGGGTATGATCTCGTAGCCCCGGGGCGCCTTCGGCTCGCCCTTCACCCTCCCTCGGACGAGGAGGACGCTCTCCCGGCTGAGCCCCCTCACCCTCTCCAGGAGGTCTTTATCCACCTTCTTCGCGACGAGGGTCACCTGAGCGAACCCCTCCCGGTCCCGGAGGACGAGGAAGCAGATCCCGCCCAAGTCTCGGACCTCGTGGGCCCAGCCCGCCAAGGTCACCTCGGAGCCGTCCATCTCCGGAAGGATGTCGCCTGAATAATGAGTTCTGAGGACCAAAGAACGTCACCGATGGGAGAATAGGGTTCTGATATAAAAGCCGTCCGTAGATCGGGACCACCCGACGGCGGGCTTCTCTCATCCAACAGAGCCAAATAGGATAAGCGGGTCATTAACATAATATTATGGCGATTTGACCTGGTCGGCCCACCGGCGGTCCTGCTTGGCCGTCGGCCAGGCGGCGAAGATGGGATAGGCCGGGTCCCGGCTGGGGCTCAAAAGCCCGATCCTTCCATCTTCCGTCCGGGAGATAGATCTAAAAAGGGGGTCCTGGCGGCTAGAGGCCTGCTCTCACCATGATGATATCGCGCAAAGACCTCATGGAGCAAGACGAGTTCTGGATCTTGCTCTTCATCCTCGGAGGCGTCCTCCTCAACTGGCCGATCTTGTCTCTGGTCTCGGGTGGAGGCGAAACCTCCGGCGGACCTTCGATACTAGTCTATATAGTCGCTGTCTGGCTTCTGATCATCTCATCGGCTTATCTCTTCGACAGGTGGACCTCGAATTGATAAACCCCGTTGTTGCCCTGGCGGCGATGGTCCTCTACCTCCTCCTCCTCTTCGGGATAGCCCATTACGCCGATCGAATGCGGGGGATGGGGAAGAGCATAGTCTCCAACCCCCTCGTCTATGCCCTCTCCTTCTCCGTCTACGTCACCGCCTGGACCTTCTACGGCTCCGTCGGGAGGTGCGCCACCGAGGGGCTCGGTTTCCTCCCCATATACCTGGGCCCATCCCTGGTGATGCTCCTCGGCTGGACGGTCATAAGGAAGATGATCGTCGTCTCGAAGGAGCACCGGCTCGCCACCATCAGCGACTTTATCAGCTTCCGGTACGGCAAGAGCTATGTGATCGGGGCCCTCGTCGCCATAGCCATCCTGATCGTCGTCACCCCCTACGTCGCCCTCCAGCTGATAGCCATCTCCGAGTCCCTGACGATCATCAGCGGCGACTATCACGAGACCCTGGGGACGAGGAGGCTGATGGTGTCGATCCTTCTTGCGGTCTTCGCCATCATATTCGGGACGAGGCACCTCGACCCCCTGGAGCGGCACGAGGGCCTGATCGCTGCCGTTGCCTTCGAGTCGGTGGTGAAGCTGGTCGCCTTCCTCGCCGCAGGGATCTACATAACCTACGGCCTCCTGGGCGGCTACGGCGAGATCGTCGAAGGCATCGCCGAGAGCGTCGATTATTCTCACCTCCTGGAGGTCGATTACGTCTCCTGGCTCTCCCTTCTGGTGATGTCATCCTTTGCGATCCTCTTCCTCCCCCGGCAGTTCCACGTCATGGTGGTGGAGAACTCCGACGAGAGGCACCTGAAGATGGCGATGTGGCTCTTTCCCATCTACATGCTCCTGATGAACCTCTTCGTCCCGGCGGTCGCCTGGGGCGGCCTCCTCCTGGGGGCGCAGGAGAGGGCGGACATGTTCATGGTCTCGATCCCCATCAGCCAGGGGCATGAGCTCCTCGCCCTCCTGGTCTTCATCGGGGGGACCTCCGCCGCCACCGCCATGGTCCTCGTCGAGGCGGTGGCGGTGGGGACGATGATCCTAAACGACCTGGAGATGCCCTACATCGTCAGAAAGATCGGAAAGGGGCGGAACCTGCCATCCCTCATCCTCTCCCTGAAGCGGCTGAACATCCTTCTGGTGGTGGGCCTAGGCTATCTATACTCCCTGTTGGTGGGGTTTCCCGCCCTCGTCGACATCGGGACCCTCTCCTTCCTCGCCGCCAGCCAGCTCGCGCCCGCAGCCCTGGGCGGCCTCTACTGGAAGAGGGGGTGCCGGCAGGGGGCGGTGGCGGGCCTCGTCGCCGGCTTCCTCATATGGGGGTACACCGCCCTCATCCCGACCCTCGTCGATGCCGGCTGGATCTCCAGAGGCCTGATCGATGCCGGGCCCTTCGGCATCCTCCTCCTCCGGCCGACGGCCCTCCTGGGGCTGGAACTGGACCTCTGGTCTCACGCCTTCTTCTGGTCGATCCTGGCGAACTTCACCCTCTACGTCCTCTTCTCCCTCATCCACGAGCCGAGCGAGGAGGAGAAGGCCCTAGCCGAGAGCTTCGTCGACGTCTACAAGGCCTCTCCTCGGATCGAGCCCTCTCCCCTCCTCCCCTTTGGTGAGAGCGTGGTGATAAGGGTGGGGACGGTCGACGAGCTGGAGGGGACGGTGGCCCGGTACATCGGTGCCGAGAGGGCGAAGAACGTCGTCGAGCTGAACCTCGCCGACCTCAAGACGACCCGGGAAGGGATCGATGCGAGGCAGCTCTTCGAGCTGAAGGACAGGCTGGAGAAGACCCTCACCGGCTCCCTGGGGCCGACGGCCACGAGGATGATCGTCGAGGACGAGGTGGGGGTGAAGCCGGTGGTGGAGGTGATCCAGGAGACGAGCCCCGTCTACACCCTCGATCCGGGTAAGGTCTACATCGTCCCGGAGAAGGCCTACGAGGTCTTCACCGACCAGATCACCCACGGCGTCGAGGGGCTCTGCATAACCTCCTCGGACCCCGAGGAGATCAGGTCGATGTGGCACTTCACCGAGACCCCCATCGTCAGGCTCAGCCATGAGCGGGGGCGGGGGGAGAGGTACATCGCCCCCAACAACCTCCCCCTCCTCTTCATAACGATAAAGTCCTTCGTCGAGAAGAGCAAGAATAGCATCATCCTCCTGGACAGCTTCGAAGAGCTGATTGAGGAGAACGCCTCCTCCGTCCCCGAGTCGGAGGTCCTCGACTTCGTCCACGCCCTAGAAGAGCTCTCCGGGAGGGGGAGGACGAGGCTCATCATCCAGGCGAGGCAGGAGTTCGTCAACAGGAAGCTATCTGCCGATATCAACGAGGCCCGTCAGCTGATCTTCCTCCTGGGTCCCCTATCCGCCTACCTCTTCAAGGCCTTCGCCGAATCCTTCCTCAAGAGGCTCGACGAGCCGGCTAGGGGGATCGTCCAGAGGGGCCTCGCGGAGATGGTGGAGACGGAGAAGGTCTTCTCAGGGATGAGGGGTGAGGGAGACGGCAATGGCTGCGACCCTGAGATGAGCGATATAGATATGGGCTTCCGGGGGGCCACTCTGAAGGTCGATGCCAGGTCGAGGCTGAGCCGCTGGGAATTCTTCGCCGCCCTCAGACGCCTGGGGGTGGCTATGAAGTCCGTCGATCCGACTTTTGATCTCGGCCAGGCCGCAAGGCCCCTGATGGCCAAGTACGGCCTTCAACCCATAGAGCTCCGCCTCGCCCCGGGGACGACCTACGTCGTCGAGGAGGAGAAGCCGGTCCAGACCCTGAGGATCTACGCCGACCTCGTCGGCCGGGGGGTGGAGGGGCTCTGCATCAGCAGGTATCACCCCGAGAAGCTACGGGAGAGGTACGGCCTATCCCCGGAGAGGGTGATCTGGCTCACCCAGTCGGCGGGGATGGGGCCAGAGGTGCGGCAGGTCGACCCCACCAACTTCCCGAGGCTCAGCGGGATGATCTCCGACTTCCTCTCCAGGGTCGAGGAGCCCCTGATCCTGCTGGAGGGGCTGGGGTACCTCATAACCCAGAGCAACTACGAGTCGGTCCTGAGGTTCGTCCAGTCCCAGAGGGACGAGGTCGCCCTGAAGAGGGGCATATTGATGATCCACATCGATCCCCTGGCCCTCGACCTCAAGGAGAGGCACAGGCTCGTCAGCGAGATGGAGGCCCTCCTGGTCGGAGAGGAAAAGGGATGAATACGGTTTAGCATGGGGTCTTTCATGGTCCAAGTCGAGATGCTGATCCTGGGATTGCTCCTCATATTTGCGATATACGCTTCTTTCAGCCTGGTCATGAGGTCCGTCAAGTTCCTGGCAGTCAACGCCCTCTTCGGCCTCCTTATCCTCTACCTCGCCAAAGCTGTCGGGGGCCTCGCCATCCCCTATAGCCTCCCAGTCCTTCTCGTCTGCGCCGTCCTGGGGGCACCGGGGGCGATAGCGCTGATCATCCTGGACCTCTTCGGCCTAGCGTTCTGAACTGTCGGCGAGATATGTCGGGACCGTGGGACCGTCTCTATTTCGCCCCAGGTCCGTCCGTAGAAGGTCCCTGGCCTTGCCAGCCCTCTTCTCTGGCCTCTAAGGCCGCATGGCTTTCCATATCGTCAAAGAAGGGCTTCGGCCTTGGGGCGAGGCGGATGTCACGGGCCGGTGCAGCTGGTGGAGAGGATCTGGCCGGACCGGTGGAAGTATTGGACGACGAAGGCGGCGAGGAGGACGGCCATGATCCCGGTGAGGAAGATCCCGTCGAAGACCCCTGCACCGCCGATGGAGAGGACGAGGGGCCTTGTGGCCATGCTCATAGAGCCGGGGCCGACCATCGGCGGGGCGAGCTCCGCCAGGACTCCGGGGGTGAGGAGGTTGAAGATGTCCGCTCCGAGGAGGGTCCCCATCGTCCCGCTGATGTAGGCGAGGGCGGGGGCGGCCTGGAGCCTCCTCGCCAGGACGAGGCCGGCGATGGCGGCGAGGGTGGGGGCGACGTAGACGGGGAGGAGGATCCCTTCGCCTGCCACCGGCATCGCCATCTTATATGTGATCGCCGCCACGACGAGGGTTCCCAGGATCGCCCTCCTCGCCGAGACGCGGCATCGGACGAGGATCGTCAGGGAGACGATGATGGGGATTATGCACCCGCCGAGGTTCACCGCCAGGACAGTCGGGTGGAAGGTGGTGGGGAAGGAGATGTCCAGAGCCGGGGATAGGAGGGATGCGGCCTCGATAAATATGGGGGGGTACTCGGTGATGATCCCGGAGTAGAGGGGGAAGTCGACGGCGCTTCCGAGGAAGCTTCCGAAGACCATGAGAAGGGCGTGCCAGTAGCTGAACCCCACCTGGTAGAAGGCCTCGGTCGAGAGCCGGAAGAATAGGTATACCACTATGAGGGGCGCGGCGAGGACGAGCAGCAGGATCGCGAGGGAGATGGGGATGAGGAGCCATTCGAACAACGTCTGCACCAGCCAGCCTATTTGTTCTGCAGATATTTCTTTGTCGGATTGTTCCTCGGATCTGTTGGGGCGGTTAATATAACCTTCCAGATGGTCGTGGGCGACGGGACCGAAAAGAGGATCTCTTCTGGGGAGGGCTGAAGGACGGAGGTTATTGATTTGTCCATAATTGCGGATAGAGAGCTTCAAGATCTCCTGGACCGGGGCGTCGTCGCGGAGATGATCGATCCGACGGTCCAGGTACAGGCATGCGGGGTCGACCTCACCTTGCGGTCCGTCGAGAGGTTCGCGACAGCGGGGGCGGTCGACTACGACAACCGGGATCGGAAGGTCTCCAAGACCGAGGCGATCCCCTTCGACGACGCCGGCTGGGTTCGCCTCGGCCCCGGACCTTACCTCGTCACCTTCAACGAGGCGGTCTCCATACCGAAGGATATCGCCGCCCTGGCGAGGCCTCGATCGAGCCTTCTGCGGAGCGGGGCGACGGTCGAGACCGCCCTCTGGGATCCCGGTTATCGAGGCCGCAGCCAGTCCCTCCTCGTCGTCTTCAACCCCGGAGGCCTCCGGCTGAAGAGGGACGCACGGCTGATCCAGCTCGCCTTCTACCGGCTCAGCGCCACCGCGGAGAAGGGGTACGAGGGCGTCTACCAGAACGAGAACCTCTGATCCCCCGTGTGGGATCAGACCCTAGCCGCCTCGTCGCCGCAGAGGAGGCGGCGGGACCGCGGCCGGAGCTCTGAATCAAGCTCGTAGACGATGGGGACGCCCGTCGGGATCTCGACGGCGGCGATACCTTCGTCGGAGATCCCGTCGAGGCGTTTCACCAGGGCCCGGAGGGCGTTCCCGTGGGAGACGACGAGGACCCGTTTCCCAGATCTGATCGACGGGGCGATCGTTTCAATCCAGAAGGGAACGACCCGGCGGAGGACGTCCGCCAGGGCCTCGGAAGAAGGAAGCTGATCAGGCGGCAGGTCGCGGTAGCGCCGGTCGAAGCGAGGGTGGCGGGGATCGTCATATTCCAGCGGCGGCGGCGGCGCCGAAAAACCGCGCCTCCAGAGCCGGACCTGCTCCTCTCCTGCCTGGGCCGCCACCTCGTCTCTGGTCCGGCCCTGAAGCGCCCCGTAGTGCCGCTCGTTCAGCTCCACCGCCTTGACGATGGGGACCCACTCCAGCTCCATCTCCTCGGAGACGAGCCAGAGGGTCTTGATCGCCCTCTTGAGGAGCGACGCGAAGGCGATGTCGTACTCCAGCCCCTGCGAGCGCAGAAGCCGGCCCGCACGCCGCGCCTCCGCCTCTCCCGTGGGCGATAGGCCGACGTCGGCCCAGCCGGTGAACCTCCGCTCTTGGTTGTAGACGGACTGGCCGTGGCGGAGGAGGACGAGGTTCTCATCTGATCTCAATCGAAGGCCCCGGAATCTCGATCTTGGGCCGAAGGGAGGGATCAGCCCAATTCAGGAGGGCCGTTGGCGGGGCAGAAGAAATCCTTTTCCGACCCCGCGCAAGAAAAACAGAAGAAAAAAAGGTTGGTGACCCGACAGGCCCTCAGAGGACGGCCCGGGCGGTGGTTATGATCCGGTCGTTTCTGTCCACCACCAGGACCTCCTCGCCGTCAGCGATGTCCAGGTCGGCGGCGATCACCTGGCGGCCGTATACCCGGCCGCCCCGGGCGACGAAGGGCACGGCGGCGTCGGATATCACCATCTTCTTCCTTCTCGGGGTTCTGCTGTCTGACAAGAGCAATCACCTCTGGATATAATGGGGGAGCTGATCTGATATGAATTTTACGGTGAAAAGTATGATCTAATCTTAAATCAAATGGAAAATTTCAGCACACATGGTTGTTCCCAACCGCATTAACAAAAAATCGAATGGCATCTCGGTGATTTGTGTGGGTGTATTTAAGGTATCACCAATCCTGTAGCTTGGTCCCTATAACTTCAAGACTGCCGAGAATAGGGATGATTGTGAGATGTATCGCTACCTTCTGACTCGGTAACGGGATTCATGGCGGGCATTTGCATGATCGAATCCGCTTATCGCTATCCTGAAGTTACCCACACAGAATAGCGAAGAGCCATAAATTTGTTAGACTTTGGAGATGGTGTCTGAGTGCCAACGTATTTTAATTTTGTTAATTCGTGAAAGAAGTGGTTGATAGGTGGGGCGGGGATTTATATATTAATGGGACCTCGCCCTCCCCGGATAACAGCAATAAGGATTCTCGTAGAGAGATTGTGTGGTGAAGTAACAGGACCCTCTGCAACCCCCACGACAAATCCAGCCTTTGTCACACCCGGCGCATGTACCCGTAAGCTTGCTGGGATCGAACTGTCTATTATATGCGAAGTTGCCCTCTTTGCACCATATATCCCTGAGCGATTCTTCCCTCAAGTTCCCCTCTATGAATTCATCGGAGTACAGAGATTCGCATCCTTTAACGTTGCCAACGCTGTCAATACCAACCACCCTCAGACCCGCCTGACACCCCCTCCAAGAGGAAATCGTTCCAGGCCGGTTTCTCAGATACATCTCATTTTCGTCGTAGTATCCGATATCGTCCCCGGCGTACAATCTGATTTTTTGTTCGTTCCGTTTATCTTTTATAAACTCAGTAATCCGAGGTATCTTCGCAGGATTGAGGAGGACGTCCTTTTTTTCGGCCATGTTCCCCATGGGGGTAGCGATTTGAAGCTGCCATACTAATACGCCATTCTCCACAAATAGATCGTACATCGCATCCAGATCATCAAAGTTGAAGTCCAAAAGGCTGGTGACCACGCCTATTGAAATGTCCTCTTTGGAAAGCCGATCAAAGGCTCTCAGCACCCGTTGGAATGATTTATTTGAATTTCTAATTCGGTTGTGATTTTCTTCCATGCCGTCGACAGATATACCGACATTATCCAGCTGTGCATATCTAATCTGGTCAATTTGGTCATCGCCAAATTTGAACGCGTTGGTAATGATATTGACGTGCACACCGCCATCGGACAATTTCCTGGCAATCGTTTCCCATCCGTCATAAAGAAAAACCTCCCCTCCTATAAACGTGACCTGTCTTGAGCCGAGATCCATAAGCTGATCGGCCACGTCCAGACATTCATCTACGCAGAGTTCATTTGCTCTTGCTTTTCCTGCTACAGAACCACAGTGTATACATCTCATATTGCATTTCAGCGTAAGCTCCCACACGCATGTTTCAGGCGTATACTCATTGTCCAATGTAAGGCACCTCCTGTTGGTAAATGTCTATATAAATAAGAAGATCCTTCCTAATCAAACAAATTTGTGGATAAAATTGTTGGCGAATTCGACGGGTGACTTCCCTGAGATTCCTGATCCACAAAGGTCGTCTCTTGAGCATCTTCCGACACGATCATATCCGCCAACAATTTCGATCATTTCTCTTAAGACTGCTTCCTGACATCGATTATTCTGTCGGTAGCCCGTACCTAAACCTTGGAACCACTTCATCGTCAAGTTCGATGAAGTTACACGAAATACCGGCCTCGTCCATCATCTCTCTCTTTTGCCAATCCGTTAGGTACATCTTTTTTACCTTCGGATTTTTGGGTATTCTTATGCCGTACAGGGTAACGATGGGGGGGGTATCGGTATTTCTAATACGGGACAATCGACGTTCAACGTGTCCTTTACCATCCTCATCTGCCAATCTGTCAGATACAGCCTGATTACCTTTTTCCCTTCAAATTCCATATTCACCTACCTCCATCACGCCAATGACGATCGATCGATTTCGATTGCGTGATGTCAATCGGTTATCATCCCGTACCTTACGATGACGCCCTTTTCAAGTTCGATGAAGTTGCACACAGCCCCAGCTTCGTCCATCATCTCTCTCTTTTGCCAATCCGTTAGGTACATCCTTTTTACCTTCGGATTTTGAGGAGTTCGGATTCCGTACTTTAAAACTTGGTCGTCTATGGGTACCTCCCAGAAATGGCAATCGACGCCCAAGGTATCTTTTACCATTCTCATCTGCCAGTCTGTCAGATACAACCTGAGTATCTTTTTTCCCTTTACTTCCATATCTCTCTACCTCCACAAATTCAATACTGATTGTTAAATATGGATTGATACTAACTTGCCAGCATCCCGTACCTTACAATGGTGCCCTTTTCGAGCTCGATGAAGCTGCACACAACCCCAGCTTCGTCCATCATCTCTCTTTTTTGCCAATCCGTCAGATACAGCCTGAGCATCTTTCTTCCCATTATCTCCATTTTCCCTCTAATATCCAAATATTCTTGAATAACTGCAACCACCTCCATCGATATAAATCTTTTGCATTATGTAATATGAGATGAACGAAGTTTAAACCTGAAATTTATACTCACTTGCGAGAATATGTTTACATATATGGTATTTATCCATATTTTTAATTCAAAAATCGTAAACTATTCTTCATTTAATTTTTGCATTTTTTGTTTAACTTCTTGAAAACTATTCTGAATATAGTTCTTATTTTAGGGCGCGACCGCATACAAAACAGTCTAGATATGCTAGAAACTATCTGATCGATGGCACAATCATTTTATATCAATGGTCTTGCATCTGTTCAGGCTGATGCGATGGTGAGTCGGCGGGGTTGGGGTTTCTGCCTCAGTTCTGCCCCGCTCCGCCCCGTCCCTCGGTCTTCACGCTGGCGGGCGTGTCTATCCTTTTCCCGCAGCAGGGGCAGATCACCGCCGCCCCGACCTCGACTTCGCGGACCCCTTCATCCCTCTCCCTCCCCTTCCGGCCGTCCAGCACCTCGACGAAGCCGGAGGCGAGGATCCCCGCCGGGAGGGCGAACATCCCGATACCCACGAGGATCACCAGGGCTCCGATGAACTTTCCTGCCGGGGTTATCGGGTAGACGTCTCCGTACCCCACCGTCGCGAGGGTGACGATCCCCCACCACATCGCCGCCGGGATGCTGGAGAACTCCTCGGGCTGAGCGTCGTGCTCGACGTAGTATATCATGGTGGAGGAGAAGACGAGGAGGATCAGGAGGGAGAAGAGGCTGATGAAGAGCTCCACCTTCTTCAGGGTCAGGACCCTTCCGAGGGTCCTCATCGCCTCCGAGTACCTCGCCATCTTGAAGATCCGGAAGAGGCGGAAGAGGCGGATCGCCCTCACGTGCCGCAGGTCGGCGACGAAGAAGGGGAGGAAGAAGGGGAGGATCGCGACGAGGTCGATGACCGCGAAGGGCGTCCTCATAAACCTGAGCCTCCCCCGGACCGGGGAGGCGAACTCTTCGTCGACGGTGCAGGATCAGATCCTAAGAGCATACTCGATCGAGAAGACCGCCACCGAGAAGACCTCGAAGGCCCCGAAGATGGGGTCGTACTGGGGGAGCAGCTCCTCCACCGTCGATAGGATCACGGCTATGACGTTCAGGATGATCAGCGCCATGATCGATAGGTTGACGGCCCTGCTGAACCTGTCGCCGGGGGGCGCCACCTCCAGAATCTCGTGGATCCTCCGCTTTATCCGCTCCATCCTAACTCGTGGGGCGTACTCCTCGGATATATATCAACCGGCTTTTTTTAGACCTGCCTGCGACCCCTGGAGATCCTCTTAAATCATCTTAATATACTCCGCCCTCTTTTTTCAGATCATGAAGGTCGCCTCCATCCAGCTTCAGATCCGGCTCTGCGATAAGGAAGAGAACCTGGCCAGGGCCCTGGCCATGGCCGCCGAAGCCGTCGACCAGGGCGCCGAGATCCTCGTCTTCCCGGAGCTCTTCCTCACCGGCTTCTGCTATCGGCGGGATCTATCCGACCGGCCGCCCTACGCATCCCTCGACCCCTTCCGGTCCCTGGCGGAGGAGCACGGCTGCCTGATGGTAGGCTCACTAGTAGACGGCCGCCTGAACAGGGGCTTCTGCCTCGATCGGCGTGGAATCGGATTTCAGGAGAAGGTCCACCCCTTCGGGACCGAGAAGGAGCACTTCGACGGCGGCGATACGATCTCGCCGGTGAAGACCAGCAAGGGGAAGATCGGCCTATCCATCTGCTACGACCTCCGGTTCCCGGAGGTGGCGAGGAGCCTCGCCCTCTCCGGCGCCGACCTCCTCGTCACCGTCGCCCAGTTCCCGCCGTCGCGGGGGCGCGTCTGGGAGACCCTCTGCCGGGCGCGGGCTATCGAGAACCAGATCCACCACATCGGCTGCAACGCTGCCGCCCCCGACCACTCCGGCGGCTCCGTAATCCTCGACCCCTGGGGGAGGGCCATCGCTGAGGCGGGGGCGGAGGAGGGGTTGATCATCGCCGACCTCGACCTCGCCGAGAGGGACGAGGCCCGGAGGGAGATCCCGGCCCTGGCGGATAGGCGGCCCGAAATCTACAGATCCTTTGAGGGATGAGGGGCCGATGGCAGAGCGGATGAGATCGATGGAGGGCCATCTATGAAGCCCGAGACGGTGAAGTTCCTCAGATCCCGGTTCAGGGAGTACTACCTGGAGGCGTCCCTGGAGATGCCTCCCCAGATGGAGCGGCGGGAGTGGGGCTTCATCCTCTTCGACGACATGCCGAAGTTCGTGATGCATCGGCACAGGTCCTTCTCGACGAGGTCTGAGCTGGTCGACTACATCCGGACATCGGTCCCTGCCCACGTCTACCACTCCGCCGCGATCTACGAGCTGCCGGCCGCCCCCACCATGCGGGAGAAGGGGTGGCTCGGCGCCGACCTGATCTTCGACCTCGACGCCGACCACCTCCGGAACGCTCCGACCTCCTACAACGAGATGCTCGAGTTCGTCAAGGCCGAGACCCTCAAGCTCCTGGACTTCCTGACCGGCGACTTCGGCTTTGGGGCCGAGGAGGTCCAGGTAGTCTTCTCCGGCGGGAGGGGCTACCACATCCACGTCCGGGACCCCCGGGTCACCCACCTCGGCAGCGGCGAGCGGCGGGAGATCGTCGACTACCTGACCGGAAGGGGGTTGGACTTGGAGCGTTTCATGTATAAGCAGGCCACGGAGGGTGATTTTGGCATAGAAAAGGGGACCGCCTTTAGATGCCCTCCGGGAGATGCGCCAGGTTGGGCGGGGAGGGTTAACAAATCGGTTCTCTCCTTCGTCAGGCAGATTCATGCCCTTGATAAGGAAGAGGCGATATCGCAGCTCTCTTCAAGAAAGGGGATTGGAACGCGGAAAGCAGCTCGTTTTTATGAAGGTCTGATGGCAAAAGATGAGATGGGTGAAGACATCTTCGATAAGATCAATAGAGGTCTGATCGATCTCTCGTTCGGAAGTCCCGAGTTCTGGAAGATGTTGATAAAGGAGAACCTGGAAGGGGTGCAAGTACAGCTCAGCCAGGATAAAACTGAGGTGGATGATCCGCTCGTCGGTCTCCCCATAGACAGAGCAAAGGGCGAGACCGACGAGCCGGTGACCACAGACGTCAAAAGGCTGATAAGGTTTCCCCTCAGCCTCCACGGGGGGACGGGGCTCCGGGTGACGCCTCTGACCATCTCGGGGCTCGCGGCCTTCGACCCCCTCCGCGACGCCGTAGTCTTCGGCGACCGGCCGGTGGAGGTCTGCCTCCGGGGGCCCTACGCCATCGAGATGAAGGGCGAGAGCTTCGACCTGGAGGAGGGGCCGACGGTCCTCCCCCAGTATGCGGCCGTCTTCCTCGCGGCCCGGAAGGTGGCGGAGCTGGGGAAAGCTTTAGACCGATGAGGGGGGTTAATATCCCTCTCCGACGTGGGCGTTGAGGACGGCCGAAGATGAGCGACCTGGACCTGGTGAACCTCCTGCGAAAGGAACGGAAGGCGGCGGAGCTTCTGCCCCTGGAGCCCGGCTTCTATAAGAAGGTGGGCGAGTACCTCGCCGAGCTGGAGCGAGATCGCAGTCTGGTGAAGGACCCCTACTCCGTCGAGGCCCAGATCCTGGAGGACGAGCTGAAGGCGGCCCGGGGTTCCATCGGGCGGCTCATCGACCTCCGGATCAAGAAGATCACGAAGAAGGTCCTGCGGGCGGGCTCGGCCTCCAAGGACGTCGCCGTCAAGGGGATGACCCCGGAGGAGGAACGCATATACAGGAATGCCTTGACCGCCCTCACCGAGGGGAGGGAGTCGATCCTCGCCCGAGTGAACAGGGTCGAGGGCCCGACCACCGAAAGGGCTTTAACGCCCAAGAGGGGTATGGACCAGGAATACGCCCTTGTGATGATGATGGAGAGCGTTCCGACGTTCGTTGGCGTTGATGGGAGGCGTTACTCTCTCGAAAGGGGAGATCTGGTGATGCTCCCGGCTCTACACGCCAAGAACCTATGCAATAAAAATTTAGCTCGCGAATGCAAGCAGGTGTGAACCCATGAAGATGCCAAAGGAGTTTAAAGCTCATTGTCCTTTCTGCAAGAAGCACACCACCCACGTGGTGGAGAGGGTGCGAAAGGGACGGGCCACGTCGATGGCCCACATCGACAGGCAGAAGCAGCGGGCCCAGGGTATAGGAAACTCTGGGAAGTTCTCCAAGGTCCCCGGCGGGGACAAGCCGACGAAGAGGTTGAACCTCAGATATCGGTGCAACGTGTGCAAGAAGGCCCACAACCGGAAGGGGTTCAAGGTCTCAAAGTTCGATCTGGTGGAGGGTTAAATCTGTCGAAATTTTTGAAGGTCAAGTGCAACGACTGCGAGAACGAGCAGGTCATCTTCGGCAACGCCGCCACCGTCGTCAAGTGTCTCGTCTGCGGCAGGACCCTGGCGGAGCCGATGGGCGGAAAGGCCCAGATCAAGACCCAGATCCTCGAAGTGCTAGAGTGATCGATATGCAGCGTGAGGGTTGGCCTGAACCGGGGGAGCTTGTGGTCTGCACCGTCGACCAGGTGGTCGACTTCGGCGCCTTCGTCATCCTGGACGAGTACGCGAACAAGAGAGGGCTGATCCACATATCCGAGGTGGCCAGCGGCTGGATAAAGTACATCCGAGATCACGTCCGCGAAGGCCAGAAGATAGTCTGCAAGGTTCTGAACGTCGACCCTTCCAGGCACCACATCGACCTCTCTCTCAAAGACGTCAACGAGCACCAGAGGCGGGATAAGATCCAGGCCTGGAAGGCGGATCAGAAGGCCTGGAAGTGGCTCGAGATGGCCTACGAGGGGGACCAGGAGCACCTCGCCGAGGTGACCGGATACCTCGTCAAAGGGTACGAGAGCCTTTACGTCGCCCTGGAAGATGCCGCCGTCCGCGGCGTCGAAACCCTCACCGAGGCGGGGCTCAGCCCCGAGGACGCCGAGAAGGTCCTGGCGATATCCCAGGAGAACGTCAAGATTCCCTACGTCGAGATCAGTGGCTACGTCGACCTCACCAGCCCTGCCCCTGACGGGGTGGAGCAGATCAGGAAGGCCCTCAAGAAGGCGGCGAAGACCAAGGAAGAGGATGTCACCCTGGACGTGAGGTACGTTGGAGCTCCTCGGTATCGGATCCACGTCACCGCCCCCGACTACAAGCTCGCCGAGGCGGAGCTGCGGAAAGCGGCCCAGGCGGCGATAAAGTTCATCGAGAAGCAGGGCGGCGAAGGCGCCTTCCACAGGCAGGCATGAGGTCTAAGATAAAGAGGTGCAGGGCCTGTGGCCTCTACACCCTCAAGGAGATCTGCCCCATCTGCGGCGCTGCCACCAGCCAGACGAAGCCTGCCCGGTTCTCCCCTGAGGACCGGTACGGCAGGTACCGGCGGGCCCTGCGCCAGGAGGCCGAATGAGAGAAACCACCGTTCGCAGATTGAAGGAGTTGGACCTCAAAGACCCCATCCTGGTGGAGGGGCTGCCAGGGGTCGGCCACGTCGGAAAGCTGGTGGCCGAGCACCTCATCGACGAGCTGGAGGCCGAGTTGGTGATAGAGGTCTACTCGCCCCACCTCCCCCCCCAGGTGATAGTCCTGGACGACGGGACGGTTAAGCAGGTCAGAAACGAGATCTATGTCCACCGCGGCGAGGATCGCGACCTCCTCCTCCTGGTGGGAGACTACCAGAGCGCCACCAACGAAGGCCACTATGAGCTCGCGGGCGCCTTCCTCGACCTCTGCGAGGAGTTCGGGGTCAAGAGGATCTACACCCTCGGAGGCTACGGCACTGGCCAGTTCGTCGACAAGCCCCAGGTTCTGGGGGCCGCGAACAGCCTCGAGCTCGTCGAGGAGATGAAGGGGTACGGCGTCGTCTTCCAGGAGAACGAGCCGGGTGGCGGCATCATTGGGGTCAGTGGCCTCTTGGTGGGCCTCTCGCGGCTCAGGGAGATCGATGCCGTCTGCCTGATGGGCACCACCAGCGGCTATCTCGTCGACCCCAAGAGCGCCCAGGAGGTCCTTCGGGTTCTCTCCAGGGCCCTGGGGATCGAGGTGGACATGCTGGCCCTGGAGGAGCGGGCGCGGGAGATGGAGCGGATCGTAGGCAAGCTCCGGGAGATGGAGAAGGCCCAGATGCCCTTCGAGACGAGCGGCGAAGAAGACCTCCGCTACATCGGTTGATGTCACCATGATAGATGATCTCTTCGAGGGCGCTCGTCGGCTCCTATCTTTGGCCGAGAAGGCCGGGGCCGAGGAGGCCGAGGTCTTCGGCCTTATGGTCAAAACCGTCGACGTTGACCTCCGGAGATATCGGGTGGAGATGGCGAGCGAGAGCCGGTCCCGAGGCCTCGGCCTCAGGGCCGTCCTGAGGGGGGCGGTTGGCTTCTCGGCCACCAGCGACCTCTCCAAACTCAACCTGGTGGCCGAGGGAGCCGTTCGGGCTGCCAGGGCCCGGGGCCCTGACGATAAATGGCGATCCCTTCCCTTTTCTGGGGCACTGCCCCGCCCCCGGGACGTCTACGATCCAGCGACGGCGGAGATGGGCCCGGAGGACTGCCTCGACCTCGCGGCGACCCTCATCGAGGGCGCGTCAGCCATCTCTGGGGCAGAGCCCGTCTCGGGGGGCGTCACCGCCGTATCGGGCTCGGAGATTCTGATCAATTCTAATGGCCTAGAGCTCTCCGAGAGGGGGACGGTCTTCACCGCCTTCATCGAGACGGTCGCCAGGGGCGCCGATGGCACCGCAGCTACAGGCTACGATTTTGCCAACTCCAGATCGGCCCCAAGAGACGTATCGGAGGTCGGAAGGTCCGCATCTTCCTTGGCGGTGCGGTCCCTCGGCGGATCCCGGGGCGAGGGGGGGACGGCCCAGGTCCTCCTGGGACCGATGGCCTTCGCCGATATCCTCGAGAACGCCTTCGTCCCCTCCACCTTTGGGGACCAAGTCCAGAAGGGAAGGTCGTCCCTGGCAGGAAGGATCGGGGAGGAGGTGGCGGAGGAGTGCTTAAAGATCGTCGACGACGGCCTCTTTCCTGGAGGGATGGCCACCTCCAGCTTCGATGGCGAAGGCGTCCCCTCTCAGAGGACGACCCTGGTGGAGGGGGGGATCCTCAGGTCCTACCTCTACGACACCTACTCCGCCGGGAAAGAGCCGACGGAGACGAAGAGCACCGGGAACGCCGACCGGCCGGGTTACGCTGGGCTTCCTCGGATCGGAACCACCAACCTGACGGTCTCCTCCGTCGATCCTGAGGACGTCCTGGCGGAGATGGATCGGGGTTACCTCGTCACCGGCGTCATCGGGGCCCACACCGCAAACCCCATCTCAGGGGACTTCTCGGTGGAAGCCAGGAACGTCTTCGTGGTCGAAGACGGCGCCGCCGAAAAACCGATCCGGTCTCTGATGCTGGCGGGGAACGTATTCGACCTCCTCTCGTCGATCAGGGTCGGGACGGACGCGCGGATGGTGGGTTCGTTTGTCGTCCCCACCGTCAAGGCGGAGATGAAGGTGGTCGGAAGCTGATGGGATCGGCCGAGGCCGACCACAGAACTATCAAATTTTATAAATAAAACTCAACTCAGGTACAGGGGCGATTGTTGATGATCATCGGTGGACCATCCTCCCAGCTTCTGGGGGGTAGGATAGCGACAATTTTAAAAGAAGATCTGGCTTTGTGCGAGTACAGCAGTTTTCCCGATGGCGAGGCTTATACTCAGGTTTGCTCCGACCTCGACGATGGGATCGTCGTAGTCCAGAGCACCCCGTCGGACCGGGACATAATCCAGCTCCTCCAGCTCCTGGACGTCTGCCGGGGGAGGAGGATCGATCTGGTGGTACCGTACTTTGGGTACGCCCGCCAGGACAAGCAGTTCAAGCCGGGAGAGCCCCTCTCGGCGAGGGCGATGGCCGTCGCCATCGACTCCTTCCTCGCCGAGGGCTCCCGGATCTTCACCGTCAACATCCACGATCGGTCGGTCCTCAAGAACTTCCGACACCAGGCCACGGACCTGGACGCAACGCCCCTCCTCGCCGACGAGATCGGAAAGTTGGGCCTCGACGACCCGGTGATCATATCCCCCGACAAGGGGGCGGTCCGGATGGCCAGGGCCGCCGCGGAGAGGCTCGGGGTCCCTTACGACTACCTGGAGAAGACGAGGCACAGCGGGACCGAGGTCTCCATGGCCCCCAAGGAGATCGATGCCGCCGGAAGGGACGTCGTCATCCTCGACGACATGATCGCCACCGGCGGGACGATGGCCCAGGCGATCTCGATCCTTAGAGCGAGCGGCGCGAAGCGGGTCTACCTCGGCTCGGTCCATCCGGTCCTGACGGGGAGCGCCGTCCTGAAATTGTGCAGAGCAGGGGTCGAGGCGATCATCGCGACCGACACCCTGGAGAAGGCGGTCAGCACCGTCTCGGCGGCGGAGCTCGTCGCCGAAGCGGTCCGGTCCCGGTGATGGCCACCGGATCGGATGACCGCTGGGCTCTCTCCGAAATGGATGGTGCCCTGGGGTGGTGGCTGTGGTAGGACGGCTCTCGGGATCAGATCCACCCTGGGGCGGTGACCGGCCCCTGCCCTGCTGAGGGCGCCTGGCGATGGTAGACTGAGGATCTACCTTCTCCACCGCCTCGCCAGAGCGAAGGCCGCCCCCGCCGCCAGGAGGGAGAAGGCCGCCCCCGGAGCCGGGGTCCTCCCCCTCGGCTCCGCGGGGGCGGTGACGTTCACGGTCCCGTTACTGATCTTGCGGACCTCTGCCCCCTCCATCTCCCTGATTCGCACCTCGCTATCCCCCTCCGCCATGCCGGCCCGGAAGGTGAGGTTGAAGGCGGAGCAGTTTCCAGGGATGTCGAGGCCGATCTCCCCCTCCTCCGAAAGGTCCGGGCGGAGGTCGCAACCGCCATCGCCACCATCCTCGATCGCCTCGAAGGTCATGTGCCGGGGATCATAGGTGAGGGTCATTCTGGTCCTGTTCTCCGATGGCGGGATCTCCAGGGGGAGGATGAACCTCTCGCCGACGGCGACCGAGGCCGATCCGACGGCGGCTGACCTGAGATCCCGCGGCGAGACCTCAAAGTAGAGGCCCGTCACCTGGAGGGCGTCCATGGCGTTCTCCACCCTCAGACGGACCTCGTACCGTCCCGGCGGGGCTCCGACCCGCACGATGTGGGGCTCCATCCCCTGGGGCGAGAACCACAGCCCATGGGGCGTCTCGTCGAGGACCGCGGTGCCGTTTGCGACCTGAATGAACCTGATCTCGCTCGCCCCCGGCTCGACCTTGACGTACCTCCTCCGAACCGCTTCGTCGGAGGCCATCTCGGCGTAGCTGGAGTTGGCCCCGAGTTTATCGTACTCGGAGGGGGATATGTAGTATATCTCTCCCGCGGAGTCCCGGATCAGGCTGATCCTCCCGGAGGCGTCGAAGCTCACGAAGACCGGGACCGGCTGGGTGGTGTTGTTCAGCTTCAGGACTCCGCTTTGAAGATCCGATTCGGGGAGCCGGGTCCCGTCGTCGCTGAGGGCGGGGACGGTGGCGTTCCACTGCCAGGAGTAGAGCCACTGGTCCCTGGCCCCGACCGCCGAGCGGGTCAGGTCTCCCAGGATCACCCGCAGGCCTCTGGAGTCGACGGTCTCAGCGGTGACGCTGATGATATCCCCAGCCTTGACGAAGATCGAGAAGTTCGCCACCCCTCCCGAGGGGACCGGCTCAGTGGGGAGGTACACGTCCACCAGCTCTGGGAGCGGGACCACGTACTCGTTATTGTATATGTGATATCGCAGGGTGCTGTTGTCGGCTACCGATATCCTCATCCCTGGCAGGATGTTCACATCGGAGTCGCGCCTGAGGAAGATATCCTCGAGATTCCCCATATAAATTCCAAGATTGGGATCGGTTAACAGAACCGTCATTTCACCAAGGTCGTCCCCCGGCTCGATGGACAGAACCTGGCTATCTGATATCTGGAAGATCCCATCGATTATGGCGAACTGATTCCCCATGTCGCTGAAGATGCTCTCCACATGCAGAGCGATTACTGGGAGATCTTCCACGTCGCCTACGTCCCTCTCGTAGACGTATGTGGAGTTTGATTCGATCACAGCAGAGTCCAACAATTGATTGTTCTTCCTCAACTCGATGAACATCTCGTCTTTCTTGACGTCGTCTTTTACGACGTCCCGGATGAGGAGAGTATATCCCTCCCCCAGGTAATAGACATCTCCCGCCACGGCCATATCTCTCTGGTCGGAGTCGATGAGAACTCGGCCTAGCTGGTCTCGCTCCAGCATGCTGATCTCTTCGACGTCCAGCGTTGCGCCGGGCCCATAACCGACAAACCACACGTCTCCGAGGAAACAGAGCACCTTATAGCTGCCCCAGGGATCGAACTCGAAATCCGTGTCATGGACGAGGCATAGGTACTCCATTCCATCCACCAACCTCCTCCCGTCGCTTCGTATCGTTCTTATATACCTGCCGTCGGTTTTGTGAATTATCAATGTCTCCGACCCTATCTTTTTATCATCATCAAAATAAAAACCAGTGAAATTTGCATAGTTCCATCGGGCCTGGGCGTATCCTACAAAATCTCCGGCGGCTGTGCTGATGGGCACCTGGGATTCTTCGCTGTTCACCGGACCCCTGATCTCGTGGACGCCGTACTCGGTGATCGTCCCCAGAGGATAGTAGATCAGGTCGTCGGCGTCTCTCACCCTCAGCATCAGGCCTCCGGCGAGGGGGATGGTGCTCCCCCGCCGAAGGACGATCTCGACGGCGTTCTCAAGCTCGATCCTCCCCACCGACAAGGTCGTCACCTCCATCTGACCTACCAGGTCGCCGGTCTCGAGCTTCAAGGCTGGGACGTCCTGGACCTGGAAGACGCCGTCGACGTCGACGATCGCCATATCGATCCCTTGCATCGCCGCGCTGACGTGGGCGAGGATGATGGGCAGGTCGTCGTCGCCCACCTCGTATACGTAGGTATCCCCAACCCTCACCACCGCCCGATCCACCTCGATGCCGTTCTTCTTCAGGATCAGGTAGACGATCTTGCCGTCGGAGGAGGCACCCGCCACCTCGATCCAGTAGCCGCCTTCGAGGAATAGTGGGGAGCTGGAGGTGGCGGTCTGGATCCCCTCATAGTCTATCAGAACCTCCCGGAGCTCCCCCTCCTCCAGGGCGGAGACGGCGTCGGTGAAGTTACTTTTTAGATAGCCCGCCAGGTACCTCTCCCCCAGGAAGGCGACGGCCTGGTAGCGGCCCCACCCGGGGAAGTCGAACTCCTCGGTCCAGACCCTGCTCGAATATGAAAGGTGACCCTCCCGGACCCGTCGCCCGTCGGCCTCGACGGTGAGCCTCTCGCCGCCGACCCCCTCGTCCAGGTCGTAGTAGAACCAACCGAAGCTCTCGGCGTCCCAGCTCCCGTTCCCGTCGGAGAACGAGCCTCGGACCTCGGCCATCGGCACCTGGGCTGAGGCTTCCAGGGCCATCGCCAAAAGGCTCAGGAGGACCAGAAGGCTGCGCCCTCCCCCCATCCATCTATCAGAGTCGACTTTTAAATTCATGCCCCCGAAGTTCGGTCGGATCTCTTCCGGATCTCCCATAGCCCCCGTAACACCAATTTTGGATAAGCTGTATATCCGATGGCGAAGCTCAGGGCGTTCTGGAGATAGAACATGTCCCAGGTTAAGCATGTTGCGATATACGGCAAAGGGGGGATCGGAAAGTCCTGCACCGCCTCCAACGTAGCGGCCGCCTGTGCCGAGAAGGGTCTTCGGGTGCTGATGGTCGGCTGCGATCCCAAGAGCGACTCGACGATAACCCTCGTCGGGAGGAGGATCCCGACGATGATGGACTTGATCCGGGCCGGGGGCGAGATCGCCGAGGAGGATGTCGTCTTCGATGGGTACGGCGGCGTCAGGTGCATCGAGGTGGGGGGCCCGGAGCCCGGCGTCGGCTGCGCCGGCCGGGGGATCATCGTCGCCATCGAGTTTCTCAGGAAGGTCTCGAAGGTCCTCGACGAGATCGACCTGACCCTCTACGACGTGCCGGGGGACATCGTATGCGGCGGGTTCTCCGCCCCCATAAGGAAGGGGCTCGTCACCGAGGCCTACATCATAACCTCGGGGGAGTACATGCCGATCTACGCGGCAAACAACATATGCCGGGGGCTTAAGAGGCTGAATACCCCCCTGGCGGGGGTGATATGCAACTCCCGGGAGGCTGCGGGCGAGCGGGAGATTGTGGAGAAGTTCGCAAGAGAACTCGGAAGCGAGATGGTCGCCTACATCCCAAAAGACCCCATAGTCCAGAGGTGTGAGCGGCGGGGGGTCTCGGTGATCGAGGGGGCGCCCGACTCGGAGATCGCCGAGGTCTACCGGAGGCTGGCGGAGCACGTCGCGGGAGACTCAAAGCCGAGGCACCCCTCGCCCATCGACGACGAGAGGCTCCGGGAGCTGTCCCTGATATGAGCTCCGAGATCCCGCGAGTCCTCCTGGCCGGGGACCGAAGCTCCAGCGGCAAGACGACGATCGTGGCTGGGCTCCTCTCGGCCCTCCGGAGCAGGGATTTAACGGTCCAGTCTTACAAGGTCGCCCTCGACTACATCGACCCGAGCTACCACACCGGAATCACCGGCCGTTGGTGCCGGAACCTGGACGGCCACCTGATGCCCGAGGAGACGGTCCGGGAGGTCTACGCCCACGCTGCCGAGGGGGCGGAGGTCGCCGTCATCGAGGGGGTCCGGGGGCTCTACGAGGGGTACGACGGCGACCGCGGCAGCACAGCCCAGATCGCTAAAATGCTGAAGGCTCCGGTGATCCTGGTGGTGGACGCGAGGTCGATAACAAGAAGCGCAGCGGCTCTGGTGAAGGGCTACATCGACTTCGACCCCGCCGTCGATATCAAGGGAGTCATCCTCAACAAGGTCGGAGGCAGTCGCCACGCTGAAAAGGCGATCTCCGCGATCCGGGATCACGCCGGGGTCGAGGTCGTCGGCGTCATCCCCCGGGACGAGGCGATGCACCTAGCCATGCGCCACCTGGGGCTCGTCCCGATGCTGGAGGGGGAGAAGAGACACGCCGGGTTCGTCGAGCGGCTGGATAAGATCCGTCGGGTGGTGGAGGAGGGGCTGGATATCGACCGGATCCTGGAGATCGCCGCCGAGGCAGTGCCCCTGGAGGAGCCGGAGCCGGACCTTTACCGGCCCAGCCGCCAGGGCGAGGGGGTCAGGATAGGCGTCGCCCTGGACGAGGCGTTCAACTTCTACTATCGGGACAACCTCGAGCTGATCGAGCTCTCGGGGGCGGAGGTCGTCCCGGTGAGCCCAGTCCATGACCACAGCCTCCCGGAGGTGGACGGCCTTTACATCGGCGGCGGATACCCCGAGCTTTACGCAAAGGAGCTCTCGGAGAACCGATCTATGATCGAGTCGATCAGGCGGGCCCACGAGGACGACATACCCATCTTCGCCGAATGTGGGGGGCTGATGTACCTCTGCGAGGAGATCGACTGGGGCGGCGAGGCCCTTCCGGCCGTCGGCCTGGTTCCGGCAAAGACCAGAAGGGGGGGCCGCAGGATCGTCAGCTACACTGAGGGGAAGTTTCTTCGCGACTGCTCCATGGGGCCCCAGGGCGCGACATTCCTGGGCCACGAGTTTCACCACTCGGAGCTGGTCATTGACGACGACGCAAAAGCCAAAGTCGAGTACGCCATCCACCTCCGGCGGGGGACGGGGATCGATGGGGGGAGAGACGGGATCGTCGATGGGAACCTCGTCGCCTCCTACAACCACTTCCACGGAGCATCCTATCGGCTCTTTCCGAGCCATTTTATAAAGTCAGCCCGAGAGGCAAGGGATAAATAAACTGCAGTCAGCTTGAACAGTGGTGATGATAGAATGGTGAAGATGCCCCCCGAGGTGAGTGAGACCCTGGAGAAGCAGTGGCCGATCCCCTTCGCCACCTCCTCCTCCGAAGGAAAGCCGAACGTCGTCTTCATGGGGATATTGAAGATAAAAGACGACGAGACCCTCGTCTTTGCGGACAACTTCTTCAACAAGACCGCGACGAACCTGGCGGAGAACCCTTGGGCTTCGGTCGTCTGCTGGACGAAGGACCCCAGGAGGTCCTACCAGATCAAGGGAAAGGTGACCTTCGCGGAGGAGGGGCCGATCTTCGAGGAGATGGCGGCGTCGGTCCGGGCCCGAAGGGCGGACCTCCAGATGAGGCGGGCCGTGATATTCAAGGTCGAGGAGGTCTACGAGGCCAACTCCGGCCCCACCGCCGGCGAGAGGATCGCCTGATCTGGGCCGCGCTCCCTTCGGGCCGGACCCTTCCTCCCCCCCGTTTTATCCCCTCATTTTCTGTTTCTATTCTTGTCGCCCCTCCCGTCCTCGACGGGCCTTGAGGCGAGGCTGGGCGCCGGTCTCTGTCGGGCTCATTAATGTTCCGGATTATCTTTCAGATCTCTTCGAACTCCTCCTTTCCGACGTAAAGAATAAATATATTGCTATTCTATTTGATGATAGGTGATTAAATTGGTCAAGATGCCAGCAGACGTTAGAGAGACCCTGGAGAAGCAGAAGCCCGCCCCCGTCGCCACCGCCGACGCCTCCGGCACCCCAAACGTCGTCTACGTCGGTTTTTTGAAGGTCCTCGACGACGAGACGATCATGATCGCGGACAACTTCTTCTACAAGACGGCGGCAAACCTCGAAGAGAACCCCAAGGTGTCGATCCTCTGCTACGATACCACGACGAAGAAGTCATTCCAGATCAAGGGGACGGCGGCGGTCCATAAAGAGGGTGAGTACTTCGACGAGATGACCAAGTGGGTTTTAGCCGTCAACAACAAGCTTCCGGCGAAGGCCGCCGTGGTGGTGAAGGTGGAGGAGGTCTTCAACGCCATGTGGGGGCCGACGGCGGGAAAGAAGGTCGTCTGAGAGAGAGCAGAGAGGGATCAGCCACAACCATTTTTTTGATTGCGTCGTCGTTCAAGGGGGAGCTCTTCAGAGTTGTTCATCCATCGTTGCCGCCTCCCGGGCGCGCCTCATGAAGACCCCCTTGATGGCGCACTCAAGTCCCACGTCGCCACTCATGCTGAAAGAGTACGCAGGACAGGACCCGCCGCAGAGCCAGAAGTCGGGGCATCTTCGGCATGGGAGATGTGGCTCGATGATATCTCTGGCGTCTTTTAATCCCTCCAGAAGACCTCCTCCGATGGAAGGGTCCATAATATCGCCCAGTCGAAACTCAGGACTAAGCAGGGACGGACAGGAATAGACCTCTCCCCCCGGCGTCACCACGAGGGACTGGCACGCATCGAATTGACAGTGGCAGAGGCGCCTATTTCCGGCGGAGAGGACGAGCTTCATCCGTTCGAGCTCCCGGAACTTCACCCGGTTCCCCCCCATCTGGCAGATCATCTCGGCCCGATCGATGGCCATGTCCAGATACCTTGCCGCGGTAGCTGGATCGGGCACCATCTCCCTTCCAGCCCGCCCAACGGGCCTCACGGGGTCGAGGGTTATGCCGTCGACGTTTCCGAGGTAGCTGGCCAGCTCGACGAGGGCAGGCAGCTTCATGAAGTTCGAAGCGGCGAGGACACAGGTCATCCCGACCCTGATGCCGGCATCGCCCAGATTCTTTATGCCAGCCACCGCCGCCCCGACAGACCCGCCCCCATCGGCAGACGGGCGGAGGTCGTCAGAGCCGGGCGGACCGTCGAGGCTCACACCAACTCCTATGCCCAGGCCTTTGAGCCGGTCGGCCATCTCGGCGGTGATGAGGGTGGCGTTGGTCTGGACCTGACAAAGGGCATCAGCGCCACCCTCCTCCAGATAAAGGACGACCTTCTCGATGAGGTCGAGGTTTAGGAGCGGCTCACCTCCCGTAAACTGGACCTTGAACTTCTTCGATCTTTCCGCCATCAGATCCACCGCCCGCCTAGCCACCTCCTCGCTCATATGCGCCTTCTCCTCCCCGCCGCGAGCGGAGCAGTATCTGCATCGGAGGTTACAATCGGCGGTGACGCCGAGGACCAGGAGCCTCAGACCGTTCCCGCCGCCCTCTTTCCCGTCGCATCGATAGCTCGACATGGCCATCCCAATCCCGAAATCGATCCGCTTAGATGCTGGCCCTCTTCAAGACCAGGTTGCATCCGACGAAGAAGACGAGCCAGAAAGATCCGATGGCAAGGAGCGACTCCCAGGGGAAGGGCTGGTCGAGGGCTGCAGCCCGGAGGCAGGTGCTCGAATGGGTGAGGGGAAGGGCGTAGAGAGCGAACTTCAGCGCGTCTGGGAGTTGGCTCACCGAGAAGAAGGTGCCGCCGAGAAAGGTCATCGGCAGAAGGATCAGGCTCCCGAAGGTGGCCATGTCTTCGTGGGACTTAGCGAGGAGGGCCGCCAGAACGCCCAAGAAGGCGAAGGCCAGACATGTGACCAGAAGGCTGACCAGGAAGAGAGGGTCCACGGAGAAGGCGGGAGCGATAAGAAGGGCGACGATCATGAAGGCGGCGGAGCTTATAAGCCCCCGCACGACCCCGATCATCGCTTTTCCCAGGAGGAGGGAGAGGGGGCTGACGGGGGCCATGAGACATTCGTCGAAGCTCTTGAAGAAGAGCCTGTCCACGTTCAGCCTCGTCCCAGCGCCGTTGAAGCTGCTGTTCATCGCAGTTAGGGCGATGATGCCTGGCACCACGAACTCGAAGTAGCTCGCCCCTTCGACGGAGATTCCGCGGCCGAGCCCCCACCCGAAGGCCACCAGGTATAGGAGGGGGCTGATCAGGGTGGTGACGAGATACCTAGCCATCCGGCGTTTGAGGACCATCAGATCCGCCCAGAGGATCGAGTATGCGTCAACGACCATCATTCTGAGACCCTCCGGCCGGTGAGCTCCACAAATACGTCCTCCAGGTTCGACTCTCTCATGACGATCCTCTCTGTGCTGGACGGGAGCGACTGGACGTACTCTGTCGCAGAGCCTCTGTCTTGGAAGTAGCGGTACTCGGTATCGTCGCCGCTTCTCCTTCGCTCCACGACGGCCAGGCCCAGATGCTTTCGCAGCTCCAGGGGGCTGCCCAGGGATATCATACGGCCTTGATGAATTATTCCCACCCGATCGCAGAGAGCCTCCGCCTCCTCAATGTAGTGGGTGGTCAGAAATACCGTGGTCCCGTCCGAGTTCATCCTCCGGATGATGTCCCAAATTCTTCGGCGGGTCTGGGCGTCCAGCCCCACAGTGGGCTCGTCGAGGATGAGGAGCCTTGGTCGGTGAATAAGGGCCCGGGCGATCATCACCCTCCGCTTCATCCCTCCCGAGATCCTATCGATCAGATGATCTGAATACGCCGCCAGGTCCACGTAATCGAGGAGCTCGTCGATTCGGTCCCGCCGTTCGGCCTTGCCGAGGTGGTGGAGCCGCGCATGAAGGTCCAGGTTCTCTCGGACGGAAAGCTCCCTGTTGAGGCTGAGGTGCTGCTGGACTATCCCGAACTCTCCCTTCACCTTCGCTGCCTCCTCCACCCCGTCGAAGCCGTTGATCCAGACGCGGCCGGATGTCGGCCTGGTGAGGGTGGTGAGGATGCGGATGGTCGTCGTCTTGCCAGCTCCGTTCGGGCCGAGAAAGCCGAAGGTCTCTTGGTGGTTCACCCCCAGGTCGAGATCGTCGACCACTTTCTTGCCGCCGTACTCCTTCGAGAGATGCTCAGTTTTGATCATTATTTGCATAATATCTCCTGGGTTTGAAATTTTACGGGCCCTGGTGGAGCCGTGCATATCGATGAGAGGATGGAATCTCTGCGGCTCCGCCCAGGAACCAATAACAGACGGATCAGCCATGTGGCTTCATATCATCATGTTACTGACGAGCGCTTTCCGGCTCTCATATCTCAGGATAGGCCCAAGTCCCCTCCATCTCCATCCCGTAGAACTTCTCGAGCATCTCTTTTTCCACCGCCGCTGGATCGACGTCCTCGAATAGGTCGGGATGGAACCATTTGCCCATATAAAGAAGGTATCCGACCAATCGAGGTCCTCTCCTCAGGAAAGGATGATAGACGTAGACCTCTCCGTTCTGAACGGCGCTCGTCTCCTTCAGGCCGGGGCGCGAGAGGATCTCGTCCCTCTTGGCTTTGAGCATCTCCTCGGTGGCGGGGTCTGTGCCGGATACTCTGGTGACGATTATCTCCGGATCGTTCTCCAGCACCCACTCTGCGCTGACGATAGGCCTCTCCACCGACTCGTCGTGGGCGATGTTTATTCCGCCAGCGAGGTTGATGTGCTCGTCCTTGGGCGTGCCGGCGGCGTTGGACTTGTACTCCCGGCACTCGTGATAGACCAGGGGCTTTTCATCCTCATCTAGGTCCCTGGTCCTCTCCTGGATCAGGTCCACGTAACCCTGTATGAACCCGGTGAGCTCTTCGGCCTTCTCCTGGTCGTCCATCATCTCTCCGATCACCCGGATGTTGTAGATGATCGAATCAAGCTCGCAGTTCATCCCCACGATCACCACGGGGACGCCGGCGTCTTCGATCTGCTCGATCGTCTCCGGGAGCATGCTGGTATCGGATATCACTACATCCGGGTCCAGATCCAGCGCCAGCTCTACGTTGGTGGTCTTGCTGTAGCTCCCGACGACGGGCTTCTCCTCGAGAACTGGCGGGAAGGTGGAGTACTCATCCCGGCCGACGATATTGTCCATGCCGCCGAAGATAGAGATCAGCTCCGATGCCGAGGCGGTAGTGGAGACTATCCGCTCCGGCGGGCATGGGACTTCTACCGATCTGTTCATGCCATCGACGATGGTGATCGTCTCTGCCTCAGCGCCCTCGACGATTCCCAGACAGCTCAAAAGCATGAGGGATATGAGGACGAATCCCGAAAATTTCACATTCATTGTTTTGTCTCCATAAGTTGATCGTCATATCTCTGGGTAGGTCCAGATCCCCTCCAGGCTGATCCCGTAGAACCTCCGGAGCATCTCTCTCTCCACTGCCGCCGGATCGATGTCCTCGAAGAGTGAGGGGTGGAACCATCGAGCAAGATAGAGAAGGTATCCAATCAATCGAGGCCCCCGCCTCAGGGTGAGATGGGATACATAGACCTTTTCGCTCCGCACGGCATCGGTCCTTTTCAGCTCCGGCCGCGATAGGATCTCATCCCTCTTTCCCTTCAGCGGATCCTCGGCAGGGAGAACTGAGCTCGAAACCTGGGATATTATTACATTCGGGTTCTTCCCAGCCACCCAATCTCCGCTCACGACCTGCTCCTCCAAAAGCTCATCCTCCGCGATATTCAGGCCGCCCGCAAGGTCGATGCACAGATCCGCCGCGGTGCCAGATCCGGTGGTCTTGTACTTTCCGAAGGCACACTCGTGGTATACCCGGGGCTTATCCTCGACGTCCAGGTCTCTTGTCCGGCTCAAAACCAGATCTCTATATCTTTGAATAAAACCGACGAGCTCTCCTGCCTTCTCGTTGGCGTTCATCATCTCGCCCAAAGAACGAACGTTTTTTATGAGCGAATCCGTCTCGCAGCTCGTCCCGACGAGGAGCATGGGTATGCCCGCCGCATCCATCACCTCAACGGTCTCCGGAGGAAGCCGCCTTCCGGCCACCACCACATCGGGATCGAGATCCAGCACCTCCTCGATCCTGATCGTCCCGCGAATACCGCTCCCCAAAGGCGGCTTCTCATTGAGGCCAGGAGGAAAACTTGAGTGATCATCTCGTCCCACTATCTTATCCATGCCGCCCAATATGCAGATCAGCTCTGATGCTGATGGCGTCAAAGAGACTATCCTGCCTGGTGAACGGGATACCTCTCTGCTGGTGGCCAAATTACCTTTATTCATCATCGTTCCTCTTCTGATTTCGACTCAAACGCAAGAGTCATCGGGCTCATTAGGGCTCTTTTTCCTCTCATCGATCCGGGGCGCTATCCATCCTCCAGCATCCCCTCTATCTCCAGGTATATCCCCCTCAGCTCCTCTCTCATCTCCTCGGTGGCGTCCCACATCTCCCGGTCTATCGCCTCAAGCAGCCTCTCAGCGATGTTCATGAGGGCGTGAGGGTTCACATCCTTCAGCCACTCCTGCATCTTCTCATCCAGAGCGTACTTACTCGCGAGCGCCTCGTACATCCAGTCCTCCAGGACCTCGGCGGTGGCGTCCCAGCCGAAGGCTATGTCCACCTGCCGGGAGAGGTCGCCTGCCCCCTTGTAGCCGTGCCGCTGCATGCTCTCGATCCACTTGGGGTTGAGGATGCGGGCGCGAAATATGTGCTTCGTCTCCTCGAAGGTGCTTCTGACTTTGACCCGATCCGGATCGGAGCTGTCGCCGCTGTAGGAGCGGGGAAGCTCTCCCTTGAGGGCCTTGACGGCCGCTATCATGCCGCCATGATAAGAGTAGAAGTCGTCGCCGTCGAGCATGTCGTACTCGCGGGTGTCCTCGTTCTTGACGGTCAGGTCGAGGCGGCTCAACCTTCTCCGAAAATCGTCCGGAACGGTGATCCCGTAGTTTCGTCGGCCGTAGGCGTAGCCGCCCCATTTGACGTAGATCTCGGCGAGGTCGTGCTCGTCTTTCCAGTTCTTGGAGTCGATGGCGTCGGAGACGCCTGCGCCGTAAGCTCCGGGGCGACAGCCGAATATCCGATAGCAGGCCTCCTCCTTCGCCTGGAGAGGATCGATCCCCTCAGCGATCTTCTCTTTTACGTCCTCGGCGACGTGCATGGCGAGATAGTTCTCCTCATGGGGCTCGCCCGAGCCTGCCACCATCTCCACCGCCTCGTCGATGAGGGCGACTATGTTGGAGAAGGCGTCGCGGAAGAGGCCGCTTATCCGCAGCGTCACATCGATTCTGGGGCGGCCCAGCTCCTCCAGAGGTATCAGCTCGATCCCCCCCACCCTCCCGCTCTGGGCCTCCCACACTGGCCTTACGCCCATCAGATAGAGGACCTCGGCGACGTCGTCCCCCTTCGTCCTCATGGTGCCGGTCCCCCAGATTACCATGCCGACGCTCTCTGGATACCTGCCCTCGTCTTTCAGGTAACGTTCGAGGAGGGCATCGCCCTGGGATACGCCCACCTTCCATGCAGCGGGAGATGGTATCGCCTGAGGGTCGACGGAGTAGAAGTTCCTCCCGGTGGGGAGGATATCGGCCATCCCTCGGGTGGGCGCCCCCGAGGGGCCTGGCGAAACGAAGCCGCCCCGAGAAGCGGCGAGGACGGCAGTCAGCTCATCGGTGGTCGCTCTTATCCTCGGGACGAGGGATCTTCCGATATAATCGAGGACCAGCTCCATCTTCTCGCTTCTTTTCCCCAGCACCTCGTCCTCTAAGGCCTCTATCACGTCGGGGCTGAAGTTTTCCTGGTGAAAACGCTCTACAAGCTTGAGGGAGAGGCAATGAACCTCTTCGATGATGTGGCCGCCTTTCTGTCCCCTGGTTCTCAGAAGCTCGTCATAATCGTGGCCCAAGAGCTCTGCCAGCGCCTCTCTCATCGAGGGGACGCTGCCGTTGGATAGCCTGGTGAGGGCTACGAGAAACTCGTCGAGCCTCGAGCCCTCGGGCGGCTCTCCAAAGATGTGAAGCCCGTCCCTTATCTGGGTGTCAGCCATCTCGTGGATGTAATCGTGGAGCCGGTCGAGGAAGCTGTCGAAATCCGAGAAGGCGGCCACTTCGTTCACCAAGAGGTCGTGGTCGAGCTTCGCTTCAGAGACCTTCCCCCAGATCCTTCTCTGCACGTCCTGCGTCTTTCCCGGGTCCTCCGAGACGACGTGCTGGTAGTCCTGCAACAGCACCTCCAGCTCCGCCATCTCCTCATAGGAGTCGGCGTTGTGCATCACTGGAACCAGATGGTCGATGATGCAGCAGTAGCTCCTCCTCTTCGCCTGGGTCCCCTCTCCAGGGTTGTTGATGATGTAAGGATAGATGTTGGGCAGATCGTCAATGGCGATATCCGGAAAGCAAGATGAGCTGAGGCCAGCTCCCTTTCCGGGAAGCCACTCCAGGGATCCGTGTTTGCCGATATGCATCACCAGATCTGCGCCGAAGACATCCCGGATCCACCGGTAGTAGGCGTAGTAATGGTGAGGGATGGGATGATCGGGGCTGTGGTAGATCGCCGCAGGGTCCTCCAAAAATCCCCGCGGAGGCTGAAGGCCGATGAAGACGTTGCCGTTTATTATGCCTGGGATGATCAACCTGTCCTCGTGAACGAAAAGATCTCCTGGAGGCGGACCCCAGGCCTCCGTCATCTTATTCTGTACTCCGGCCGGAAGCTCACAGAACCACTTCCGGTACAGATCTCCAGAGACAGTATCTACGGCCCTCGTGGCCATCTCGGCGGGGCCAGACCACTGCCTGTTATTGGTGACGCCGTCTCTCACCTCCTCGATGAGCGTCCGACCATCTTCGGGCAGCCGATCGAGCCGGTACCCCCCCGCCTCCATATCCCGCAGGATGTTCCAGACCGATGCGGGCGAATCCAGCCCGAAGGCGGAGCCGATCCGATCGTCTCTTGGTGGGTAGTTGTGAAAGATGATGGCAACCCTCTTATCCTCGCTGGGAATATGTCTAAGCCTCGCCCAGTTCAGGCTCAGCCGGACGATCTTACCGACCCTCTCCTCGATCGGCATGTAAATGGTCGCTTTGGCCCCTGTCAGTGGATCCCTCTCTGTGCGCTCTCTCGCTGCCACAGGCACAGTGATCAGAAGTCCATCGAACTCGGGAAGGGCTATGCTCGTGGTGACGTCCATGGGGCTCAGCCCCTGGATCGACTCCACCCACTCCTTCTCGGTTTTGTGGGTCATGATCCCCTTGATGACCGGCACGCCGAGCTTCGTCAGGAAGACCTCTTTTTCGCCAGCCAAGGCCTCTTGGGTCCCGTTTTCTCCTGCCAGGGCCTCCTTATCTCCTCCCGAAGCCCACATGGAGAATGAGAACATCAGCAAGCTTATCAGAACGTCCACGATCGGCCGGCCGTCCCTCATGAAGTAGTTCTCCATCACCCATTCGGCACCATGGGTTCCCAGCTCGACGTCCTTCAGGCTGTACATGAAGACGGGGATGACGTTTGCCCCCTGCCCCTCGATCTCGGCTATCAGCCTGTCTACAAAGGCGGTGTTCCCCGACTGCCAGAGGCCGTTATAAAACCAGATGCCCACGGTGGGACGGCCTCCCGCGTGCCTCTGCTCTAGATATTCATCAAGGGTGGGGACGTGATCAAAATCCGGATGGTATATGCCGTCCCAGATCGGCCTCTCCGGTTCTGGCACAGCGCAATCAAAGCCTCCAAACCGGTGGGCCAGGTAAAGTAAGAGCCCTTTGAAGTTCTCCTTTCCACCGTAGTTGAGGTACCTGGTTATGCTCCAATAATCTTCTTTATCGACGGTGGATCGCTTGAAGAGCTCGGTGTCCTGTTCGGATGCTGTTGCCTGGGCATGGATGGGAACCCCCGCCGCCTCAAGTTCTGAGACGAGATCATCGAAGCAGGCGAGGCTCTTCTTGCCTCCGTGAAGATGAAGTATGACGAGATGAGATTTTGAGGCGATTTGGACGAACTCATCGATCTGGCCAGCCGTCATCAGATCTTCGCCAGATCTGACTTGCAGCTCAGCAACGTCGCCAACCTCATCGATGATCTCCCTGAAGGCTGATATCAGCGGAAATAGATCGGTCGGATGAGTGCTGGCATATGCTATCTTCACTTTTTCCATACCAATTAAACCCCATGACGTTATAATTTAGGAGATATTCAAAACTCGGTATATCTTATCGATCTCGACGGGGATGTGATGGATAAGGTCATACGGGCTCGATCGGCATGATGTAGGGCATGCCCTTGCTGTCTTTTATCACCTCGGCCCTGACGCCGTAGACCCGTTCGATGTTCTCGGAGATGAGGATCGACTTGGGATCCCCCACCTTGAAGACCTTCTTATCCTTGAGCATCACTATGCTGTCTGAGAACCTAGATGCCAGGTTCAGATCGTGCATGGCCATGACGGCGGAGATCTTCCTCTCCCAGACGAGCTTCTTTACGATGTTCATCACCTCGAGCTGGTGCTTTATGTCGAGGTTGCTGGTGGGCTCGTCCAGGAGAAGCACCTCCGGTTCCTGGGCCAGCGCCCTCGCCATGGCGATCTTCTGTTTCTCTCCGCCGGAGAGCTCGTCGAAGTACCTCGATGCGAACTCCTCGATCCCCATGAACTTGAGAGTTCGCGAGACGATTTTTACGTCGTTTCCGGTGACCCGCCAACCTATGTGGGGCCTTCTTCCCATGAGCACTATATCAAAAACCGTGTAGGGAAAGACCTCCGTCGTGCTCTGAGGGACGTATCCCACCATCTTGGAGAAGTCCTTGGAGCTCAGCTGAGCTGCCTCGTTTCCATCGATATAGACCGTGCCCCGTTGAGGTTTCAGTATCCTGTCTATGCACTTGATCAGGGTGCTCTTCCCAGCCCCGTTTGGTCCCACGAGGCTTACGATATCTCCCTTCTCGATCTCCAGGGAGATGCCGTCGAGGATGGTCTTGCCATTATAGCCGAAGTTCAGATCGCTTACTTCCAGCTTCACTGCCACCACCGCCTCTTTCTCCTCACCAGAAGGTAAAGGAAGAAGGGAACTCCTATGAAGTATGTGAGGATGCCCACCGGTATCTCGGTGGGCGAGATCATGGTCCTGCAGGCCGTATCTGAGGCGAGGAGGAGGAGCGCCCCGATCAGCCCCGAGCAGGGGATGAGGTACCGATGGTCGCTTCCTATCAACAGTCTGCAGACGTGAGGAGAGACCAGTCCGATAAATCCTATGACGCCGGTGAAGGCGATGACGCTGGCGGTGAGGATGGTGGCAAGGGTCAGGCAGGTCAGCCTGACCCGGTTGACGTTGATCCCCAGGCTCGATGCCACCTCCTCCCCCGCGCTCATGGCGTTCAGGTCCCAGGAGTAGCGCATCAGGATCGTGGTCAGTATCAGCACAGTCGGGATGAGGATGATCACGTTCTCCCATCGGGAGGTGTAGAGGCCACCCATCAGCCAGAATACGACCTCCCTCAGCTCTTCGTGGCCCGATACGTACTTGAGAAGAGATATCACGGCCGAGAATAGGTAGCCCATAGCCACACCTGCGAGGATCAGCGTCTCAATAGAGGTCCCTTTCATCCGGGATATCCCGTAGACGATGACCATGGTGAGGAGGCTGAAGAGGAAGGCGTTGATGGCGATGATATACCGGCCCGGCCCCAAGACGCCTACGCCCAGAACGATGGCTATGGCGGCTCCGCAGGCCGCCCCCGAAGAGAGGCCCAGGGTGTAGGGTGAGACGAGCGGGTTCCTGAGAACGCCCTGCATCGCTGCGCCGGCAACGCCGAGGCTGATCCCCGTGATGACCGCCATTAGTATCCTCGGAAGCCTCAGCTGGAGGACGACCACCTGGGCAAAGGTGCTGACCTCTTCAGTGGGCATGAACTGGGCCAAGACGACGCGGAAGGACTCGCCCATCCCCAGAGACGCTGCGCCCATGGATATCGCGAAGACTGCTAGGAGAGCGACCGCAACAAAAAGAACGAGGGTGAAAAGGGTCTTCTTCCAGGAAGCCCTGGCGTAGACCTCCTCGGCATCGAAGACTTCATCTTCGCTCATGGATAGACATACACCCCCTCCAGTTTCTGGCCGAAGAGCTCCTGGATCAGCTCTTCATGAACCTCCTCAGGATCGATATCCTCGAAGAAGTCGGGGTGGAACCATTTGGCGAGGTAAAGCTCTCCTATTATTGAGCGAACGCCGGTTGTCACGGGACTGCTGAGGATATATGCCCGATCATCCTCGACCGCCTTGACGCTGCTCAATCCAGGTCGGGAGAGGATCTCATCCCTCGCCTCCTCCATCATCTCCACTGTTAAATCTTCTGTAGAGGAAACGAGACGGAGGATTATGTCAGGATCTCTCTCGGCGAGCCACTCGGGGCTCCCAGTGGGATATTTAGCGGGCTCATCGCCTACGACGTTAATCCCGCCAGAAGCACCGCTGTGATACGGCTGGGACCATTCAAAGAAGACTACGGGTTTGTCCTCTTCCTCAAGATCGGCGCAACGTTCCTCGACGATGTCATGGTACTGTTCGATGAAGCCGATGATCTCTCCCGCCCGGTCTTCTTCATCCAACACGATCCCGAGATGGCTCACAACAGTGGCTACCGCCGCGGGGTCCCACGACGTCTCCACTATCACCGGTATTCCCGCATCCTCGATCCTCTGGCGGTAGTCATCGGAGAGCATACTGTCAGCGATCACCAGATCGGGCTCGAGCTCGAGGATGAGCTCCACATTTGGCGTATAGGAGCTCCCGGCCACCACCGGAACATCCTCAAGAGACTTAGGAACGATGGAGTAAGAGTCGCGCCCGACGATCCTCTCGCCAGCGTCCAAAGCGCATATGATTTCAGATGTACGCGAGGTGATGGAGACGATCCGCATCACAGGGCGTGATACATCGACGGACTCTCCTGTACCATCGACGATGGTGACAGTATCTGACGGCAGAGTCGTCTCTTCGGCATACCCAGTGGGTGATAGAAATATGAAACAGAGAGAGACGATTGCCCCAGTTATTCTTACATTTTTATCCATACACATCAGCCAACATCAAATATACTTGTTATAACTACAGCTATGTTGATCCATACTATCATCTCTTATTTAATGGCTGCGGTTCTGAGAACGACGAAAGCTGCAAGGATTTCATTCTACCCGCAGAATCGAATAGACCACATAATCTGACGAAAATCGAGGCATGACCGCTAACAACAGTAAAGGCGCCAGAAAAAGTTAGGGAAAAAAATGCCCTATTTCTATTTATCACTCATCAAGTGGTGGATAGACAAATTTTCCATGCTTTTCCAGATCATAATCCAATCCCTGGAACCTGGTCAGATATTCCTGGTGGATTGCCTTAGGATCTAAGTCCTCAAAGAGATCCGGATAGAACCATTTTGCTAAGTATCCAATGCCAATAAAATGCTGCGCTCCACCGATTAGATCATTGCTGATCACATAAACTCGTCCCTGCCTCACCGCAGCGACATCGGCTAGTTCTGGTCGGCTCATAACCTCGTCCCTTAGATTCGCCAGTTCGATTATATCATCAGATTCATAGCCACATGCACCACGAGCCACTATGACGATAATATCGGGATCGCGAGTTATCACTTCTTCGGGGTCCACCGTGGGGTAGTCTGAAAGGTCACCGAATATATTGTTCCCACCGGCCAGCACGACTTTTTCATGATATCCTGCGCCTTCACCACAAGTCATGTAAGGAGTCGTCTCGGGATTAGCCTCAACGTATACCGAGGGTTTATCTTCTTCCGAGAGGGCGCCCACGCGCTCATTGACCGTATCCATCACACCATTGTAGAAATCGAGGAACTCGTCAGCTTCATCGCGTTTTCCAAGGATGTAACCCATCTTCTGAATTTCGTCTACGTGGTTAGATGGTTTATAGCCATCAATCCTCAGAACGGTGATCGTCGGGTCTAATTCGTTTAGCGTACTTTGAATCTGGTCGTAAGTGGAGGAACTGCCCACACTTGCATATATCCAGATAGTATCAGGATGCAAATTCAATATCGCCTCGTAATCCGGCGATGAGACCGTTCCAAGACCTTGATACTTGCTGAACTCCGGAAAATACGTGCCATCCTCTTTTATATACGTAGCAACGCCCACAATATTCTCTGACTCTAAATTGAGCGAACGCATTGGTTCAAGGATGGGACCTAAAAGGACCACCAATCTCTCAAGCGGCTTCTTAATCGTCACGATTTGATCCGCTGAATCGATGAGTGTAAGCTTTGTCTCTTCTCCGCTTATGATCATCTCGATCTGGGCGATGTCATCCTCATTGATCTCGCCGTCATAGTTGGCGTCTGCAAACTCTGTTGGCTTCGTTCGTTCCCGCGATTATCCCCTCTACGTATGCTATGTCAGCCTCATCTATCACATCGTCCATGTTGGCGTTGCCGTAGATGCCCAGCGTGTAATCTGATGCGCCCGCAGGCATGACCAGCAGCAGCACGCATAACATCATTACCGCTTCACAAATCATTCTCTTCATTTTTGCCACCTACTAACATGGGGTCGGCCACAACTCTGGTACTATTTTTTATAGAGTTAGATCTGCCATCTCAGATCAAATTAACTTGTTATAAACCAATATCAGTTGTTTAGTATTGTCGTAGTACATAACTCTGTTGGTCAGAAAGTCGTTACATATTGAAATGAGACGTTTTACAAAAGTCGACCACACTGATTTAGCGCTGGTTCTGGGCTATGAGACGATGACGATAAGCATACGACATAATTAATTCACCAATTGTATTTAGGAATAGTTAATCACTTTGACAATCGAGCTACTCCGATGCCCACAGAATTAACCACACATATCAATGGGCAAAATCAGATCATTTCGAAGCAGGAAGTAAGTGAATCCTCCGAGGTCTGAGCGACGACGTCACTGTGCCTGCCCCGCCAGAGTTTTCTCTCGAAATAGCTCCTCTACCTCCCGGTTAATCTCGTTGAGCTCCTCGTCTGATAGCGGCTCTGGAACCACTTTATTCTCGTTTCTGACGATGGATCTGCCAAGATTTCTGAAGAATTCTGCGGTATCTGAGTCGGGTGCATACTCAATTACGGTCTTGTGGCGGATTTCAGACATCGGTATGAGATCGCTCATGGGGACCCTGCCCACGACCTGAGCCCCCAACCTCTCCGCAAAACCGTCTACGATCGAGGGCTCATCTACGGAGCTCCTCCCGTTGTAGATTATGCCGCCTAAAAATACCTCGCCCCTCACAGCAAACCGCTTTATTCCCTTACAAATGTTGTTTGCGGCGTAGATCGACATGGAATCACAGGTGGTGACGATGTAGACGTCGTCAACTAAGCCGTTTTTCAGAGGCATCGCAAACCCGCCGCAGACCACATCTCCCAAGACGTCGTATATCAACACGTCCAGGTTTAGGTCGTCAAAGGCGCCGAGACGGTCCAACATTTCGGCAGCGGTGATGACGCCACGGCCAGCACAACCGACGCCTGGCTCAGGTCCGCCGGACTCCGCACAGTAAACGCTGTTGAATCCGACGAAGACTATATCTTCGAGCTTCATATTGCCGGGACCCTTCTCGCGAAAGGCATCTAAAATCGTCGGAATTCTGCTGCCGATTAGGTTGCGGGTCGAATCCGCCTTCGGATCGCATCCCACGACCATCACGCGACTCCCGTTCTCCGCCAAAGCGGCAGCCATGTTTGAAACCATTGTAGACTTTCCAATCCCACCTTTGCCGTATACACAGAACCGTCTCATCGTGAAATCACTCCTCAAGAATTCATACGATATTTTTGAGCTTGTGGTCAAACCCCATCACGGCGTTGATGATGCTCTCCGTCAGAAATGCCGCCCCTCTAAATCCCGCATAAGGCGCATAGTCGCAGATGCAGATTTGATCGAATATCGGGTAGACGAACCTCATGATGGGTATGCCCAACTCCTTTGCCAGACCGCGCTCAAAGCTGCTCCCGAAGAGCATCATGGTACAGGACTTCCTCACATCTTCTTCAAATGAATGATAATCTCGATCAAAATACGATTGAACTTCGATCTCAAATCCCAACTCCCCTTCCAGGAAATTGGCCATAGGGGTACAATGAAAATCGCCTATAATCGATACGGTAGTGCCATAGATCTCATGCAGATGGAGAAACGCTCTCTTGAAAGGCTCCAGATCGAGGCTATTTTCCGCATCATGTTTTATATCCAATTTCTCACATAACGCATCAACGAACTTAATCGACCCCTCAAGGCCATAGGGGTAATCGGCTTCAATATAGGGCACACCAAATTCTTTCTTCATATATTGTGCCAATTTTGTCCCCTGACCCAAAACCACGTTAAGCTCAGCAGCGGGGGCTGCCCTGAGCTCCTCGAAGCTGCAGATCGATAAGGTGCAGTTCAGCTTGACGCCAAGGTCTTCCATAATCCGCGTAATCTCCTTTATATCCGCATGAACTTTGAAATCATCGGGGCAGAAACCTATCAGGTTGACCGATCGTTCGACGACACCACGTTCCTTCATCAAAGACCCAAGCTTTAGGAGGGCATCTTCGTACCCGTCTCTCATGGAGCCACTGTAACCTGCAGCCTCCAACCACAGCACATCTTCGTCCGACGAAACTGAATCGATCACCGCCTGAACGTCATCGCCTATTATGGATGGGACGTCCCCAGATATGACCACCAACAGCGATCTATCATAAATTTCGTCTGCAAGGGCGAGGGCCTTTTTCAACGCCTCTTCGCCACCAAAGACGATCTCCCGCTCATGGACTACGGTGCAGGCGTGCCTGATATCTGGCTGGTTGGAGAAGTTGTTGAAGATGCCAGTCCCCCAGTTGCATCCCACAGGAGCGTGACTGAGCACCACGGCATCGGTTATTCCAGAGAACGCCCTAAAGGCCCCAAAGAATCTCCCTCCATCCATTCTAGCTGCCCCCCCTCATGGAATTGGCCCTCCATATGCCATGCCACATGCTTATGGAGGACGTAATTCTAGAGTCCTTCAACATCGGGTAATAAGGAGAATCATAATCGAATCTGGACACAATTAGATGACGTTTATTACGCCCGGGGCTATTTGTCATTCGGACCAAACGTCTGCCAAGTTCGACAATGATGCCGAAGCTGGTCCGATAAAGCAGGTCGGAGAGGGGAGTGACGTCCAATATGGGAATTTCATCCGCTTTTTCGTAGACCGGTGAAGTGATGAACTCGCCCAAAACGTAGTCGACTTTCTTCGCAACGTTGTGTAACTCCTCTGCAGAGGGGTCCATCAGAACCTGGAAATTTGAATCCAACTCCTCGAACATGCTATTCATGTTCTTGATCATCATATTTCGTGTAGCCTGAGATACTTTAAGGCGGTTCAGCACACGAGAATCGATGCAGATGTATTTCAGGGGGACCCTCAAATCTTCGAGGTAGACTTTTGCACGGTAGGGATTGAATACTAAATTTTGGGACGTGATGGCAAAGTCGTACGCGGAGAGAATCTGCCTGATCTTGGCCAGCTCTTCGGAAACTCGCTTCTTTTCTCCATCAATCGCCTCTTCAGCTTCGCCGTCCAGACCCAGCTTGGACCCCAGATCCAAGAAAAAACTTCCTATGCCATCTATTCCGGAGTGATGTGGCCACTTCTTAATCTGATCTATCCCAAATTCGTCCCTCATATGATCTGCCCACCGGGGGGTGCGAGATCTCACCACGTTCAGCTGAGCAGCAGGAGCCCGTTTTATCCATTCAACGGTGCTGGTGGGGATAACGGCATTTATGCTGGTCCCCATCTTGGCCAATATGCGCCGATACTCCTGGATCTCCAGGTTGAAGCCATAGGTGTATCTCCCAGTCGATTCCAGATTAACCGAGTTCTCGATTACATCCTGCTCTTCCATCAGCTGTTCTGCAATAGCTTTCAACGCATCCACCTGGCCGCAACCCCTGAAATCAAATTCCTTTGACGTCTTTTTCCAGGAAGTAGCTACATACTGCATTATAGAGTCGATCGAATCGCGGTCTCGATGGGCAAACCCTTCCGAAGGTACGTAAACTACGTTGCAGGGGAGGGTCTGCTCGACGTCTTTAGCCACGCTCAATACATCTTCTCCCATCAGCCCGGATATACACGTGGGCAAAACGACGATCAAAGACGGTTGATATCGATTGTATACCTCACATATGCTCCGTCTCAGCTTTGCTTCTCCGCCGTAGATGATATCCCCCTCCTCCAGGTTGGTGCATGCCATATTATAGACAGGAGAATGGAGCTTACGCGGGCTCAGACGCTGGTGAAACGCGCAGCTTCGAGGTCCGTGTATTAGGGGGACGGCACCATCGATCTCTGAGACGACGTAGACTGAACCTGATAGCTTACAATTGATCCCATGATAGTGAGCGGACCTTGATATGCTATCATAGATGCCCAAAAAGGTCCGATCTAACATGAGATTATAATATATGCCATCAAAAACACCGTCCCCTCCCGAGATGTCATCTTTACCATCGCCAGATATGCACAAATCAGCTCCTTCCATCAAATCACCATGAAATATGTCTCCGACCTTCCGCTTTTATAAAGGGTGAAAAGGGCTATTTCAATGCCCTTTTCAATAGCTTAGAATTATGCCGTATATACGAATGCTCCCTGCTGGTACACATCGAAGTCCAATCCCGGGCAGTATCCATCTACGTACTCTTGATGCATCGCCTGTGGGTCCAAATCTTCGAATAGCTCCGGATGCGTCCACTTGGCCATATATGCGACCGCTATGGGATAATTGAACCCGTAAGAGAGGTTTTCATATATCACATAAACCCGGCCGTTCTTGACCGCCGAAACATCGGCTAGTTCAGGTCGGTTCATGATCTCCTCTCTTGTGGCCTCCATCGCCCCCAAATCGTCCACAGAATATCCTGCATCAGATCTCTGGTGCTTGATTATGATATCCGGGTTCTTCACCATCACAGCTTCAGGATCTGCTTCGAAGTAAAGGGGGAAGTCCTCAAAGATGTTCTCGCCGCCGGTAATCTCTATGTAGGTCTGAGCCCCAGAGCCGTTACCGCCATATGCCTTGTATTCTCCAAAGGAAGATTCTACGTATACTCTGGGCTTATCCCCGTCAGAAAGATCTTCTGTCCGAGACTTGATGGTTGCGAGATACTTGTCGTGGAAGTTATTCAGATAATCGCGGGCCTCATCTCTCCGGTTCATGATGTAGCCCAGCTTAATGGTCTCCTCGGCGAACTCGTTGGGGGTATGAGACATGAAGTCAAGGCCAACTACGGGGATGTCGCCGGGCATCTCGTCGTAGAGGAGCTTGGTCCAACTGGTGGCCCCCAGCACCATATCTGGCTGGAAGCTGAATATCGTCTCTTTATCTGGAGGATAGCCTCCGATGGATGGTAAGTCGAGCATCTGCGGGAAGTATACGGGCGCCTTCTGAGGATCGTTGACGGCGACCACCTTGTCCATATCTCCAAAGATCCTCAAAGCTTCATTGCAATAAATAGACATGGATACAATATGTTGTACGGGCTTTTTGATCGTCACCGTCCAGTTATAGCTGTCGATGATGGTCAGCTCCTCCTCGTCTCCAGCTATGATCATCTCGATCTGGGATATATCCTCCTCATCAATGTTGCCGTCACAATTTGCGTCTGCCAGCTTCGTAGGTCCGCTTACTCCCGCAATTATGTCTCTCACGTATTCTATGTCGCTCTCATCTACGACGTCGTCCATGTTGGCATTTCCGAAGATGCCTAACGTGTAATCCGCAGCAACGACGGTGGTGAGCGCCAAAGGCGAACAAAACGCCAGAATCACCATGAACCGATAAAACTTCCTCGTCACTCTCCAGTCACCTCACATAGATCAAATTCACTTTTCCTTAGACAAACTCATTTGATTATATAACTTACGCTTTTAGGATTTTGATTATCGTCGTGTCTATCGTCCAAATCCAAGCATTCCTTAACTATAATATTTAAAATTTTGATAATTAAATGAATCTCGTGATAATCCTCAGTCAACACTGTTTATAATTGGTGTTTATGAGAAAAAAAGATGGCTGGGTGGTATTTTTACTGGCGCAGCTCGCATTATTACCCCCTCGCCTCGAATCCATCAATGCGTCATCAAAGGCTCCGACTTATGGGTAGACGTACACACCTTCCAGCTCCAGGCCGAAGAACTCCTGGACCAGCTCTTCGTGCACCTCCTCTGGATCGATATCCTCGAAGAGGTCGGGATGGAACCACTTGGCGAAATATAGATCGCTGATGATGGAGGGCGCCCCGCCCATTACGCCAGAGGTGACCACGTAAACCCGGCGATCTTTGACGGCGCCGACGTCGCTCAATCCGGGCCGGGAGAGGATTTCGTTCCTCGTCTCCTCCAGCCCCTCCAGGGTGTGATTCTTGCCGGATTTCTGGAATATTATTACATCAGGGTCCTTCTCTGCTACCCATTCCGAGCTGACCACTATGTACGAACCCGGCGTTTCGTCGGCTGCGATGCTGATTCCTCCAGCAGCCGCGATTTTATCGCCGAAACCCGTTCCGGGGGTGGCAGCGTTCCAGGGGCTGGCCCATTCACCGAGGACGACGGGCTTATCTTCTTCATCCAGATCTGCAGTGCGCTCCTCTACAATGGTGTGGTAACGATCGATAAAGGCGACGAGCTCGTCTGCCCGCTCGTTTTTGTCCAGTATGGTCCCCAGATCTCTTATGATGGCCATGGTTCTCTCCGGGTCACCAGAACGGATCACGATCACAGGTACGCCTCCGCTTTCGATCTTTTCGCGGTTATCGTCGGAGAGCATGGTATCTGCGATCACCACATCCGGATCGAGCTCGAGAATGAGCTCTATGGTCGGACTATAGGAGCTCTGCCCCACGATCGGCACATCTTCGAGATCTGGTGGATAGGTGGAATAGGAGTCACGTCCGATGATCTTATCTCCACCATCCAGGGCGCATAGTATCTCAGAGGCGTAGGAGGAGAGGCTGATCACCGTCTCCACGGGAGATGGTACCTCTAAGGATTTTCCCGTATAATCTACGATGGTAACCGACTCTGACGATGCAGCTGCCGCTTCGCCACACCCTGTGAAGGATAGAACGGCGAGGAGGCAGAGAAAGACGAATACTCGCGTTTTTCTTAGGGTTTTGTTCATATGAATCACCTGTTTAATCAACTTCTTTCGCTACGATGCAGCTCATGGGTAGACGTACACCCCTTCCAGCTCTAGGCCAAGGAATTTCTGGAGAAGTTCTCTGTGTACAGCCTCGGGATCGATATCCTCGAAGAGGTTCGGATGGAACCACCTGGCGAGGTAGAGATCCCCGATGACCGAGGGCGCTCCGCCCACTATGCCAGAAGTGATGATGTAAACCCGATCATCTTTGACCGCCTTCACGTCGCCCAATCCGGGCCGGGAGAGGATTTCATTTCTGGTCTCCTCCATCTCCTCCGGCGTGGGGGGGACCTTGCCAAAGACTTGGAAGACGATAATATCCGGGTTCCTCTCTGCCACCCATTCTGAGCTGACCACTACGTACTGCCCTGGCGTTTCGTCGGCAGCGATGCTGGTTCCTCCGGCAGCAATGATTTTGTTGCCATAACTTGTTCCAGGCGTGGCCACCTTCCAGGCGCTGCCCCACTCACAGAGGACAATCGGCTTATCTTCTTCCTCTAGGCCAGATACGCGCTCCTCTATGATGGTTTGATAATGCTCAATAAAATCAGCAAGCTCCTCCGCTCGCTCTTCTTTGCCCAGTATCAGCCCCAGATTTCTTATATTTTCGATGGTTCTATCGGGGTCGCTAAAACGGTCCACAATCACCGGAATGCCAGCGCTTTCTATCTTCTCTCGGCCGTCATCTGATATCATCGTATCAGCGACCACCACATCCGGGTCTAACTGCAGGATCAGCTCGATATTTGGCGTATAGGAGCTCTCTCCCACCACCGGCACATCTTCGAGATTCGGTGGAAAGGTGGAAGAGGCGCCGCGCCCGATGATCTTATCCCCACCTTCCAGGGCACACAGGATCTCAGAGGCGTGAGATGAGAGGCTGATCACCGTCTCCACGGGAGATGGTACCTCCATGGATTTTCCAGTATAATCGACGATGGTGACCATCCCTCGCGATGATGGAACCGCCGCCTCAGAGCCTCCCATCAAGGAGAGAAGCAACGAAGCCATTAGCACCCAGGTTGTTATCCGAGTTTGATTCATCTGCTCTACCTCTAATAAGATTAATTTGAGTTAAATCAAGTTATATTGATTAATATAACTTGCGGTCCCTCTGATCAAGACGTTGAAGTATGGCAATTGCCAAGTCGAACAATAGGGGGGATCTGCGGGGAACTCAATGCCGGCTAACGCTTCCAGCCCGGATTCTATATGATGTTCGCCCTCATCCTCAACGCCGTCAACCCCCGGATTGGGGGCGTGCTGATAAGGGGCGACAAAGGAACCGCCAAATCGGCCGCCGTCTCTGCCCTGGGCCGCCCTCCCGGACGAGATCCCCGCTAGTGGAAGGCTGCCCCTTCAACTGCAATCCTCATAACCCAAAGGAGATCTGCGACCTCTGCTACGGGCGCGGCCAGGCGGGCTCGCTGGAGGCGACAGCCTGCAGGACCTCAGTGGTCGATCTGCTCCTGGGGGCGACGGAAGGCAAGGTCTTGGGGTCTCTTGACGTCGAGAGGGCGATCAAGGAGGGGAGAGACATCGCCATCGATGCCTACTTCGCCGACTCGAGATCGAAGGGCCCGAAGGGCGGAACACGTACGCAGCAAAACAGATACCGTGCCCGCAATGACGGCGCGGAAAGGACGGCGAAGGGGAAGGATTTTTGCCGGGTCGGGTCTGAGGCCCTCTCACTTTGAGGACGAGACAACGACCTCGGACCGGCACGAGCGGCCGGGAGCTGTGGCGGCTCTGGCGCGACCAGTTCGACGACGACCTCGCGGCCCTGGCCGAGGCGATCTGGGCCGCAAACAAGCTGGTCAAGACGGAGCCCCCTGAGGCGAGGGATCGGTTCTACGCCATAAAGGACGAGTTCATCCTCAGGTACGCGACGAGCGGTCGGCGGGTTCGGGACGAGCCTCCGCCGCCCTGGTATCAGGGCGTCCACGGGTCGGTCCGCACCCTCTACTGTTACCGGATCCCTATAGGCGATAGGGTATATCGGCTCCACAGCTACCTCCGCCCCCCGGAGGTGGAGGCGGCCCTCGCCGAGGATGGTGAGAAGGGGGGCGGCTCCGCCGTCGACGAGTGGTCGTGGCTACCGATCTCTTTCGACGAATTCTATAAGATGCTAGCAAGTTACGCCAGAGACCATTGGGGCTTCTCGGAGCGGCGGGCCGCATCCGGCGGGAGGAAGTGAGCTGGACCCATCTTCACCAAATGGAATAGATTCAAAGAGGGGTACGGTAGCTCTGGGGGCCCCCAGCTCGCCTAGGTGACGTATATTCTGATCGTATCGCTGTAGTCATAGCTGTCATCTATCCTGTATCTCAAGAGATGAGATCCTTCACTATCGGAGTACTTCCAGAACCGATACTGGTGGACGGCACTGACATATCCGAGATTGTAGTATCTGATCTCTCCGTCGGGACCCATCTCCTCGAGGTTCAGCTCTCCAGAGGTGGATGGGATGATGAGCAGTCTTGCATAGTGATAAAGAGGCATCTCCATCGACCCCCAATTTCTGCTGCCGTCTATAGAGGCTACCCTCAGGACGTTCTGGCCTTCAACGACGGTTGATGAGACCGCCATGGAATATTGATATGACTCCGATTCGTCTACCAGGATTCCAGGAGCTTCAGCGATCTGGCCGGAATAATATGATACATCCCATTGGCCACTCATCGACCAGCTGTCTGAATTCATCCAGCTGGCCAAGTTCTGCCACCATAATTCGCAATCATCACCGCCATCACAATCGCGACAACACTTTCGACAGTCATCACAAATAAGACGCCCTTTTCGGTCGGGCGGCTTTTCTTCGTCCGTTTTCTCATGAGGCTTCTCTTCGTCCGGTTTCTCAAGTTGGTTCAACTGATCTGGTTTCTCAGGTTGGTTATGGGACGGGTTTTTCGATGCGTCCTCCCTCGGGGCGCTCATGTTTCCCTGGTGTTGCCGCCTCTCTTGATCACCACCATCGTGGTCGTCGTTTTGAGCCTGAGAGGTGCAGGTGCAGATTGCAGCAAGAGAAATCATCACTAAAATTACGATGGCTCCTGATACTTTTATAATATTCATGGAAATCGTCTTCCTGCGGACGCGTTCAGCTGTACGGTGTACTCTCCGGCGAAGATCCCCTGATTTATATCGAGCCGGCCCTTGGCGGTCCCTCCACTATCTACCGTCTCGATCTCTCCGATGACCTCGGCTATGGGCCCGGAGCCTGGGTGGCCTTCATCGTCTTCTCGAACGTCGGCCAAATTGGCTTTGAAGTACGTATACGTGTCTTGGCGTCTGAAACTCACCTCCACAAGCCTGTAGCATGCATTTTCGATCCGGATCTCCCCCCAATATCGGTAATAGGGGGTCGTCTCCCCTTCGATCTGGGTCATGTTCTCTTCGATCCCCTTCCCTTTCTGCAGGAGTTCTCTGATCTGGGCTGGGCTGAGGGAGATCGTCCCTTCGATCTCTATCCTGAGGGGACGGGCCGACTTGAAGAAGGACCCCTCTGGTCCCAGGGCGTAGCCGCTCTTGACGCAGACGATCTTCATCGGTGCGGAGGTCGAGTCGATCATGGGGTTTGGAACTCCTCCTCATCTCACCGTTTCTGACCCATTCTGTCTCGGGGCGAGGGCCGTCTATCGGCCCGCACCTTCTCCGAGACTATCTGACTGTTGATACAACCGGGCCTGTTGGCTTTCAGATCATGCCGCGGGCCCGAAGGCCCGCGGCTCTTAGAGACCTGATTTAATCGGGGATATCTCCTCGAAAAAGCCTCCTCCCCGTTACGGTCTGAAGCCCATCGAGTCAGAGCCGGGGGCGTTCATCGATCCCGCTCCCATCCCCTGCTGCGGGGCGTCGGCACCGCCCATTCCGTTCATCTTCGCCTGAGGACCCATGCCGCAGTTCATGTTGCATCCATCAGCACCAGCCATTCCGGGCATGTTTGCCTGAGGACCCATGCCGCGGTTCATGTTGCACCCACCGGCACTGCTCATTCCGTTCATCTTCTCCTGAGGACCCATGCCGCAGTTCATGTTGCATCCCCCGGCACCGCCCATTCCGGGCATGTTTGCCTGGGGACCCATGCCGCGGTTCATGTTGCCTCCCTCGGCATCAGCCATCCCCGGCATGCTCGCCTGAGGACCCATGCCGCGGTTCATGTTGAACCCACCGACATCCCTCGATCCGGGCTGATCCTTCTGATCCTTCGATAGACGATCTTTCAGCTCACCCAGGGTCATGGTTGCCTTCTCCTCATCCGTCAGCCCCAGCTGGTCGAAGACGCCTCCTCTACCGGCATCGCCGTCCATGGGCATGGCTAGGGCTGGCACCGCCAGAAGGCAGGCCAGCGCCAGGGTTATTAACGGCTTAACGTGTCTCATTTCCTATACCTCACTGTAGAGGACGGCATTGCTGCAGTTTCTGCAGCGCCATCCTCTCGAGCCTCCTCCGGCGTGAACGGTAATTAAAATTAGAACCGAAACATCCCGAACGATGAACGTTTCAAGACCGTTTATCCGCCAAAAAACGTTCAGATTCGGATAAACTATGATTTAAACGTTTTATATTCTATAAAAATTCTTATTCGCGCTTTTTTTGTTGCTCAGTTCCCTTTTATTCCGCATATACCTGACGTATCCCCTTCCCGCGGTGATGGCTTCGCCGATCTCATCGAGGTCTTGCGCCAGATCTCTTCGGAATTCACCTCGCTTGCCATCAAAACTTGCGTCCTCTGTTGGAGGATCAGCGAGCTTGGACAGCATGCCCATAGCCAGGATCGTCATCCATCTCGGCGTGCCCTCGAACCTCCAGCCAGATCCCGGTGCCTCCTCATCCCCTCTCCCCTTCGACTTCCCCCGAGCCTCCTCCTCTCCCCTCCACCAATCAGCCCAGCGACCGGGTCGCCGCAGCCGATCGTCGTTCCCCAGCTCTCCATCGAACCCTCTCGGTTCTGGGTCCATCGAAAGGTTGGAGCTGTCGGCTGTTCCTCCGGTCGAGGGTGGGAGGGGGCCCCGATCTCGGAAAGAGGGAAGATCGTCAGGAAGTTCGGCACTCTCCGCGACCTTAAAAGAGCCTTGCCTTCGGCGGCATAGCCGGCGATCCCAGCCGTAAGAATGGCGGGTCCAAGAAATAAAAACTGAATATAAAATTAAAATAGTTCAGCGGATGCGGCCCCAGGCCTCACTCAGTCCAGAGCTCCTGGGCCCTGGCGTAGGCCTCCTCCGCCTCGGTGGTCCTGCCAAGGGCTTCTAGGGCGATTCCTAGGTTGTTCCAAGCATAGGCATATTCGGGATCCAGGCTGAGGGCCCCATAGTAGGCCTCGATCGCCCCATCGTAATCTTCCAGGGAATGTAGAGCGTTGCCTTTGTTATACCAGGCGGTGGTCATCTCGGGGTTCAGGTCCAGGGCCTCATCGTAGGCCTCGATCGCCCCATCGTAATCTTCCAGGGAATACAGAGCGTTGCCCTTGTTGTTCCAGGCATCGGCGTATTCGGGGTCGAGGCTTATCGCCTCTTCGTAAGCCTGGTCGGCCTCTTCGTAATCACCCTGGTAATAGTGAGCGATTCCTAGGTTGTTCCAGGCCATGGCAAACTCGGCGTCGAGGCTTATTGCCTCTTCGAAGGCCAGAAGGGCTTCCTCGTAGTCCCCTTGGATATTGAGGACGTTGCCTTTATTGTTCCAGGCCAGAGGATACTCGGGGTTTAGGCTTATCGCCTCTTCGAAGGCCAGAAGGGCCTCCTCGTAATTCCCCTCAATATAAAGAGCATTGCCTTCTTCCAGCCATCCTTCGGCCGTCTCCTGGCCATGTGCCGGAATGGATATCGCTGCCATCAGCAACAGGGTCAAAATCGTCTTCATTCTCATCTCAGTCGCCATCCTCTTGTTCAGGGTAAGATCTCCATAGACGGAACGTGTTTCGATCTTCAGCGGCCCAGCGCCGCAGTCCCGGCTCCCCGGCGCGGTCCGGCAAGGGTGATGAGGAAGACCGATGCTGGACTATTCTGCGAGGGAGCTTTCGGGGCGGGGCTGGGGGTTGCGGCCGCGATTCCGCCCCCTCGGCGAAGGAGTGGCGGGACGGTTTTTCAGCCCCATACCATCTAGGCCTCCGAAATGGGGAGGCATTGGGCCGGACCTTCTTCAAAAAGGGCGGGAAGGTGCGCCTGCGTGGACTCTTCACCGAGATCATCAATATCGAGCCTCCCAGGAATCTTCCAGGCGGACGGCATACCTGCCGCTATAGATGCCCCGGCTCAGGAAGAGGCGGCCATTGGCGGTCCCGCCGACCTCTTTCACCTCGATCTGTCCGATGAAGTCGTCTTCGGCATCGGTGTACAGTAGACCCTCATCCCTATCGAGAGGATCTGCCAGGTCGGCCTTCAGGGTTCTCCCGGATTCCTGGCGACTGAGATCGACGTTCACCAGCCTGTAGTAGGAGTTCTCGATCCGGATATTGCCCCGGCATATGTAAGTGGGGTCCGCCTCCTCTTCGATCAGCATCTTGACCTCCTCGAGGCAACGTCTGCTGTGAAGGAGGTCCTCGATCTGGGAGGGGTTCAGAAGCCTCAGCCCTTCGATCTCCACCATGATGGGATGGTTCGACTTGAAGAACGATCCCGCCGGTCCCTGGGCAAAGCCCCTCATGACGGAGATGGTCCTCGCCGGAGCGAAGCTCTGGCCGACGACCTGGGTTTTAGGAATTGTCATGGTCTTTATCATCTATCCTCACCCCAGGTTCCGTTGGCTTTGGGCTCCGCCATGCCTTCGGACGGGATCGCCGTCCTGGGGAAAGGCCCTGGCCAGCGCCTTCAGTTGGCGAGCCAGCGCCAGGATCTTCAAAGGCTTTACAAATCTCATATCTGCACTCCTCCATCTGGGGCGGCCCACCATCCATCGCTGGCGCCGTCCCACTGATCCCCCCTCACCCCGAACGATAGTTAAGATTAGAGCCGGACCTGGGGACGAAACGTCCGGAATGGAGGGTTCAGATGATCGTTTAACCGTTCGAAACCGTTCAGATTCAGCCAAAAATGAATTCAATCGTTTAATATAATCAAAAAATGTGTAATCGATCTCATTCCAGCGTTTAAGGCCGGATTCGTTCACATCGGTCTTTCGGGTCCCGGGAAGGTGCCGCCCGGTTCGCTGGTTACCCCTGGCTCCGATCCTGACCTATCCCGGCAATCTCGCGCCCGACCTTTAGATCCAATATGAGATCGCAATAAAGACAGTGGACGGGGGATCGTCGTCCGGATATAGGTGGCGAAAGAAAAGCCTCTGTGGATAATGACAAAAAAAAGAGCAGCTCCCAGCCTATCGATCCCGCGTCCGACGGCTCCCTGAGACCGCCGACGGATCCTCGACGGGGTCGTCGTCCCGCTCATCCCCGTCTGAGCGGGGCGCGATCGCCGTCTCGTTCGCCCTTCCCTCTAATCTCTAAGGTCTGAAGCCGAAGACCGCCCTCGCCAGGTTGAACCTTTCTTGATGAGCCCTCACCATCTCGACGAAGCTCGGCTCGGGCCCCAGACCTCCGCCGATGGAGACCCATCTGTCGAGGCCGAAGGAGTAAGCATGGCCTCCACGATAGTCGTCGTACCTCAGGGTCGGTCCGGAGACGCCTTCGAACCTCTCCCCTCCAACGGCCCCGCCGTAATACAGCCCGGGGCCGCTCACCCCTTCGAACATCGCCGATGCGGCCGGAGTCAGCAACGCCAGCGCCAGCATCGTAAAGGCAATTTTGTATCCCATCACCAGCATCATCCTCTTTATTTTTCGCTAAATCGATCCGACGGACGATTCTCGATATCCCACCAGTGCCTTATGATCATCTCACGCGGATTCGATCCGGTCGGCTCATTATCTCTCTTATGGCGGCGGGATAGACCAAAAACGTTTCGATACATCCAGGGACCCAACCCTTATAACCGCCGAGGCCCAAACCCCATCTCGTATGCCGTTCTGCAGCGTAGAAGAGGCGATCGAAGAGGTGAGGGCCGGCCGGTTCATCCTCATCCTCGACGACGAGGGGCGGGAGAACGAGGGCGACCTCGTGATGGCGGCGGAGAAGGTGACTCCGGAGGCGATCAACTTCATGGCAAAGCACGCATGCGGCCTCATATGCGTCCCGCTATCCGGCGAGCGGGTCGACGAGCTGGGCCTCCCCCTCATGACCCAGAACAACACCGAGAAGATGGGGACCGCCTTCACCATCTCCGTCGACGCCAAGGGCCGGGGCGTTACGACCGGGATCTCCGCCTTCGACCGGGCCGAGACGGTCAGGGCCCTCATCGACCCTGGGGCGACCTTAAACGACCTCGTCATGCCGGGCCACACCTTCCCGCTGCGGGCCCAGGAGGGGGGCGTCCTCCGCCGGGCGGGCCACACCGAGGCCTCCGTCGATCTGGCGAGGATGGCAGGACTGTACCCTGCGGCCGTCATCTGCGAGGTGATGGCCGAGGACGGGACGATGGCGAGGCTTCCTGAGCTGGAGCGTTTCGCAGAAGAGCACGGCATCAAGATGCTCACCATCGACCGGCTGATCAAGAGGAGGATGCGGAGCGAGAAATTGGTGAGACGGATCGCTGAGGTCTGCCTCCCGACGGATCAAGGCGACTTTGTCGCCATCGGATACGAGAGCCTCGTCGACGGCCAGTGCCACCTCGCCCTCGTCGCCGGAGACCCCTCCTCCGGCGACGCCCTCGTCCGGGTCCACTCCGAGTGCCTCACCGGGGACGTCTTCGGGTCGAGGCGGTGCGACTGCGGCGACCAGCTCCACCTCGCCATGAGGCTGATCCGGGAGAACGGGAACGGCGTCCTCCTCTACATGCGCCAGGAGGGGAGGGGGATCGGCCTCGCGAACAAGCTCCGGGCCTACGCCCTCCAGGAACGGGGTTACGACACCGTCGAGGCTAACCACCGGCTGGGCTACCCCGCCGACCTGCGGGACTACGGCGTCGGAGCCCAGATCCTCGTCGACCTCGGGATCAAAAAGATGCGGCTTCTCACCAACAACCCTCGAAAGATCATCGGCCTGGAGGGCTACGGCCTGGAGATCGTCGACCGGGTGGCGATCGAGATCCAGCCCAACGACGAAAATAGAAGATACCTGGAGACGAAGAGGGACAAGCTCCACCACCTCTTGCTCCAGGAAAGTTCAGGCGGCGAGTAAGAGTGCGAACTACTCGATCTTCACCTTCTTTCGAGCCGTCACAGCTACCTTCGGGAGGTGAACCTCGAGGACGCCGTCTTTTAGGCTCGCCTTGGCCTCATCCGCCTTCACCTCGGCCGGGAGCTTGAGGCTCCTTTCGCACCTGGCAAAGGTCCTCTCTTTCCGGTAGAACTCCTCTTCCTTCTCCTCTTTTTCGGCCTTCCTCTCGGCCTTCACCTCGAGGGTGTCCTCAGTGACGTTGATCTCGATATCTCCCTTATCCATGCCGGGAAGGTCCATCGTCACGATGACCTCTTCGTCGGTCTCCTTGACGTCGGCGAGGGGCTTCATCACGTCCCCGAAGGCTCCTGCCGCTGTTGGCGACTCGGCCATGAAGTCGTCGATCAGCTGGTTCATCTTGTCCTGGATCTTTCTCACCTCAGGCATGTACCTCGCCTCCGCGTCGGAGATCCCGAACTCCTCGAGGAGCCGGTTCATCCTGTTCTGGAGGCGCTTGAAGTCGTCTCTTGGAACTAACCCTGTCATGTTCTATCACCGCCAGTAGCTCTGACTCCAAAACTCAAATATCTTGCGATAGATACTCCGCCTGGATCGCCACGACCTCAGTGCTATCTTTCGCCGCAGCGTACTCCGCCAGAGGCTCTTGGTTCAGCTCCTGAAAGGTGTGACCCCAGGAGAACTTCGCCAGGATCTCCTCCGCCTGGGGCCCCTCGCCCAGGATCACCAGGGCGGCGGCGAAGGCCTCGACGGTCGAGAGCTTGAACGGCTTTCCGAAGTTGACGGGGTTTGCGGCGACGAGGAAGGGGAGGGCCCTCGCCTTGAGGCGGAGGTGGCCGAAGACCTCCTCGGCGTGGGCCCAGGAGCAGTCGAGGGCCGCAAGGCCTCTGCCCACCTCCATCTTGTCGGCGGGAGAGAGGGCCCTCTCGGAGAAGGGGCTGAGGACGAGACGGCCCCTGAGGTTGTTCCACCTTCTGGTGGACCGGGCGAGGCCGAACCGCTCCATCTTCCTTCCGGTGCACCTCTTGGGATCGCACTGGTTTGCGGTGTAGATGAGGAGATCCATGGTCCGATCTTCTACCGATAATCCTATTAACGTTGTTTGCCACCTCTCCCCCCATCACGCCTATATCGAAAGAATGAACCCAGAGGCCATCCCGATGAGCGAGATCTCCAAGGAGTACGACTTTAAGCAGATCGAAGAGAGGTGGGTCGGCGCCTGGGACGAGTCGATCTACTATTTCGACTGGAACTCCAGCGCGCCCCAGTACATAATCGACACGCCACCGCCTTATCCCACCGGCAACTTCCACATAGGAAACGCCCTCAACTGGTGCTACATCGACTTCATCGCCCGGTACAAGAGGATGAGGGGCTACAACGTCATGTTCCCCCAGGGGTGGGACTGCCACGGCCTTCCCACCGAGGTGAAGGTGGAGGAGATCCACGGCATCACCAAAAACGAGGTCGCGAGGGAGGAGTTCCGCCGCCTCTGCGAGGAGCTGACGGCCAAAAACATCGCCAAGATGAGGGTGACGATGAAGAGGCTCGGCTTCTCCAACGACTGGTCGAACGAGTACGTCACGATGATGCCGGAGTACTACTCCAAGACCCAGCGCTCCTTCGTCCGGATGTTCGAGAAGGGGATGATCTATCGGGAAGACCACCCGGTCAACTGGTGCCCCCGCTGCGGCACCGCCATCGCCTTCGCCGAGGTGGAGTACGACTCTCGGACGACGACCTTGAACTACCTCCGATTTGGCTCGGAGCTGGGAGATCTGGAGATCGCCACCAGCCGTCCCGAGCTTCTCGCGGCTTGCGTTGCCGTCGCCGTCCATCCCGAGGACGAGAAGAACCGAAAGTACATCGGAACCGAGGTGAGGGTTCCTGTATTCGACTACAGCGTCCCGGTCATAGCCGACGAGGTCGTCGACCCAGCCTTCGGCACCGGGGTCGTCATGATCTGCACCTTCGGAGACAAGCAGGACGTCCGATGGTGGGTGGAGCACCACCTCCCTCTCCGCCAGGCCATCGACCGCGCCGGGAGGATGACGGAGGCGGCGGGGAAGTTCGCCGGCCTGAAGATCTCGGAGTGCAAGGACGCCATCATCGAGGAGATGAGGTCGTTGGGGATCATCTACAAAGAGGAGCCCCTCGACCAGAACGTAGGCCTCTGCTGGAGGTGCAAGACTCCAATCGAGATCCTCTCCGAGAGGCAGTGGTTCGTAAAGATAGACCCCGACGAGATCATCAAAACCTCCGCCGAGATCCGGTGGGTCCCCGATCACATGGAGACGAGGCTCTTGAACTGGACGGGGACGATGGACTGGGACTGGTGCATATCGAGGCAGAGGATCTTTGCGACGCCGATCCCCGTCTGGTACTGCCGGGCCTGCGGCGAGCCCCTCGTTGCGAAGGAGGAGTGGCTTCCCCTAGACCCGAACCAGACGAAGCCCCTGAGACCCTGCCCCGCCTGCGGCTCCGAGGAGTTCGAGCCCGAGACCGACGTCCTCGACACCTGGATGGACAGCTCCATATCCGTTTTAAACGTTACCGGATGGCTGAGCGGCCACGAACCCCGCTACCCCGCCCAGCTCCGCCCCCAGGGCCACGACATCATCAGGACCTGGGCCTTCTACACCATCCTCAGGGCGAGGGCCCTGGTGGGGACGAGGCCCTGGGACTCGATCCTCGTCAACGGGATGGTCCTGGGAGAGGATGGCCACAAGATGTCCAAGTCGCTGAACAACTTCATAGCCCCCGAGGAGGTGGTGGCGAAGTACGGCGCTGACGCCTTCCGCCAGTGGGCGGCCGTAGGCGGAAGCCCCGGAAGCGACGTGATGTTCCGGTGGAAGGACGTCGTCTCCGGCGGCAGATTCCTCCAGAAGCTATGGAGCATGTACCGGTTCGCTGCCCCCCATGCCAAAAGGTCCGACGACGTAGCCCCAAACCAGGTCGACCGATGGCTCCTCTTCGAGCTCTACCTGACGATAGAGGCCGTCACCGAGGCGATGGAGAGGTTCGCCTTTGACGAGGCCTTCAGGGCGATCAGGTCCTTCGCCTGGGACGAGTTCGCCGACAACTACATCGAGCTCGTCAAGGCCCGGCTCTACGGCCCCGATGGCTCCGAGAAGAGGGCGGCCCAGACGACGATTTATGCAGCGATCGAGGCTCTGACAAGCCTTCTCGCCCCCTTCACCCCCTTCATCGCCGAGGAGATCCGAACGAGCCTATCCGGCGAGTCGGTCCACGCCGCCTCATGGCCGGAGCCTCTCTTCATCGGACCCCAGCCGGAGGGGTCCCTGATCAAGGAGGTGGCGGCGGCCGTCAGGAGGTACAAGTCCGATCGGGGGATGGCCCTGAACGCCCCCCTCGCCGGCATAGAGGTCTACTCGGAGCTGGAGCTGGAGACGGCGGACCTTGCGGGCTCCACCAGCTCGACGGTGGCGGTGAAGCGCGGCCTCCCCGAGATCGAGACGCGGGCCGTCGAGGTGAAGCCCCAGATGAAGACGATCGGCCCCGTCTTCAAGGAGAAGAGCGGCGATATCATCCGAAGGCTGAAGGAGATGGACCCGGAGGAGGTCGCCCGGATGGCGGGGGCTGGGAAGGTCCTCGTCGATCTCGGCGGAGAGGTCGCAGAGCTCGCCCCCGAGGCGGTAAAGATCGCCACTGAGACCCTCTCCGCCGGTAGGGCCGTCGATATGATCCGCCTTCCGGCCGCCACAGTCCTCATCCGGACGGGCTCATGATCGAGGTGGAGGTGAAGGCCCGGGCACCGCCCGGAATCGAGGATAAGATCTTCGGCTTGGGGGGCGTCAGGGCCGGTGCCGAGGCCCAGCTCGACCTCTACTTCAGCTCAAAATCCCGCAACTTCGCAAAAACCGACGAGGCCCTCCGGATCCGGTTAAAGGAGGCTGGGGCCTATCTCACCTACAAGGGCCCCAAGCTCGACTCCGAGACCAAGTCCCGTCGGGAGCTGACCGTCCGGGTAGACGACCCCCAGGCGATCGAGTCGATCTTGGAGTCCCTGGGCTTCTTCAGGGCCGCCGTCGTCAAAAAGAGGAGGATCAAGTACTCCCTGGGGAGGGCCACCCTCTGCCTGGACGAGGTGGAGGGGCTCGGGACCTTCGTCGAGGTCGAGCTGACCGGCGGCGAGGACTGGGAGGAGGAGAAGAGGGGAGCCCTGGACATTATGGCGCGGCTTGGCATATCGGATTTGATCCGATCCTCCTACCTGGAGCTTCTCGCGGAGCGGTGATATGCCCTCAGAGCCCTTCGCAGAGCGGGTCGTCCCCATGGCGGGGATGATGGTCTTGGTGTTGGCGGTCCAGCTCCTCTCCCTAGCCCTGATGCCATCCCTCTCGGAGACGGAGGTGAGGGTCTTCGAGGACCCCGAGTCCGCCGCGAACCCCTTCAGCTACATCATCCTCGTCCTGGGTTTCACTGTATTTCTGCTGATGGCCATGAGGCTGAAGAAGGGCTGGATCGTCACCTGGGTGGTCCTGCTGGCGATGGCAATGGGGGTCTACTACGTCATCTCCGCCTTCGCTCCTCCCCTGCCGTCCCTCCTCCTCTCCCTCGGGGTCCTCGCCCTCCTCCACCTTCACCCGGAGTGGTACGTCATCGACTTATTCGGCTTCCTCGTCTCCGCCGGCGTTGGGACCCTCTTCGGCCTCAGCATGACCCCCATCCCCGCCATGATCCTCCTTCTGGTCCTCGCCGCCTACGATGCCATCTCCGTCTACAAGACCCGGCACATGGTGACCCTCGCCGAGGGGGTGATGGAGATGAGGGCTCCCCTCCTCTTCGTCATACCGCGGAGGAGAAGTTACAGCTTCCGCCGGGAGGGGCTCGGGTCCGGTGAGGATCGGGGCGCCTACTTCCTCGGCCTGGGGGATGCCATCATCCCCACCGTCTTGGTGATCTCGGCCAACTGGTCCCTTGATATGCCGGCGTTTGAGGTCCTGGGGGTCGGGGCGAACCTGGCCGCCCTGGGGGCGATCCTGGGGACGGCCTTGGGCTTTCTCCTCCTATCCATCACCTCCAGAGATAAGCCCCAGGCGGGTCTACCCTTCCTCAACGGAGGCGCCATCCTCGGATTTCTCCTCGCGGTCCTCGTCGCTGGGACGTCGGCCTTCTGAGGGTCCGACGACAGCTTTTTTTGGCGGCAGGGCCATCCTTTCTCCAGGAGGTAAAAGAGGTGGACGATAACGACGTCGTTTTGGAGGAGCAATTTGTGCCCTTCTGCCCCAAGTGCGGTACCGAGTGCGAGCCCCGGGAGCTGAGACGGGCCCTCGACTCGGACAACTGGAAGAAGATCGTGGTGGAGGCGATCTACTACTGCCCCAGATGCGACAACTACTGGAGCGAGGGGCTGGTGGAGAAAGGGTACCAGTGAGCTGATGCCGCGGATGGTGGTGGAGGGGGCTGTCACCCTCAACGTCGATGGTGCTTTCTACAACCCCAGGATGAGGCTTAACCGGGACGTGGGGGTGGCGATGGCAAGGGCCTTAGAGGTAACCGATTACCTGGACGCCCTCGCCGCCAGCGGAGCCCGGGGCTTGAGGGTGGCGAAGGAGGCGGGGGTATCCTCCGTCGCCTTGAACGACGTCAGCCCCAGGGCCGTCGCCCTCATCAAAGAGAACGCGAGGCTGAACGGCCGTGAGGGGTGTGAGATCCTCTCGTCCAACGCCAACGTCCTCCTCCACCAGAGGCACTTCGAGGCCGTCGACCTCGACCCCTTCGGCTCCCCCGCCCCCTTCATCGCGGCGGCGGCGCGATCGGCTCAAAGCTACCTCTTCATCACCGCGACGGACACTGCTCCCCTCTGCGGAGCCCATCTCAAAAGCGGGATTCGAAAGTACATGGCCGTACCTGTCAAGGCCGAGCACCACCGGGAGATGGGGGCGAGGATCCTCCTCGGCGCCGTCGCGAGGGAGCTCGCCCGGGTCGACAAGGGGATGCGCCCCCTCCTCACCCACGCCTCCGACCATTACGTCCGGACATACCTCGGGGTCGAAAGGGGGGCGAAGAGTGCCGACAGAACCCTCGAATCTATGGGGTATATCGAGCAGTGTCGCAGTTGCGGATTGTGGCGAACGGTTTTGGGTATGGGTTGCCGCTCGTCGGGAGAATGCTCCTTTTGCGGCGGGAGGGCGGATATGGCGGGCCCTCTCTGGCTCGGTCCTATCCAGGATCGCGGAGTGATAGAAAAGGCCCTCGCGGCGATGGAGGGGTCGGCGGCCCAGTCCGATCGCGGGATCAAAATTCTCCAATTGTGTAAGGACGAGATAGACCTGCCGATGTACTACGACCAGCACAGGCTCTGCAGAAAATTCAAGGCGACGCCCGGGACTGCCGAAGATCTCGTCCAGGGACTCCAGTCCCTCGGCTGGAGGGCCTCCAGGACCCACTTCAGCGGCGTTGGGATCAAAACCGATGCACCCATCGAGGTCCTGAGGGGTCTTCTCAGCACCCTATGAGGCTCCGGGGGCGAGGTCCTGGTGGCACCAGGAAGGCACCCCATCCCCCAATGGACCCGAAAGTTAATATGGGATAAGAGACATATTCTCGGACGGCCAAAGCCATGTGGGCTAAGGCTTAGTGGCACGAGATGATGAAATATTACCCCCTTCATTGCTACTCCCTTACGTCACCTCGTGCCAACCCTTCATTGAAGCAGCAACAATAGTTCCGATGAGCATTATGTATATCTATATTCACCGTTGGCTATTATGATTGATTTTTCTGATAAAGCATCTACACGTATTAATAAACATTATTTATAAATATATGAATATTGCGAAATGATGAAATAGTATGACCTCATACGCCCCCTTCCTATGAAGATCGCGATTGTTGGAGGCACTGGTGATTTCGGACAGGGGCTTGTCATGCGCTGGGCGGACGAGCATGAGATTATCATAGGGTCGCGAGAAGCAGATAGGGCAGAGACATCCGCCCAAGAGATGAGCTCGATGCTGCGGGGGAGGGGCATTGAAGCCAGGATAAGAGGCATGGAGAACTGCGATGCGATCGAGGAGAGCGAACTCGTGGTCTTGAGCTTACCTTACAAGCACGCAAGGCCGATGGTCGTTGATATGAAGGATAGCTTCGGAGATCAGATAGTGGTATCTCCGGTCGTCCCCATGTCCCGCGTTGGAAAGCGGTTTGATTATACCCCTCCGGCTGAGGGGAGCGCTGCTCTCATGTTCAGGGATCTTCTACCCCCTTCGGTCAAGGTGGTCGCAGCCTTTCACACCATATCCGCTTCATCTCTCCAGAACCTGGACAGGACGCTTGAAGGCGATGTCCTCATTGCTGGCGACGACTCCTCCTCCAAACAGGTCGTAGCTGATCTCGTCAGGATCATAGAGCATCTTCGCCCCCTTGATGCGGGGGACCTGAAGGTCTCAACCCAGATAGAAGGTCTTACACCGCTCCTTCTGAACTTGAGCAAGGTGGATGGCAACGGCATCAAGTGTCCGGGAATCGCCATTGTTCTGAGCTGCCCGACAGAAAAGAAGATCGAAAGTTGCCATTCGTGAAAGTTGACTCTTTTTGGGGTTGGATGGGCCCAAATCCACCGGTCTAAAGGAGGCACGCTGGCTTTAGCATCTGGGCGGCATGGGTGGCCTATTCAAGCTACCACCCTACCTGTAAAATCCCGTCCGGGAGGATGGTATCAGACCTCTTCCATTCCTGAGCCATCGATGATCCTATTGAATTGCTTCTCCGCTCTTCGCCGCTTGATGGCCGAGAGCTTGGCGATCTCCTTCTTGGCGACACCCATCTCAGAGCCCTCCATCGCCTCCAGGAGCCTCCTACCACGGTCGGATCGGATGATCACCGTGGAGTATCCCTCTGGGCTTCCCACCGACCCGACCGATATATCGGCCAGCCGGGATGAGAAATCATTGCAGAATCGACAGCCTTCCCTCACATAATCTTCCAGGTCTGAGATATTGCAGGAGCGCTCTTCACCCCCGATGAAGATCGAGAATCTACCCCTTGTGATCTGTATCCGTTCCGCTTCATCAAGATCTACGGCCAGGGTATCCTGAAGATGTTTCTTCAAGCCCAGATGGTCGAAGCTCTCAAAACAGAAGAGGCCGATGAGGGTTACCTCTGCTTCTGGAAAGTGATCTCTCAGATATCCGCCGAGTTCCAGCTTCCTTACGACCCTGATCTGACAGGGTGTCCCCACCACCGCGAGCCTCCTCTTGCCGCCCCGCAGCGCCTCCAATAGCTGATTGATGACCGAGACTCGCACGAATTTAGTTCCCCGGGAGGCCATTATGGCTTCAACCTCCTCTGCTATGGTCGCATATCCTCTGTAGCCATCGCCGCGAAGGACGACGATGGCGGCATCGATGGCCCCTTTCTCGACCGCCGAGGCGAGGAGGGAGGTGACGGCCCCGCCATCCTGTCCTTCTCCATGGGCTCGACATCCGATAATTTCGCTATATACCCCGATCTCTTCATCGATCTCTCCTCGGAGGAAACGGCTCTCGATCTCTTTCGTCTCCTCGGGAGTTATGGGGTAGATGTTCATCATTTTTTTAATAGCCGTCGTCGGACAGACCAGGGCGCAGGCGCCGCAGGCGATGCAGTCCTCAGAAAAATCTCTATATGGGGCGTCTATGGCTCGCTCGATCCCCCGAGAGATGGGGCTCAAGGCAGATACCCCCACCACCTCCTGGCAGACTCGGGCGCACAACCCGCAGAGGATGCAGCTCTCATCCGCGAGGCTGAACCTCGGGGACGAGACCCCGTACTCCTCCGCGAGGCCGACGATCTTCGCCTCATGGGGGCACCTCGCCAGCAGTAGCTCGAGGATCATCGCCCGAAGATCGAGGATCTCTGGAGACGAAGTTCTGACCTTCAGCCCCTCTTCTGCGGGGTAATTGCAGGCGGTCACAACCTTCCTTCTGCCATTTTTTTCTATCTCCACCGAACATAGCCTGCAGGCTCCGATGGGCTCCAATGCGGGGTGATGGCATAGGGTGGGTATGCTAAAGCCTGCCCCCATCGCAGCTTCCAGAAGGGTCTTGCCATCATCGGTCTCGACATCCAGATCGTCTATCCTCAATCTCACCTTCGCCATCCTGAATCACCTCCCAACGCCTTATCGATCGCAGTCTCATGGGATGGATCCGACGACTTCCCGGAGACCCTGACTACCGCCCTCACCTTCGACGGACAGACGTGATAGCATATCCCACACCGGGAGCATCTGGATTGGTCGATGACCATGAAGGGATCTTTCCCCTCTTCTATCGGCTCCCCTTCGGATATCGCCCCTTGCGGGCAGTTCTCCCTGCAACGGCCGCACGCTATGCAGAGTTCTGGACGGATGAAATAAGATACCAGCCGCTCACATACCAGAGCAGGACATCTCTGCTCCCGGATGTGGGCGAGATACTCCTCTTCGAAATGACGGATGGTGCTCAATACGGGGTTTGCTGCGGTCCTGCCGAGGGCACAGAGAGATGCGGCCGTCATAAGCCCCGCGATCTCCCGAAGGGTCTTCAGATCCTCCGCCTTCCCCCTTCCTGCGACGATCTCGTTGAGGATATCTCTCATCTGCCTCAGCCCCTCCCGGCAGGGAACGCATTTTCCGCACGACTCATCGCAGAGAAAGTCCACGAAGTAGCGGGCCAGGTCCACGGCGCAGGTATCCTCATCCAGGACTATTATGCTCCCAGATCCCATCATGGACCCGAGGCTGATCAGCTCGTCGAAGTCCACCAGCGTATCCAGGTGCTCTTCGGGGATAATGCCGCCGGAGGGCCCACCGGTCTGGACCCCCTTCACCTTCTTCCCTCCTGGAATTCCGCCTCCGATATCGAATATGATCTCCCTCAGGGTCATCCCCATGGGAACTTCCACAAGGCCAGTGTTGTTTACTTTCCCCACCAAAGAGAAGATCTTCGTTCCCTTGCTCCGATCCGTGCCGATGGAGCTGAACCATCCGGCACCTCTATTGATTATCAGGGGGATGTTGGCCCAGGTCTCCACGTTGTTTAGGAGGCTCGGACGGTTCCACAGCCCCCTCTCGGAGGTGTGGACGTATTTGGGCTTTGGCTCTCCGACCTTTCCCTCCAGGGCGTTCATCAGAGCCGTCGACTCCCCCGAGACGAAGGCCCCTGCCCCCCTGTGAAGTCTCACATCGAAATCAAACCCGGACCCGAGGATCTCCTCCCCCAAGAGGCCGTGCTCCCTCGCCTGGACTATGGAGGTCCTCGCGTTCTCCACCGCCAGAGGATATTCAGCCCGGACGTAGATAAAGCCCTCCCGGGCCCCGATGGCGTAGGCGCCTATCAATAGCCCCTCCAGGACGGAGTGGGGATTTCCCTCCATCAGCGCCCGGTCCATGAAGGCGCCGGGATCTCCCTCATCGCAGTTCACGATCACATACTTGGGGACGCCCGACGCCGCCCTCGCCGAGTCCCACTTCAATCCGGTGGGAAAGCCCCCGCCCCCCCGGCCCCTGAGGCCAGACCTCTTCACCTCTTCGATCACATCTCGGGGCGTCATGGCGGATAATGCCCGGGCCAGGGCGCGATACCCCCCCAGGGCGATATAATCGGAGATATTTTTAGGATCAATCTTTATGTTATCGTTAATCAAATGCCTCGTCTGATGCTTATAGAAGGGGATCTCATCCTCGTGGACGCCCCTCGCCCCGGTGACGGGGTCCACGTAAAGAAGACGATCCATCAGTCTCCTCTTTATTATGGTCTCTTCTATTATATCCGGCACATCTCCCGGAGAGACCTTCACATAGTGGACCCCCTCAGGGTATACCACTACTATAGGTCCCTTTTCACAAAATCCGGGGCATCCGGTCTCTTTCAGCTGGACTGCCTCGGCCATACCCCTCTTCTTCAGCTCCTCCTTGAAGGCATCGATCACCTTTCGGGCGCCCAGAGCGAGGCATCCCGTGCCCGCACAGACCGCAACCCAGGGAGTTCCAGACTCGATGGGATCCCCCCGAGACGTCAGCCCTCTTCTCATATCCTGGAGGTCCCGAACTGAGGTAAGCCTGGGCATGGTATCCCTTCAACTCAGATTCTTCAGGATCTTCTCAGCCCCTTCCAGGTTTACTCCGCCGTGGTATACCTCGTCCACCGTCATCACGGGACCCATCGAGCAGCAACCCAGGCAGTTGACCTTCTTGAGGCTGAATGCGAGGTCAGATGTCGTCTCCTCTGGCTTTATCTTCAGCCTTGAGGCGGTGAAGTCCAGGACTTTATGCGCCCCCCGGACCTGGCAGGCCGTCCCCATGCAGACCTGGATTACGTGCCTGCCCACAGGGTTCAGGTTGATGACTTTGTAGAAGCTGGCTATCCTGTAGATCTGGCTTTTTGGGACTCTCAACCTCTCGCTCAAGTGGGAGATCACCTCCCTCGGTATCCAGTTCAGCTCGCTCTGCAGGTCCAAAAGCAATTGAATCAAGATGCCTTCTTGACCCCGATATCTATCAATTATCTCATCCACCTTATCCAGATCAGCCGCATCCATGCCACTACCCGCCCTTGTTCTCTTTCTCCAACGTCGACTTCATCTCTCCTCGGCTATCAAAGGTCACGTCATTCACGACGACGCGCATCGCCCTAGATATGTGTGATGACCGGGCAAGATGCAGATCTTCACATCACAGGGTGATTGTCGGCCCTTTGGGAGCCTGCCCCGAGGATAAGCTGGCCCGTGACCCATGAGGTCCCCCAGGGTCTATTCATAAATCGGATCTCAACTCGCTCAAAGAGATTTATCTGATCATACCAGCACCGAGGTCGAGATGGAATTGGGAAGAGAAGTAGTTTACGGGGGATATGGCTGATCCATCCTGGAAGTGATCCGATGTAGTGATATTAGGAAGACTTGAAATAGATTTATCGCATAAAACGTGATAAAAATTATTGAGTATGTACTCTCTCTCGGACAACGTGGTGCGGGTGGAGGGCGGAAGCGCCTGGGGGATATCAGCTTCTGCGCCCTTCTCTTTCATCATCGAATCCGGGGGAGATGGACGGGTCTCTAGAGGATCCCGCCGACGAGGTCCTCGGGGCTCACCCCTGACATCCGGAGGATAAGATAAGCCCCCAGGATCGTCCCCGCCATGCTCCCGACGTTGGCGAGGGCGGCGACCAGGATCACCCGGAAGAGAGGGATGGCCATCAGCTCCTTGAAGGTCTCGGCCTCGGCGAGCTTCTTCGTGTCGGCCATCGTCGGCTTCCTCTTCCAGGCCTCGACGATCCCAGCAAACCAGCCCGCCGCCATCAATGGATTCAAGCTCGTCAGCCAGGCGATCAGGAAGGCGGTGAGGGCCGAGAGGGGGTGGCCCCGGGCCAGGACGACGCCCGCGGCGCTGAGGGCACCGTTGACCAGAAACCAGATCTTGAGGGCGGATACGATCTTATAGCTATCGATTCCGGCGATCAGGACGGCGGCGATCGTCACGAGGACGAGGAGCATCAGGAGGCCTCCGAAGAGCTTTGGGGCCGAGACCCTCTTCTTGGCCGGGCGGGCCATCTCCTCCATGGGGGGTATCTTCTCGGGGTGGTCGAGGTATCTCTTTATCCCCTCCCGGTGGCCGGCGCCGACCACCGCCAGGACCCTCCCCGTCCTTCCTAGGCGGAGGAGGTTCCGGGCGATGTAGGCGTCTCTCTCGTCGATGAGGACCTGGGCTGCCCGGGGAGATACCTCTCGAAACTCGTCTATTATGGCGGAGACTACGTCCTCCTCGGTCACCTTATCGATGTCGATCTCCTCCCCCTTACCGAAGGCGGCGGGGATCATCGAGAGGACGAGCTTCGCCTTCTCGAGGAAGCTCATGGAAGACCAGAACCTCTGGATGGTGACGGCTATGTCCCTATCCACCAGGGCGACCCTCGCCCCAGCGGCCTCGGCGGCCTCGATGGCGGCGATCATCTCCGACCCCGGCTTCACCCCCAGGTCCGATCCGATCTTCTTCTGGACGTAGGCGAGGAACCACTGGACCAGGAGGAGGTAGAGCTTTCCGCCCTTCAGGATCTCCTTTATCTCAAGCTCTCCCGTATCCTCCTGCCCCGTGAGGGCGCGGTACCTCCCCTGGCAGAGCTCCACGGCGACGACGTCGGGGCGGAGCTCCTCAATCGCCCGCCTCACCTCCTGGACGCTCTTTTCAGATACGTGGGCCGTCCCCACGATCACGATCTCGCCCCTCTCCCCCTCTGGGGGCATAGGCAGGTCTTCCGCCCATCTCGCGCCGCCCGAATCCATCTCTTCCAAGTAGATCGCCTCGCCGTTGGCCTCCACAGGGACGCCCCCCCTAAAAACCCTTTGTGCACCCGTTGGCCGTCACCAGCCAGAGCAGATCTCTATCGCCCGGAGGAGGTCTGACCTGGAGACTATCCCGACTAGCTGGCCGTCCTCCATGACGGGGAGCCTCCGGATCTGCCGCTCCATCATCTTTTTCATCGCCTCGGCGGCATCGGAATTCGGTTCGATGACGTATATCGCCTTCACCATGACGTCCCCCACGACGGCGGTGGCCCTCCTATCCTCGGGGACCTTCTGGACGTCGGATATGGTCACGATCCCCGCGAGCCGTCCCCCCTCCATCACCGGGTATCCCCGGTGCTTCTCTCGGAACATGAGGTTCATGATCTCAGGGAGGGTCGTCTCGGGGGATACGACACGAAGCTCCCTGGACATTATGTCTCTTACTTTCACCCCCTCCAGGGGAACGACGATCGCCGTCGACCTCTCCTCGTCGGAGGCGGCGATGTAGACGAAGATGGCCACGATCACGAGGAGGATTCCACCTCCGAAGAGCCCCAGAAATCCCATGACTATGGCGAAGAGCTTGCCTATGTTCGCAGCCTGCCTCGTCGCCTCGACGTAGGGCATCCTGGAAGCAAGCCAGGCCCGGAGGACCCGACCCCCATCCATGGGGAAGGCGGGGAGGAGGTTGAAGATCATCAGGACGATGTTGATGACCCCCAGGGTCCAGAGGAGGGTGGTGAGGGGGTGGGCCCCGCCCAGGAGGAAGGCCGATTGGACGCTCAATAGGGTGGATCCAGCGCCGATGATCCCGCTGACCCCGGGCCCCGCCACCGCCATCCTCGCCTCCATCCCCGGGTCCCGGGGGATGTCCTCCATCGAGGCTACCCCGCCGAAGATGTAGAGGGTAATGCTCCTGATCTTTATGCCGTAGCGCATCGCGACGAAGGAATGGCCCAGCTCGTGGAGGGCGACGCAGAGGAAGAGGAGGATGGCAAAGGCGAAGGAGTAGGCCCATCTCGCCGCCGGGGGTTCGACGGCCCCAAACCCGTAGGAGAGGCTGTATACCTCGCCTAGGAGGGAGATGCTGGTGGACTGGGTGAAGGTCGAAAATATGTAGGCAACAAAGGGTATGATCGCGAGGAAGGTGATGTGGAGCCGGATGGGGATTCCTGCGATCCTCCCGATCTGGAAGGCGGAGCTCATGACCTCGAACTCTCCCTGCCCGTTAATATCTTTTTTGAGGGGTGGGATAGAGGTCGCTGCTGATCGGCGTCTGGGACCCCACCTCTCTTCGGTTTCTAACGCCTATTGGGCAAGGTGGCTGATAGCACACACTTCGCATATTTCGTGACCTTTTGTATTAACCAGATAGATATAGTTATAACCAATCGACTAATTTAGGTGTTCATGGCGGCGACCGATCATCCCTCGGCTGACTGCCCAAAAGGAGAATTGAGATCATGAAGACCACCATATCAGCCCTGATGCTTTCGTCGCTTCTCTTGCTGGCGATGCCGTCGATGGTGACGGCCTATACCCTCCCTATCTTCGGGAACGCCAACATGGACGACGTCGTAGATGAGAAGGACCTGGACCTCCTCCAGGCGATGATCAACGGCTCCGAGAGCGAGTCGGAGCTCGCCGACGCCGACGCCGACGGCGATATCGACGGTGACGACCTGGTTAGGGTGGAGGAGATAATTCGGGGCGATCCGACGAAGATCACCCTCAACGACTCGGCCGGCCGGATCGTGACGGTGGACGTCCCCGTCGAGAGGGTAATTCCCCTCAATATGCGCCACGCTACCGCCATCATCGTCCTCGGTGGCAAGGATAAGATCGTCGGCGTCGATACCACAGTCCGGGATCGAGAACTCCTATTCGGCGACCTAAGCGCGAGAGAGCCCGTCGGAGTCACCAAGGAGCCGGACATCGAGGCGATCGTCGCCCTTGAGCCAGACCTGGTCGTCACCTTCACCCATCTAGGGCCCCAGGACCTTTTGGACGAAAAGCTTCCGCCGGAGGTCGCCCTAGTCCGGTTCGACCTATCTCGGGCCGAAAGCCTGAAAGAGGAGATGATGATGCTCGGCTACCTCATCGGCGATAGAGATGCTGTGAGGGACTATGAGACGTGGTACGACCAATACGTGGAAACTGTCGAGGAACGGGTTTCGGCCATCCTCGAAGAGGAGAGGCCGAGGGTCTTCATGGAGCGGGAGAGCACCGACAAGGAGGCCTCCGTCCGATGGGCCTACGCCAGCGATACTGGGTATACCGACCTCTGCGAGGTTGCAGGAGGCGTGAACATAGGAAAGGAGAAGATCGATTACAATGGGGACGTCGAGGCGGAGTGGGTGATGGAGGAAAACCCCGCTGTGATCATCGGCCTCTCTTACAGCGGTGGCTACCAGGCAGAAAACGGCTCTCTCCTCAAAGCGTACTGGGACGGGATCAAGGGCGCTCCAGGCCTCTCCCTCGTCGACGCCGTAAAAGAGGATCGGGTCTACATAATCTCCGGTGACTTCTCCCTGGGGCCCCAGATGACGATCGGAACCGTCGTCGTCGCCAAGTGGCTCTATCCCGAGCTCTTCGCCGACCTCGACCCCGAGGCGATCCACCAGGAGTTTCTGAGGGAGTTCATGCACGTCGACTACGATCTCGCCGAGCACGGGGCCTTCGTCTACCCGCCGATGGGGTGATCCTGGCGAGTCGCGCAAATGGGGGGATCATGGCAGTGGCTGGGCGACCCAACCCCCTCCCATTTTATCATCCGACGTTGACGAGCCTTCTTATCATGGCGCTGTGCTCCACCATGCAGGCGACGACGTAGGCCTCCTCGAGGGTTCTGCCGACGGCGAAGACCCCGTGACCCCGGACGATGCAGGCTCTGCTCCCTTTGAGCGCGTTCGATGCGTTTCGGGCCAGCTCAGAGCTTCCCATCTCCCCCTCGATGATGGGAACGGTCCCTAGGAACTTTGCCCCCTCGCCGTCCATCGGCTCGAAGGGCCCTTCCTCCAGGATCGAGGTGGCGACGGCGTAGGGGGAATGGGTGTGGATCACCGCCGCAGCCGTCGTCTTCCCGTAGATAGCCCGGTGGACGACGGTCTCACAGCTCGCCAGGGCGTCCTCAGGGCATGGGGCTGAGGGGGTGACGGCGATCATCAGGTCATCGGTCAATTCGTCCAGCATCGACCCCGTCGAGGTGATAAAGATCATCCCATCCGAGAGAAGGCTGATGTTTCCAAAATGGGCGTAAGTGAGGCCGGACGATACGAGCTTTCTTCCGAACTTGGATATCTCCGCCTTTGGGTCCAATGGTCAACACCTCAAGAGACGACGATGGGGCGGGCCTTAGACCCCACCCCCCCAAAAGGGTCCATCGCATCTACCTTTATAGTATAATCTCCTGGATCCCAGAACCTCGTCTCCCATCGGCCGGTGTAGACTCCGTTTCCGTCGATATCTCCCATGGGGATTCTGATATCCCGGTCCTGGCCTATGATCTGGGCCTCGACGGAGGCCACGTCTCCTGATACCTCTGCCTCGATGGTTACGGGATCCCCGACAGTGGCCTCCTCCCTGCTGAGGGAGAGGCTGAGGACATCGGGGCCGTCCGGATCTTCCTCGAGGAGGGAGATGGCGCGGGAGAGGTTGAGGGAGCCGTATCCGAAGGTGTTGTCGGGGCCCGATGGCCCGATGTCGTCGGCGGACCTCAAAAGGGACCGCTTCACTCCGGCGGGGTCGAGGCTCGGCTGCTTCTCCAGGATCACCGCGCAGGCCCCCGCCACCTGGGGTGCCGCCATGGATGTCCCGCACATGACTTCTTCTCCGTGGAGCGTCCCCAACTTGGCGGAGGTGACGTTCACCCCCACCGCCACCAGGTCGGGCTTCACCCGGTTGTCGGGGGTGGGTCCCCGGGAAGACATCGAGAATATAGTCCCCTCGGGGTCTGTGGCGCCTACGGTGATCACCTTCTCGGCGGTGCCGGGGGTGACGATCGATCCCGTGGCGGGACCCGCGTTCCCGGCGGCGACGCAGGTTACTATCCCCGCCTCCACCATCCTGTCGCAGGCCTCATCCAGGAGGGTGGCCCCATCGCTGGGCCCCTCACCGCCGACGCTGAAGGAGAGGACATCTATCCTCAGGTCATCCTGGTTTTCAAGACACCAGTCGAGGGCGGTGAGGGCGTCGGAGAGGTAGCAGACCCCGTCCTTGTCCATCACCTTGATTACCACAAGCCTCGCCCCCGGCGCGACCCCGCCGGCGACCCCGGTCCCAGCGATCAGGCTCGCGCAGTGGGTCCCGTGGCCGTGGTCGTCGTAGATCTCCTCTCTCTCGTTGACGAAGTCCTTGAAGGCCGCGATCTTGAGGTCGTCGGTGAAGAGGTCGTCGTCCATGTCGTCGAGGGATCGGTGGTTTGCGTCGGCTCCGGTGTCGAGGATCGCCACGGTAATGCCCTTGCCGTAGTAATCCTCGACGGCAAAGCGGGGGTCGGTCCTGGGGCTGTACCCCACCGACGGCTCTCCCAGAATCTTGAGCTTCTTGTCCTCATAAACCCCCTTCACCCCCGCCGTCCCAGCGAGGCTTGCCAGCTTCTCTTTCGGGACGACCATGGAGGCTCCGGGAAGGATCCTGAACTCGTCCGCCCCCCCCTCCAGGGTGGCGTTCTCCTCGACGAGGACTATCACCCTCAATTCCTCATCCTCCGAATCCTCGAGGGTGTCCTCGATCCGGTTGGAGTTGAGGTCCCGGTGGTCGAGGACCTTCAGGACCAGGTCGGCGTTCCTGACGGCGTTCCCGGCCCTGTCGACGGCGATGATATCGATCCTGTAGTCGCCTGGGGGGAGGTTCGAGCTGCACCGGCCCGCGTACCTGCCGGTCCTGGAGAGGTCGATCATCGGTATGAACCGGCCCCCCACCTCGGCGTAGACCGTCTCCACCGCCACGTCGTCGTCAACCCAGGCGCTGATCTCGACCTGGGGGTCCCCCCGCTTCATTATCTCCGGCAAGACGTGGGCATACTGGATCGTCGGAGGCTCGACATCGTCTTCCGGGTTGAGGACCGAGTTCAACCTCTGGAGGAACCAGGGGGGTGGGACCTCCTGGGGCTCGGGGACGGAGATGGAGATGGCCGCGCCGCTGGTGGCTGTCCCGACGATCGCCGCCAGGGCGAGAAAAAGGAGGGGGCTATGCCGGCTCATCTCCTCGCTCTACGTCTCTATCGGATTAATAACTTCCCAGCTTTCTGATGCCGTCGGTGGCGGCTGCCGTCGTCGCCGTCTCCTGAACGGGTGCGGAGCTGTCTATCTCTATCGTCAGGACGTCCTCGAAGTAGGAGGTCTTCCCGCCGGCCGCCGCCGCCAGGGTGACGACGTAGATCCCGTTGGGGGCTCCGGTGGCGTCCCAGGTTCCCAGGTGCTCGTTGCTGAGGGTGGGGGAGAGCTCGATGGTGGCCATCACCTCCCCTTCAGAGTCCTGGATCAGGGCACCAGCGGCGGTGATCGGCGCGAGGGTGGTGCTTCCTACCGACCCGAGCTTGACGCCGCCGGTGATCTCCGAGGGGTTGGACCCCGAGGCGTATAGGGCGACGGGATCGAAGCATGCGACGCATCCCATCGTCTTCGCCGTCGGCTTCTCCATGGAGGTGGCGTTGGAGATCATATCCTCGATCTCCTCAACGGTGACGATCGACTCGTTCGTCTCATCGGGGATGCCTCCGACCTCGTCGATCGTCCCGTTCTCCGAGACGGCTCCTTCGGCCGCCATCTTCACCTCATCGGCGCCCTCAGCCTCGGAGATCTCCATCCCGGATTCGTCCTCGTCGGGGACGACCTCGAAGGCGGCGTATATCTTGACGGGCCCAGGCCGGGAGGGGTTCGGGTCCGCCCTGGCGCCTTTCAGGATCGCTTTGACGGGGGGCCTCTTCGCCTCCCAGTCGTTGAAGGAGTAGACGCTCGAATCGTATCCCATCAGCTGGAGGGCGTACCAGACCATGGCGGCCCTGGCGCCGGCGTAGGAGTAGACGACGATCGGCTCGTCCTCGTCGAGGCCGGCGAAGACCCTGGTGAGGTCGTCGCTCCCCTTCATCCTGTCGTTGGTCTGAACCTCGTCGTAGTCGATGTGGATGGCGCCCGCTATCTTGTCGGCGGAGAAGTCCTGGAGGGTTCTGGCGTCGACGAGCTGGCGCTCGCCGCTCGAGACCTCCTCATAGTCGGCCAAGAGGCTGGACCTGACCCGAGGCGTGTAGACGACGGCTGCCCTCGAGTTCGCCCTCTTCTCCGTAGGGAGTCCGGCGTCCGTCCAGGCGTCCAGACCGCCGTCCAGGACCTGGACTGAGTCGTGACCGAGGTATCTCATCGCCCAGAAGACGAAGGGGGCGACGGATATCCCGTCGCATGACTCGCAGCTGCCGTAGATCACCACCGAGTCGTCGGGGGATATGCCGGCGTTCCCGAAGATCTCGGCCATCTCTGCGGCGGGCCTGGGGTTGTTCTCGTCGTCCAATAGCTCCTCCCAGTAGAGGGGGATCGCCCCCTCGATGTGGACCGCGTCATAGTCGGAGCCGACGTCCAGGATCACGTTTGCTCTGTTGGCATCTTCGACGGAGGCGAGAAACTCGCCGTGGACGTACCCTCCTCCGGCGCTGGCCTCAGCGGCTTCCATCGCGGCCCGGGCCCTCTGGGCGCTGGAGCGGTCATCCGTCGCCATTGCCGTCGGATCGTACCCCAGGAATTCGAACATCGCAAGATCGGGCCTCGTATCGCCCTTGCAGGCGGGGCAGTCCCACTTGTCCAGCTTCTCCTGAGGTATGTCCAACCCGTTCGCGATCGGATAGAACGCGAGGAGCATAATCAGAGCCAGGGTCCAGGCTGTCGTTTTAGCTCTGGCCCTGGGACTTGTAGAGTCGGACCAGTTGCTGGTCCGACTTAAGGAATTGCCTCTTTTTCTAACCCCTAACATATTTCTTCCCCTGAATGAATCGTACATGTGATCGCATGGATGTGGTTGGATTAATGTGGTTGGGTGAGGGCCTCATCGAAGCTCCATCCAGCCCTCGGGATGAGCTCCAGCTCTCCTATCTTCTCCTCCAGCTCGTACCCCTTCGAGTCCTTCGCCGTCAGGATTATCTCGTACCTCCCCTCCTCCATCAGGGCGGTCTGAAGGGTGCCGAAGTAGACGCCGTCACCGCTGCGGTCTATCCTGATGTAGCTCGCCCGGTCGGAGGACTTTAGGACGCTCCTCGTCCGAGCGGATACCTGGGCGACCCCATATTTGGAGTCGAGGACCGCCTTCACCGTCACCTGGGCTCCGATCGAGGCCCGGGCGGGATCGATGGAGGCGTCGACGAGCTTTAGGGGTAGGACCGACTCGCCCATGACGGGATAGAAGTCCCTAGCCCTCTCGTTGATGACGTAGGGGAGGTCTGCAAAGCCGTCGCTCCCCGAGACGTTCTGGCCGGGGCCACCGAACTCGTCGGCCCCGATGTAGTTGCCCCAGAAGTTTCCGCCCTCGGGGTAGGCTGCGTACCACTGGTTGACCCCTCTGTCCTCGGCGGGGATGACGCAGTCGAAGATCCTGTTCTTGTATATGTGGTTTCCGTTGGTGTTGACGAAGATGCCCCGTTGGCTTTCCGAGATGTTGTTCTCGAGGATGGTGTTGTTTCCGGCGGGCCCCTCCTGAATCTGGATCCCGAACTTCGAGTTATCCGCGATCTCGTTGCCTCGGATCAGGTTGTAACCCGACCCCCTCTGGAGGAATATCCCCACGACGACGTTCTCATTGATCTCGTTCTCCAGGATCTGGTTCTTTGAGCAGCCGTTGATCATCTTGATCCCGGAGTTCAGGTTATGGGCGAGCCGGTTCTTATGGATCAGGTTCTCGGCGCAGTCGGTGAACATGTAGATGCCGTAGTCGTTCCCCTCCGCCACGTTATCCCGGATGACGTTCTCAGAGCAGCTTGGAAATAGGGCGATCCCGTACTCGCCGTTGAAGCTCGCCTCGTTCCCCTGGATGAGGTTGCGGTGGGAGCCGGAGAGGTATATGCCGTACCAGCCCTCGCCGCCGAGGCCGTTGTAGTTCGCGACGTTGTTCTCTATCCTGTTCTCGTCGGAGGATATGAGGCCGATCCCCCACTGGACGCAACCGGTGACGGTATTATCGGAGATGGTGCAGTTTCTGGAGTTGACGAGGTGGATCCCGTAAAAACCCCCCTCTACGGTGAAGCCCGAGACGGTGGCGTCTTCCGCCTGAATCCTGATCCCCATCGTCCGATCCCCCGCTTCGATCCGCGCGCCGTCGCCGACGAGGTTGATGCTCTTGGTGATCTCCAGGCCGCCGTAGGTCCCGGGAGCCGCGACGACGGTGTCGCCTGGCATCGCCTGGTTTATCGCCGCCTGGAGGTCGGGGCCCGCCTGGATCGTCGCCGCCGAGGCGGTCGTCATCAGCAGAAGCGCCAAGATCCCCGTCGCTCCCAGGAAGGGGCCGAGATCCGCTGAACGATTCAATCTAACCCACCGGGCTAAAGGAGGATCTTCAGTTAATAAAGCTAACGTGGGCCCATCCCCGGCCTTGAGACGAAAACCTTCAAGGCCGACCTACGCGAGGCTTCTGTAGGGTTCACGTAGGTCAGAGATGAAGAAAAGTCTTTTTATTCACCCCGATTCTATAGCGTATTGAGGTGTTCACTTTGAGATATCCGTTAAAACTGGGCCTTGCCCTGGCGTGCGCCATCCTGATGGTGGGAGCGGTCGCGGCGATGAGCTGGTCCAGCGAGAAGGTTCTGATAGGCGACTCGTACATCGACAAAGACGCCGAGGACGAAAACTTCGGCACCGAGGAGACCCTCTGGGTCTCCTCCGAAGCTGACGAGCCGGTGAAGGAGGCTTGGCTCTACTTCGAAACAGACGATATAAGAGAGGCTCTGGCCATAGAATCTGCCGACGAGGTCGCCTCGGCGACCCTGAAGATATACGCCAAAGATGTAGAGGCCGAAGGAAAGGTGGAGCTCCACTTCTATAACGAAGGCTTCTATGAAGATACCATCGTCTGGGAAGGTAAACCCGACTACGACGAAGAGGTCGATGCCGTCATCGAGGTCTCCGAAGAGGGCTGGTACGAGTTTGACGCCACCAGCATCGTTAAGAAGGCGATCGAGGAGTGCACGACTTGTCCCTTCTCGATGGTCATGGTGGCAGAGGGGGACGCTTCCATCGGCTTTGCCTCCAAGGAGGACTCCGACGGGAACGTCCCGGAGCTGACCGTTGATACCGGCGACGAGTAACTCCTCTTCTGCCGAGGATGGTGGAGCAGTCCGGAGTTCGGGCCGCTCCAAATTAACTTTTTATACGCCCTTGCCCGTCTCCCTCCTCTGATGACCCCCCCTCTATCTGGATTCCGAACATGGCGGGTTCCAAAAGCTCTGGCCCTCTACATAGCCGCAGTCCTGATCCTCGTCCTCCCCCCAGCCGCCGGCTCTGAGGACTTGATCCTTATATCGTCGCCGGGCTGCACAAAGTGCGCCGCCGCCGAGAGGACCCTGGAGCTGATCCTCGCGGATCATCCGGGGGTCGAGCTCACCGTCTACGACGTCTACTCCGAGGAGGGGCGGAATGTCATAAGGGAGCACCGTCTCAAGGGCGGAGTGCCTTCTATCGTGGTCATGAACCTCTCGATAGCCTACAGGGATTATGACGGCGACCAGAAGCTTCTGGAGGAGATGGTCCGGGCGGCCCTCGCCACGGTGCCCTCCGGCGGCGCGATCTCCTCCGCCAATGGCCCGGTGGAGGATGGGCCGGCGGATCCATCTCCGGCGGGAGGCGTCGGTTCTGAGAAGGAGATCGACGTCACCTCCCTCTCGATGATGACGGTCTTCGTGGCGGGGTTCCTCGCCGGGTTCAACCCCTGCCTCTTGGGGATCCTGGCGTTTCTCGCCACCGTCGTCATCTCCAGCTCCGGCCGCCGCCGAGACCTGGTCCTGATGGTCGCCTTCTTCTCCTTCGGAATCTTCTCGATGTACTACCTATTCGGGGTGGGATTCCTCCGGACCCTCCACGCTGGGGCGGTAGCCTCCCATCTCAGGATCTCCCTTACGATCCTCCTCCTCGTTCTGGGGCTCGTTCATATCGAGGACGGGAGGCGCCTTTTGGCCGGCGGCCGATCCCTCTTCAAGGAGAGCTGGTCCCAGAGGTACGTCGAGGGGGCTCTCGCCAGGGGGCGGTTCAGCTCTTACTTCCTTCTCGGCGCCCTCTTCTCCCTGGTGAAGGCCCCTTGCGTCGGCGCCGTCTACATCGCCATCTTAGGGCTGATCGCCGAGGAGGGCTACTCCTCGGGGGCCGTCTACCTCCTCATCTACAACCTGGGGGTGATCCTCCCCATCCTGGTCCTGGGGGTGGTCATCGCCCTGGGCATGAGCCCCGCGAGGGTCGACAGCTTCCGGAAGGACCACCGGGCCGCAATCAGGTTTGCTACGGGCCTGACCCTCCTCCTCCTCGCCCCCCTCATCTACTGGCAGGTGATCTGAGGGTCCGCGCCCGGAGGCGGCCGCCACCTTCCGGCCTGTGCAAAAAGATTAATACAGGCACGAAGTCTCTCGTTTTTGAGGTGAACGCTTGTTTTTGATAGGAGAGGCGCTGATGGGGGACGAGCCCGAACTCGCTCATATTGATCTGCTGATCGGTGACAAAGATGGACCTGTAGGCACGGCCTTCGCGAGCGGCCTTGCCCAGCTCTCGGCGGGACACACCCCGCTCCTTTCAGTGATAAGGCCCAACCTGCCGCCGAAGCCCGCGACCTTGATCGTCCCGAAGGTGACGGTCAAGAACATGGAGCAGGCCGCTGCCATATTTGGCCCGGCCCAGAACGCCGTAGCCAAGGCGGTGGCCGACTCCGTCGCCGAGGGGGTGATCCCGAAGGCCGAGGTCGAGAACCTGGTGGTGATCGCGAGCGTCTTCATCCACCCCCAGGCCCGGGACTACGACGCCATTTATCGATACAACTACGGCGCCACGAAGCTCGCGGTCAAAAGGGCGATGGAGGGCTTCCCGGACATAGATACCGTCCTCTTTGAGAAGGACAGGTCGACGCACCCGATCATGGGATTCCGGGTCATCAGGCTCTGGGACCCCCCCTACCTCCAGGTTGCCTTGGACCTGGTGGACCTCGCCGTCGTCCGAAGGGTCCTCTCCCAGCTACCGGATAGCGACCATCTCCTGATCGAGGTGGGGACGCCCCTCGTCAAGAAGTTCGGGGCCTCGGTGGTGAAGGAGATCAGAACCGTCAGGCCCAGCTCCTTTGTCGTCCTGGACCTCAAGACCCTCGACACTGGGAACCTGGAGGTGCGCCTCGCCGCCGACGCCACCGCCGACGCCGTCGTCATATCGGGGCTCGCCCCCAAGAAGACCCTGGAGCTCGCGATCCAGGAGGCGAGGAAGACCGGGATCTACTCGGTGATCGACATGCTGAACGTCCCCGACCCCCTGGCCGTCCTCCGGTCCCTATCGGCCCTGCCGGACGTGGTCGAGATGCACCGGGCGATCGATCAGGAGGCGGAGCGGCACAACTGGGAGGCGATAGCCGAGATCAAGAGGATGGCTGCCACCTCCGACCGGAAGATCCTGGTGGCCGTAGCCGGCGGGATCCGGGTCGATACCGTCGCCTCGGCCCTCAGCTCCGGGGCCGACATCGTCGTCTCCGGCCGGGCGATCACCGGATCCAAGGACGTCAAGGACGCTGCCGAGCAGTTCCTCTCCGAGCTGAAGCAGACGGAGATAGATCAGTACAGGGTGATGACAGACTTCTGAGATGCGCCTCCTCTTCGCCCTCCTACTCCTCCTGGCTCTGGCAGGACCGGCCCGCCCCACCACCGACGTCTCGACGGGAGATGGCGACGACCCCAGGGGTGCCGTCATCCTTGTCGTCGACGGGATGGGGTCGGCTTACGTCTACCCGGAGCTATCGCCTCGGGCGATCGACGGCTCTCCTCTGCCAAAGGCCTGCCTCTTCAACCTGACCGGCAGGGGTGCCCGGGTTCTGAATGTGACGGTCCCCGTCCCGTCGACCGGACCAAGCCACTCGGTCCTGACGACGGGCTGCTCCTGGATGGACCCCGCCATCCTGGGTACTCCGGGAGCTACGATCTTCGATGCGGCCAGGGCGAGAGGTCTCTTATGCCTCGCCATCCTCCAGCGGGGCGACTCGATCAGCATGGTCCTGGAGCAGGACGGAGTCCTCTTCTTCGACGACAACGCCCTCTGGGGTGCCGATCCCCTGGCGGGCTCCGGTCCGTCCCTCCCTCCGGACCTGGCCGACCTCCTCCAGAGCTGGAGGGATAAATTTCCCTCATACAACCGGGAGCGGGGCGTCCCCGGCTACGTGGCGTACAACGCCTGGGCGCTGGACGTGGCTTCCGATCTCGTGACGGTGATGGGAGATCGCCCCTTCCTCATGATCGTCAACGTCGGGGCCGTCGACAGCGCCGGCCATAACCTCGGCCCCACGGGGTACGTCGAGACGATCTCGGGCCTCGACCTCCCCCTGGGGCGGCTCGTCGAGGCCTGCGAGAACGGCGGAGCCCTTCTTCTCATCACCGCCGACCACGGCATGTCCTTCTCCTCCGCCGGGGCCAAGGGAGGCCACTCCTCTGCCCCTTACTCGAGCCAGCGGGAGTCGCTCCTGATTCCCGCGGTCTATCTGGGGCCGGGGATCGACGATATCGTCATGACCGGAAACTGGTCGGAGGTGGACCTGGCGCCGACCTTCCTCGACCTTCTGGGCTTGAGGCCGGATCTGCCCCTATCCGAGGGGCAGGTGATCCCGATCTCAAAACGATCCGACCTGGTCGTCGACGCCGGAGAGGTGGCGGAGGTCGAGGTCCGGCGGGGTGGGGTCCTGGTGGCAAAGGCCACCGGCGATTCATGCTACGTTTTCAGGAACCTCGATCGAGGGACCTACTCAGTGGAGTCAGGAGGGAGGGTGGCAGACGTCCGCATAGCCGGCGACCAGACCCTCGACCTCTCCGCCGATCGCCCCCCGAGCATCGGAGAACTCCTAAACCCGATCTCTGAGCCGCAGAATAGGAGGTACGTTGCTGCCGTCCTGATACTGATGATCAACGTCCTTGGAGCCGTTCTGATCTTCAGGATAATCAGGGGACGATGATATTTTCATATGGCTCCCCCGCCGACTTTAGCTGCCACCTGCTCTCGACAAAAGTCAACGCCTATAAAAATAGAATTGGAGCTGATGGGATCGGAGGATGGAGGCATCCCATCGCCCATGGGGACGAAGATCATCCTCCGACGAGCCCCGCAAAGAACCTGATCGCCGAGGAGCTGGCCAGGGCCGCCGCCACCTTCGCCTTCGCCGACCAGGTGGTGCCGGTGATTGTTATCTCGCCCCGGTCTCTCGCCTCCTGGAAGGCCGCTGCCGGGTCATCGGATTCGTAGATCCTTTTGATCGCATCCTCCCTCGCCTCCACCACGATCGTCGGGTTATTTATTTCGCCGGCCGTCAAATTGACGACGACGGCCTTCTCTGTCTCGAGGCCGGCCACGAGGGCGGTCCCGTCAGGCCTGGTGACCTCTATCTGGATCCTCTCATCACCCAGGAGCGTCTTGACGACCCCCGGCGCGTTCTCCATCCCCGAGTTGTAAAGGTCTACACCATGCTGAAGGCTTTCGAAGGTTAGAGCGGAGGCCGGGGCTGAAGCCGCCAGCGCCAGCGTTAATATGAGGACAAATTTGAAGGGCAACATGTTCAGTCATATAAGATTCTGTAGATATATATCTTTGTTCGTTTCGAGATCTGTCTCTTCACTGGGCCTCATATTTTAAATGCCTCGCCCCGAAGGCGGGTATCAGAATGCTATTTATTGAATAAAATTAACATGTGACCTCTCTTCCCCACCCTCCGCAAGTTTAATTAGTCGAGAGAGAATACTGCTTTGAGGGGTGCTAATGATGAAAGCTGAGATTATGATGGTCTTTCTGGCTCTGCTACTTATTCCTGCCCATATCATGGCCGAGGAGGCTGAAACTCCGGAAGATTCTCTTCAGACTTTGGTGGCCACCAACTGCTGCCTGGACTATCAGGAGGTCTGCCTCGAAGTCGCGTGCCATGAGGCGTGCACAGACTGGGGAAACAGATGTCGGACCGACTGTGGCCAGCGCTGCCAATGGAATTGTCTGGAGTGGGGCTATGGCTGCTACGAATGTTGTGAGCTCTTAAACGAATCCGAGTGCGAGATGGGTGAGGATGGATCCTTGAACTGCCTGAACGGCTCCTCGGCAGCCAACTGCACAGAATGCTGCGATGACTATGAGTGCGTGGGGGGATGGAACGAGACATGCACCGACAGCTGCATGACCGAGTGTGATAAGATCTGCCTCGTCAAGGGCCAGGTATGCGAATGTACGAAAAAGGCCTGGAGATGCGACCGATGGGGTCCGTGTTATGTTCCGGAAGGGCGGATAGCTGGTGGGCTGAACGCATCCGGGGAGGAAGATGCAGCTGAAGCCGTTTACGCTGATGGCAACCAGTCGGCGGAGGTCTCAAACGAGACCGTGATCCTTGAGCCACCAGATCTCTTGGATGAAAACGGTGGATCTCCGGCAGATGCCGCATCGGAATGAAACGTTATCCCGCCATCAGCAGCCATCGTCAGAACGGTAGCCATCAAGTTCCATTTGTCGGCAAAATGGATGGGTTAGCTGAGGCAGCCCATCTCCCGCGGCTGGGCTATTCAGCGACCTCTGGGAGGGGGGCATCAGCCAGTTGGATGCTTATATCATCGCCTTCTCTCGCCGTCGTCGATCAAACTCTTCTGTTCCGGCGAATCTTTAAGTACGTTCTTATCCGTATGTAGGGTGGTATGGAGATCCTGGTGCTCTGCATCGACAGAGACGACGACCTGGGCCGGAAGGCCGGGGTCGAGAGCCCCGTCGTCGGAAGGGCTGCCAACGTCGAGGCGACCCTAAGCCTCGGCCTCGCAGACCCAGAGGACTCGGACGTCAACACCATCCTCGGCGGGATCCAGGTCTACGACGACCTCACCTCCCAGGGTAGGGCCGTCGAGATCGCCTCGGTGGCAGGAGACCCCAACGTCGGCCTCGTCTCCGACGGGAAGATCGCCCATCAGATCGACGGCCTCCTGGAGAGGTTCAGGCCTGAGGGGGTGGTGGTCGTCTCCGACGGCGCCGAGGACGAGGCGATCCTCCCGATCATCCAGTCCCGGGTGAAGGTCGAGGGTGTAAAGAGGGTCCTCGTCAAGCAGAGCCACAACCTGGAGAGCACCTACTACCTCTTAAAGCAGGTCTTCAGGGACCCGAAGATCAGCCACACCTTCTTCATACCCATAGGCCTCGCCCTCCTCATCTACTCGACCTTCAGCTTTCTGGGGAGGTCGGACTTCGCCGTCGTCGCCATCCTCGCCGCCGTGGGGGTCTACCTCCTCTTCCGGGGCCTGGGGCTCGACGACTTCATCGATAGCACCAAGGAGACCTTCAAGGGGAACCTCTACCGAGGAAAGGTCGCCTTCGTCACCTACGTCCTGGCGGCGGTCCTGGTCCTGATCGCCACGATCCAGGGGTCCGCCAGGTTCTGGGACTACTACACCGGGGACATATGGTACGGGTACATCGTCCTCGTCATGGTCTTCGTCAACTACAGCGTCTGGTGGTACGTCGCCGCCGCGATCTGTGTCAACCTCGGCAAGATCCTGGACCTCTACCTCGAGGGCGGGAGGGACGAGCGGTCCTACACCTATCACTCCTACCCCTTCTTCATCTTCGCCACCGGCCTGATCTTCTGGTCCGCCAGCGCCTTCATCCTGGTCAACAGCGCCGGGGTCGCCTTCCCCCTCATATCGGGGCAGAGCACCCAGTACCTCGCGGCCTCCGCCATCCTCGCCATCATCATCGCCCTCGTCGGGGTGAAGATATCAAAAAGGGTGGTGGCGAGGAGATGAGGCCGATCGGTCTGGGGACCGCCCCATGATCGAGATCGACGCCCATGGCGAGAGCTGCCTCTGCGACTTCACCTTCGACTTCTACTGGCAGCACCAGGGCTCCCGCCTCGACCCCGACGGGGCCATCTCCGGCGCCACCACCTGGAGGGGCCTGGTGGAGGCCTTGAGGCGGGGCGAGGCCGTGCGGGTCCGGGGGGACGTCGGCGGCCGCCTCGGGTCGAGCCTAGGGGTCGACCTCGCGAGCTTCGGCGGGTCGGGGGCGCCCATCGAGGCGACCGGCTCCGTCGTCGTCGACGGGGACGTCGGACCCAGGATGGGGATCAGCATGGTTCGGGGCTCGATCTACGTCAGCGGCACCGTCTGCGAGCCCCTGGGAAACGTCGTCGAGGTCGAGTCGGATCTGACCGGCTACCGTAAGTACCGATCGATAACCGAGGTCCTGGAGCGGGGCGGCCTCGTCCTGGATCCTAACCGCATCGACGGGGGCGATCTCTTCCTGAAGGACGGCCTCCTCCGGGAGACGTTGGCGGCGAGGTCCAGATCTGGCAGGATGCTTACGGTGGAGGGGGACGCCGGGATGAGCGCCGGGATCCTGATGCGCTCGGGCTCTCTAGAAATAATGGGCGACGCCGGGAGGAACGCGGGAGTCCTGATGAGGGGGGGGAGGCTTGTCGTCCTCGGAAGGTGCGACGACTTCACCGCCGCCGAGATGAGGGGGGGCGAGATCTTCGTCGCCGGCGATGCCGCCGGCTTCATCTGCGCCAAGATGACCGGGGGCGCCGTCTACGCTCCGAAGGGGAGACCGATCCCCCCCGCCGGGGGCCGGCCGGTGAGGGGGGACGAGGCCGCCCTGGTCTCAAAGGTCCTGGGCGTCAGCTCCTTTTCGGCGATGACCTACAGGCGGTTCGGGGTGTGATTACTTCGGGAGCGCAGAGGGTCACGAATACCCCAACCTTTAGGTTGGGGATGAAGTGAACCCTCGCCCGGTTTTCATTAGATGGATTAACAAGGCTCCTCCAGTTGCCGAAAGCAGAGTCACGATAATTTCGAGGAGGAGATTTGGGCAAACGAAGACTCGGCGATTTCGGATTCCGTCAAACCGGGCGCGCGGCCCGAAGCATACCCCGCCCTTTAGGGCGGGGTGGCCGCGCGCAGTTTGATTCGAAAACCCCTCAGTTCTGTTCCGGGTGTTTTGCCGCAGTTAGACTTTAATAGTCGTGGCGATGTATTGCAGCGTGGTTATGGGGCGTTTGGCCGATGTCACACAAACCGGCTGTTGGCAAGGATCTGTTGCCAAGCTAACCCAAGCTAACTGTGTTGCAGTAGATGCGGCGCGGTTCCAGCTCTCGATAAAGCCAATAATAAAATGCAAACTTCGGGCGATATTAGAATGGTATATAAACATAATCTCCGTAACACGCTTATGCCGTCGCGCAAAACACGCGGGTCTCAGGCAGAAACTAGCTCAATTAACGATCCAACCATAAAAATTTTATAGTTGATTCATACATCTTTATATAACACTGCATTTCACCTTAGAACGATCAGATGAGGAGCGAATCTAAGATGGCAGGAGAGGGAGGGCAGAAAACGATCTTTTTCGAGGAGAAGTATGGGGTAGATATAGCTCGATTTAGGTCGATCACGGATGTAGATTCTTTTGTGGAAGAGAGACTGGGGAGAAAATTGGAGGTGAAACAAATTAACTCCAATATAGTCTCCAAAAGCGGCAACCTATTTGGCATAATCAAATATGACGTGCAGCGCAAATTTCGACGTATGCTTGGGATCTGAGAATCTTTCATGAGCGCAGAGGGCGATTCGTCGGACGGTATTTCACAATCAGAAGACCGTCCCGTCAATAGGCTTTATGAATTTTTTGAGTACTATAGATCTGAGTTTATTCCTGCATATGCAGATGTACTTGCATTTCTGAACAAAAAACCGGATGAAACTCTTTATGAAATTGAACAAATACTTTCACATATTGATAAGGTTTTTGATCCTACCTTAGATGAAAAACTCAGAATAGCAAATGTTGATAAAGCGATAGGGCATCTAGAACGTGCCATTTTAGATTGCGTTAAGATAATCTGGATAGAACTTAATAATAAAATAGGCTTAATATATAACGATACTCCTCGGAGGAGGTATTGTGTAAATATGAGTGAACGCGAATTTACAAAAAAATATTTAGAATATAATGAATTGTTATCAGCAGCAAGACGTACTGAGTTGGAATCAGTAGGCATATCTCCATCAAAATCTATACCAGAATACAAAAAAGCCATCCTGCTCGGGAAAGAGCTACTTGAAAGTATTGATAGTGATAAACTTAATAATTTTAGCTTCTTCAGTCGTATTCTCTCCTTAAAATCACACGCAATATCTTTTGCCCTAGGGTGCGCTGCTAGCTTATTCGCCACGTATTTATACGCCCGTTTTTAAGCAAGGTCGCCCATTTCATTCGAATACTTGCAACACTGCCGCGGGTTGCGTCGTCGCAATTTCGCATGAAAACCCACGGAAATCCAATTCAACCTGATCGCCCTCTGCTATCACTTTTCGTTACAACATAGCCTGCCCTAACGATGCAATCAATCATCTCTTGGATCGGCATTTCAATGGATGAAGGCGAAACTATGGTTTTTCTGCGCGTGTTCTTCTTATCTTCATCTTCCTGATACATTTCTTGATTTATGAGGAGATGATGAAGAATGCAGAGGACCTTTCTTGCCAGGGCAACTGCTGCTACTTTAGATCCCTTTTTGGCTTGAATCCTCAAGAAGAATCTCTTTAACTTGGATTTCTTGGTTCTGGATATGGCATAGGCGATCTGGATCAGCATTCTTCGAATATGCTTGGAACCTTGTTTGGTTATTCCTCCCAGCACGACCTTTTCTGCTGATTGATAAAGAGAGGGGACAAGCCCGCACCATGCAGCGAGCTTTTCGGAATTCTCAAAATCAGTGTAGTCACCGATTTCTGCGAGAATAGCAGTCGCAGAAATAAAACCCATCCCAGGTATGGACATGGCGATGGCCAGATCATTTTTGCGTCTCTGGATTCTCGCGCTAATCTCTCCATCCAATTCGTTTATCCTCTCCTGAATTGATCTCATCAAGCATAGAGATCCACGAATTAAGATAATCTGTGAGATCTCCAGATGACTTTTGATCGCTTCTTTGATCTGATCTGCCTTTTTCTTGAGTCGACTAGAGGGAATTCCTTCAACAATCTCGTCGATGTCTTTTCCTTCTAGAATGCTGTTCAAGAGATACATCCCGGATTTGCCAAATATATCAGAGACAACTGAGGCAAGCTTGATGCATGCTGAATCAAGAGAATGATGGATCTTGTTCTTTTCCTGGGTCATCTGTTTGACGTAGCCCTCTCTTGCCCTTGTCAACCTCCTCAGCTCTCTGTCATCTTTGGGAAAGATCCTCGATGGCTCAATCATACCATTGAGACAAAGTTCAGCGATCCACTCTGAGTCGCTGATGTCGGTCTTCCTTCCAGGGGTGTGCTTGATCTTGTAGGCATTTGCCACTATCAAGTCGATCTTTCCTTCTAAAACAGCATGTACGGGATGCCAATAGATTCCAGTTGATTCGATGGCCGCTTGCTCACATCCATTTTCGATAAGCCAATCTCTGAAAGTCAAGAGATCTTCAAGGGTTGCGCTGAAGCGCCGGATTTCCTTTGTACCGTTTCTAGAAAGAATAGTAGCTATCAGAAACCGTTTATGTACATCTATGCCACAAACCTTATTCATCTGCGGTTCCATGGTCGTCCCCGTCCTGATATGGGCGGATAACTTAATCCTCGATGGGTGCTCATTCGCATTCGCGTTCTAACGACGCATTCTTGCATCCGCGGGATTTGGCCAGTTTGACTACCGGGGTCTATGCCCCTAAATTGCGGACTGCCTTCACCGCCCATATCAAGCGAATCAATTGCTCAGCAATTATATTAGGTTTTCATAATTCTTGCATGAGCAATGTGTTCATGTGGGTTTGACTAACTTTGGCGACCTTTCTGCGATAACATAACTTCTCTGTTCAACCGGCGGCCCTTCCAAAGGGAAGCTCCTCCAAGGGGAAGCCGTTATTAGTGAAGGCGGCGATATCGGTGGATGAGAACTCCGCATCGGTCATCCGAAGCGGCTCCAGGAGGCGGTTCGACGTTAGAAATTGATGATCTCTGGGTGAGGATAGGGGATAAGCAGGTCCTGAAGGGGGTCGACATGAGCGTGGGGAAGGGGGAGACCCACGCCCTCTTCGGCCCCAACGGCTGCGGCAAGACGACGCTCCTCAGCACCATAGCGGGGATCCCCCGGTACGTGGTGGAGAGCGGCACGATCACCTTCAAGGGCGTCGACATAACTCACCTGTCGATGCACGAGCGGGCGCGGCTTGGGATCGGGATCGCCTTCCAGCACCCGCCCACCATAAGGGGGCTGAAGGTCTTGGACATGATCAAGCTCTGTAACCCCCAGGCGGACGCCGAGAAGATCCTCGAGGACCTGGACTTCACCGAGTTTGCCGACCGGGAGGTGAACAAGGGCTTCTCCGGCGGCGAGGTGAAGCGGTCGGAGATGGTCCAGCTCCTCGCCCAGGAGCCGGACTTCGTGATGCTCGACGAGCCCGACTCCGGGGTGGACCTGGAGAACATCAAGGTGATCGGCCGGGCGATCAACATCCTCACCCAGAAGGACGCGAAGCCCTCCCTGAGGACGAAGTCGGGGGTTATCATCACCCACTTCGGCCACATCCTCGACTACATGGCGACGGACAAGGCCCACGTCATGATCGAGGGGACGATCGTCTGCTCGGGAAGCCCGAAGGAGATCCTGGAACAGATCAAGGCCAACGGATACGAGGGGTGCGCCGCATGTCTATGTCCCGTCTAGAGGAGAAGGCGAAGAAGGCCGCCGATAAGAAGGCAGCCCTGGGGACGGATATCGATATAGAGAGCTACGAGGCGGAGGCCGAGGAGTTTGGCGAGATCGAGGCCCTGGAGATGCTCCCCGCAGACGTCCAGACCGCCGCCCTCAGCGCCGGGGTGAGCCTCACCGGCGAGGCGGCGGGGGACTACTTCCAGGTGGACCAGTCCCCCGTCCACAGGGGCTCTGCGGTGGAGGGGGTCGAGGTGATGGACATCGCCTCCGCCCTCAAAGAGCACAGCTACCTCGCCGACTACTTCTGGAGGCTCGTCCCCATCGACGCCGACAAGTACACCGCCGACGTGGGGATGCACCCGCCGGCCGGCTACTTCATCCGCGCCAGGCCCGGCACCAAGACCATCTTCCCCCTCAAGACGTGTCTATTCATGGGGGGCAAAAACAAAAGGCAGCGCGTCCACAACGTCGTCATCGCCGAGGAGGGGTCCGAGCTTCACATCATCACCGGCTGCACCACCCCCTCCCACGCCGGGAGAGGCCTCCACCTGGGGGTCTCCGAGGTATACGTCAAAAAGGGGGCTCACGTCACCTTCACCATGGTCCACAACTGGGGCGAGGAGGTGGAGGTGAGGCCGAGGGGCGCAAGCCTCGTCGAGGCCGGAGGGTCGATCTCCGAGAACTACATCACCCTCACCCCCGTCAAGAGCCTCCAGGCCTTCCCATCGGCGACCCTGGCTGGGGAGGGGGCCGTCGCCACCTTCAGCACCATCATGTACGCCCGCCGGGGAAAGATCGACATCGGAAACCAGACGATATTGGAGGCGCCGAAGACCAGCGCCGAGTCGATATCCAGGGTCGTATCCACCGGCGGCGAGATCATCAACCGGGGCCGGATGGTCGGGAAGGTCCCCGACGTCAGGGCCCACGTCGAGTGCACCGGCCTGATCCTCACGGAGAAGGGCCGGATCTACTCCATACCGGAGCTGGACGGCTGGTGCGGTGGCCTCGACATGTCCCACGAGGCGGCGGTCGGGAAGATCTCCCAGCAGGAATTGGAGTACCTGATGGCCCGGGGCCTCTCTCCTGACGAGGCGACGAGCGTCATCGTCCGGGGCTTCCTCGACGTCGAGATCAAGGGGCTTCCTCCGGCCCTCAAAGAGGAGATCCAGAAGATCACGAAGCTCGAGGAGATCCACGGCGGCTCCTGAGGCGGAAGCTTCAGGGCCTCATCTCGGCGGCGCCCTCACCGGGAAGCAGTCCTGGCTCACCGAGGCGACGACGAAGAGCCGAAGCTCCTCTCGAATTAGCTTTGCCAGGGGTTGCCGGGAGTTCAGGGCGACGACGGCTAGGATCGGCTTATCGGAGTCGAGGGCCGCCTCCACCGCTCCGACGAACTCCTCGGAGAGGAGCTCCATCGGCCCCACCTCGTCGATGACCACCAGCTCCGCCTCCCGGACCGCCCTCGCTCCCACCTCCTCCAGGTTGGCTAGGTGGACCCGGTACCTCCCGACCTTCGGCTCCGGCCCATCGACGGAGGCGAGGGTCCCGACCTATCCCGTGAGCAGGTCGCAGATCTCAAAGCCGATCCTTCTCCCGCCGATCCGGACCTCTCGAGCGGATATGCCTCCGGCCCGTCCGACGATCCGGTCTATTACCCTCTCCACCAGGGTCGATTTGCCGACGCCGGGAACGCCGGTCACGGCAACTCTTCTGGCGATATCTCAGACCTCACCCGCTCGACGAACCCGCTGAGGCTCTCGACGTCTTTTATCTCGCGGCGGACCATCCGCTTCAGCCGCTCCCTCGTATCGAGGTCGACCCTCGCCCCCGCCGACCGAAGGTGACCCTCCATCCTCCTCGCCAGCTCCTCCCCCCCCCGGTCCCAGTCGGTGAGGATGATGACATTGCCATATTCCAGGGCCGCCTCCTCCGCCACCTCCAGCGCCGGCCACCGGGCGGCCCTGAGGATCGGCCCCGTCACCCCCAGCTCTCGGAGGGATCGCTCGTCCCTCTCTCCCTCGACGACGATCGCTGTCCCCTCCTTCGAGGCCTCGACGAGGGATGAGACCAGCTCCTCCAGGGCATCGGGGTCTACCCCGGCCCGCCTGCCCCTATCCTCCCGGCCCCACCGGGAGCTTCCGCTCCTTCTCATGGTACCGAGGTCTCCCCGCCCCCCAGCCGCCTTTTTGCCTCCTCCGCGCCGACCCCCAAGATGATGACGGTCTTCCGGGAGCTCTTCTGGCCAGCGACGACCTGGACTCGGTCCCTGGGAATTTCGAAGAGGTCGGCTATTGTCGATTCGAGCTGATGGTTCGCCCTCCCTTTCTCGGGCCTCTCGGTGAGCTTCGCCTCCAAGGCCTTCCGCCAGGGGTTATAGCCTGAGGGGACGAGGAGCCTCGCCGACCCCGGAGCCACCTCGAACCGGATGAGAACCCCCCGGGGGTGAGGATCTATCGCTTCCTGGACGTCGTCGGGGGCGTTCATGGAGAGAAGAGCGCCGCCGGGACGACTTAAATATTTGCCCCGCCGATCCGGCCGCCGCCAATTCGCCAAATCCAGTTGGGAAGTAGACGGCCTCGGGCCGGAGAGGGGGGGGGAGAAATTCACCGTCACTAGCCTCAAAATCGCAAATGAGGGGCAATGTTAAAATAACCTTGAGACCATTACCATCAAGGTTTTCATGCAGATTAGGCAAGTTGTCGTCCTGGCAGATGAGCCCCCGGAGGTGAACGATCTCCTCCGCGACCTGGAGGCGAGAGGGATTGAGATCAAGAGGTCCACCGCCTCCGAGGTTCTGAGGGAGATCGCCTCCCCGGAGGGGGGAAGGCTGTGGGGATCCGAACGCCTCCTCCTCTTCGATCCGAACTCCGATTCGTCGCCGCCCTCATCGGTGATCGTCCGGGAGGCTGCAAATTGCGGCTCTGCGGTCCAGATCCGTTCGGATTGGTGGGGGATCGTCATGGAGGATCTGATGGCCGAGGGGCGCCTCTCCGAGGAGACTAGACGGCTCCTCGCTGCCGAAGCCCTTTACTTTTGCATAACGAGGGATGCGGAGAAGCTTTCAGCCCTCCAGGGCGAGAGCCCCCGCTACCTCGTCCAGGCCTATGAGAAGGTCCAGGAGCTGAGGTATGGGGAGAACTGGCACCAGAGAGCCTCTTTATACTCGAAGCCCAACGGCTTCGGCCTCCACCGGGCCCCCAAGCTCTGCGGGAAGGAGATCTCCTACAACAACGTCGTCGACGCGGAGGCCACCCTGGAGATGCTGATCGACCTTTTGGAGTACGACGGGGTGAAGGAGGACCGGACCCTGGCGGTGATCGTAAAGCATGCCAACCCCTGCGGCGTCGCCTACGGCTCAAACAAGATCGAGGCCTATCGGAGGGCCCTGGCAACTGACCCCAAGAGCGCCTTCGGCGGTGTCATCGGATTCTCCGAGCCGGTGGACGCGGATCTAGCTGAGGAGATGCGCGACCACTTCATCGAAGTTCTGCTGGCTCCAGGCTACGATCCCGAGGCCCTCGAGGTCCTCCGGGAGAAGCCGAACCGGAGGATCCTGGACATATCCGAGCATCTCTCCGGCCGGGACCGGCTTTATCAGGGGCGCCAGTCGAGGAGCGTCTTCGGCGGCCTCCTCGTCCAGGACTTCGACACCGGCGATATAATGGAATGGAAGGTCGTGACGGAGCGGGGGCCGACCCCCGCCGAGACCCTGGCCCTCCGGTTCGCCTGGAAGGTGACCAAGTACGTAAAGTCCAATGCCCTCGTCTACGCCACCGCCAACCAGACGATAGGGATCGGCTCGGGGCAGGTCTCCCGGGTGGACTCGGCCCGGTTTGGGGCCGAGAAGGCCGAGGAGCATGGCCTGGATACGAGGGGGACGGTGGCGGCCACCGACTCCTTCTTCCCCTTCAGGGACGGCCTAGACAGAACCTTCGAGGCCGGAGCTTCTGCTGTCGTCCATCCGGGCGGCTCCATCAGGGATGCTGAGGTGATAGAAGCTGCAAACGAACACGGCATGGCCATGGTCTTCACAGGCATGCGCCACTTCCGACACTGAGCCTGGAACGGATCCGATAGCCTGGTCGAGGACGATCGGGTCGGCCCCAGCCCGGGCCGTATCGTCGATCCTCGTCTCCATCGCCATCCTCGTCTCCGTCCTGGCGGGGTCGGCCGGGGCTTCCGAGATATTGGCCTCCGGCGACCTCCAGGCGGCGATCGACGGGGCTAGCCCCGGAGACATCATCGTCGTCCCCGCCGGCGAGTACCAGCCCTTCACCGTCGACAAGCCCCTCACCATCCGGGGCGAAGGCCGCCCTTCAGCCCGGGCCAAGACCCAGAATCCGGCGATCACCATCAGGGCCGACGGGGTGAGGCTCCAGGGCTTCGAGGTGGAGGGGGTTCCGAAGAACCAGGAGGACAAGTTCAGGTACTACATGGATATCTCGGTCCGGAAGCCTCAGTACTCGCTGAACCAGCCGAACTCGGGGATCCTGGTGGACGGCGACGACGTCCTTTTGGAGGAGGTGGAGGTGACGGGATCGGAGGCGGGAATCCTGGCCAAAGATGCTCGGAACTTCACCATAAAGAACTCGACCCTCCTGAGATGCGACGCCGGCCTCATGCTTCAGGGGTGCGACGGCGGGAGGATAGAGGGATCCACCCTCCGGGAGTGCAAGAAGTATGGGGCCTCCATCGAGGGCTCCACCGAGATCTCCTTCGAGAAAAATCAGGTCGTCGGAAACTCCGGCGTCGGGGTGATGGTGAAGGAATCCTCTGGCTGCCTCGTCCGGGAGAACGCCTTCGTCGAGAACTGGCAGGGGCTCTTCCTATGGAACTCGACCCTATGCGACCTTTTGGAGAACTCCGCCGATAGGAACGTCTACTATGGGATGGTGATCGCCTCAGGGTCTAACAACTCGATCCTGAATAACCAGGCGAAAAAGACCGGCGGAGGAGAGTTCGGCCTCCAGGGGATCGGTATCAGCATCCAGGAGAACAGCACCTACAATCTGGTGGGGGGGAACGTCATCTCCGAGAACCTCAACGGCCTGGACCTGACGAGGGGGTGCAGGTTCAACCTCATATTCTCAAACGAGATCCGCGATAACAGCAACGGCATCCGGCTGGACAAGAACGAGAACAACCTCGTCTACAAAAATAACTTCAGGGATAACCTCATCACCGGCTACGACAACGCCAGCCACAACTTCTGGAACGGCTCCGTCGGGAACTATTACGACGACTACCGCGGCCAGGACCGGGATGGCGACGGGATCGGCGACGACCCCTACTGGATCCCCAAGGGCAGCAGCTGCGTCGTCGACTGGCGACCCCTGATCAGCCCCGCCGATGGAGTCGTCGATATAGAGGCGGCCCGGCTGGACCTCGCCCAATACGCCATCTACAACCCCGAAGACGATCTCCCCTACAGGATGGAGAACAATACCATAGTCATCGGGATAAAGGAGCCCTCCAAGTGGTGGGATTAGGTCCCGATCTTGACGGGCTCGACGATAGACCGAAGGGTGGCGATGGCCGAGAGGGCGGCGAGATAGCTGGTCTTGGGGTTCCTCGGCGACGGCACGTTCTCGACCCGGGTCGTGATCCGGCCGAAGTTCCCCTCGGCCGTTATCTGGTGGATGTTGACGTCGATTTTGGGATCAGCCACGATCTTGACCTTCACCCTTGCTCCCCGGGCGGTGAGGCTCAAAGTCGCCGCGACGTTGACGTTGGCTGGAAAGGCCGAGACCGCCTCCTTGGCAGGCCCCTCGAAGATGACCGTCGGCTCAGAGATCGCCGAGAGGTCGATCCCCTTCTCCTCGATGTAGGGAGCCCCCACAAACCCCCTCGGGTTCTTGGTGGTGGTGAGGGTGACGAGGTCGATCCTTCCTGCGCCCGCGGACTTGAGGCCATCGAGGCCGGATATCGCCCCTGAGGGGAGGTAAACCCTGCAACCGTGCTCTTTTGCGAGATCCTCCACCATGCTGCGTAGCCGTTCCTCCAGGAGGGCGCCGACGGACATGATCATCAGGTCCCGTCCCCTCTCGAGGGCGGCCCTGGCCACCTCGGGGACGGCCCTCTGAGATGCCGCCTCCACCACGATATCAGACCGCTCCACCAGATCCTCCAGCTCCAGAAGCTCCGGCTTCGCCTTCAGTCCCTTCACCATATCCACTGCCCTCTCACCATTCCTATCGAAGACGGCGACCAGTTCCGCCTCGACATCGCCGCGGTCTATCGCCCTTGCGATCTCCATGCCGATCGCGCCGCAGCCCACCAGCCCAATCTTCAGAACCATCGCAGCCTATAAATCGATGGGACAACAAAACTTTTGCGGTATGCTGCCGTCTGACCTGGAGCGGTTCGTGAGAGAAGACCTGGGGGCGATGGACGACAACAGCTCGATAGTCCCCGAGGTTGAGGCCAAAGCTGTGATTCTCGTCAAGGAGGATTGCGTCGTTTCCGGGCTCGCGGAGGCCTTTTCCATCCTCAATTACTTCGGCCTCGAAGGGGTGGGGCTCGTCCCGGAGGGGGCTGAAGTGGCTGCGGGGACCAGGGTTATCGAGGTCCGGGGCCTGGCGGAGGCGATCCTCCGGGCCGAAAGGCTCGTCCTGAACGTCATGAGCCGGATGAGCGGGATCTCCACCCTCACCCGGCTCTGCGTAGGCCGGGCCGGAAAGGTGAGGGTCGCAGCCACCAGGAAGACGACGCCGGGGTTCCGCTCCTTCGAGAAGAGGGCAGTGGCGGTGGGTGGGGGAGACCCCCATCGATTCGACCTCTCCAGCTCCGTCATCATCAAGGACAACCACCTCAAGCTGATGAGCCTGGAAGAGGCCCTCGGAGAGGCGAGGCGAAGAGCGAGCTTCACCAAGAAGATCGAGGTGGAGGTGGAAGGGCTGGCGGACGCCGCGAAGGCGGCTCGTCTGGGGGCAGACATAATCATGTTCGACAACATGAGGCCCTCTGAGATCCGGGAGGGGGTCGAGCTTCTTAGGCGTGAGGGGCTCCGAGACCGGGTAGTCCTGGAGGCCTCGGGAGGGATATCTCCGGAGAATATATCCGAGTACGCCTCCACCGGGGTGGACGTCGTCTCCCTCGGGGCCCTCACCAGGTCCGCACGATGGATCGACTTCAGCCTGGAGATCGAGGTATGATCCAGTCCGGATAGATGGTAAACGTTATATCGATCGTTCTATTAACGATATCCGAGTTCGGTGGGGTGTAATGCGACGGATCTATCTCGTGCTGATAGCCATCATGCTCCTGGCCATCCCCTTCGCTCCTATGGTGGCCGCAGCCTCCGAGGCCGATGAAGAGGTGGAGGAGGAGACTACCATCCGGGATTTCTCCCTCAGAGTGGACGAAGGGGTCAGGATCGGAGACTACCGGGTGGAGCTCATCAGCGTCATATCTAGGGTGGACGGTCTGATCGAGGTGAAGGTCTGGAAGAGGGTCAGCACCTTCGAGGACTGGAGGGTGATGGAGATCCTCAGGGATGCCAACTTCGATGAGGGGGCGGACCGCGGCGGCCTCACCATCACGGTGATCGAGATCTTCGACGAAGATACGGTGAGGATGAGGGCCAAGTACCGGTCGAGCTACGGATACCCCCAGAAGTATATCACTGAGAGGGGGATGGCCCCCAAGAACCTGCCGGAGCTGGAGGTCACGACAGCCCTGGACAGGAAGGATGTCAGCGTCGGAGATGAGGTGAAGGTGACGATCACCGTCAATAACATCGGAAACGCCACGGCCCGAGACGTGGCGGTCCAGGACTCTCCACCCCTGCCGGCGTTCAGGTACGTCGCTGGATACCCTCCCAAGATCAAGAACTCCCTCGAACCCGGGGAGTCGGACGTAGCCGTCTACTCGATGGTGGCGGCGACGGAGGGCGATGTGACGATACCGGCGACGGTGGCCAGGTACGCCGACTCGAAGTCGAGGGTCTCCTCCGCCAGCTCTCAGCCACAGAGCGTCACCATCAAGCCCAAGAGGAAGCCGGATCTGGTCCTTTTGGTCGAGCCTCCCCAGCCGATCAGCTACGGCGGCCGGGGGACGGTCAACGTCACCGTCAAAAACCAGGGGGATGCTAGCGCTTATATGGTGGAGGTGAAGTCGAACCTCAAATCCGTCGGCGACGGCCTCGAAGTGGTGGAGGGAAACCTCGATCGGAGCTTCTTAGAGATTCCGGCGGGAGGATCGGAGAGCTACTCGACGACGATCGAGGGGTCCCGGAGCGGAAGCCGCATCATCGACCTTTTGGCCACCTTCCAGGCCGATGGGGCGATTTTGCAGAAGGAGACGACCTTCGAGGTGATGGTGCTGGAGAGGGAGCTACGGTTCCTGTATTTCCTGCCGATCGTCCCCGTCCTCATCCTCGCAGCGTGGCTCTTTAGGCGGTACAAAGAATATAAATATTAAGTCGGAGTGAGATGATACATCTGGTGATACGATCCTTCTGGCCCGGGGGGCCTGATGGTGCGACTCTCAAAACGCCGCAGGGCGCCGGTATGACGCCTTTCCATCCAACAAGTCTGGACGGATATATATGTTGAACGTACTGATGCTGGGGATCGGCCAATGTGGCAATAGGATCCTGGACGCCGTCAACAGGGAGGCCTTCGGTGGCTCCTCCAGGCTATCCAAGTACTATTCGCGGCAGAAGTTTCCCAGCAGGGTCGAGACCCTAGCCATCAACACCGCCATCAACGACCTCAAGGAGCTCCGGTTCACCGCCGCCAAGGACAGGCTCCACGTCCCCAACCTCCACGGGGTCGGAGCCAACCGGGGGATCGGAAAGCAGGGCTTCTGGGAGAACCGCGAGATGATCATGGAGGAGATCGAGCGGAGGGGAGACTTCGACATCGCCTTCGTCATGACCTCGGCCTCCGGCGGAACCGGCTCCTCCTTCACGCCCCTCGTCGTCCACGAGCTGAAGGAGAGGTACAAGAAGATCACCGTCATCCCGGTGATGGTCCTCCCCTTCCGGGAGGAGGGTTCGATATACCTCCAGAACGCCGCCTTCAGCATGAGGGACATCATGGAGGTCGAGTCCGACGGCATAATCCTCGTCGACAACCAGTACCTCAAACGGCTGAGCGGCGACATCAAGACCGCCTACGACCGGATCAACGAGATGGTGGCGGAGAGGCTCCTCTTCCTCATCGAGTCCCTGGATAGCGAGATGCTCTCAGTCACCGACCTCGGCGACTTCAAGACGGTGATGCGGGGCGGCCTCGGCATGGGGACCCTCGGCTTCTACGAGTCGGACAAGAAGACTACGTCGCTGACCTCGGCGATCGAGGGGTCGATCAAGCCCACCGGCCTCCTCTACCCCGCCGACGTCTACGAGGACGCCGCGAGGGCGATGATCATCATCCAGGGGTCTAAGGAGTACCTAGAGGTCGATGAGATCACCAAGGCCGTCGAGAAGCTATCGACGAAGATCGGCCAGGTCTTCAAGGGGATCGTCATAAAGAAGGGGCGGCCGAAGGTCCTCTCCGTCTTCACCCTCAGCCAGGTCCCCGACTTAGAGATGCTCTACGCCCAGGCCGCCCAGGCGATCCAGGATGAGAAGAGCAAGAAGACCAGGGCCAAAAAGCAGCTCGACGACGCCTTCGCCTACATCGAGGACCTGGAAGAGGTCTACTGACCTGCCAATTTTTTGCCGCTTTCTATTGACACCCCTCCCCGAGGGCTGTTCGTCTGCTTAAAATATCAGGCTCCTCAGAGACGTGGTGGGGGTCGTGGGCCCGGAGCACTCCGCCCCCGCCAGAGGAAAGCCATTTACCGTCGCAGGTCGAACCATCGCCTATGATCAGGGGAAAGGCATGGGTCTATGGGGACGACGTCGACACCGACGTCATAATCCCCGGCCCCTACCTCAGGACCAAGGACGTTCGGGAGCTCGCCTGCCACGCCATGGAGGGGCTGGACCCGGATTTCGCGAAGAAGGTGAGGCCTGGGGACGTCATCGTCGCCGGGAAGAACTTCGGCTGCGGCTCCTCTCGGGAGCAGGCTCCTCTGGCCCTGCGGGAGGCGGGGGTCGCCTGCGTGGTGGCGAAGTCCTTTGCTCGGATATTCTATCGAAACGCCATCAACGTCGGCCTGCCGGTGGTGGAGGCCGACGTCGTCGCCCTTCAGGGGGAGGTGGTGGAGGTGGACCTCTCGGCGGGGAAGGTGACCGTCGGCGGCGCGACCTATTTGGGGACGAGGCTTCCGGAGTTCCTCCTCGCGATCCTCCAGGATGGCGGCCTCGTCCCCCACCGGAGACGGGAGATGGAAGGGGCGAAGGATGGGACGAAGGAAGGAGCGGCTTGATATTCCCTGAGGATTACAAGTACGTCGGGGCCGCCGTCGAGGCGAGGCCCGGAGACCCCATATACTTCTCTACCCGATACCTGATCCACTACGGCGACGAGATCACCATCTACGCCGTGGAGGTGGAGCCGGGGAAGGGGTTTTTGCGACCCGTGAGGTCGATGGAGCCGATCGCCGGAGGCGGCGCGATCCTGGAGTATCCGGAGAGGATCGATACCAGGAACCGGGCGCATCTCATCGAGGTCGCCTCCTCCCTCTGCCGCGGCCGCGTGGATACGGTGATCTTCCGGGGACACGACGAGCACGTCACCTTCGTTCACGAGCCGGATCCTTCTGCCATCACCGAGATCGAGGTCCTGGACGTCGTTCCTCCCAGGCCCTCGTGGCTTTTCAGCGTCATCGCGGGGCTGGATCGGGCCGGAGCCTTAGGGGACCTGACCCTGAAGTTCCGGGAGCGGGTCCTAGACCTTTCCAGCTACGAAGGCGCTGACGTCTACTTCCCCTGCAACGCCTCGGGGCTCGGTCGGTCCCTGGACAGAGACCGAGTCGAGGTCGACGACCCCCTGATCGTCGGCTGCGAGGTCTCTCGAGATGTCTTCAGGGAGATGTATCCGGGAAAGGACTTCAGGTTTGTGAACACCTGCCCCCTCTCCAACGATCAACTGGCGCCCTCGGGCCCCTTCATCACCCGGTGCTGCCGGGCCGAGCGGCGGGGGATCACGAGGTCGAGGGGTCATACTGGCGTCGTTGTCCACTGGGGGGACGGTGCCCCCAAGATTGCGGAGGCGGTGAGATGTCTTGCAGAGGAGCTGAGAAGAGGGTAGCTTTGGTCAAAGGGGACGGCGTCGGGCCGGAGGTTATTGACGGATCCTTGGCTGTCCTCGCGGCAGCGGGGGCGGATCTGGAGTTCGTCCCCTTGGAGCTGGGGTACGGCCGATGGGAGAGGACGGGGAAGGCGATCGTCGATGAAGATCTGGAATTGATCAAGACATGTCACTGCGTCTTATTCGGCGCCATAACTACGCCTCCGGACCCCGACTACAGGAGCGTCCTCCTCGCTTTACGGAAGGAGCTGGACCTCTACGCCAACATCAGGCCCTTCTCGGCTCCGGGCCTCAGTTTCGTCATCGTCCGGGAGAACACCGAGGGGATGTACTCGGGGGTTGAGAAGCTGGACGAGGAGGAGGCGACGACCCTGCGGGTGATCACCTCTCGGGGTTCTCTCCGGATCGCCGAGAGGGCCTGCGCCATCGCCTCGAAGAGGGAGCGGCTGACGATCGTCCACAAGTCCAACGTCCTCAAGAGCGACACCCTCTTCTTGAGGATATGCCGGGAGACGGCCCGGCGGTGGGACGTCCCCTTCGACGATATGCTCGTCGACGCTGCCGGCTACCACCTGGTGACGAAACCCCAAAGGTTCGACGTCATCGTCACGACGAACCTCTTCGGGGACATCCTCAGCGACGTCGCCGCCGGGGTCGCCGGGGGGCTCGGCCTCTGCCCCAGCGCCAACCTCGGCGACAGGTACGCCCTCTTCGAGCCTATCCATGGGTCCGCCCCCGACATCGCCGGCCGGGGGATCGCAAACCCCATCGGAGCCATCCGGTCCGCCGCCATGATGCTGGAGTGGTTCGGGGAGGTCGAGAAGGCGCGGATGATAGAGGAGGCGGTGGGGTGGACCCTCTCTTGCGGGATCACCACCCCCGACCTGGGGGGGTGCTCCACGACGGAGGAGGTCTCCGAGGCGGTGGCGAGAAGGCTGGCCTGGTCGGTTTGATCGGTTGGCGGACTCCCGAGTCTATGTCGAAGGAGGGCGAATCTTCGCGCCAACTCCACCTTCAACGAACTGCGGCGTTGGGCAGGCCCCAGCTACCATCGGCTAGAAGGCGGTAACGCCGATCGAAATCTTTTTCACCAGGAAGCCCCCTTCGCCCTACGAATGTCAGAAGAGAAGGCTCAGAACCACAAGAACAAAGTCAACGGCCATAAGAGCGAGCTGGCCGAGAGGCTGGGCGAGATGAACGTGAAGGTCGCCGCCCCCAAGTTCGACTACAAGGATTACATCCGAGTGCTGAAGCTGGCGAGGAAGCCCACCCGGGAGGAGTTTCTGCTGATCTCGAAGATCTCTATCTTGGGGATAGCCCTCATCGGGATGCTCGGCTTCATCATTTACGTCTTCCTGACGGAGCTTCCGAAGGCGCTCTGAAGAGGAGGCTGGTGGGGCATCCGGCCCCATCCTTCGACCCTTTCTCCCCTCATCCTACTTCGTTCAGGCCCCGCAGGGTCGCCCCAAACTCCGACTCGACGATGCTGGAGACCCCCATCGTCTTGGGGTGGAGGTCGATCTCCACCATCACGTGCTGGTGGCCCAGCTCCCGGAGGGGGCGGACCTGCCGGGGGCCGTTGGTGATGGAGAAGATCTCCATCCCTTTGAGCGAGTTGGTGGGCATGGCGTGGGGTACGCCGGATATGACGGCGAAGTCGTATTCTTCCTCGCGGGCGAGCCACCTCGCCACCTCCTCTCCTGCCACAGGGTACTCGTCGAGGCCGCCGATGATCTGGTCGATGGCAACCCCCATCTCTTCAAGCCCCGACCGGATGTTCTTTGCGTCCCGCCGGACCTTGGCGAGCCCCTTGCCATCGTCGAGGTTTGCCAGGGTCGAGACCTCAGCGCCCCGGGCCTTGGCCACCTGGGCGACGGCGGCGGTGATGTCGGCGAACATGTAGGCCGTCTCCTTCTTGGCGTTTAGGACGTTTAATCCCCTCTTCCCCTCGGCCAGAAGGGTGAGGAGCCTCTCGGCGGCCCTGTACTTCAGGTCGCCCCTCTCGGGGGCGAGGTACTCGCTGCTGGCCGCCCCGTGGAGCCTCTCGACCTCCGTCGCCTTCTCCAGGAGGAACCTCTGCCGTTCGAACTCCTCCCGGTCGATGATCCCCTTCTCCAGGGCCGCCTCCAGGGTGATGATCACCCCCTTGGTGTTGTCCCGATATCCAGCGTGGACCTCCACCTCGATGACGGGGACGTCGACATCGGCTTCGACGACGGCCTGGTGGAGGTCTTCGCCTATTATCATGCTGCTGCAGGTCCCTACCACCCCGATCAGCTTCGGGTCGAAGAGCTCCCTCGCCCTCCTGAGGAGTCGAGTGAGCTGCTCCTGGCCTCCGAAGACGAAACCCGCCTCGTCGAGGGCGGTGGTGAGGGTCCGGACCCCGTCCTCTTCCAGGAGGCGGGCGTGCTTGAAGCAGCAGCCGCTGGGGCCGTGCATTATGACGACGTCCACCCCCAGGTCTCGGAGGGTGTAAAGGGCCGCAACTATAGAGCTCGGCCTCGGATGAAGTATCTGGACTTCCCTTGCCATCACCATAATCACCTGAAACATTTGACGCACGAAACTAACCTGTCGCCCCTCTCCAGGGCCGCCTTCGCCCCGGCGAGCCCCGCTTCGAGGTCGGGGGCCGTCTCGGCCGAGAGGCCGGAGGCGTAGGGGGCGAGCCTCTCCCCCACCAAAATCAGGAGGTCGACCTCCCGGCGGCGGCGGACGAGGAGATTGATCAGAGCGGGGACGTCCATCCCCTCGCAGACCGTCGCCGCCTCCTCCCCGACGACGAGGGCGAGCCGTCCGCCGCCATCGGCGCTGTCGAGGGCCGCCTCCACTCCTCCTACCCGGAGGCCCGAGTTGGAGTTGTCGACGAAGAGGATCCCGCCCTCCCGGACGACCTTCATCCTCCCCCCGAGCCCCTCAAACCCCTCCAGGGCGGAGGCGATCTCTTCGAGGTCGAGGCCTGCCGCCAGGGCAGCCGCCGTCGCTCCGGCGATCGCCGGAGCGTAGCTTCGGAGGTCGAGGCCATCACCGAGGCGGAGGCGGGCGGTCTCGCCCCCGGCCAGGATCTTTCTCTCCGTGGACCAGACCTGGCCCCTCGGCCCGGGGCCAAAGGTGAAGTCCGCCGAGATCCTCACGTCCTCTCCGGCGATCAGCTCGAATCCCGGTTTTGCCAGAGAGACCATCTGAAGCTTGGCGGTGCTGGCCCAAAGGGTCTCCCCGGCGATCCTGTAGTCTTCGGCGAAGCTGGTGAGGATGCCGAAGTCCGCCAGGCCCGTCCCTCCCAGGGAGACCTCTGATACCAGATTGGTTGCGCCGACCTCCTCGGCAGCTTCCCAGGCCCGGATCACGTTGGCGGGGGCGATGCTCAGCCCTGACGTCACAACCTCGCGTTTGCCGTCCCTCCAGACCTCGATCCCCCGGGTGGTGTGGGATGCGACCGTTCCCCTGGCAGAGAGGACCTGGGCCAGGATGAGGGCGGTGGTGGTCTTCCCCCTCGTCCCCGTCACCTCGAAGGCCCGAAAGTCTCCGGTGCCTGCCAGAAGGTAGCCTACGGCCTGATGATGGGTGATCGGCCTTTTTCCCAGGCGGATAGCCACCTGGTGGGCCGGATTTCCTGGCGGGAGGTGGACCGGGGCGACGACGAGGTCGAAGCCCGAGAGGTCCGGGACGTGGTGGTATACCTCGAAGGCTGCGGCGTCAGCCCCCCTCTCCCGCATCCGCTCTGCTATCAACCCGGCGCCGTGGACTGTGTCGAGGACCGCGACCTTTGGGGCTATTTCAGAGCTTCCTTCGCTCTCCGGTAGGCTAGGGATGCGATACAATCGTCCACGCCCAGGGGCTCTGCACACCTGATCTCCACCTCGTTTCCGTTCAGCTGGCACTTGCCCCTCCGCGAATTGGGGTCGATAGAGAGCTCGTTCGGTATATCCACCAGGGTGTGGACTCCGTGGGCGAGGAAGATGGGGAGGGCGACGATCGTCTTGACCTTCGTCCCCGAGAAGCTCTCAAGGCCAGCCGCGATGTTAGGCTCGTCCATGTTCAGAAAGGCGATCCTGACGGGACCGTTATGGTTTTTGCCTAACAGCTCCGCGCACTTTTCCACCATCTCTTTGTTGTACGGCTTGGTGCTGCCGTGTCCAAGAACCAGAATTCCTACATCGTCGGCCATGAGTTTCACCAATGTTACGTTTTTATATATTTGTATTAACCAGATGGGGTTAATAACTAATAAATCCTTTCCCGGTGTAAAGGGGTCCTGCGAAAAACCCCTGGATTTTCGCCAGCGGTCTGGGGTTGGCGCATCACCCGGGGTGCAGAACAATTGGGATAAGTCGATATGAGCCGCATAGCGTATCTCCTGGCATCAGTTCTCTTAGTTATCCAGACAGCCGGAGGAGTGGAGCTTTTGATGTCGACGCGAGAGAGCATAGCCTTCGCCGAGGATCTGACCCTGGAGGTGATGGATGTGGATCCTGGGGCGGGGGTCGTATGGCTGGAACTCCGGGACGATGGCGGCCTCCTCAAGTCCTCGGTTATGGGGACGGGAGAGAGCTTCGCCTACGACGAGAGGGGCGATGGCCTGAACCTGACCGTCACCAGGATCTACGCTGGGGGGGAGAGGGATCTGGTGGACCTGGAGCTAGTCTCCGGCGAGGTCGTCGAGAGCACCGGCAGCTCCGCACCCGACGACTCGGGCCAGGGCCTGCCTGTAGTGGTGGAGGGGGACTCCTCTCTGGCGAACTGGGGGCTTGTCGCCCTCCTCGTCCTCCTCCTCGCGGCCTGGGTCTGTTTCGGATCGAGGCCGGGGAGAAGGTGAGGTCCGACCCCTCCGGAGCCAAGAGCTGATGGATATCGCCGAAGATGAGGGATGGCGGCAGCTTTTAAGCCCTTATCTGGCAGGGGATCGCATCTATGCCATCCGGATTCGAATTAAGGTGGGAGAGAAAAAAATGCCACCTCTGCCGGGTCTCCGGAGGATAACCCTGAGACCTTGGCAGAGGATGGGTCGAGGTCAATCTTTGTACTTTGACCGACGATGAGTCATCTCTTCGGCCTTACTCCTCGATGGGCGTCAAGATGGTGGTCTCTGTGAAGTATCCGTCGAAGGTGTAGTTGTTGACATCCTCCGGGTCCAGGGTGTATTCATAGCCCAGACCGTTGAGCACGATCTGGCCGGATTCGAGGATCTTTCCGTCCAGGAACCCCTCCATCTCATAAGTCGAGTTCGTTTCGTCATTGGTCATAAGACCGAAGTAGACGAGGCAGAGCTCATCCATGGTGGTGGAGCCGAGGATCTTGTAGGACTCGCCTTCAGACGACGCGATCGTCCCCGTCACAATGGAGCCGTGCTGCTCGATGGTCCAGATGTAGGTTCCTTCCTCCTCCTCGTAGGGATGAGCAGTGGCGTTCTCTCCGCGGGCCTCGATCCAGCCACCTTCGGTGATATCTGCATATGTTCCGGAGATATCCTTCACCTCCACCATCGAGGATATCTTGCTGGTGTTCACCTCTGCCCAGGGATCTTCCACATCGGCAGAATCTGCGGTTTCTTCTCCCACCGCGCTCAATCCCGTCAGCAGCAAGAGGGCCAATATTCCTACCAAGGCTGAAACTTCTCTCATCCAGTAACCTCCCTACCTTAATTTACCATTGCCAAGGGTGGTTGGGTCGTAATGAAATAAATACTTTATGATCTATATGAACTACTTTTTATATCCCCCCGTCGGTTATGCCGGCTGGCCGGGCTCCGAAAGACGGTGCTCGATAGAATAAATACTTATAATCAGCAGTCACAACCAATTTACTGAGATGCGGCTTGGGGCGGAGCCCTCCGCCCGCCGCCCTCGCAGAATATCCAAGGCGATTGGGAGGATATGGACGATGATATCTTCGTACAGGACGATTATGACCACGATTCTTTTCCTCCTTCTGGCGGCCACCACCTTCGGCATGGCGGCAGGCCAGGAGACGGGAGCCTCGGAGCTTCGGAAGGGGGAGCTCCTCTTCGTCGACGACTTTGAGACGAGCAAAGTGGGCGGGGCATGGGGATGCGTCCGGGGGGAGAACCAGAGCAACTACTACGAGGCCGGCAAGTACATCATAAACGTCGTCCCTGCCGACTCCTGGTGGCGGGTCCAGTCCGGCAAGTCCTTCGGTGACTCCATCGTGGAGGTAGAGGCGACCCCGACGGCCGGACCCGACGACAACGTCTACGGGCTGATGACCGGCTGGCTGAACTGGTCCAACTACTACCTATTCATGATCTCAGGGGACGGGTACTTCAGGTTCTCCAAGAGGGAGGGAGGGAACTGGACCCAAAACGACCCCTGGAAGAGGTCTGAGGCGATCAAGGTCGGAAAGGCGACGAACCTCCTCCAGGTCAAGCGGCAGGGGGAGACGTTATCCTTCTACGCCAATGGGGTCAAGCTCGCCGATTACGTCGACGAATCCTTCCTGGAAGGGAACGTGGGTCTGATCGCCGGGACTACGGTCTGTGGCGGGGGGAACGTCACCGTCAGCTTCGACAACTTCTCGATCTGGACGATTGGAGGGACCTGATCCTCGGTCGGGTCCATCCCCGTCACCTTTATTTTCCGATCCCGATGCTTCACGAGTCGATCCCTTCCTGAGGCAAAACTGGCGAGGAGCCGGACCCTCGCCGCCGGCTACAAAGCCTTTTTATATCTTCCTCCCCTTTCCGCCCCGGGCGCGAGAGTGGAAGGGCGGCCGCCGCTGGCGAACCCTTCGCCGGTGTGGAAAGTCCCCCCACCTCTGGACACGCAGACACCTCTTTACGGTGTAGGGCGAGAGCTCTGGCTCTGGCACAGAAACGATACTGCGCCTCGCCAATGCCATGATGCCGAAAGGCTGAGGTCGCGAGGGAGGCAGATGAAACGGCGAATCCCTGCGGGTGCAAGCCAAAATAAGGGCGATATACGGAAGTCCAGCCGACGCCCGGGTATGGCGCTGAGCTGAATGCCGCCGATGCCAAAAGGCAGGAACAGAAGGGGGCTTACTCTCCAGACTCGCGCCCCAGAATTTTCCCGTCACCTCCCGGGCAGGAAGACCTCGTTCTGACCTCATCCCCCTTTTCGTATCCCCTCTATTTTCCCTCGTCTCACCCCTCTTCGATATCGCTCTCCGTCGCGCCAGCCTCCCTTCTCAGAACTCTCCTAGCCAGGAGCCTCGCCACCCTGAGGGGCTCGGGGACCTTTCCCTCCAGGGTGAAGGAGTTGAGGAGGCCCTTCGTCTCCTCCGCCGTCGCCCCCAGGGACCTGACATATACCACAAAACCGGTCTTGAGCCTGACCGCTTCCCTGGGCCCCAGCCTTCTGTACCGGTCGATCTTACCTTCGGGCCGGAAAAAGTGCCTCCGGATGTGCCCCTCGATCCCCTCCGACTCCTGGTAGGTGAGGCTTATCACCGGAAGGGCCGTCTCCTGGTGGAGGAGGTCGAGATCGACGACGTTGAACCAGCTGATCACCGATCCGTTAAGGAGGAGGGCGTTTATGTCCCTCCGGTCGAGCTCCTCCAATATCTCCAGGATCCCCTCGGTGGCGTCATCCCCTCCGACGGTGATCTCGGCGAGGCCGAAGCCATCGATGCGGATATCTCTCCTCATCACCACGCCCGCAAGCCTCGACTTCGGCTCGGTCTTAACAAAGCTCTCCGCCACCCCCAGGACTCGAACCCCTCTCTTGTTGACGTGGATGGCCATGATCACCTCTCCGCTCTACAACCTGAATATCCTTTTGGGGGGTCGTCTCAAGGTGCCTCGCCTCATCTCCCTCTGAGGATGCGGGATTTGATCTCCTCCCCTTCTGAACATTGAGAGACGGTGGTTGGGGACGACTGACGTTCGCCATTTCGATCCGCCCAGACGAAACCCTTAATTAACCTTTGCTGCTATCCTTTCGGCTCAATGGACGAGGACGATATCCCTTCGGCGGAAGAGGGTTTCTTCTACGATTACGCCATCCCCTCCGAGATCGGATCTGATGAGGTAGAGCCCTCCTGGAGCGGAGCCAACGCCTCGGCAGGAATCCCTCCCGAGATCTCCACGGAGGTCCCCTCCCAGCTGACGGGAGACGGCGCCCAGTCGACCGTCATCTCCATCGTCGATTACCTGAACTCATCCCTGGGGATCGACGTCCTATCGATCCTCGGGACCATCCTCACCATCGCCGTCATCCTCGTCCTGACCCTCGTAGCTGCCCGGTTGGTGGACCGGGCCCTCACCGCCCCGATCCCCAGGGTAAGGGGGAACGGGAAGGTGGGCCTCGACGTCGAGACGGAGATGACCTTCAGGACCATCACCAGGAGGCTTCTGGTGGCGGCGATCTACCTATTAGGGGTCATCATGATCATCTATCAGATTCCGGTCCTCAATAGGGTCGCCGTAACCCTCCTGGCCGGGGCGGGGGTGGCGGGGCTAGCCATCGGCTTCGCCGCCAAGGACTCCCTATCGAACATAATCTCGGGGATATTCCTCGCCGTCTTCCACCCCTTCAGGGTAGGCGACTACATCGACTTCGAGAGCGAATACTGCCAGGTAGAGGACCTGACCCTGAGACACACCACCATAAAGACGTGGGACGGCCGGAGGATCTTCGTCCCCAACAGCATGATGGGCAACCAGGCGATAGTCAACTGGTCGATCGTCGATCCGGTGATCACCTCGCGGGTCGACTTTGGGATCGGATACGACTCAGACATCGACAGGGCTAGGGAGATCATCCTGGATGTGGCGAAGCGCCACCCCCTCGTCCTCAAAGATCGAGAGATCTCCGTGAGGGTGACGGAGCTCGGAGACTTCGCCGTCAACCTCAGGCTGAGCGTGGAATTGCCGAAGAGGGACGTCGCCTTCACCACCGGATGCGAGATCCGGGAGGCGGTGAAGAGGAGGTTCGACGCGGAGGGGATAGAGATACCCTATCCCTACAGAAACCTGGTCATATCCAATCCGGAGGCTCTCCGAGAGGTAGCGGGCAGCCAGGCGGCGGGAAAGCTGAAGCCCTCCTGAGGTCCGTCTCATCTCCATCCTCTCATCTCACCTACCCCTCGGTCTCATCTTCTCCTTTCCTCTTTCCCGCAGGCTGCCCCTTCGATTCGGCAGTTCTTCCTCTCTCCCCTCTTTCCTGACTCCTTTGTCCGTTCTAGGTGCCTTCCGTATGCCCATCCTCCTTTTCTAACCCCCTTCTCCATCCATCTCCACCTCCCTCCAACGACGGTGGAGGGCTCCTCCTTCTGAACGAAAATTTTTTAAGTTTCTCCGTCCAAATCATAGACGTTGAAGCCACCGGGTCGGCGGGCCGAAGACGGCCGGGCATCCGATCTATCGGGATCTGATCGGCTCTGTGGGACCTAGATGATTCGGATCTGCATATTGGGATGGTGCGTGGAGGTGAGATCTTGAAGACGAAGGAGATGGAGAAGATGGACGAGGTGGTCCGGGAGATCGGGACCGGACCGCTATGTATGAACGAGTCCCTCCTGAAGGAGGTACGAACGACCCTCCTGGAGAAGGGGTACGCCGCCGCCGAGGTGATGGTCTCCCAGAGGTCTGGGTCCGACGAGCAGGGAGAGATATCGAGGGCCCTCGCCATCTGCCAGAGGTACAAGCTCAGCTCGGAGGCGGCGGCGAAGGTCGTCGAGAGCCTGAACGTCATCAAGTCGGGGAGGTGGTGACCCTTCAATGGGTCGGATCGGCCTCGTAGATCTGGAGGGCCCTTTCCTCTGAACATTTAAATTTTTTTAACCCGGATGTCTTGTCTGGCTCCATCTATCAAAAAATTAGTTTTACTATGCATAAAATAAACCTTTTATATTTTATTATATAAAATAACTGTATAATTCTTAAATGTTCTGATTATTGATATTGAATTCAATATCTGAACTCATAGCCTCAAGCGCAAATGCCGATATCCTGTGAGCATATTTGGTGGCTCTGGTCTTAAGGGGGCCTCCTGGCCGTTCATATTGGAAGAATATACTTATATATGATGATCAACCAAAAAATTGGAAATTAGATTATAGGGGTGGACGACAATGAACGTATTAAGATGTTTCATACTTTGCCTGGCTTTCGCATTGGGCCTAAGCTTTGCAGTTGCTCAGACAGATCTTCTATACTACGACCCTGCAGGAGAAGGGGCGTTCTACGCCACCGATGGCAACGGCAACATCCAGCTTCTGAAGCTGCAGAGCGGATGGCGCCACACCTGGTCCATAATAGTTCCCGGGGACTTCGGGGGTGACGGTCACACCGACCTTCTCTTCTACGACCCCGCCGGAGAGGGAGCGTTCTATGCGACAGACGGAAACGGCAACATCCAGCTTCTGAAGCTGCAGAGCGGATGGCGCCACACCTGGTCCATAATAGTTCCCGGGGACTTCGGGGGTGACGGTCACACCGACCTTCTCTTCTACGACCCGACTGCCGGGGAGGGGGCGTTCTATGCGACAGACGGCAACGGCAACATCCAGCTTCTAAAGCTGCAGAACGGATGGCGCCACACCTGGTCCATAATAGTTCCCGGGGACTTCGGGGGCGATGGTCACACCGACCTTCTCTTCTACGACCCGACTGCCGGGGAGGGGGCGTTCTACGCCACCGACGGTAACGGCAACATCCAGCTTCTGAAGCTGCAGAACGGATGGCGCCACACCTGGTCCATAATAGTTCCCGGGGACTTCGGGGGTGATGGTCACACCGACCTTCTCTTCTACGACCCGACTGCCGGAGAGGGGGCATTCTACGCCACCGACGGCAACGGCAACATCCAGCTTCTGAAGCTGCAGAGCGGATGGCGTCGCACCTGGTCCATGATCGTTCCCGGAGACTATTAGCCCAAGGAGTCAACCAGCATAGTCGATCATGCTAAATGTCTTTCAGATGGGCTCGGCGGAAGTGGTCGTCGGAGCCCCTTCTTTTATCCCTTATTCTCCATAAGTCTCTTAACCAACCCCTATTTCAGGCCCCCCCACATCCCCCTCGCAGTGGGCCATGATCTTCCTCACGATCTCGTCGAAGGCCTCGGCGTTCTTCGAAGCGGCGCTGAGGATGAAGGGCCTCCCGAGGTCGCCGCTCTCGCAGATCGCGGGATCGATCTCGATCCTTCCGAGGAAGGGGACCGCGAGCTCCACCGCCGCCTTCATCCCGCCCCCGACCTTGAAGATGTCTATCGCTCCCCCGCACCCGGGGCAAGAGAAGCCGCTCATGTTCTCGATGATCCCCAGGACCGGGACCCCCAGGGACCGAGACATATCGATAGCCCTCCTGGCGTCGATGAGGGCCAGATCCTGGGGGGTGGTGACGATGACCGTCCCGTCGGGGCGGAGGAGCTGGGCGATGGATAAGGGCTCGTCGCCCGTCCCTGGCGGAAGGTCGATCACCATGTAGTCGAGATCCTCCCAGGCCACGCCCTCGATGAACTGCTTGAGGGCCTGCATCTTCAGCGGCCCCCTCCAGACGACGGGGCTCTCCCTCCCGATCAGGAAGGCCATGGAGACGACCTTGATCTCTCTATCGAGCCCTATGGGGATCTCCGCCGGGCGGATCGTCTTGCCCTCCCCCGTCAGGACGGCGTCCTCGATCTTCAGCATCTTTGGGACGTTCGGCCCCGTGATGTCGGCGTCCAGGATCCCCACCTCTTTCCCGTAGAGAGCGAGGCCGAGGGCGAGGTTGACGGCCACCGTCGTCTTCCCGACGCCCCCCTTTCCGCTCATCACCATTATCCTGTGCTTGATCGTATCGGCGAGAAATTCTTTCATATTGTCCGCTCCATAAGGCTCCTTCAAGACCTTTTTGGACGATATGACTCAGCTCTCTTATCTTAACTTAGAAGAGCCTTTTGGCCGCGAGGGCGACGATCTCGTCCTCCCCTTAGCGACGAAAGGTTATACCCCGAAGGGCATTCTCGATACCATGAACCACCGGATGATCTACCTCCCCTTCGGAATTTTGGCGATCCTCCTTCTGGCCCTCCTCCTCTGGGCGAGCGTCGCTCTCCTCTTCTTTGGAGCCCTCAGCACCGCCTTCACCAGGATGGGGTTCTCCTGGTCCGACGCCCTCCTCCTCCTCGCCGCCTCTCTCGTCGGCGCCGGGATGAACATTCCCCTCTTCACCCTGGAGTCGAAGGTCCCCGTGGTGAGGGAGGCCTTCGTCAGGTCCTTCGGGATGGTCTATAGGGTGCCGGTGATGAAGACGGTGACCAACGAGACGACGGTGGCCGTCAACGTAGGCGGCGCCCTGATCCCGGTCCTCGTCTCCGCCTACCTCCTCTTATCATATCCGACGGCGGCGGCCGTCGCCCTGGGGGGGACGGCGATCGTCGCCCTGGTGACCTACACCGTTGCAAGGCCGATTCGGGGGCTGGGGATCGCCACCCCCATATTCATACCGCCCCTCGCGGCGGCCGCATCCGCCCTCCTCCTGACGGCGGCCTTCTCTCCCATCCCCGAGGGACGATTCGTCACCGCCTACGTCGGCGGGGTCCTGGGAACCCTGATAGGCGCCGACCTTCTGAACCTCCCTCGGATCTCTGACCTGGGGGCACCGGTGGCGAGCATCGGGGGGGCGGGGACCTTCGACGGCATATTCCTGACGGGGGTGATCGCGGTCCTGATCGTCTGAGGAGGAAAGGTCTTTATCGAGGACCGGCGTCTCATCCTCCATGAGCTTCAGAGGTTTCCTCACCGGCCTGCAGGAGGCTGGCCACCTGGAGGAGGTGGATCGCCCCGTCTCGCCTGCCCTGGAGGCGGCGGCCCTCTCCGTCGGGGCGGGCCCTCTACTCTTCAATAACGTCGACGGCAAGAAGTGCTGCATGAACGTCCTCGGGACCCGGGACCTCCTGGCTCGGGCCCTCGAGATCCCCAAGGAGGATATGGCGAGGGAGCTAGCCAGGGTCGACCTCTCCAGCGGCTGGATCCGGGAAGTGGACTCCTCGGAGTTCATGGAGGTCGTCACCAAACCCGACCTCACCGGCCTTCCCATCCTCACCCATTTTCCGGGGGACGGGGGTCCCTACATCACCTCCGGGATCGTGGTATCCGCTTTCGGCGATAAGACGAACGCCTCCGTCCACAGGATGATGGTCCTCGGCAAAGACAGAGTTGCAGCAAGGCTCGTCCCCGGGAGGCACACCTCCATGCTCCTCCAGGAGGCTCTGGCTAAAGGCGAGCGGCTGCCGGTCGGGATCGTCATTGGGGTCGACCCCGCCGTCCTGATCGCCGCCAGCACCCGGGTCCCCCCGGGGATGGAGTTTCAGTACGCAAGCTCCCTCTCCGGAAGCCCCGTCGAGCTGGTGGCCCTCGATAACGGGGTCACCGTCCCTCACGCCGAGATAGTCTTCGAGGGGTTCATCGACGGCGAGAGGGCCTCCGAGGGGCCCTTCGTCGACATCACCGGGACCCGGGACTTTCCGAGGATGGAGCCTGTGATCCACCTATCGAAGATGATGACGAGGGAGGTTCCGATCTACCACGCCCTTCTTCCTTCGGGGGGAGAGCACAAGATGCTGATGGGGGTCCCCTACGAGCCCCTCATCTTCAGGGCCGCATCGGAGGTCGCCGAGGTGAAGAACGTCCTCCTGACCGTGGGGGGGTGCTCCTACCTCCACGCCGCCGTCTCGATCCGAAAGAGGGATGAGGCCGATCCGGGGAAGGTGATCGCCGCCGCTTTCGAGGCCCACAAGAGCCTCAAGCACGTCATCGTCGTCGACGAGGACGTCGACATCTACAGCCCCGAGGAGCTGGAGTACGCCGTCGCCACCAGGGTGAAGGGGGACGAGGACATCGTCATGCTTCCCAACGTCCGGGGGAGCACCCTCGACCCGAGGTCCGTCGACGGGATCACCACCAAGGTTGGAATAGACGCCACCATGCCCCTGGGGGAGGAGGAGAAGTTCCTCAGGATCAGGCCAATGATGCTGGAAGGTCGCTCCTGAAGAGGTTCCGATCAGATTGGAGTGGGGGCGTTGGGAGTTCGTCCCGCCTCGCCGCCCATCTCATCTCGGCCGGTTCCTGCCTCCGGGATATCTGGCGGGACTTCCACGCCGATCATCGTCGCCAGGAGGCCGACCTTACCCTCGCGCCCCTCCTTCAACCTCGCACCCCAGACGACCTCCGCCCCGGGGGCGAGCTCTCTCCTCAGGGCGGAGGCGATCGCCGCCGCCTTCTGGTGGGAGAGGTCTCTCCCCCCCGTTATGGTGAGGATGCAGCCTTTCGCCCTCCGGAGGTCCCCCTCCATCATCGGGGACCTGAGGGCCGATCGGACCGCCTCCTCGGGACCGTCCTCGGAACCCGATTCTCCGACGAGGGTCGAGGCGAGGCCGCCTCTTGTGACGATATCTTTCAGGCCGGCATAATCGAGGTTGACCAGACTGGTTTCGAGGACCGTTTCGACGATCCCCTTGACGATCTCGGCGACCACCTGGTCGATCACCGAGAAGGCCTGATCGATGGAGAGCTCCGGCGCCATCTCCATGACTCTCTCGGTCTCCAGAAGGATCGCTGTATTTGCGGCCGCCGCGAGACCTCCGATCTCGCCGAGTTTTGGTCGCCGGCGGCCTTTCTGAGGCGTTTCTGCTCCGGGCGGAAGGGTGAAGATGGCCAAAGTCGCCTCTCCGTGATTTTTTGCCATCTCGCATATGGCGGAGGCCGCACCCGTCGCGGTCCCTTCCCCGAGGCCTGCGACGACGAAGACCAGGTCGGCGCCCCCGAGGGCCTCCTCCAGCGACCTCCCGGCCGCCGCCCTCCGGATCGCGGGGTCGCCACCGGTCCCCTCGCCCTCTCGTCCAATCAGGATCTCTCTCTCGGCCCCGATCCTCTCCATCCGGCGGAGGTCGGCGTCAATGGCCAGGATCTCGGCACCCGAGGCGCCCATTTTTTCAAGCCTCTTCACCATATCGGATCCGGCTGTGCCGCAGCCCATCACCAGGATCCTGGGGTTGGAGAAGTCCTCGCCGGAGTAAGTGTAGCTCTCCTCCTTGGCCCCGATCCCGCCTTTGGCAAATAGCTCCATATAATCTCACCCCGCCGGGGCGAGGGGCTCATCCTTCCCGCCCGACGAACCCCTTTCCATCCCCTGGGTTTACGGGATTGAGACGATGTTAGATAAGAATTTCCAGAAAAGGATATCTTTATCAGGAATCGGGCCATCGCCCCATCCATGGCTCTGGATGAAGTTACGATCACTAAGGCGATAGTCGAGTCCTACATGGACTCCTTCCTCAAGTACACCGATGTGGACGTGGCCCTGGTGGGGGCGGGCCCCGCCAACCTGGTGGCGGCAAAGAAGCTCGCCGAGGCGGACGCCAAGACGGTCGTCTTCGAGAGGAACCTCGCTGTCGGCGGCGGGATCTGGGGGGGCGGGATGATGTTCCCGCGGATCGTCGTCCAGAAGGAGGGGTGCAGGATCCTCGACGAGTTCGGGGTCTGGTACCGGGAGTACGCGGAGGGGTACTACATAGCAAGCTCCATCGAGACGGTGGCGAAGCTGACGGCGGGGGTCGTCGACGCCGGGGCCGAGATCATAAACCTCGTCACCGTCGAGGACGTCATGATCCGGGAGGACGAGAGGGTCGCGGGCCTCGTCATCAACTGGGAGGCGGTGGAGAGGACGAGGCTCCACGTCGATCCATTATCGGTGAGGGCGAAGGTCGTCATCGACGGGACCGGCCACGACGCCAACATATGCAAGGTCGTCCAGAAGAAGATCCCCGGAGCTCGGGTCGGGTCCCTGGGGGTCCCCGGTGAGAAGCCGATGTGGGCCGACGTAGGCGAGAAGACCGTCGTCGAGGTGACCCAGGAGGTCTATCCGGGGCTCATAGCTGCGGGGATGGCGGCGACGGCCGTCGCCGGCGGCCCCAGGATGGGGCCGATCTTCGGCGGGATGCTCCTCTCCGGGGAGAAGGCGGCGGCCCTCGCCCTGGAGAAGCTGGGGCTTTGAGCCCCCTCCTCGATCCAGATGCCTCCGATCAGGGGCGGGGAGGATCTCGCCCGTTTCATCCTCGCTCGGTACTCGGGCAAAGTCGTCGAGGTGGGGATCGGCGCAGCCCCCGAGGTCGCCCTTTCCCTCGTCCCTCAGCGGGAGGTCGTCGCCACCGATAAGGTGGGCCGGGCCCTGGGGGGCATGGCGATCGTCGGTGACGACATATTCTCACCGAACTTGGATCTATACCGGGGCGCTTCCCTGATCTACTCCATAAGGCCGCCCCTGGAGATCCAGCTTGCCGTGGGCAGGCTGGCCAAAGAGGTGGGGGCCGAGGTGGTCATAAGGCCTTTCGTTGACGAGATCGCCCGGATCCCGGGCTTTTGCCGGACCCTCGTCAACTTCGGCGAGGCGAGGTTCTACTTATTCTCTCCATCCCCCTGGTCCTCTTCTCCTCCTCCTCCCTGAAGCCTCTATGTATAGCGGCGTCTTCTTTTCCTCCTCCTATGTGCCCCTCTCCCTAAGACGTCTGGCGCCCCACTTCTATGGCCGGGCCCGGGCATCTCAGGGGGCGGGGGCCCTCCTCTCAGGAAGCTCCCACCGCTTGAAGATCTCCGCCACCACCACCACCACCGAGGCCGCGACGACGATGGCGGCCCAGCTCTCGGCGTTGAGGGGGGCGGTCTCGAAGAGCCTCTGCATGAAGGGGTGGTATATCGCCACCATCAGGGCTCCTAGGGAGGCAGCAATCCCCAAGATCAGTTTTCCGTTCGTCCTCGGGTCCATCTTGAAGAAGGAGTCCCGGAGGGAGCGGCTGTTGTAGGCGTTGTAGAGCTCGAAGATCACCAGGGCCGCAAAGACCGTCGTCCTCGCCTCCTCGATCGGAGCGCCGCTCCTGAGGGCGTGGATGTAGAGCCCCAGGACCCCAATGAAGATCGTCGCAGATATCCCAAGGGTGTAGAGGAAGAGCCCTCGGGTCAGGATCGGCTCGGCGGGGTCTCGGGGCTTCTTCGTCATCAGGTCGGATTGGGCGGGCTCGACGGCAAGGCCGATGGCGGGAAACTCGTCGGTGACGATGTTGATCCAGAGGATCTGGAGGGCTACCAGGGGTACGGGCAGCCCCAGCATGACGCCGATGAATATCGTCATCACCTCGGCGAAGTTGCAGGATAAGAGGTAAGATGAGGCCTTCCTGATGTTGGAGTAGATCCTCCTCCCCTCCTCGACGGCGGCGACGATGGTGGCGAAGTTGTCGTCGGCGATGACCATGTCCGAGGCCTCCTTCGAGACCTCCGTCCCGGTCTTTCCCATGGCGACGCCGATGTCTGCTGTACGAAGGGCTGGGGCGTCGTTGACCCCGTCGCCGGTCATGGCAACTACATGCCCCTTTTTGCGGAGGGCCTCGACGATCCTCACTTTCTGCTCCGCCGTCGTCCTGGAGAAGATCGAGACCTCCTCTATGACGTCGTCGAGCTCTCTCGCGGTCATCTCGTCCAGCTCCGTCCCCTCCAGGACCCGGCCGCCCTCATTCAAGATGCCCAGCTCTCGGCCGATGGCGGAGGCGGTGAGCTTGTGATCGCCGGTGATCATCACCGGCTTAATCCCGGCGGCCTTGCAGACCTTGATCGCCTCCTTCGCCTCCTCCCGCGGCGGGTCCATCATCCCGACGAGGCCGAGGAAGGTCAGTTTCGACTCGACAGCATCCCGGTCGAGGGCCTCCCCTGCAGCCATCTCCTTTCCCGCCAGGGCGAGGACCCGGAGGCCGCTCCCCGCCATCTCGTCGGCGGCCTTCGAGGCCCGCAGGCGGTCCTCGGGGTCGATCGGATCCTCGGATCCGTCCCGCATGATCCTGGTGCAGAAGGCGAGGACCGTCTCCGGCGCTCCCTTCATCGATACGGTCAGCCCCGAGGAGGATCGATGGACGGCGGTCATCCTCCTCATCTCCGAGTCGAAGGGGAACTCCACCTCCTCGGCGAGGTACCATCCCTCGACGTAATCGAGGACGCCCCCCTTCGAGGCGGCGACGATGAGGGCCCCCTCGGTGGGGTCGCCGATGACCTTCCAGCCGTTGGGCCCCTCCTCGAGCCTGGAGTTGTTGCAGAGGGCCCCGGCGACGAGGAGGGCGGCGAGGTGTTTATCCTCCTTTGGGTTCAGATCTTCGCCCTCCCGGCGGAAGGAGCCGGCGGGGTCGTAGCCAGAGCCCGTCACCTCCACGTCCTGGGTCGTCCAGATCCTCCGCACCATCATCTCGCCCCGGGTGAGGGTCCCGGTCTTGTCGGTGCAGATCACCGTCGTCGAGCCGAGGGTCTCTACGGCGGGGAGGCGGCGGATGATGGCGTTCTTCCTCGCCATGATCTGGGTTCCATAGGCGAGGGTGATCGTGGTGATGAAGGGGAGGGCCTCAGGGATCCCGGCGACGGCCAGGGCCGCAGCGATGATCAGGGTCTCCAGAACTGGAGACCCCCGGGATACTTCCACGGTGAAGATGATGGCGCAGGCGGCGAGGACCACCAGGGCGAGCTGCTTTGCCAGCTCCTGGAACTTGATCTTGATCGGCGGATCCTCGGGCTTCTTTTGGACGAGCCCCGATATCCTACCGAGCTCGGTATCCGTCCCCGTCCCCGTCACCGCAGCTTTGCAGTTGCCGTAGACGACGATCGTCCCCATGTAGACCATGTCCGTCCTGTCCGCCAGCGGCGTCTCCCCGGCGACGGGCTGGACGGACTTATCCTCTGGGACCGACTCGCCGGTGAGGGACGACTCTACCACCTGGAGCGACGTATCCTCGAGGACCCTCGCGTCGGCGGGGACCTTGTCTCCGGCCTCGAGGTATACGACGTCCCCGGGGACGAGGTCCCGGACGGGGATTCTCGTCATGCTCCCGGACCGCAGGACGTTCGCCTCCGGAGCCACCATCTCCCGGAGCGCCTCCATCGCCCGCTCCGCCTTGTACTCCTGGACGAAGCCGACGAGGGATATGAAGAAGATGATCCCGACGATGACGTAGGTGTTGGTAGTCTCGCCAGCGATCCAGGAGATGGCGGCGGCGGCGAGGAGGACGATGATCAGGTAGTTTTCGAACTGGCGGAGGAATATCCGGGCCTTGGAGGGCTTGTATATCTCCTCGAGCTGGTTTGGTCCGTGCTCGGAGAGCCTCCGGGCCGCCTCCTCGGAGGAGAGGCCATCTCGGCTGGAGCTGAGCCGCTCCAGGGTCTCGTCAGCGGTGAGGGTGTGCCAGGGGTGGGTCATGGGATCGTCTCGCGAGGATTAGTATCTAGTTACTGGGTCGTTTTAACTGTAAAAATCTATGTATTATCGGCCTCATCGGGTCCGGGCAGGTTTTATGATATGGCCATTTCGGCGGCGATGACCCTCATCTGCTCCATAGTGCTGTGGTCACTTTTACCTTCATTACGCTTGCACCCAGTGCTTCGTGCTGCTCGATCTCTCGTACAAGGGTATTCTCGTCTTGACCTGTTTGGATGGCGTGGTGATCATCAGCGGTGCATACTTCATAGGACATCAACGTTATCGAGCTGATCTTTCCCTGGCCACGCTCAGTATCGGCATTATATGCCGCGTCGTAGTCCAATGATATTCGGTCTTTACTGGGTTAGTAGGCATGCTTTGCAACACCTTTGCTTATCTTGGTGCATCAAGCGAAGGATCTTTTCCAGGAGAGTTAAAACGGTCCCGGGCCTTAGCCTTCTAGGAAAGTCGGAACGAATCTCTTTTTAAATTGAAGATAGTGATTAATTATGGAAAAAAAATTTATTCTATAGGTAGAGGCCGCTCCCAGCAGCTAACCGTTACTCATTGCGGTTGGAACGACAGCTTATTTGAGCTTTTATGATCCGTTTTAGGGACCCGTCCCGGAAAACCATGACCATAACAGCGCAACAAAGCTTAGAGCAATTGCCCCACCTAAGCTAATCCATGCTAACCAAGATATCTCAGCCATTTCCATTACTAAGATTAGCACTGCAAGCAACAACAGGAAAAATAGAGCCAGAAGCAGGAAAACTAAAATATTTCTATGCGTTGAGATTGTAACATCTCCCCACCCTGTAAACTCGCCACGCACGCCTAAACCGTAGTCCACAACTATATGGGCGGGCTGAGTAATGCCTCCGAAAAAATAACCTGTAATAGATTGAAAATCGTCTGCGATACGATAGCTTACCAGAGGATGTCCATTCACCAGAACCTCAGGGGTTATAGCGCGGATTATAAAGTTTTCACCGTAGATGGTCACTTCAGTAGCGTGTTTTCGTCCCTCCGAAGTTTGCACCTGAATTTCCCGACTGGCGAAATGGCTAATCCTGGGCAATGGATAACCTGTTGCGGGAACTCCAGACTCAATTTTGAAATTGGGTGCGTGTGTATACATATCACTACCTCTTTTAAAATCACTTTGAAAATTCAATATCATCGACACTGATCGCGCCTTGTTGAGTAATGCCGAAATTCAGCCTAATCGCTGAAACCTGATCCAATCTTAATGACGGATTAATCGCTGTAAATGACACTAATGGGATGCGAACCGTTTTGAGCGCCGCTTTGGTAAGACCGCCTCTTTCATGGGGAAAAGGCAGATCGGTGATGCTGCCTACCCGCACCGTTGCTTCGCCTGCTGTTGTCACCAGTGTTACCAGCAAATCCTGGGGAAGGTTAGATGGATTTAACGTACTGCCGGTGCTGTATTGCTGTCCTAAACGAATTGCCAATACGTTGTACGACCGTACATCTTGAGTATTGACGTCACTTATATACGATTCAGGGGCATCCCATTTAAGCGAGGATCCTCGCGAATCGTGAGGGTTTTGGGAAACAGAGCGAAATTCAGCATCAAACCATACATCCATACCGGTCTGTGTATACGTCACCGTCTGACCAAGGGTATTCTGTTCCCGCGTGATAGTTGATTCTTCCAACAGCCCCAGCTGCAGATCATCATCACCAAAGTTATCTAACACCATGCGATCGGTGACCTGATACTGATTATGGATTGAAAAGCTGCCCAGCCCAAGCGGTTTAACAGGGCCTTGAAAATAGACATCATATTCTGAGCAGTTAAAGAATACGCTTTGGAAAAAGGCGTTGATATAAGCCTTGGCGATCGCCTGATGTTGAGCAGGACTAAGAGAGCCAGGAAGAATTGGCTCATTTTCTTCTCCAGGTCTTACCCACACCTCATTGAACCCATTGTGCCGAGCATGGTGAATAAAGATCATCGCTTTGAGCCTCTCGCTGCGATCATAAATCAAGAATGGATTTACAAAATCAGTGCCGCCAGATACATCCGCATCAGCTGAACCATATATTATGAAGAGCGGGGTGCCTTGATGCCTAAAATCCAACCCATTGGTTGGCGCAATGGGAACGATTCCCTTAATATTAAAACGGTCCGCAGCAGGCCTTTTAAGATTATTGTCCTGTGCCGCTACGACTCCTTCTCCGCCTCTTGAATGGCCCACTAATCCGATGTTGTTGGCATCGATCATATTGTGAAGTAGATCCCCGGACGTAGTATTTCGTTCCAAGAGTATGCGAATATGTTCCAGTATCGCTAATCCACGGGCATCGAGACCGGTGAAATCAATACTTCTGCCATTAATATCGTTTAAATCGACACTTATACAAATCATGCCATGGCTGGCCAGATGATTTGTCAGATACCTATATCCCTGATAGCTTGGTGCGGAAGAACGATGGTTACCATGTACAACAACCACTAGTGGATAGGGAGCTCCACTGGGATCAACCGCATTGGGATTAGACGGATCTCTTGGGAACGTCAATTCTCCCCCTATCCCGACTGTGAATCCTGGCGCATCCCTGGTGGGAGGGACCTCAAAACTCCCACCCGCTATCTCTGAGGGTGATGCGGGGGTGAAACTGCCTGGTAGGCCGGGATCGGCATGAGGATCGGGAGAGGTTTCTGATGGCGTGCTGGTTTCACCACAAAGTGTTTGAGTTGCTGTAAAAACTGAATTACTTTCAACTGGCTGACTGATTGGAACGGACACTATCACCTCAGCCGCATCTGCTGTGCCAACCATTGTTCCACGGTCAGACACTTGAACGTAAGCACCGGGCACGACTCCTCCGACTCTGATACTGCGCTCTCCCAGACGAATCGGTGGCAAGATCGTTGGTGCAGGAAGAAACGTAAGACTCTGTACCGTTATCGGTGAAGATGTTGCACCATCAACTCCTCCGATACGCTGGAGGGCCGTTATGCTGCATCCATTGACCAACCTCGGTCCTATTAGAACCGTTACTGAGGTACTATTTGCCCAGGCATGTCCAACATAAAACCCGTTTTGATATACATACACCTGTGCCCCGGGTAGTAAACCGTCCACTACTACCCGTACGCCGCACTCATACAGAGGAGACCTGACAGACGGAGTCGGTATCGTTGCTGGGCGTGGTTGTACAGTTATCTCCTCGGACGTTTCCGTCCTGCCGCACAGGGTCTGTGAAACGCTTATAATCTGGCCGGCCAATAAAGGATCATTGAGGGAAATCTCCTCAAATTCTGATGCCCCTGCCCTTCCCACTTCGGTTTTTTCTGGGTCTTCCTCGTTATCACGCAAAAGGATAGCTATTTCAGCGCCATCAATCTGGTTTTGTACTCGTACGATCCGATCTCCATCATATAATATCTGGCGGATAGATGGTTTAATTCGTTCATCGGGAGGGATGACTATTGCGGGGGGACTGGATACGTCTCCATCAACATTGCAGTCAATTTTAGGATCGTTCATCGTCTGTACAGCAGCAATTTCTTCATTTACCACCAATTGCCGAGGCAAGTTTACATGGACCCCATCCCAACAGGTGTGAAAGAAAGCAAAAGGGCTCCCATTGGATAAGATATCAATCCGTGCTCCTTCAGTGAGACCGCTCATGTCCATTCCATTTTGACATCCAAAAAGGGGTTCATGAACAATCGGAGCAGGCAAATGTGCAGGCGCAGCAACTACATTGCTGCCAGAGGATGACGCGCTATCTGTTCCACATGTGGATACGTGTCCAAAGATGGGATCGCTTCTAATAACTCTCGGCTCAAGACAAGCAAAGCCATGACGATTTACGATTCCCTCAGCAATTTGGGTGCTCTCGGGCTCGATTGGATCCATTTGCGTCAGTCTCACTGTACTTCCGGGCGCCATGCCATCAGCATAGATTCGATGTGTACAGCGATAAATCGAAGGACGTAGACGCGGGGGAGGCGGTGGGAGTTCAACATCGCCTACTTCAACCCCTGGGGAATCAAGGCTTTCTTCTGAGCCCATTGTTTGACGGGCAGTGACGACATCACCCACATTTAAGTCTGAAGTTAACTCAAAGGTTGTCGAGGAGCCGCTAATGTTGCGGGTGTCTACGGTTGAGCCATTTATTTTTAACTCGACATCCGCACCTGGAACAATCCCCCAGACCGCAACTAGCCTACCACATTTTGCTAAACGCTCTCCTATAGTGGGTGGACATAGTGTCATTTTATCCTCCTACCGGGTTTATTAACAAACATGTGATTCTATTGTTTATTCCTCTCACTGATGCCAGCATAACTTCTTTTAATATTGGGATTTAATGTTATATATTTGTTTTTCCTCTTGCCTCCTCGAAAATATAAATATTTTTAATCAAATTCGCCAGCATTACCTGAAATATTGATGCCGTCGAAGTTTTGGCAGAATTGTGTTGCTCTCTAAACACAATATATCGATCGCCCTCCAGCACCCAGAGCCGCCGGGAATCGGCACAATCCTATCGCTTCAGCTTCCCGAAACTGCCATCCAATGTTTTTTTCCTTGTCGCCTCCACGATTCCCAGCAGATTAATAAGCAGACGCAGATATAATATCTGCGAATAATCGAGATTGATACCATGCGGCAAGTCATAATATACCCAGGCGAGGACGGCCCCTGGGTGGCGGAATGCTCCAGCCTCCCCGGCTGCATCAGCCTGGGCAGGAGCAGGGAGGAGGCGATCGAGAAGATCAAGGAAGCGATCGAGGTTTACACCGCCGCCCTCGTGGAGGACGGCATCCCAGTTCCCGAAGATCGGCTCGACGCCATACTGGTGGCGGTATGATCTAAGCTTTCGGCGTCGCCCGCCCTCCCGCGCCCAGGGGGCCGCCAGTCGCCACCTCGCGACGAAGGCATCGCCAAAGTCCATCGCCTCAAAAGATTGAGAGGTTATTTGTACCACCGCCCTCTAAAGGATGAGACATGGGAATCCCAGAACGCTGGAGAGGACACATCCCCCTTCCTGAAGGCATAAAAGGCTCCCTCGAAGAGCTGACGCCCATCTTCGAGCAAGAGGGCGTCATCCTCGCCTACCTCTTCGGCTCTCTGGCGAAGACCGGCGAGGTCGGCGAAAGAGAGCCCCACGACGTAGATCTCGCCCTCCTCACGGAGGGGAAGCCCGCCTGGAAGCTCTGGGACGAGATCTCTCTGGCCCTGGGAACCGAGCGGCTTGACATCGCGGACCTCAGGAGGGCATCTCCGGTGCTGCTCTTTGAGATAATCCGGTCGGGAAGACTGATCTACTCATCCGACGATGCCGCCAGGGAGCGATTCGTTCTGGACGTCCTGCACCTTTACCGAGATACAGCGCCCTTACGCCGTCGGCAGAGGGCGGCTTTGAAGAGGAGGATGGACCGGTGGTGCGAAGAGAGTCGATAGAGGTGCGGCTGAAGGAGCTGGACGAGATAATCCAGGAGCTCTCCAAGCACAAAGATTTGAGCCTTGACGCCCTGAAGCGGGATTTGAGCCAGCGGTGGATCATCGAGAGGGGACTGATCGCCGGGGCGTCGATCGTCTTCGACGTATCCGACCACATTCTCTCGGAAGAGTTCGGCTATTATTCGGAGAGCTACGAGGAGAGCTTGAGCGGCCTATTCGATAAGGGTGTGATCTCCGAGGAGCTTTACGGGCAGATCAGAGGTCTGGGAGGATTTCGCAACATTCTGATCCACCGCTATACAGGGATCGACCCGGATCTGGTATTCGAAAATTTTCACCGGGGCTTGAAGGTTTTTCCGCTTTTTGCGAGGGAAGTCCTCGCCTGGGTGGAGATTGGGTAGGGCGAACGCGTATACCGGCCATGCGCTCGAAATCCTGTCTTAATCAGGTCAGGGCATGAGCCGATGGGGGCAGAGGTTGCCCACGCCCCCCTTCGGCGCCGCCCTCCCGCACCGAATATCCCGCCTTCGACGAGGATCATCTCTCGATATTCTGGTCTCAGTTCCGGGCCCTGAGGATCACCGCCCCCTCCGTCTCCTCCGCCTCGGCCAGGAGCCCAGCCTCCCCGAAGATCCGCACCCACTCCGCCCCGGAGTAGTTCGGCCCGTGGTGATGGCCGAGGGGCTCCACCGCCAGATATCGCCCCCCGCCCTCCAGGACCCGCCGGATCTCCGATAGCCCCGTTGGGATATCCTCGAGGTGGTGGAGCATGAAGAAGGAGTAGACTGTATCAAAGGAGCCGACTTCGAAGGGGAGGTCGTAGGCGCTGGCGGTCCTGAATTCGACGTTCTTTATCCCCAGGGCCTCGGCGTTCATCCTCGCCTGGGCCGTCAAGGGGTCGAATATGTCGATCCCGAAGACCTCCGAAGCTGGGTTCTGGCCTGCGACGTCGAGGGTCAGCCTCCCAAAGCCGCATCCGACGTCCAGGATCCGCTCTCCCGTCAGCTCGGGGAGGACCATTGGCCAGACCCGTCTCCTCGCGGAGATGGGCCGGGGATCGGGGAAGGTCGCGTCCACCGAGGCGGCGGCGTCGATGGAGGTGTAGGGGAGGACTGCGTAGACCTTCGACCCGTTCGCGGCCATCAGCCCCTTGACATAGATCGTGCCGCCCTCAGCCCCAATCCGCTCGATTATGGAGACCCCCAGGCGGCCGGAGAACCTCCTGGACCACTCCTCTCCGTATTCCTTAGGCAGCCCGTCCAGGGGGTCGTGGGCGACGATGTAATTAGAGTAATCGGGACCGAAATACGCCGATGGATCCTCTTTTTTGTTGAGCTGAATCTCGCTGATGCTATCCTTGAAGAGGGCGAGGTGATGCAGGTCGCCGGCTTCGACGAAATTTCGGACGGTCCCGATATCTACGAACATGATCGGCGATATGAAAATTCCCGAATAAATAATGGTCCACCGAATGTATCCTCTTCTCCCTCCTCTAGAATTGTCGATGCCGCTTTCTTCTTTCGTCCTAGAGCGGCGGCGTCAGGATCGTCCTCCTCCCGCCTTTCTGTGCCAAGGGGTGGGATCAGGGTCCCTTACCCTCTTCGGGTCGAGCCAGCCTCAGAAAAACTCGACCGGCATCGCCGCCCAGGTGAACCCGGCCCCGCTGCTCGCGAGAACCGCCAGGCTCCCCGGCCCGAGCCTCCCGGATTCGATCGCCCGCGAGAGGTTGAAGAGGGTGTCGACGGTCCCCATGTGGCCGTAATCCCTTATCGAGGTGATGGTATGGTCCCAGCCGAGGTCCAGCCCCTGGAGGATATCCTCCAGGAGGCTCCTCTTCACCTGGTTTGTCAGGAGGAGGTCGACGTCCTGGAGGGAGCGGCCGCCCTTCTCCAGGGATCTCTTGATCACCCGGAGGTAGTTCTCGAGGTATGTCTGGGAGAGGATCAGGTCGAGGCCGGCGGGGTCGTCTATCCGGATGTAGCCGAGGCCGTCCTCGTGGCGGCCCGGAGGTCGCGGCCGCCGCGTCCCTCCGAAGGGGACCTTGATCGAGTCGACGGCGGAGCCCTCCGTCCGGGCGGCGTAGGAGAGGAGCCGATTCGTCCCCTCCCCCTTCTTCAGGATGGCGGCGGCCGCTCCATCCCCGACCATGAAGAGAGAGAGGGCGTTTCTGTCCTCGTAGTCTACGGATATGGAGAGCTTCTCGCTGCAGACGACGAGGGCGTAGTTCATATCCGGATCTCCGAGGAGGAGGCTTTTGGAGATGCTGATCCCGAGGTTTCCGCCGTTGCAGCCATTCTTCACCTCAAAGGCGTAGCAGCCGTCGGCGCCGATGGCTGTCTGAACCTTGGCGGCGGGAGACCAGATCCGGTAGTCGTAGAACCCCGCGCTGCAGTAGACGAGGACGTCGATCTCCCCCGGATCGATCCCCGCTCTCGTCACCGCCACCTCTGCGGCCCGGACCCCCATCTCGGAGGGATGTTCGTCCTCGGCAGCGACGTGCTTTCTCTCCATCCCGATCTTATCTCGGAAGACCTCCACCGGAATCCCCGAAAGCCTTGAGATCTCTTCGCTGGTGATGATCCCCGGCGGCACGTAACAGCCGATGGACGCGATCCCCACCGTCTCCTTATCTCCCATCTTCCAATCCGTCATATACACCACCTCCATCTCTCCTTACCCGTGTCGCATCTCCCAGACCACCGGCCGGAGGCTGTAAACTCGATGGGGCTCATCTCGGATCGGTCGAAGCGGCCCTCGGATCAAGTACGAGTCGCTCATCTCCCGGTCCGGGGGATTGCTTGGGGTCTCCGGTCGTCCTGACCCATTTCGGAAGAGGCGCTCACGCGCCTCCTCCCGCCAGACGCTCTCGAATCCCCCGCCAGTGGGTCCCCCGCCAGTAGATCTTCCCGCAGACCTCGCACCTCGTGAGGGTGTCAGCATCCATAGTCCCGGGGGAGTCGTCAGCCCCCGATTCCTCCACCTTTCGGAGGATGCCGTTACAGAGGGTGCACCTCTCAGGATTCAGCTCCAGGGTGATCCCCGCCGCCAGAAGCTCCCGGAGCTGCTCATCCAGGTCTGAGGAGGCGATCGATAGGCACCTCGCACCCGCCTTCTCGCACCTCCTGGCGAGGAGCCTGTCCCTGGTGAGGAGGGTCCTCTCCTCCTTCAGGGCGACCTTTATCAGGTCGGAGTCGTCAGACCCCTCCGGGGGGTTTGAGACGTCGTAGCCCGCCATCCTCAGCCAGCGGGCGAGCCTCATCAGCATCAGGTCTGCAAGATAACGTTCCTTCACCATCCTCTCTTGGAACGGCCGCAACTATTTATCTGTCGATCTACCTCTTTCGGCCACTATGAAGAAGGCGATGAGCAACGTGGACGTGGCGGCGGTCGTCGACGAGCTCCAAGAGAAGCTGGTGGGGGGGTTCGTCGGGAAGTCCTACCAGCTCTCCCCCGATCGGGTGGTGATCTCCTTTCAGTCTCCAGGCTCCGGGAAGCTCGACCTCCTCCTGGAGGCGGGGAGGCGGATCCACCTCACGGAGAAGCCCCGGGAGGCCCCCAAGATGCCGCCCCAGTTTCCGACGATGCTCCGGAGCCGCCTCTCCGGCGGCCGGGTGGCGGCCGTCCGCCAGCACGGGTTTGACCGGATGGCGGAGATCGAGATCGAGCGAGGCGACGACCGGTACGTCCTCATCGCCGAGATCTTCCCCAAGGGAAACGTCCTCCTCCTCGACGCCGGCGGCCGAATCGTCCTGCCGCTCCGGCCCCTGGCCTTCCGGGATAGAAAGCTCCTCGCCGGCGAGACCTACCAGTACCGGGAGGACCAGCTCGACCCCCGGACCGTCTCCCGAAACGACCTCGCCTTCATCCTCGCCTCCTCCGACTCGGAGCTGGTGAGGACCCTCGTCCGGGGGCTGAACATGGGGGGGACCTACGCCGAGGAGGTCTGCCTCCGGGCCGGGATCAACAAGACGGAGCCCGCTCATGCCCTCGTCGGCGAGGAGATCGACCGGCTCCACCGGGCCCTGGGGGAGGTCTTCGGCCTCGTCGAGGCGTACCCCCATATTGTGGCCGACGGGGAGAGGATCGTCGACGTAGTCCCCGCTCCCCTCGCCGTCTACGACGGCCTCGAAAGGCGGGAGTTCGGAAGCTTCAGCGAGGCCCTCGACGAGTTTTTCTCCTCCGAGGAGGCGGATGCGGAGGAGGCGAAGCCGAAGACCGCCCTGGAGCGGAGAAGGGAGATGCAGGAGCGGTCGATCCAGGAGTTCCGGGAGCGGGAGCAGGAGCTGGCCCGTCTCGGCGAGAAGATCTACGAGAGGTACGGCGAGGTGGAGGCGGTCCTCGCCGGGATATCGAAGGGCTTCGATAGGGGGTTCACCTACTCCGAGATCCTGGCGAAGATAAAGACCTCTGGCCTCCCCATAGCGGAGAAGATCCTCTCCCTCGACTACCAGGGGGAGCTTCGCCTCCGCCTCGACGACCCCGGCGACGGGGGCGTTGGCGGAGGCGGAACCGTCGGCGAGGTCGGGAGGAAGGGCGAGGCGATAGGTGCCGTTCTGGAGCTGAACGCAAACCTCACCGTCCCCCAGAACGCCCAGAGGTACTACGACCGGGCGAAGGAGCAGGCTAAGAAGCGGGAGGGGGCGGAGAAGGCCCTGGAGGAGACGATCCGGCTGATGGCGCGGAAGGATGGGCATGAGAAGGCCAAGACGAGGGCGGTCTTCCGGCGGAGGAAGCCGAAGTGGTACGAGAGGTTCCGCTGGTTTTACTCCTCGGACGGCTTTCTCGTCATCGGGGGGAGGGACGCCTCCAGCAACGAGGAGATCTACGCGAAATACCTCGAAAAAAGGGACCTCGCCCTCCACACCGACGCGCCCGGAGCCCCCTTAACGGTCATCAAGACCCTCGGGGAGGCCGTCCCCGAGTCGACCCTGGAGGAGGCGGCCTCCTTCGCCGTCAGCTACTCCAGCCTCTGGAAGGCGGGGCTCTTTGCAGGAGACTGCTACCTCGTCGGTGCCGAGCAGGTGACGAAGACCCCCGAGCCGGGAGAGTTTCTTAAGAAAGGGGCCTTCGTCGTCCGGGGCGAGCGGCGGTACTATCGAGACGTCCCCCTCGGCCTCGCTTTAGGGATAGCCGAGGACCAGCTGATCGGCGGCCCCGTCTCGGCGGTGAAGCCGAGGGCCGATCCGACCGTCGAGGTCGAGCCAGGCGAGCTCAGCGCTGAGGACCTGGCGAAGAGGATCTACCGGTCCTTCGCCGAGAAGGAGGATGACCGGCGGCGGCTCAAGGCCATCGCCTCCGTCGACCAGATCGTGAGCTTCCTCCCGCCGGGGGGGTCGAGGGTGAAGGGATGACGTCTGGGGTCGGCGATCGGCGTCCTCGGGGCGACCTCCTCCGCCAGAACGTGATCTATTGAGGCGGGGAGGTCGGGCGGCGCCCACTCACCCGGCATATAAAAAGTTAAGATGATTTAAATCATCCTCATTTTACCGAATGGCCAGCAGCTCTTCTGCGGGGTGCTCCGCCGAAAATCGACTTGTTCAAGTTTCCCATGTTTCCCATAATAGTTTCCATAATTATAGTTGTCACAGGATTTCTAAGATGGGAATAGGTGATCAGGCAAGCTTTGGAGCCATGATGGAAGCGTCCCTTCCTATGGTCGGTCGCATCACCCGAGCCCAATTCGAGGATCCCCATATTCGCGATCCCGTTCCCGTTCTTCAACGCCTGATATATCTTGGACGGCTTCCTCAGGACTTTTACCATCATTTTAACGGGATTCGCTCAATTCAAGGATTTAGTTTATATAGAAGTTCAAACAATCATTAGTTCCTAAATTGGTATCGTAATTGAGGCAAATCATGGCTGGACAATTCGGTGGCACACCCATATACATTCTCAGAGAAGGCAGTCGACGGACTGCCGGTAGAGACGCACAGAGATCGAATATCATGGCGGCCAAGGCAGTTTCTGGCGCTGTAAGGACCACTCTAGGTCCCAAGGGCATGGACAAAATGCTGGTGGACACCCTTGGAGACGTTGTTATCACCAACGACGGCGTCACCATCCTCAAAGAGATGGACATTGAGCATCCTGCAGCCAAGATGATGGTGGAGATCGCCAAAACCCAGGATCAGGAAGTGGGGGACGGTACCACCACCGCTGTTGTGCTGGCAGGAGAGCTGCTCAAGCAAGCGGAGGGGTTGCTGGAGCAGGAGATTCATCCAACGGTGATCGCGGCAGGCTACAGGGCTGCGGCCGAAAAGTCCATGGAAATTCTCCAGGGTCTAGCTGTAACCGTCTCCGCAGAAGATGAGGATCTTCTGAGGAAGATAGCCGTCACGGCCATGACCGGTAAGGGCTCTCAATCGGCCCGTGATGAGTTAGCAGTGATGGCCGTTGAGGCGGTCAGATCGGTTGTAGACGAAGACGGGACCGTCGATACCGACAATATCACCGTGGAGAAGAAGGTCGGCGGCAGCATTACAGACTCGGTGCTCGTGAGGGGAGTGGTCATCGATAAAGAAAGGCTCCAGCCGAGCATGCCAAAGTCGGTCACCGATGCCAAGATCGCCCTCATCAACGCAGCCGTGGAGATCGAGAAGACGGAGATCGATGCCAAGATTCAGATAACTTCTCCAAACCAGCTCCAGGCGTTCCTGGACCAGGAAGAGACGACGCTCAAGGGCATGGTCGATAAGATCGTCGCCTCTGGAGCCAACGTCCTCTTCGTCCAGAAGGGGATAGATGATCTCGCCCAGCATTTCCTGGCCAAGGCCGGGATCTACACCGTCCGCCGCGTTAAGAAGAGCGACATGGAGAAGCTCGCACGCGCTACAGGCGGAAAGGTCATCACCAGCATTCACGATATCGACAAAGACGACCTTGGCAAGGCGGGCCTGGTTGAGGAGAGGAAGGTCAGCGACGAGAAGATGACCTTCGTCGAAGGTTGCGAGAACCCCAAGTCTGTATCCATCATCTTGCGCGGTGGAACTGAGCATGTCGTCGATGAGCTGGACCGGGCGATGGAGGACGCGCTTCGCGTTGTGGGGGTCGCTTTGGAGGACAAGACGCTTGTCCCCGGGGGCGGTGCTCCCGAGGTGGATCTGGCCCTCCGGCTTCGGGCGTTCGCGTCCACCGTAGGAGGGCGCGAGCAGCTGGCCATCGAGTCCTTCGCCGATGCGATGGAGGTCATTCCCAAGACCCTGGCCGAGAACGCCGGTTTAGACCAGATCGATTCTCTCATGGCGCTCCGCAGCGCCCACGAGACGGGGATGAAGAACTCAGGCCTGAATATGGAGACCGGCGAGCCCGTCGACATGCTGAAACAGGGCGTCCTTGAGCCGATCAGAGTAAAGACTCAGGCGATCAACTCAGCGACCGAGGCCGCTGTCATGATCCTCAGGATCGATGACGTCATTGCCTCCAAGTCTGGGCCGGGAGGCACGGGCGAAATGCCCGGCGGCATGGGTGGCATGGGCGGAGAGGACTTCGAGTAAGTCCCAACCCCCATCTTCCGCGACAAAGAAGGAAAGCAGGGAAATGGATAGAAGCAATCTGTTGGAGTTCTTAAGGAAGAGCTGGCCGGAGAAGTTCGCACCGGAAGAAGAGATATTCAGCCATATACATGCTGGAGATAAGATCTTCATAGGCACGGGCTGCGGCGAACCTCAGTATCTGGTCCAGGCGCTGGTGAACTTTGTCAGCAGGAACCCCAAAGCTTTTTTCGGCATCGAGCTTATACACGTTTGGACCCTGGGAACCGCCCCCTACATAGACGAAAAGTTCCGTGATAACTTCCGGATCGACTCGTTCTTCATCAGCGAAGGGACGCGAAACGCGATCAACCGGGGAGCTGCAGACTACACGCCGGTATCTCTTTCCGCCGTTCCCGGCCTGATCAGAAGGGAGATTATACCGATAGATGTAGCGTTAATACAGACGTCACCTCCCGATAAACACGGCTATATGAGCCTGGGTATAAGCGTGGATATCGTAAAGGCCGCCGCCCAGAAGGCGTCATTGATCGTCGCCCAGACCAACTCTCATATGCCCCGGACTCAGGGTGACGGATTCATAAATATAAAAGATGTGGATTTCATCATTCATCGGGATGAACCGTTGCTGGAGTACGAGGTAGAAGATCCGGGGGAGATCATCAAATCGATTGGAAAGTATGTCGCCCGGATAGTTGAGGATGGGTCCACATTACAGGTCGGATACGGCATCATACCCAACGCCGTCGTCTCATACCTGGATGAGAATAAGCATCTTGGGGTGCACACCGAGCTCTTGAGCGATGGTATCATCGATCTGATGAAGATGGGCGTCGTTGATAATTCTGAGAAGTCTATCGACACGGGCAAGACTGTGGCATCCTATTGCATGGGCAAGAAGGAGAGCTACGAGTTTTTGGATGAGAATCCTGCCATCGAGTTCAAAACGATCGATTATGTGAACAGCCCGTTGATCATCGCGAAGAACAAGTTGATGACTGCCATCAACAGCGCAATGGAGATAGATCTGACCGGCCAGGTCACCGCTGAATCCCTCGCCGGGACCTTCTACTTCGGCGTCGGGGGGCAGGCGGATTTCATGAGGGGCGCCGCCCTTGCGCCGGGCGGCAAGAGCATCCTGGCCCTTCCATCAACGGCCGTCAACGACACCATATCCAGGATAGTGCCATCTCTCCGGGAGGGGACGGGCGTGACGCTGACCCGCGGGGATGTCCACTATGTAGTGACTGAGTATGGGATAGCATATCTCCACGGCAAGAACATCAGGGAACGGGCCATGGATCTGATCGCCATCGCCCATCCCAAGTTCAGGCCGCAGCTCATCGAAGAGGCGAAGAAGCGCCTCCTCATCTACAAAGATCAGGCCTTCGTGCCCGGGGTGAATGGCGTATACCCGGCAGCTCTGGAGACGTTCAGGACGACGAGGACCGGGCTCAAGATCCTCCTCCGGCCCGTCAAGATGGGGGATGAGCCTTTGATGAAGGATTTTTTCTATGCTCTCTCCAATGACAGCATGTACCGGAGGTTCATGTCCGTCAGGATGGACATGCCCCATGAGCGGCTGCAGGAGTTCGGGATAGTCGATTATGCCAACCGCATGATGATCCTGGCTGTGGTCGAGGGTGATAGCAGAGAGACCATCGCCGCGATCGGACAGTATGAGATAAATGATAAGATGCATAACGGCGAGGTCGCCCTTGTGGTGAAGGACGAGTACCAGAATATGGGCGTAGGCCACGATCTCCTCACTTATCTCACCCGTCTGGCCCGGGGGCGGGGGCTATTGGGATTCACCGCCGAGGTCCTGGTCGAGAACGAGCCGATGCTGAATCTCTTTAAAAAGATGGGATTCGATACCGAGAAGAAGAGCGAAGATGGGGTCTATGAGATGCGGATGACGTTTAGAGATCTTGAGGGTTAGCTTCCTCGTCTCCTCTTCTCCTCATCCGCGACAAGATCGGCTCGGGACGGATGCTGAGGATCGAGGATCACCGGTCTTTTTGCTCAAGCCTGCCGACGCCTCTGAAATCGATCAGAGGATTGGAGTCGACGGGATCGGGAGATGAGGATGTCAGGATCTCTCCGAGGTAGACCTCTTTTCCCTTATGAAACTCTGCGAAGATCGGCTCGTTTATCGGGATCGGCCTGGACTTCGCCTGCACCTCCATCATGGCACGGAGGTCCGTCTGAGAGATGATCGCTTTGCCGTGCCAGCTCTCTTCTCCGCCGTCCGGTCTCTCCTGCTCTATCATCCAGTATTTCAGGGATACGGGAAGATCGTCCCATACCAGGCGACCCTCGCGGCCGATTATCTTCGAAATTGACATATTGGATCCGTTATGTCTGCATAATCATAAAGATGATCGTATTTTTGAGAGGGTGAAGGGGTGATCTCTGGGATCGGCGATGGGGCCGTAGCCCTCCTCCCCCAGGTCTGGAGCGGCTGGACAGAAACCAGGACCGGGGGAGATCGAGCCCGCCACCGCCATGATGAACGTCGCCATCATGATAACGGTGGGGACCACCCGCCGCGATTTCGGCCTGCGGCGATCGGCGCGTCCTCCTCCGACTGAACGCGATCTGCTGAGGCGGGGAAGGTGGCCCCGGGCGGGCGGCGCCGCGCCGCTGCCGCCCGATCACGCCGCATCCAATCCCCCTCTTTCGAGCCCCACCCGCCGGTTCAGAGGGCCCTTCCCGCGGCCCTCGCCTTCTCCAGGAGGTCTCTCCTCGCCAGGACCGCGTCCGGCGCGCCGCCGTTCACCATCCGGATGATATCGACGACCTCAAAGCCCAGAAACTTTAGAACCTCGGCGAAGTCGTCGGCGGCCTTCTCGAAGGCCGAAAGGTCGGGATTACCCTGGCTGGTGACGATCACCGCCTTCTTTCCGGGCGCCAGGCGAGAGTTGAACCCCGGGTCTATGAAGGAGTACATCCGGTCCTCCATCAGCTTGAACTGGCCAGAGAAGAGGAAGAAGTAAATCGGCGAGCCGAAGACGACGGCGTCGGCCTCCCTTATATCCTCCAAAAGGCCCGTGAGGTCGTCGTCGATCTTGCACTCATCGGCGGTCTTGCAGTGGTTGCACCCCTGGCAGCCGGAGTAGTTCATCTCGTTGAGGATGTACTTCTCGGTCTGGTAGCCCGCCTCCTCGGCCCCGTCCAATACCTCCTGGACGAGCCTGTCGACGTTACCGTTCTTTCTCGGACTTCCTACGATTCCTATTGCTTTCGTTGCTTATTCCCTCCCAGGATCTAATAGAGCTCAGAGAGAGCTCAGAGTCGATTCCGAAGTTCTTGATTATAAGATATTTAATGATAACTGTTGATCAAAAAATTAAGTATTGCGCGAGGCTGCAAGAAGGGCGCCTCTGCGATCGTGGGGGCGAGGGGAGAGGCTGGCTGGGCGGGACCGCAGGAGGTAGCTAGGGGATCAATAGGCGATAGGATCAGTCAACTTCTCTGTAAAAACGCCTGCGTCGAAGGCCCTTGGCCTCGTATCGTCTGCCCCGTCCCCTCACGCTCTTTACTTTGTCGACACGATCTTGATCACGTCCCCCGCCTTAAGCTCGTGCTTCTCCCCGAGCCTCATCTTCGTCCGCGCGTCCAGGGCGAAGAGGAAGCTCTCCCCGATGTCGGTATGAATCCGGTAGGCGAGGTCCTTCGTCGTCGAGCCCCGCTTCATCAGGTAGGCGTCCGGCAGGACGACGCCGTTTCTGTCCGTCCACTTCCCCTCGTCCTCCACCGGGAAGACGGGGATGTACTCCAGAAGCTCGAAGACCGCCCGGTCGAGGCACTCCTGGACCCCGGTCCCGCCCGTCGTCTTCAGGATCGCCCGGATCTTCTCAAGGCCCGCCTTCTGGGGGCCGGAAAGGTCCTTCAGGAGCTCGAAGTCCGCGTCCCCCGGTCGGTATCGGATCGCGCCGCTTTTGTCCGCCATCCTCAGGGCGACCTCGGCGGCGGCGCTCGTCGGGACGACGATCTCTTTCAGGGCCGCGAGGCGGGCTACGAACTCCGGGGGCGCGATGTCCACCTTGTTCGCAGCGATGATCATCGGCTTACTGGCGTCCCGGAGGAGCTCCGCGAACCTCTTCAGGTCGTCCTCGCCCCATCTCGCGGGGTCGCTCTTCATCGTCGCGAGGGCCCAGCGGACGTGGTTGTCGGCGACCCCGGCGCCGGCGAGCTGCTCGGTGATGAGGGGCTCGATCTTGATCCCCTCGGCCCGGACCCGCCTCATCAGCCTCTCCCAGTTTCTGTTTAAGATGCCGAAGAGCCACATCCCGATCTCGCGCTTGAGAAACTCGACGTCCGTCAGGGGGTCGTGTTTTCCGACGCCGACGGGGTTACCCTCCGCGTCGGCGGAGCCGGAGGCGTCCAGGACGTGGATGACCGCCTCGGCGACCCGGAGGCTATCGAGGAACTCGTTACCGAGGCCCTTGCCGAGGTGGGCGTCGGGGACGAGCCCCGCCACGTCGATCAGCTCCACGGGGACGTACCTCACCCCGTCCCGACATCTGCCGCACTCCGTCGCGAGCTCGCGGCAGGGGCAGGGGACCCTCACGTAGGAGACCCCGTGGTTCGCATCTATGGTGGTGAAGGGGTAGTTTGCTATCTCCACCTCGGCGAGGGTCGCCGCCTTGAAGAAGGTGGACTTCCCGGCGTTGGGCTTTCCCGCGAGCCCCACTGATAACATCGGATCGCATCCTCCCTATCGGCTCTGGTTGCTGTCTACTGCTGACTACTGGTATCTACTGCCATCTCTTCAATCTGCTGCTTTCTGAGCCCTCTATTCGGCTCGTTTCACCTGCGGATGTTTATGGGGACGCCGCGGCTGAGGAGCTCCGCCCTCTTGGCGGAAAACCGCTCCTCCTTCCCTTTCGCGAGCCTTCCGGCGAGGGCGAGCCCCTTCTCGGAGGCGGCCGCCTCCTCGATCGCCCCCGCCGCCAGGGCGGATTCGTAGACCTTGGCGCCTGCGTCGGTCCTGGTGAGGACCGTCGACCAGCCCGCCCTCGACCCGACGGAACCGATGGAGACGTCGGCGAGCTCCGCGGCGAAGTCGAAGCAAGGGCCGCACCCCTTCCAGACGTAGTCGTCGGTCTCCTCCAGGGGGACCTCCTGGGCGCCTCCCCGGGAGAGGACCCGGAACATCCCCTTCTGGATCTCGAACTTATCGACCTCTTCGGCCTTGAACCCGAACTTCCCCTCGACGAGGTGGGGGAAGAGGAGCTCGTGCTCGAAGTTCTCCATACAGAATAGCCCCACCAGAAGGGCTATCTTCTCCTGGCCGAACGCGTAGGGCTCCTCCAGGAGCTGGACCTTCCTCAGGGCCTGGATCTGACACGGAGTTCCGACAAAGCCTATCTTCTTCTTCCCCATGTCCATCGCCATCTGGACGCCGGTGACGGTCGGGGTTATGGTGTACTTCGTCCCGGCGGCGGCGGCGATCTCCTCGGCGGTAGTCGCCACCTTCGGAATGCCCCTCCACTTATCGTCCCTGTCGGTGACGACGGCGCAGTCGATGATCCCGGCCTCCAGGGCCCCGATCAGGAGGGCCGTCGCGACCCCGCCGTCCTGGGCCCTCGCCCCGGCCTTTACCGCCCGGGCGGAGGCCGCCTTCCTGTAGATCCCCAGGGGCTCGTCCTCCCGCCGCTCCCTCCCGAAGACCCTCTTCGCCATCCCCGGCATGTCGAGCATCGTCCGGGGACAATAAGCATAGCAGAGGCCGCAGAGGGGGTCGTAATCGACGAGCTCGGGGCGGTTCCCCTCTCTATCGATCTTGGGGCAGAAGGCGATGCAGTTTCCGCAGTAGCAGCAGAGCTCCTTCTTGATGACGTCGTGTTCCAGCTCCCCAAATCCGTACTCCAGATAAGTGGGCTCGGGATACTTCTCCTTTGCAGCCATGATCATCTCTCCAAAAGCTAGGTGCGTAGTTGACGGCCGATTAGCCTAAAGCTTTTATGGTATCTGGGGTCCTCGACGGTCATGATCCTCGGCCTAGACGTCGGCGGAGCGAACACCAAAGCCGCCAGCTCCGACGGTTCGTTCACCAAAATCGAGTACATGCCCCTCTGGAAAGAGGCGCCCCTGGAGCCCTTCCTCTGCCGTTTGTCGGCGGCGGCGAGGCCGGAGGCCGTCGGCGTCGTCATGACGGGGGAGCTCGCCGACTCTTTCCCGGACAAGAGGTCCGGGATCCTCTTCATAAAGAGGGCTGTCGAGAGGTCCTTCTCCTGCCCTGTCCGCTTCTGGGGTGTATCGGGCTTTGAATGGCGCGACCTGGCCGATCTAGCCGCAGCCAACTGGTCCGCCTCGGCCGCCCTCATCTCCGAGGAGGTCGGCGACGGCATCTTTGCCGACATGGGATCGACCACCACCGACCTGATACCGATAAAGGCCGGGCCGAGGGCCGCAAAGACCGACTTTTTGCGGCTCGCCCGGGGGGAGCTGATCTACGTGGGGCTTCTCAGGACGAACCTCGCCGCCCTCCTCGGAGAGGTGGAGGTCGACGGCAAGAGGGTCCCCCTCTCCTCTGAGCTCTTTGCGATAGCTGCCGACGCCCATCTCGTCTTGGGCGAGATCTCCGAGGGCGAGTACACCGTCGAGACCCCCGATGGCGGCGGAAAGGATCGAGATTCGGCTGGGAGGCGGCTCGCCCGGACCGTCTGCGCCGACCCCGAGGAGATCGGCTCTGAGGGCGTCGAGGCGATCGCCCACCAGGCTAGGGCCCGCCAGCTCGAGCTTCTGAAGGAGGGGATCCGCCGATTGGCGGAGGAGCACGCCCTCGATCTCGTCGTCGCCGCCGGGATCGGCGAGGGGTTGATCGGGGAGGCAGCTCGCAGCCTCGACCTCGATTGTTTACGCCTCTCGGAAAAGTATGGAATATCGGTATCCGACCTCTTCCCCGCCTATGCCGTCGCCCGTCTCTTGGAGGTTGAGTTAGGGGGACGATAGCGTTCCTCCACCCCAGGAGGGGGCCCCCAGAGGTGGGGGGGCGTTTCACCCCCCGAACCCGTGGGCGAGGTAGGGGGCGAGGATGATGAAGAGGAGGGACGAGAAGATCAGCCAGGCCATCGCCGCCACCACTGCCTGGGTCATCCTCTCCGCCCTCGCCTCGCTCTTGAAGATCGCCGCGAGGGCCATGGTGAGGAGGTCCCTGAAGATGTGGCCTCCATCGAGGGGGACCGCCGGGAGGCAGTTGAAGAGGCCAGCGTAGAGGTTGATCAGCCCGACCCAGAAGAGGAGGTTAGCGATCCAGAAGATCCTCTCCCCCAGGGGCTCCGCCCACCCTTTAGGCTCGAAGAGGTGGGTGATCCACCCCGAGAAACCGGGAAAGCCCATCTCGGTGAAGCCGGCGATCCCCGAGAAGGGGAGGCCCATCAGGGACAAGAGGCCGAAGAGGCCGGACCGGGGCATCTCCCGGAGGGCCGATAGGAAGGTTCCAGCAGGAAACTCCTGGAAGGTGGCGCCGTCCAGGTACACCCCGTTCGCCGAGACCCCGGAGAACCCTACGCCCAGAAACCCCGTCCCTGAGCCGTCGGGGTTCGCCCTCAGGTTGACGATCTCCTCGCCCCTGTTCGTCCCCAGGGTGACGATATCTCCCTCCGAGGTCGAGTTCATAAAGGATCTGAAGGCCTCCCAGTCCGGCGTCGGGACCCCATCGATCTCGGAGATGGCGACCCCTGAGACCATCCCCGCCTCCGCTGCCGCCGACTCATCGAATACGTAGGAGACGACGACGCTCCGGTGGAACGGACCCCGGAATTCCGTCTCGACGATCTCCTCGCCCCGGAGGAGCTTCAGGCCGAAAAGCTCCCCCTCCATCGCCGCGAGGTCCTCGATCCCATCGATCCGGACGCCATCGGCCTCGAGGAGGATCATCTGCCTCTCAAAGCCAGCGGCATCGGCGGCAGAGCCCGGGACGACGTCCACCACCACGACCCTATCGAGGGGGGCGATAGCCCCTATCACCGGCCCGAAGAAGAGGGCCAACGCCAGGGCCGCCACGACGAAGTTCGCCACCACCCCGGCGGAGAGGATCCTGACCCGAGCGGCCCGGGTCGCCTTCCCTCCCTTATCGGGCGATCCGAAGAGCTCCTCCTCGTCGGGCTCGACGAAAGCCGCCACCGGCGCCGCAAGAAGGGCAACCCCCATCGACTTGACCCGGATCCCCTCAGCCCTGCAGAGGATCCCGTGGGAGAACTCGTGGACCGCCATCGTCACGAAGAGGGCGATCCAGCCCCACCAGAGGGGTATGAACTGGTTTATCCCCGGTATCAGAAGGACGTTCCTCGGGGCGGTGTAGACGGAGGGCTCCGGAGGCGTCCGCATCACCTCCAGGGTCATGACGAGGAAGAAGGCCAGAAACGACGCCATCCCCAGGACGACGAGGGGAATCCCGGCCGTTATCGAGAGCTTCCAGAGCCTCCTGGGGCTGCTCAGCCGATCGATGAGGGTGAGCCACCTCGTGGTCCTGATCATGATGACGGGGCCCCAGCTACCTATCTTCAGCCCCCAGATCCTCTCCATCCGGCTCAGCCGTTTGGCCAGGAGCCAGTGGAGGTTCAGGCCCAGGACCGCGATCAAAAGCCAGTCGTAGACGTTCAGCTCCAAATTTGAGAACAACGGTTCGTCCTCCGGCGTCGGGGTATTATGAGGCCTCTTTGATTCCGGCAAGACATATATAACCTCATGGCAGATCGGCGGCCGTGAAGTACGAGCCGTTCAGGGCCCTGAGGTTCGCCGGCGGCGATCTCTTCGAGATCGAGGAACAGATGCCAAAAGAGGTCGAGCTCGAGATCTTCGCCAACGGCGACTTCGTCGGCCGGGCCACCATCACCCCCTCCCAGACTCGGGAGTTTGTGGCGGGCCACCTCCGGTACCTGGGTCTGATCGCCGACCGCTCTGAGATCTCGCGCCTTTTGGTCGAGGGCGGGAGGGCGGAGGTGAAGATAGCTCCCGGACCCGGGACGGCCGCCGGGATTGAGGCGGGCAAGGCCGCCACGGCATCCCGAAGGCAGAAAGCAGAGGCTTCCGGTGGGGCCGCGAGATCCGATGGGGCCACCAGAGCCGGATGGATCCTCGCAAACCTCGGTTCCACCCTCGGATCGGAACTTTATAAGAAGACGGGCGGGACTCACACCTCCTCTCTCTGCTCCGGCGAGGAGATCCTGGCGACCGCCGAGGACGTCGGCAGGCTCAACACCCTCGACAAGGTCTTCGGATGGGCCGTCCTCCAGGATATCGATCTGGAGCGGTGTTACGCCGTCACCTCCGGGAGGATCACGGGGAGGACCGTCGATAAGGCCTCGAAGTTCGGCGTCCCGATCGTCGCCTCCAAGGGGGCGGTCACCACCCTCGCCGTCGAGATGGCTGAGGAGATGGGCATGACCCTGGTGGGCTTCGCCCGCCAGGGGAGGATGAACGTCTACGCTGGAAGGTATAGGGTCACCCTGTGATCAGAGGTCGACGATGCTGGACCTGACCAGCTCCTGGTTCTTCTTCTCCAGGTAGCCGTAGACGGCCCCGTGGGGGGCGCCGTCGATCAGCATCTCTATGGCGGTTCGAGCGATCCGGATCTGGTCGGGGTTTCCTATGACCCCGATGGTCTTGCCGTAGACCGAGATCCCGACGCCCGTCAGCTTCTCGGTGATCTCCCGGGTCCTCCCATCTTTGCCTATTATCCTCCCCTTTATCCTCGCCATGTCGCTTTTGGTGTTGAAGGCCCGGGAGAGGTCGATGACGTCGAGCATCAAAAGTTCGTCCTCCAGGAGCGGAAAGGCCCTCTCGGGGGAGAACCCCCTGCCTATGGCCCGGACGACCTCGGAGAGGCGCATCGCCATGACGGGATCCTCTCCGGCGGTGACCTCCACGGCGCCGGTCTCGCTGTCGATGTCGAGGATGGCGCCGGTCTTCTCCTCTAACATGGCCTTCACCGATCCCGAAGGACCCACCAGGGCCCCTATTCTGTCGGCTGGAATCTTGATGTGCATGAATATCCGTCTCCGCGAAAGCGTTCCCTGATAGTTTTTATGATATAATAGTCAACCGCCCCGGCCGGCTCGGATCTGCTCTCGGATCGCCTCCTCCGAGCCGATCCCGTACCTCTTTTTGAAGAATCGGGCGATGTTTGATATGTCCCTCTCCAGAAAGCTCCTGGCCATGGGGTGGTCCAGGGTCACCGACTGGCCCATGTCGATGATGACCGGCTCTCCCCGGCGGTAGAGGATGTTGAACTCGCTCAGGTCGGCGTGGACGAGGTTCGCCTTATTGTAGAGGTGGGAGACGTACTCGGATATCCTCTCGAAGGCGACCTTCGCCTCCTCCGGCTCCAGGAGGACTTCCTTGATCTGGTGGGCCGGGGCGTCTCCTTCGGCCACCATCTCCATGACCAGGATGTTCTCTCTCATGGCGATGGGATGGGGAACCCTCACCCCCACCTCCTCGGCCCTCTTGAGGTTTCTAAACTCCTTCTTCGTCCAGGCGACGACGACCGCCCTCTTCGTCCCCTTGATGTTCCCAAACCTGGGGTCTCCGAGGAGATAGTTCTGCATCGCCTTGAAGTTGCTGGTATTGATCCTGTAAATCTTGATGGCGAGGTCGGACCCGTCCTCGCCCTTGGCACGGAAGATGTTCGCCTCCTTTCCGGTGCTGACAGGCCCCCCTAGAGAGGAGATCACCCCCCTGCTCGCGAGGGCGTAGAGGTCCATCAGGGCGCGCCGGTCGAAGACCTCGTCTTGCACTTTGAAGTCGTCAGAATCTTTGATCCTCTCCCGCGAGAGGTCGATCTTCGCCTCGAACTGTCTGAGCTTCCTCGATTCCTCGTTCATGCCTACCTTTTGAGGAAGCCCTTCCGCTCCAGGTAATCAACCTGAGGCCCGGTATATCTCCACACTACGTCGGCCTTCTCGTCCTGAAACTCCCAGGGGATGACGATGACCACGTCGCCCTCCCGGATCCATATCCTCTTCTTCATCTTGCCGGGTATCCTCGCCATCCTCTCCTTGCCGTCTAGGCACCTCACCTTCAACCTGTTGGAGCCGAGGAGGCTTTCGACGTAACCGAAGACCTCACGATCATGGGATCGAGGGAGGCGGACCCGCGTTACGATCTCCGGACCTTGGGCTTCCCGTTTCCTTTTTGTGCTTGCATAATTTGCCAGTATATCACCTCTGGAGAACGAATCAAGCTTCAAATCCGACATCTGGGGGCGGATAACCTGAAGTTCATTCAGCAGTTGTAATGGCCGGGTATGATAGTTAAAGGTTGTGACCAGAAGAGATGATGGGCCCGACGCGATTCGAACGCGTGATCCCCGCCGTGTGAAGGCGATGTCATAACCACCTAGACCACGGGCCCTCCACCACCCCCCACGACTTCATGCCTATTAGTATTTTTCCTCGATATCCCCCCAGAGGAGGGGCCGAAAGGGTTTTGGAGAGGACTCTTTAAATAGTAACCCGATGAGTTGATGGAGATGGATCGTTATCGATGGCCTCTGGCCTTCAGCCCCCTCCGGTCCCTCTATGAGGGGCTTCTACTGAGGGGGGCCCTCCGAGCCAAAGTTCCCAAGCATGTCGCCATCATCCAGGACGGGAACCGCCGTTACGCCAGGACGAGGGGGTTGTCCAGCTTCGAAGGGCATAGTCGGGGGGCTGAGACGGCGGAGATGGTGGCCGATTGGTGTATGGAGCTGGGGATAAAGCACCTCTCCTTATACACCTTCTCCACCGAGAACTTCGACCGGGACGAGGCAGAGAAGGGGTACCTCTTCGAGCTGGTGGAACGGAAGCTTCTGGATCTGGCCACATCGGAGAAGGTCCACAAAAACCGGATTCGTGTGAGGGCGATAGGCAGGATCGGCCTATTGCCGGCGCCCCTTCAGGAGGCGATCCGGAAGGTGGAGGCTGCGACCCGGGGCTACGACGGGATGCACTTCAACCTCGCCCTAGCCTACGGCGGCAGAAGCGAGATCTCCGACGCCGCTCGATCCCTAGCGGTGGCGGTGAGGGAGGGGAGGCTCGATCCCGGGGACGTAGACGAGGACGCCGTGGTCTCCAACCTATACCCCCCCGGGGGGTCCCGCCTCCCGAGGGTCGACCTGATAATAAGGACCGGCGGCGAGATGCGGACCTCCAACTTCCTCCCCTGGCAGGCGAACGGGTCTCGATCTCCCGTTCACTTCTGCTCCCCCTACTGGCCCGAGTTCGGTAGGATCGAGTTTCTGAGGGCGGTGAGGACCTTCCAGGCCCGTAGAGGGGCCTCAAATCAACAGGCTTAATTACCATAACCGACCTTTCGGCCATCGGGTCCCGATAGGGTAGTGGACATCCTAGAGGCCTGCGGAGCCGAGGTTCGCGCAGAGAGCCTCAGACCCGGGTTCGAATCCCGGTCGGGACGTAACTTCTAATGGATGGATGCTTGATCTGAATGGTTCTGGACAGCCTTGGCGGGTCGCTGAGGGGGGCGCTGAAGAAGATCGCCTCCGCCAGCAGGATAGATAAGCAGGTCGTCGACGAGGCGGTGAGGGAGATCCAGCGGGCTCTCCTCCAAGCGGACGTCAACGTCAAGCTGGTGATGAACCTCTCCAACCGGATCCGGGACCGGGCCCTCTCCGAGAAGCCCGCCCCGGGGATGAACCCGAGGGAGCACGTCATCAACATCGTCTACCAGGAGCTGATCAACCTCGTCGGCAAGAGTTCTCCGGTATCCCTGGAGAAGCAGACGATCATGCTCGTAGGCCTCCAGGGGAGCGGCAAGACCACCACCGCGGCTAAGCTCGCCACCTTCTTCCAGAGGAAGGGGCTCCGCTCGGCGGTCGTATGCGCCGACACCTTCAGGGCCGGGGCCTTCGATCAGCTGAAGGCTTTATGCGAGAGGCAAGGGGTCTTCTTCTACGGCGAGAAGGGGAACCCCGACGCCCCTGCCGTCGCTAAACGGGGTCTTGAGGCGTCGAAGAAGTACGACGTTGTGATCGTCGACACCGCCGGGAGGCACGCCCTGGAGGAGGACCTGATCCAGGAGATGATGGATATCGACGCCGTCGTCACCGCCGACCATAAGCTCCTCGTCATGGACGCCGCCATCGGCCAGCAGGCGAGCGAGCAGGCGAAGGCCTTCAACAAGGCCGTTGGGATCACCGGGGTCATCATCACCAAGCTCGACGGGACCGCCAAGGGGGGCGGTGCCATGTCCGCCGTCGCCGAGACGAACTCCTCGGTCGCCTTCATAGGCGTCGGCGAGACTCCCAATGACCTCGAAAGGTTCGAGGCCGACCGATTCATATCCCGCCTCCTCGGCATGGGCGACATCAAGACCCTCATCGAGCGGGCCCAGGAGACGAAGATGGAGGAGGAGGTGGACGTCGACGCCCTGATGCGGGGGAAGTTCACCCTCAAGGACATGTGCAAGCAGATGGAGGCGATCAACAAGATGGGCCCCCTGAAGCAGATAATGCAGATGCTCCCCCTCGGTGGGATGGGGCTTGACATCTCCGACCAGGAGTACCAGGTCACAAAGGACCGGCTCGAAAAGTACCGAGTGATCATGTCCTCCATGACGGCGGAGGAGCTCGAAGACCCGAAGATCATCACCGCCTCCCGGGTCAAGAGGATTGCCAGGGGGAGTGGAACTCAGCCAGAGCTGGTGCGGGAGCTTTTGAAGTCCCACAAGGCGATGCAGAAGGCCCTAAAGGGTATGCGCGGCATGAACAAGATGGGGATGAAGCGGATGATGAAGAAGTTCGGCCCCATGATGGGCGGCGGCGGGATGTAGAGGATTCTGCCTGAAAATTCTTATGTTCCTCTTCAGGGATCTCTTCTCTTCTGTAAACTCTTCTCCATTCTTTTATATACGCTCTCGATCTCTCCCCCCTTTCGGAGAGGGTCCCGACCTTCTGATGGCGCCGGAACGCTCGCTCCAAACCTATTTAACCGAGGAAGGGGCTCTTGCGCGGGAAATGATGGAGTGGGTCTATGAGCCTACGGGCTCTTTCAGTAGCTACCTCTCGCCTGGGTGCAGGATCTGCCGCATGGGCGCGTCCCTGGTCTTGTTCGTCACCGGGGTCTGCGATAGGGGCTGCTTCTACTGCCCCCTCTCGGAGGAGCGGCGTGGGAGAGACGTCGCCTACGCCAACGAGCGGCGGGCAGAGTCCGACTCCGAGATCATTGAGGAGGCCCGCGCCATCGGCGCCCTGGGGACGGGGATCACCGGCGGCGAGCCGCTCCTGAAGATGGAGTTCGTCATAGAGTCGATCGGGGCCCTGAAGCGGGAGTTCGGGGAGGACCACCACATCCACCTCTACACCGGAGCGAGGCTCGGCCCATCCTCGTTGCGGGACCTGGCCGAGGCGGGGCTCGACGAGATCAGGTTCCACCCGCCGGCATCGGAGTGGTCGGAGCCGGGATGGCTCTACAAGGCCCTCCTCGACGCCAAAGCCCTGGGGCTCCTCGCCGGGGTCGAGATCCCGGCTTTGGGGCCGGCTCCGGCGATCGTTGAGGCCGTCCGGAGGGCCGACGCCTTCCTCAACCTCAACGAGCTGGAGTTCTCCGAGACGAACCAGTCTGCCCTTCGGGCCCTCGGATTCAGGTCGAAGGACTATGGCTGCGGCGCCGTCGGGAGCGATCTTGCCGCCGAGGAGTTCAGAGTCGAGGGGCTGCGGGTTCACTTCTGCTCCTCGGCCTTCAAGGACGCGGTCCAGCTCCGGGAGAGGCTGAAGCGGCGGGCGGCGAGGACGGCCCGATCCTTCGACCTCCCGACCGAGGACGGGACCCTGATCTATGGCGTCATCGAGGCCGTCGATCGGGCTGGGGCCGGAGCCGTCGGCCTCGCCTCCGCCGTCGAGAGGCTGAAGGGCCTCGGGGTGCCGGGGGAGATGTACGCCCTCGCCGAGGGGAGGATCGAGATCGCCGGATGGATCCTGGAGGATATCGTCTCCGACCTGGAGGGAACGGGGTGCGACCTCGCCTTGGAGGAGAGGTATCCGATGGAGGGCGGGCCGGTGATGGAGAGAATACCTTTATAAGTCCAAAGCTGTAAATGTAGAGGCGGTGAGCTTACAGGATGGAGGCTAGCGTTCGAAAGCATGAAGATCAGATCCGTGAGCGTCTGAGGAACTATCTGAAGCGCGACGGGATGGGCATCCGGAAGGCTGTCCTGAAGCTGTTCTTGCATGACAGGTCTTTCACCACTGAGGAGGTCTACACCTATCTCGACCGGGAGGGGTTCGAGGTGAGCTATCGGGGCGTATCGGCAATGGTCGGCCTCATGAACACCAGGCTCGGGATCCTCAGCATCGACGTCTCGGGAGACCACAACGTATACTCTCTCAAGCCCGACCACAAGATGATCGTAAGCGCTGTCCTCGATAGCTATTGATCTTTCAGTTGGGGGGCTCCCCCCGCTTCATCCTAGCCAGATATTTCTTGAGGGTGATGTCGGCGAAGAGGTTGATCCCCCGGAGGGCCAGGTGCTGGCCCAACCCCGCCGTCATCCTCTCGCTGTAATAGCTGTGAAGCGTCTTCAGGTGGCGGAGGTTGTATTCGAGACACGTCCCCACCAGCTCCCAGTGCTCTGGGATCGCCCGGTCTCTCCCAAAGCCCCTCGCCTTTCCCAGGCGGGTCTCGCCGATGGGGGTGAAGAAGAGGGGGAGGATCAGGCCGACGCTCCCCTTCAGCGACTCCACCAGCTCAGTCGTAAGAACCACGTCCGACGCCGTCTCTCCCGGAAGCCCCAGGACGAGGCTTGCCACCGGAAGCCAGGATTGGTCGTCGAAGAGTGCGTAGCACTCCCTCACCATCTCAGGCCAGGCCTCCAGGGGGGCAGGATGCGTCTTCTTCTTCATGTGCTTTGCGAGGAGGTCGGGGCTTGCCGTCTCGATCCCGATCCAGGCCGACATGTACCTCTGATCGGTCCCGACCCCCACGATCTCGGAGATCTCAGCCAGCAGATCCTGGCTGTGATAGACCGAGGCGAGGCTGACGTGGGAGACGTCGACGGTCCGAGGGCCGATCCCCTTAACCTGCCGGAATAGGTCGAGGAGGCGATCCCCGTCGGGGTCCGTGCCGACGGAGCCGTACATGAAGGCGTCCTCGGAGTGGAGGATCAGGTCCCCCTGCCCCGCCTCAAGGTTGACCAAGGCGTCTTCGAGGATCTTGGAGACGGGCCGGTGGCGGGGCCTGCGCATCGTGGGCGAGCAGAAGGAGCAGCCCCGCCAGCAGCCCCTCCCGATCTCGACGATCCCCCCGACGGTGGCTCCCCGGTTGATGGGGATCTCGCCGCCGGGGACTGCCTCCCCCTCCACCTCTTTTGGAACCTCCTCGCCGGCGATGATCTTTCTGCAGATCGATGGGAAGGTCCTCTCTCCCTCGCCGAGGTAGATGTGATCGACCCGGTCATCCTCACCTTTGAGCTCCCAGGAGCCGTTCCCTCCTATGACCACCTTTGGCCTGTGCTCTTTTATGAGGGGGTGGCCCAAAAGCTCCAGAAACTTCGTCCTGTTGTAGGGGGCTCCCCGGTTGATCATCTCCTCGATCTCCCGGATGGCGATCTTCCCCATGGGGTCGTCGTGGCCAATCCCGACGATCTCGGTATCGGGCCCTATGGCCTTATCCAGGCGGTCGGGGTGGGCCACCATCACCTCGTCCCGGGAGAAGCCCGCCTCCAGGAGGGCTGCTTCCACCTTCCTCATCCCGCAGGGGGCGAGGAAGGCCGATCCGTCGGGCCCGGCCTCGACGGGCGGGCAGAAGAGCCAACGAAATATCCTCTCAGAGATCATCGATGCTGGAAGGATCGCCGCAAAGCCGAGCATCACTCCTCCGTTGTAGTTGCTCATCATGGTGGCGTCGCTGGTGAGGACTATCCTTTTGCCTGACATCTTCATCCCCCATTCTCGTGATCCCAGATAACGGTGTTGAGCCCGGAAACCCCACAAGCCTTTAATACCTCCCGCCTTCAGAGTGTTGGTTTGTGCAGGAGAAATCGTTGTCGGAGATCAACGAACGCATCCGGGACGGCAGCGTTCGGGTGGTCACTGCGGAGGAGATGCCGGACCTGGTGGACGAGCTCGGCACCGACGGTGCGGTCCGCGAGGTGGACGTCGTCACCACCGGCACCTTCGGAGCCATGTGCTCTTCCGGTCTCTTTCTCAACACCGGCCACAGCGATCCGCCGATAAAGATCTCCAGAGCTTGGCTGAACAACGTGGAGGCCTACGGCGGGGTAGCCGCCGTCGACCTATTTTTGGGAGCCACCCAGCCGTCCGAGGACCGGGGAGACGAGTACGGCGGAGCCCACGTCATGGAGGACCTGGTCAGCGGGAGGGAGGTGGAGCTCCGGGCCCAGGGCGCGGTCACCGACTGCTATCCCCGTTCCGACCTGGAGACGACCCTCCGGCTCGGGGACTTCAACCAGGCGATCATGGTCAACCCGAGGAACTCTTACCAGAGGTATGCGGCGGCCACCAACTCCACCGATAGGACCCTTCATACTTACATGGGGACCCTCCTTCCCCGCTACGGGAACATAAGCTACAGCGGAGCCGGATCACTCTCGCCGATACCAAACGATCCCGACTTCGAGTACATAGGGGTCGGGACTAGGATCTTCCTCTGCGGCGGCCAGGGGCACATAATAGGTTCGGGGACCCAGCACCTCCCCCAGAGCGGGTTTGCCACCCTGATGGTGAAAGGGGACCTCAAGGAGATGAGCGCCGAATTTCTCAGGGCCGCCACCTTCCAGGACTACGGCCCCAGCCTCTACGTCGGCCTGGGGGTTCCGATACCGATCCTCAATGAACGGATCGCCAAGAATTCTGCCGTCAGGGACAGGGAGATCATCACCGAGATCGTCGATTACGGCGTCCCGAGGAGGGACCGGCCGACGGTGAGGCGGGTTAACTACGAGCAGCTCTACTCCGGGTCCGTCGAGATCGAGGGGTCTGAGGTGAGGACCTCCGCTTTATCGAGCCGCCATGTGGCGAGGAAGGTCGCTTCTGCCCTCGGCGCCTCCATCAGGAGGGGCGAGTTTTTCCTATCGGCGCCGGTGGAGCCCCTCATCGCCACGGGCCGGAACAACCCCATGAAGCAGACGAAGGAGTTTCTCCTGGTGAGGGACGTCATGAGCCCCGAGGTGGCAACAGCTCGGGAGGAGATCAGCATCCAGGAGGCGGCGGCGATGATCGTCGGCGGGCCCTTCGACCACCTCCCGGTCGTCTCGGAGGAGGGGAGGCTGATCGGGATGGTTACCGCCTGGGACGTATCCAAGGCGGTGGCCAGCGGGAAGACCTCTCACATCTCTGAGATGATGACGCGGAAGGTCTTCATAGCAAGCCCCGACGAGCCGATGGAGCTCGCGGCTCGGAAGCTTCACCACCACAAGATCTCGGCTCTTCCGGTGGTAGACAAGGACCACCGGGTCGTGGGGATGGTCACGAGCGATCACCTTAGCAGGCTCTACGGCAGGAGGGGGTCGCTTTGAAGCTGATGCTCCACGTCGCACCGGGGATCGTCCGAAGGCCGATCGTCTCCTCGGTGATCCTGGAGACGAAGGCGCTGATCAACATAGAGCGGGCGAAGGTGGACGCCGTCTCCGGGGAGATCGTCGTCGACGTCGAGCCCGAGAGGTGCAGTGAGGTGAAGGCCGCCTTCGAGGCCCGGGGGGTCAGGGTCGTCCTCCTGGAGAACCCCATCGTAAAGGACGATGAGGAATGCATCCACTGCGGTGCCTGCATATCGATCTGCCCCACCGGGACCTTCCATTTCAAGGGGTCCGAGGTGGTCGCCGACGCCGGAAAGTGCGTCCAGTGCGGAACCTGCGTCACTGCCTGCCCCCAGAGGGCGCTGAGGCTGATCCTGAAGTAGATCTCGATCCTTCGAGCCTCGGGGGTGTTGGAGACTTTCCAGGAGAGGGGGACCTCAACGAGGCGATGATGTCACGAACGATGAGGGATGAGGTGATATGGGGGTTTGGGGCTACAACCCTCGCCCTCAATACCCCCTCTCAAAGGCAGCGGTGACCTCCAGATCCCCCCTCTTTTCCGCCCTTCTGCTGACATGTTAAACGCTTCTATTCACCTTTCATCCGACATGTTTATGATTATGCTTGCATTTATGCCGCACCATGAACCGCAAAGCTTTATCCCTTTTAGTCGGATTGATCTTGGTGGCGGGCCTGGTCGTCTCGGGGTCCGCCGCCGATGGGTCGCTCCTAGTTTATTGTGGCGCGGGAATGAGTGAGCCGATGGAGGAGATCGCGGACCTCTTCGAGGAGAGGGAGGGGGTTGAGGTCCAGTACACCTTCGGCGGATCGGCCCAGCTCCTCTCTCAGATCGAGCTGTACCAGACCGGCGACCTCTACATGCCGGGTGCACGATCTGACATCGAGTCGGCGATAGAGAAGGGCTTCGTCGACGAGACCAGAGACGTCGTATACCACGTCCCCTGCATCGTCACCCCGAAAGGTAACCCTGCAGGGATCGATTCCCTGGAGTGCCTGGCCGAGCCGGGCGTGAGGGTCGCCCTCGGCGATCCGACGGGTCCCGCCATAGGAAAGGTCTCGAAGAAGATTCTGGAGAGCCTCGGCATCTGGGATGAGGTCGGAGAGAACGTAGTCGCCTTCTCTGGAACTGTAAACGAGCTTCTCGTCTACGTCTCTCTGGGGCAGGCCGACGCCGCCATAGTATGGGAAGACCTCTTCAACCCCGATGAGATGGAGATGGTCGAGATACCTCGGGAGAAGAACGAGATCAAGGTCGTTTCGATCGGAACTCTGATCTTCTCCGAGGATAAGGAGGTCGCCGAGAGGTTCATGAACTTCGTCGTCTCGGAAGAGGGGAAGGAGGTCTTTGTTGATCACGGGTTCGTCGCTTATCCAGATCCGAAGTATGAGGGATGATCCTCATGGGGAAGGGGGCAGAGGAAGCTGACCGTCCTTGAACGGCTCTGGCTGAAGGCCGCCACCATCGGAACGGGCCTCTTCCTGGCGGCCTTCATATCCGTAGTCCTCCTCATGGTGCTGACCCGCTCGCCTCCCGAGACCCTCCTCGCTTCTCTCAGCTCCAAGGAGATCCAGTTCGCCATCGTCCTGAGCCTTAAGACGTCGGTCGCCTCGACGATCCTCTGCCTTTTGGTCGCAGTCCCGGCGGCTTACGCCCTTGCTCGCTACGACTTTCCGGGAAAGAGCGTCGCAAACACCCTTCTCGACATGCCCCTCGCCCTCCCGCCGCTGGTGGCGGGGGTCGGCCTCCTCCTCTTCTTCGGGACCAGCCTTCCGGGAAGGGAGCTCGCCGATGCGGGGCTCGTCTTCGTATTCACCCCCCTCGGGATCGTGGCCGCCCAGTTCTTCGTCAACGTCCCCTTCATGGTGAGGGTGATGAGGTCGACCTTCGAGGGGATCAGCCCGCGCTACGAATACGTAGCCAAGACCCTGGGGTGCACCGAAGGCCAGGCCCTCTGGAGGGTGACCCTGCCGATGGCCTCAAACGGTCTCGTTGCGGGGTCTGTGATCACCTGGTCGAAGGCGATAGGCGAGTTCGGAGCCGTCCTGATGATGGCAGGAGCTACGAGGATGAGGACCGAGACCCTGCCCACCTCTCTGTTTCTGAACATGTCCTGTGGAAAGCTCGACGAGGCGATCTCGGTGGCGACCATCCTAATACTGATATCGGTGATCAGCCTCTACGTATTCGAACGGCGGGTTGGAGGTCTTCGCCTTTAGAAGGGGGCAAAAGATGCTGAGGATGGAAAAGGTCTCTAAAAATCTAGGCGACTTCGTCCTGAGGGACGTCTCCCTGGAGGTGGGAGACGGCGAGTATCTCGTCATCATCGGCCCTACCGGCTCCGGAAAGACGATCCTCATGGAGACGGTGGCGGGAATCTACAACCCCGACGAGGGGAGGATCTTCCTCGACGGACGGGATATCACAGGGGAGGCGCCTCGGAACCGAAAGGTCTGCATGGTCTATCAGGATTACATGCTCTTCCCTCACCTTTCGGTGGAGGAGAACATCGCCTTCGGCCTGAAATCGAGGAGGGTATCCGTCGGCGAGGTCGAGGAGAAGGTGGCCGAGGTCTCGAACCTTTTGGGGATATCTCACCTTCATCCCCGGCGGCCAGGGACGTTGAGCGGAGGTGAAAAGCAGAGGGTTGCGATCGCCAGGGCGATCGTCATGGAGCCCTCAGTGATGCTCCTCGACGAGCCCCTCAGCGCCCTCGACGGCCTGACGAGGGAGAGGCTTCGGCGAGAGCTGAAGAGGATTCACCAGGTCTACGGGACGACGATAATACATGTCACCCACAACTTTGAGGAGGTCTTCTCCCTGGCAGACAAGGTGGCGGTGATGAACAAGGGAGAGATCGTTCAGGTGGGAACCCCGGAGGAGATATTCAGAAGGCCCAAATGCGAGATGATCGCAAGCTTCGTCGGAGTCGAGAACATCTTTCGGGGAGTCGCATCAAAAAGTCGAGGCATGACGGAGATAGTGGTGGACGGCTTGAAGATAGTCGCGACGGCAGAAGGGGGCGGCGACGGCGAAGGAAACGATGGCGAGAGAAGTGATAAGTTAAACGGCTGGGAGGGCCGAGAGGTCTTCGCATCGGTCCGGCCCGAGGAGATCCTGATCTCCAAGGTGCCGCTCAAATCGAGCGCCAGAAATTCCTTCTCCGGCAGGGTCGACGAGATCGCCAACGGCGGGATGATGGTCAAGGTCTGGGTGGACGTGGGGATCTCCTTCATGACGATGCTGACCCGGCTTGGATACGAGGAGATGGACCTGAAGGTGGGAGATCCCGTCTATCTGACCTTCAAGGCGACGGCGGTTCACGTCTTTTGAGGGGTCGGGGCCGAAGGCCCGCAAAGCCCGCACGGACGGCGCGGGGATGCGGGGCGGCTGCGGTCGAGGGGGCGAGGGACACCCTCGGGCGGGGACGGAGGGCGGCGAAAAAAAGGCATAGGCGGCTAAAAAAATTGGATAATTTCAGGAAGTTTCCTCTTCGGGCTCTTTTCAAATCAGCTCGATCTGTTGCTTCAGCACTGGCACGTCGTCCTCGACGACGGACCAGATCAGATCAGTATCCACCTCGAAGTAGCGGTGGACCAAAATGTGGCGCATCCCCACGATCTGCTGCCATGGCATCTCGTCATGCCCGTCTTTCAGTTCATCCGAGATTGCACGAGCAGCCTCTCCGATGACCCGGAGGTGATGAATAATCCAGTTCTGGATCAGCTCATCGTCTTCAAAGGCCTCGCGCCCTTTCGAGGCGTACCTCTCGATCCGCTCTATCGCCTCGGCGATGTCCAAAAGCCGTCTCCTATCGTCCCTCATAGCGCCACGGCTTCTTTTAAAACCTGGTCTCGGATCCGCTTTCGAAGCCCTCTCTCGGTCACGACGTCCACGGGGCAGCCCAAAAGGTCTCGAAGGTCCATCAGAAGGCCGCCAAGGTCGAGGAGGCTCCGACCAGGTTCCATGTCGACGAGGAAGTCGAAGTCGCTTGCTTCGTCCGCCGCGCCCCTAGCCACCGATCCGAAGATCCTGACGTTGTAAGCCCCGTGCTCGGCCGCCACCTGGAGGATCTCGGTCCTCTTCTCCCTGAGGAGGTCGCTTTTGTCCATGGCCAAACCACCCGATCTATAATTATACAACACATCTTTTGGTATGTCCACCTTTCGGCCTCGAAAGATCGCCGCTGAAATGGTCTCATATCGATAGTGAGGTCAATCGACCCAGGCGGCGCGGGGATGTGAGGCGGTTGCGTCGAGGGGGCGCGAGACCTCCACCGGGCGAGAGAGGCGGGCGGCGAAAAACAGACGATGGCGAGAAGGGCGGCGGCATCATCCGGAGCTGACGGGGGCGATGATTATGACGATCTTCGACAATGTCAAAAGGTAGATAACTCCAAAGCATCAAAATAGCGAAAAAGGGCATTTCGGAGGGATCGACGGATGGACGCTTTGAAAATCTTGAAAGAGCACGACGATGAGATAAGAAGCCGGTTCGGCGTGAAGCGGATCGGGATCTTCGGCTCTCATGCTCGGGGCGAGGGAAAGGAGACGAGCGACGTCGACGTCCTCGTGGAGTTCGTGGAGCCCTCCTTCGACAGCTTCATGGATCTGGCCTTCTTCCTCGAAGACCTCTTCGGAAGGGATGTGGACCTTGTAACTATCGGAGGTCTGAGCCCTCACATCGCCCCCTTTGTGGAACGGGAGGTGGTCTGGGCTGGATAGAGGTGCTGGCGCCGATCGCCCCCGGCGGCGCGGGGATGCGGGGGCGGCGAAAACAGGCGAGTGGCAGCGATGGGGAGCTGCATCGTTGCAGAGCGGGCTGTGGCTAGGTCGCGCAGTATGCAGGTCTTTAAATGGTAGCCTGCAATTCAAGGACTTTTAAATCGATGTTTCTTAACGAAGATATAAATTATATTTAATACTCCTGCTACAATTAATCCTCCGATTGTTCCTTTGGACCAAAACAGTTCATTCAAAATATTATTTTCTTTCTGAGTAATTGGGCTATTATCCCCGGTTGTCACAGGACTTTTGTCTCCGTGTGTTTCAACTATTGGGCTATTTGGGCCAAAAGTAGTCTTGAACTCCTCTTTAGGAACAGCAACTCGGATGCCATTCCAAAAGTAGGTGTATTGATTTATGTCTAGTCTATTGTTCTGGCAGGTGAGTATTCCACAACCATCGGCTCCGCTAATACTTACACCTTTATTTTCGCATGATCCTTGAAAAAATGCAAACGGTTCTATCTCACCAAATAATTCAATTATTCTTCGTAGATCTTGATAGCCGTAAGGCCACGTTATTACGTCAACTGACTCGTTTGTTTTTATGTTGATGATGTACGGTTGGTTGATTTGAATATCGTTACCTTGACAATCTTCATAGATCATATCAGTAAGATAGTCAATAAATATGTCGCTAGATTTTGCTGAAGTAATGGTGCCCAACGCAAACGATACGATCATAATTCCTATGAGGATCGGTGGTATTTTCATGATCTAGTATAATCATACGTTCATATAAAAATATTTGCCTGCTATCGATTGGTTTGCACAAATTAGATGCATTAACTTAAGCCAGAATGTCGGGCTCACCCCGACGGACATAGTATGCTGAGAACCTTGCACAGATCCTCGTCCAGGGCCTTAAGATCCTTCCGGATCTTCTCGGACTTCATCATGTCGCAGAGGTAGTTGAGCCGGCTGATGACGTCATCGATCCCGGACTCCGCCTCCTCCCGCCCCTGCCGGACGGTGGAGTAGTACGCCTCGGCGTGGTCGCAGCTCACCTCGATCCCGAAGAAGTCGTAGTCGAAGAGCCCCTTGTACTCGAGGATGATCGGCTTGTAGATCGACCGCATCCGGGGGATGTAGAAGTCCTCCAGCATCTTTCGGAGGAGCTTGTTCTCGACGTATCCGATGTCGATCCGGAGGTACCCCTTCCCGTGGATGTACCGGGAGTAGAAGGCGTTGTACCGCAGGGTTGAGGTGAGGTCCGTCCTCATCTTCAGCCGGAACTCCCACTCCTCCCCGAACTCGACGACCCCCTCCTGGCTGAGGATGTGCCTTGCCTCGATGATCTGGCCGTTGTAGAACCTGACGATCACCTGGTCGACGCCCGGCCGCTCCTCCTTGATCAGGACGTCCTCCACGCCCCAGCCGAAGACCTCCGTCGCCGCCTCCTTCGTCGACCCCAGGCTGTTGAAGCGTCGGAGCATATCCAGCAGGTCGCCCATCTTCTCCATCGGCCTTTTGGTGGTCTGCGGCCCTGATAAAGATTTTGTCGGACCAGCACAGCCTCTCCTCTCCAGTTGATGGAGTCATCAGATCGGAAGGGAGAGCCGATCTCCAATGGCATATCTTTAATATCTCCACCGACCAGCTCTCCTCGGTGCTAAAGAATGATCGAGATAACCGATGCTGCGGCGGAGAAGCTCTTGGCAAGCCAGGTGGAGGGGAAAGTCGTCAAGCTCTTCAAGACGAGCAACCCCGGCGACCTGCCGAGGTTCGCCCTGGGGCTCGGCCCCTTCAACGATAAGGACCTGGTCTTTGAGAGCAACGACGTCCAGGTCTACATGAACCCGAGCGAGTTCGAGGAGCTCCGGGTCGCCGTCATCGACTACGTCGACGACTCCCGGGGTCGAGGCTTCGTCGTCATCAAGGGTCAGAATGAGGCCTGCGGCCTGATGAGCTGCGAGGAGTGCGGCCAGGACTCCTGCAACGAGTGAGGTGGCCGGACGCGAGAGGTGATCGAATAAGCGGGATCGAGAGGCAGGCGAGATCGAGGGACGGGTTCGGCCGGAGATGCTCAGAGAATAATCATGAGCAGAACGGCCGCCCCGGCCACGGTGAGGCCGATAGCCGTCGCCAAAAGCCTCAGGGCGGGGTTTATATCTTCTGTCGATGGTTCCCTACCCCCCTCCCCGACGACGTAGACTCCCGGCTTCTCCAGCCTGATCCCCAAGGCCCCCGCTGCCGCCGCCATCGGCCAGCCGGAGTTGGGGCTCGGGGTCGCACCGTGGTCTCGGAGGGCGACCCTCACCGCCACCCCCGCCCGGGAGGGGTTGGCCAGGGCGATGATCAGGAGGCTCAGCCTCGCCGAGGCCCAGTTGGCGATGTCGTCGAGCCTCGCCGAGGCCCATCCCAGGTCCTTCAGCTCCTCGGTTCTGTACCCGAGCATGCTGTCCAGGGTGTTCGTCGCCTTGAAGGCGAGGGCCGCCTCCACCCCCAGGCCGAGGGGAGAGAAGAGGAGGTAATAGAAGAGGGGCGATACGATGGCGTCGACGTAGTTCTCGGAGAGGGACTCGATCACTGCTGATGTAGCCTGGGTCCGAGTCAGCTTCTCGGGGTTGCGGCTCACCAGGGCGGGAAGAAGCTTTTTCGCCTCCTCAAGGTCCTCCTCCACCAGCCTTCCGATCTCCCTGGAGGTCTCGAGGAGAGATCTAATCGCGATCGTCGACTTGAGGAGGTACGCCGAGATGAGGACCCCGAGGCCGAAGTGGCGGATGTGGTCTGCGACTCCGATCAGAAGGTGGCCGATCACCGCCGACGAGAGGATGAGGACTAGGGCGATGGCGACCCCCCAGCCTCTCGTCGGCCCGGCCCTGCTTCTCAGGCCTCCGATCAGCCTCCCCATCAGGACCACCGGATGGACCCTCGCCGGCGGCTCCCCGAAGATCAGGTCGATGCCGACCGCCAGGAGGAGGATGGCCAGAGGCTCGGGGATCGAAAGGGCAAAGGAGACGATATGGTGGATCATATCCGTCTCGCCCTCATTTTCTCTTTCGTCGGGATCTCAGCCCTCTGGCGGTTCATAGCCTCTTCTCCAAAATTGTCCAGATTTCTTCCAGGTCCTCGCCCCGGATCAGCCCCTTTATCACCATAGCCGCCACATCGGGGTCGTGGAGGAGGCGGCAATCCTCGCAGGACCACTCGCCGTCTGCGACCCTGCCTCCAGTCCTCTCGTCGCCGCAAGGGTAGAAGGGGCAGAAGCAGAAGGTGCAGTCCTGGCCGGAAAAGTGGCACGGGTAACGATCACAGCTCACCCTCTCCATCCCAGCACCTTCTCGAGAGCTCCGATCATCCTCTCGTTCTCCTCCCTCCTCCTGACGGCCAACCTGATGTAATCCTCTCCGAGGCCGAAGGATCTGCAGTCCCGGACGAGGACCCTCTCCACCTCCATCAGCTTGACGAGCTCCGAGGAACGGATGCCGGCTCCGACCACACCCACCAGGATGAAGTTGACGGAGCTCTCGATCGGATCAAGGCCGAGCCGTTTCAGCTCACAAGTGAGCCATCTGATCTCCTCTTTTATCACCCGCCTGCTCTCGACGAGGTGGCTCTCCTGGGCGAGGAGGTGGGCCCCGGCCGCCGAGGCGAGGGAGCTGATGCTCCAGGGGAGGCGGGTCCTGTTCATCACCTCTGCCAGCTCGTCTCCTGCGACTCCGAAGCCGAGCCTTATGCCAGGAACCCCGAAGGACTTGGTGAGGGACCTGACTACGAAGAGATGCTCCATCTCCGGCGCCATGGCCGCCACGCTCTGGTCGGGGTCTGAGAGTTCGATGAATGCCTCGTCGACGAAGAGGAAGGTCTCAGCCCTCTCGCACCTCTCCGCCAGTTCTGCGACCTCGGACCTGGGGAGGAGGATCCCCGTGGGGTTGTTGGGGTTGCAGATGAAGGCCGCCTTCGCCCCCCTGAGGAGGGCATCGTCCAGAAAATCCTTCGGACTTTTTGGCTCTCGGATCCCCTGCGGGACGTGGACGACCTCAGCCCCAAAGAGGCGGGACTGGGCCTCGTACTCGCCGAAGGTGGGGGTCGGTATCAAGACTCTCTCTCCCTCTTCGATCAGGGCCTCGGCGAAGAGCCTCATCAGCTCTGAGGATCCGTTTCCTGGAACGACGTTCTCCGGGTCTACCCCCACAAACCTCGCACAAGACCTCCGGTATGCGACGTAATCGTTGTCGGGATAATGGCCTATCTTCTTCATCTCCCGGAGGATCAGGTCCTCTAGGGGCGGGTGGCCGAGGGGGTTTATGTTGGCGCTGTAGTCCAGGAGGTCCTCCTGCGCGAGGCTTCTCTTGGCGGCTTCCGCCCGTATCCGTCCGCCGTGGTGGCAGGCCTCGGCCTCCGCGAAGCTTTCTCTTATATGCATCATGAACCTCCTCCCTCTCCTGTCTTTTTCCATTTCAACCTGGCGGACTGATCTCAATCTGGATGGATTTTCATCAATTAAAATGGATATCCTCTCATCAAAACATAATCGTTAATTTTTAGCATTAAATTACCGTCACGATTTCACAAACTTAAATGTATATGTGTTCTAATCAATAAACTAAACAATAATATCTGCATTATACTAGTAGGCAATCCGAAAGGGTTTTATCTTCTACATGCGACTACCGAGCAAACCAGAGTACAGAAGGAGGTCAAGCATGGATAAGATGGAAGGCAGTTTTGCCGTTGAGGACATGCAGAATGTCCAGATTAACATCGGCGCGGTAGTGAAGGAGGTGGAGGAGTGGGACCAGCCCATGGGCCCGTTCCCCTATCCGAGCATCGCCACGCTGAGAGACTGGGACTTCAAGCTGATAAACAGGTACAAAGTCTTCTACTCCCCGATCTGCGATCGGTGCACCCTCTGTACCTACGGTCCCTGCGACCTGACCGGGAACAAGAGGGGAGCCTGCGGCATAGACCAGGCCGCCCAGCAGGGGAGGATCGTCCTCCTCGCGGTCCTCATGGGCTGCACAGCTCACTGCGCTCACGGCCGACACCTCTACCACTGGTGCCTGGACAAGTTCGGAGACCTCCCCTTCAAGATGGGCGACGAGATCCTGGTGGATGCGCCACTCACCAGGACGATAGCCGGGATCAAGCCCAAGACCCTCAAGGACTTCGGCCCGGTCCTGAACTACGTCGAGGAGCAGGNNGACGCTCCCCTGGTCGAGTGCGGGATGGGGACCCTCGACAAGAACAAGGCGATCCTTATCACTTACGGCCACAACCTGGCGGGCTCCGCCGAGGCGATGTTCTACACCGAGGACAACAAGCTCTGGGACAAGGTCGACATCGGCGGCGTCTGCTGCACCGCCATCGACAACACCAGGATCTGCGAGGGTATCGGCCACCCTGACCAGGAGTTCAACGACAAGTACAGGATGGTCGGTACGAAGGCCAAGATCGCCGGCGCCATCGGCTGGTGGAGGAAGATGGTCCGGGGCGACTGCATGGACTGCATCATGGTCGACGAGCAGTGCGTCTGGACCGACGCCATCGTCGATGCCGAGAAGTACAAGATTCCCTTGATCGCCACCAACGAGAAGATCATGCTCGGCCTCCCCGACAGGACGAACGATCCCGTCGACGAGATCGTCGACGACCTCGTCAACTTCAGGATGCCTGGCGTCGTCGTCCTCGATCCGGTCAAGGCCGGAGAGGTGGGGGTCAAGACGGCGATCGCCGTCAAGCCTAAGCGAGCGGCCATAAGAGAGGCAGACCCCTTCTTATCTGAGGAGGAGTTCAAGAAGTACGCTGAGTCCTGTACCTACTGCCACTCCTGCCAGTTCGTCTGTCCCCCCCACATCAAGATCGGCGACGTCGTCCAGGCGGCAGCCAAAGGGAACTACGAGCCCCTCAGCTCGACCTACGAGATCTGCGTCGGCTGCCGGAGGTGCGAGCAGGTCTGTCCCCAGGATATACCGATCCTCAGCCTCTACGCCTACGCCAACAAGGATTACATCCGAAACCAGAAGTTCAAGATGAGGGCCGGCAGAGGTCCCGTCAAGGACACGGAGATCCGCCGGGTCGGAGCACCTCTGGTCCTCGGGACGATCCCCGGGGTCATCGCCATCATCGGGTGTGGCAACTACCCGAACGGCACGAAGGAGTGCTACGACATCGCCCGGGAGTTCGTTGACAGAGGCTTCATCGTGGCGGCCACCGGCTGCATGGCGATGGACATGTCCCTTTATACTGACGAGGATGGCAAGACGATCTGGGAGCAGTTCCCCGGCGGCTTCGACGGCAGAAACATCTGCAACATAGGTAGCTGCGTAGCCAACGCCCACCTCCACGGGGCTGGGATCAAGGTTGCTACGATCTTCGCCGGGAGGAACGAGCGTGCCAACTACGACGACATCGCCGACTACATCCTCTCCAAGGTGGGCGCCTGCGGCGTCGCCTGGGGTGCGTACTCTCAGAAGGCGGCCTCCATCGCCACCGGTTTCAACAGGCTTGGGGTACCGGCCGTCGTCCAATCCCACAGCGTCATGTACAGGAGGGCTTTCCTGGGCAGGACCGACAAGAAGGAGGACTGGGAGATCATCGACGCGAGGGACGGCTCGAAGGTATACTGCGAGCCCGCGCCCGAGCACCTCCTCTACGTCGCCGAGTCGGTCGAAGAGTGCATGCTGATGATGGCGAAGCTCTGCTTCAGGCCGAGCGACAACAACTCGGGCAGGATGATCAAGCTGACCCACTACTGCGACATCAGCATGAAGTACTTTGGCTGCCTGC
>LUYE01000072.1 GCA_001602645.1 Methanosarcinales archaeon Methan_01
CGCTGTTTCCGCCAGAATAGTTTATGATAACGCGAAGATATGTGATTAATTGTTCAATCACAATAATATTAATACAAACTTAATTATAAAACAGAATATAATGAAACTTGGCAATATAACTCTTTGAAGAAAGATATATATACGTATGAAGATAACTAAAATTGAGAAAATATGTCTCCCAGCCTAAATCCCTATTACAATAGGCCTAGAAGGGTAAGCGAGATATGGAAACTCAATCGCAATACTGGAGAGGTGATTGCTCTAGCAACCGAAGGACTGGTAAGATTTAATCCACTAGCATCTGCGATATGGCTAATGCTTGATGGGCAGAATACTATTACGAGTATTATTGAGAACATTACTACCGCCTATCCAGATAATGACATTCTTAGCATCGATTCGGATGTTATGTCATTCGTCGATTACCTCGTAAACCACCGACTCATTGTTCTCAATTGGAGCCCCTTATAGTCTCTTGGGATGATAGAATTGATGGACGTAATGCTTATTCAACCGCCAACACCTTGTCCCAATAGTCCTCACAGTAGTGATAGCACTCTTTCAACCCCGCCGATATCCCTTGGATACATTGCCTCGATGTTGATAAAAGCTGGATTCTCAGTAGATATCGTAGACATGGAGATTAGCGGAATGAGAGGCAAAGATATTCTCAAAACGATCGAAGAGTATGCACCGCGTATGGTGGGCATATCTACTACCACGCTCACCTTTAAGAACGCTCTACGGGTGGCGGCCATTGCTAAGACGATAAATCCCGAGATATCTACAGTGTTAGGTGGGCCACATGTGACTTTCATGGCGGACGAGGCATTATCTCATCCACAAGTAGATTATGTTGTCCGTGGAGAGGGAGAGTTGACCTTGACAGAATTAGCTGGGCATGTATTGAATGGATCTGGAGATCGTAGCAATATCAGAGGCCTCAGTATGCACAATCATACTGGTGGAGTTATTCATAACATCGAACGCTCACTCATCAGAGACCTGGATATGTTGCCCTTTCCAGCTCGCCATTTGTTGCCCCTTCATCTCTACTCTGCACCAGGCTTGATCATGACTGGGAGAGGATGTGATGGTCGATGCATATTCTGCGCAGCAAGAGGGATCTCGGGTAACCGATATCGCTTGCGTTCAGTAAAAAATGTGATTAGTGAGATAGAGAAGATTAGCACCCTCCTAGGGCTAAAATTGTTGTTCTTTGGAGATGATACCTTTACAGCCATGCCGGAACGGACCCGGGAGTTGTGCAGAGAATTGATTAATAAAGGCCTTCAGATGAACTGGATGTGTGAAACAAGAGCGGATAGGATTGATAGAGAAACCTTGAAGTTGATGGCAGATGCTGGATGCGCAGTAGCGCAGTTTGGTGCTGAGTCTGGCTCTCAGAGCATCTTGAATTCAGTAAGAAAGGGCATCACTATAAAGGCATTGCTTGAAGCGGTCAAAACGGCGCAAGATGTTGGAATCCATCCTACCTGCAGCTTTATGTTCCCCCATCCTGAAGATACCTGGGAGACCGTGAAGGAGACAATGTCGTTGATTAAGAAACTTAAAGCTATTGGTGCGGGGACAGCAATCTCTCTTACCACGCCATTTCCGGGCACTTATCTCTCAGCTCATCTCTCTGACCTTGGCCTCAGGCTGATATGTGATGATACCGATCAGTATAACTTCTCAATTCCAGTAATTGAAACGAAGAATTTTGATGTATGGGATATTCGAGAGATCTATACAGACCTTGTTATGCTCTGTCTTTCTTAAAAAGATATGACGTCTCTTAGGCTCCAGTGAAACTGGTAGAATTAAAAGGAGGTGACATAATGGAAGTTCCTGAGAAATATGCCAAACCGATGGTTCGCATGATCAAGCAGTTCAATTCTAAGCCCTTGACTGCTGCTCAGAAGGATTTATCTCGTAAGTATGGGATAGATCCAGACAGTCCCAGGTTCAAAGAAATATTGGCTACAACGACGAAGATCGATGACATCAGCAAAATAATGAGTCCTTACGGAGTAGCGGTCGCCATTGCCATAGTCATCGTTCTCTGGAGTGAACCCCTGGGCAGGCTGTCCATAGATCCTGTTGAGAGGGAAGCACTGCGATATGCTGCGAAACAGATCCAATCTAACCCTGAGAAAATCATGGAGTTGACTGGAGTAAAGTTTACGGATGAGCACTTAAACCTCATGGGCGATCCATAATGGAAATGTACTCAATCCGACTCAATTTGAAGGAGGAAGACTACTACTCCGGAACGAAAGTTATAAATTTTATTACTCACCTTACAATAAAGATTGTGTCTAGGAAAATGTTATACTCGGTTAGACTCAAGGATGATGAGCTAGCGGAACTGAATCAATATCTTCGTCGAGGCAGATCTTCTGCAAGAAGTCTAACTCGGGCCAGGA
>LUYE01000037.1 GCA_001602645.1 Methanosarcinales archaeon Methan_01
GAGACGGAGACCGTCGTCTACAACACCGAGCGGTTCCTCATGGACCTGAAGAAGAGGATCCCCGCCATCGGCGAGGACGTCAAGGTGATGGCGATGAGGTCCGGGGAAACCATAAACCTGACCGTCGCCTGCGCCATGGTCGGAAGGCACCTCGACGACCTCGCCGACTACATGGAGACGAAGGAGGTGATCGTCCGGGAGATCGAGGAGAACGTCTGCTCCTGCGCACAAAGGAAGATCAAGGTCCAGCTGAACGTCGCCGACGACCCCGAGTCCGGATCCGTATACCTCACCGTCTCGGGGACCTCCGCGGAGATGGGGGACGACGGCTCCGTCGGCAGGGGCAACCGGGCCAACGGCCTCATCACCCTCAACCGGCCGATGAGCATGGAGGCGACGAGCGGCAAAAACCCCATCAGGCACGTCGGGAAGATCTACAACCTCCTCTCGACCCAGATCGCCAATAAAATTGTATCCGAGGTGGACGACGTCGGCGAGGTCTACGTCCGGATCCTCTCCCAGATAGGTAAGCCCATCGACGAGCCCCACATGCTCAGCATCCAGACGACGGTGAAGGAGGGGGCGAACTTCGCCGCCGTCCAGGCCGAGGCCGAAGAGATCGCAAACCAGTGGCTCGACGACATCCTGGTGATCCAAGAGAAGCTGATGAAGGGGGAGCTGAAGACATTCTAAGAGATAAAAAAAATTATGACGTCAGAAGCCGGAGAGGGACTTCTGGCGGTCGGCCCCGACAGGGCGGCGAAGACGACGAGTTCAGTTAGAACGTCGGCCCTGAGCTGCCGACCGTCGGCGACGAGGCTGGGAGGGCTGAACCTCTCACCGACCCACATATTGTAGGTGCCCAACTAAGATAAGGGGAACGGGAACGATTCCCCCACCGCCATCAGGACCCTGCCGCTGTAGGGGACGGCTGAGGAAGCGCTGACGGCGGCCAAGACGTCAACGCCAGAGTCGAGGTTCACCAGGAGCGATAGAAGGGCGAGCCCCGATACCGCGTCCGTCCCCGTCCCGCCCGACCCTTTGTCGAAAGACTGATCCGTGCCGTCTTCGCTCATCCTGGAGATGCTCGAGCTTCCTCTAAAACAGATCGGCTCGAAGAAGTTCTATGGCGAGATTTGACCCCAAATCTGGTCGTTCTTTTTCAGATTGTATCACCAGCTTTATAGCGATGAAATTCCACAATTATATTCCAAGTCCTATACGAAGGAGAGATATAATTGACCCAAGGTAAATCTTTCGGATTTATATTGCTGGCCTTGTTGTTTTTTTTACTCGCATCCTCGACCGTCCAAGCATCAGACCTCCAGAGCCCCTTGACCGAGGAGGAGTGGCAGCTGGCCCGCCTGGTCAACGAGTACCGGGAGGAGAGCGGCCTTGCGGCCGTCCTGGTCACAAACTCGCTGACCAAAGTCGCCCGAGCCCACGTCGCAGACCTGAACGCCCACCATCCCGATACCGCTACCTATGGAACGGGCGAATGCAACCGCCACAGCTGGTCGAGCTTCGGCGACTGGACGGCGGTATGCTACACCGGGAGCGGTCAGGCATCTGCAATGTGGAACAAGCCCCGGGAGATCACCGAGAGCTACACCGGCAACGGCTACGAGATCGCATACTGGAGCGGCCAAGGGGCTACGCCTTCGTCCGCCATGAGCGAGTGGAAGAATAGCGCTGCCCACAGCGACACCATCCTCCAGCGAGGCATCTTCGCAGAAACGGTCTGGCAGGCGATGGGGGTGGCCATCGACGGCGACTACGCTGTGGTCTGGTTCGGCATAGACTCCGACCCCGCGGGCCCCGTCCCCATCACCGACACCTCGGAGGCCGAGGCGGCATACGCCGGCCTGACCCTAGCGGCCAGGAAAGGAGAGTACGCGCCGGGCGAGACCGTCGAGTTCGTCCTGAGAAAAGTGACCCCTGGAAGCTCAAGCCTCGTCGGGGCTTACTACGAGATCGAGAAGGATGTGGACGGCGAGTGGAGGTCCTACTACAGGACAAGCCCCGATAGCTGGCGATTCAAGACGCCGGTCATCGAGTTCGGCGGCGCGGCGAAGGCGATCCAGTGGGACCAGCGCCAGAGGGGCGATCCCGAGAACGTCGCCTCCCGGGGCGGGTACAGGATGAAGTTCTATGCGCCCGAGGCCTTCGACGGCTTTTTGACCGCGGAGTTTGCGATCGTTTAGGCCATCGAACGAAAGACTGCTTTCGTCTCCTGGGGCAGGACAGATATCCGCCTCAGGAGACGCTCGAAGCGGAATTGAGGCTCGAATCTACCAGCGAGCCTTCTGCCCTCGCCCCCATTTTTCAACGTTTCTCAAGGCGAGGGCGCGAGCAACTGCATCTTGGGCGGCTACTCTAATCTCAATAATATGCCAATTTGACTACTTTTGAATCATGATTTCTTGTTCAAACTTCAGAAGCGAAGTATCAACTGACACACCGTCCGCCACAACACCTTCAGGTAAGCCTTTTAAGATTTCCAATATTCCTGAAGCGAAGGACCTTATGTCAGTTGCAATCCTGAGTTTTGCGTTAGCATTATTTAGCTCATAAACTCTGTAGATGTCGTATCGTTCAGGGCCTAAGACTATTGTTTTTAATTCACCATAAGATATGTGGAATAGACGATCAAATTCCCCGTTTGTAGATTTTACATCAACATTAATTCTTTCATTATTAATATTTATTATATAAAAATCATATGGTGAGATTGCATTATTCTTAGAAACCCACTCAAATTGCTTTATTTTGCCATTTTCGCATAGTGATTGCAAGTAAGAATTTATGTACTCTTCACCCGCAATACCTACTTCTGACACGCACTTTTTAATTTCATTTAACTGTTCTTGGGAAACCACTTTCTTGTGATAACCGTTCAATGCAATATCTTCGAGATCTGGATCGACTAATTGATTAATCACACAATTAGCTTTTATTTTTGCATCAATTAAAATGCTGCTCAATAAAACTTCGTCATAGATTGAAAAGAAACTACTCTCATCCCCGGACATGTATATAATTTCATTTACGGCTGTAAATTCCATATTTGGGTCTATATCCATGGCTTTATTATAGCATTCTATGGCAGAAGCCATATTTTTTAACTTACCCTGCGCTGCTCCTGATCCGATCAACGCTAATATAGAATAAGTAGAATCAGTCATGAGCGCTTTATTAAAACACTTTATTGCCTCATTGTAGCACCCAGTTGAATAAAGTGCTAAGCCTTTATTTATATGTACAAGTGATATGTATTGTGGAGATATTACATATTCAGAATTTAGTGCAAGTATTTTGTTATAGATTTTTATAGCTTCATCGAATTTAGATTTGGTGTGTAGAGAGATGCCATTTTGCATGCAATTTAGAGCTACAAAATTTGGATCGATATCCAAAGCAGCTTTATATAATTTACTTGCTTCTTCATATTTGCCCCATTTTTTATAGAATACTCCTTTGCCAATTAGGGCACCTGTTTCATTTTTATTCAACGTTAGTGCTCTTGTATAACTTTCAAGGGCTTCGTCGTACATATCTAATTCGTACCATGCGTTTCCCCTATTTGTCAAAATGAAAGCAAAATTTGCGTCTTTTCTCCCTCCGAGTGCTTTATCATAGAATTGAATAGCTGGTCGAAAAGCATCCATACTGTAAAGGACAAGACCTTTTGCGTTTAATGCCTCTGGAGACTTTTTATCTATATCAAGGCACCTGTCAAAGCATTCGTTAGCATCGCTAAATGCTCCCAAGCAGATATATGTATAACCTTTCTCCAAATACCCATCAATTTTCTGATACTCTTCTCTACACGCCCCGAGATAAGATTGAAACGATACAATTGATTCTAAATATTTTCCTAACTCTCTTAAAGCAAGCCCTTTGCCCATTAAAGCTTCTAGATTGTTCTTGTCCTTCTGAATAGCTAGCTCATAATATTTTATAGCATCGATATAATTATTATTATTAAAATATATATCCCCAACATTGACATCAGGATGTGATGAATGCCTGTCAAGTTTGCTCATAACTTGAACTTTATCTTAGGCATATATATATATTCGTATTGGCAAAATACGACGCCAAAATCACCATATCTATTTAGATGCCCCATTGATGAAATATTTTGCCCGCTCAGAAGTCGAAGAGGGACCTCTGGCGGCGGTCGTCCTTCTCCGGCTCCGTCACCTCGGAGCTTTCGCCTCCATTCTTGGGGGATCGATCCTCCACCGGCTCCTCATCCAGATCCGCGGCCTTCGAGCCCGCCTCGGAGTCGTCTTCGTCGAGAGCGTCCTTTTTGCTCTTATCCGCCCTTCGCCGCTCCCTCTTTTCGGCCTTCTCCGGCTTTTTGGCGCCGCCCCAGGCGACCTCGATCTCCGAGACCCTCTCCTCCTCGAGAAGCTCCTGGGCGGCCTCGCGGATCTTCAGGACCTTCTTGGTCGTCGGCTTCGTCCCCAGGAGGAGGGCGATCTCCTCGACGGTGAAGTCGAGGAGGGCAGCCACCTTCGGCCCCGTCTCGGGGTCTTTCAGGAGGAGGGCGAAGAGCCCCATCATCTCGCCCTTCGCCATCCGGGAGCTGATGTGGCAGTGTCGGCCGATCTTTCCCGCCGCCGACTCCCGGACCTGCCTCGCCCCCTTCGTCTGGCCCATCCTCCGCCAGTAGCCGGGAGGCCGGAAGGGTATGTACCCCCCCTTCTTCTCCGTCCGGGCGGCCTGGACGCCGCCAGTCATCATGAAGGAGGCGTACCGCCAGAGGCCGTAGTTCTGGCGCCGCCGGACCCGGCCGAGGAAGACGTCGGCCCGGGAGAGCCTCTCGTAGCCTGCTGCCAGGTCGGCGGTCCCGTAGACGAGGGGGAGGTTCTCGTCGATCCAGTGGACGAGGTCCTCGGGGCTCTCGTCGAGGGACCACGCGATCTGGACGGCCTCGCCGAGGCTCGAGCCCCTCAGGATCTTGGCGACCCCGTCGAAGATCGAGGCCTTGGCGTCCCGGACCGCCGTCGCCACCTCGCCGACCTCTCGGGACCCGTCCAGGGCTGCCTGGAGGTCGTTTATGGCGCTCCGGAGGTCGCCGTTCGCCATATCGGCGATCTCCGCGATCAGCTCCGGGGTGCAGGCCGCCCCCTCCGCCCGGCATATCTCCCGGAGCGCCGAGAGGACGGTGGTCTTGGTGATCCTCCGGAACTGGATCCCCAGGGTCCCCTCCCGGAGGGGCTTGGAGAGGCCGTAGTAGTCGTTGGCGATCAGGACCACCGGCTGGTCGGCCTCTCGGACGAGCCGCAGCATCGCCGCCGAGCCGCCTCTGTCAGCAGAGCCGTAGAGGTTGTCGGCCTCGTCGAGGATGACCAGCCGTTTTTTTCCGGAGAAGGTCATCATCCTCGCGGCGGCGCCGGCCACCTTCGAGATGGCGGCGGCGGTCCTGCTGTCGCTGGCGTTCATCTCGATCTGGTCCCAGCCCATCTCCTCGGCGAGGGCGAGGGCGGCGGAGGTCTTCCCCACCCCGGCGGGGCCGTAGAGGACGACGGCCCTCTTATCGGGGACGCCCCTCTCCCAGGCCCGGGCCCACGCCTCCAGCTCCGAGACGGCCTTCCCGTTCCCGAGGACCTCCTTCAGCCTCCTCGGCCTGTACTTCTCCGTCCACTTGATGGCGGTCATGCGAAAGTTGCCCGTCCTTCTCCCTCGATCCTTCCTTCGGTCCTTCGTCTCCTCTCTTCAGCCCCGGGCTGGCCTTCCCCTCACCAGACTCCCTCGCGGCCGGTCAGCTCCTCGATCTCGATCTCCCAGATCACCATCGGCATCTCCTCCATATCCACCCGGCGGAAGGCCTTCCCGCCGTGCCCCCCCATCTCCCCCCTGGTGAAGAGATCAAAGAGCCTCTCCTTCGCCCCCGCGTCGGAGGAGAGGCGGACCCTCCCGGAGGCGATGACGCTCCTCCACCTTCCCCTCTCGACGGAGTCGACCTCAAAGGAGACACGGGGGTTCTCCCTCGCCATATCGAGCTTCTTTCCCGAAAGGCCCGAATGGAGCAAGATGGCGCCTCCGGCGTAGACGTAAGACATGGGGAGGACGTAAGGCCGATCCCCTGTCGAGAGGCCGATCCTCCCGAACCTGGACTTGGCGAGGAGCTCCTCGCACTCATCTCTGGACATCTCCCTCGGCTTCATGCCCTCTCCTCTCGGCTGAAAGGTTATTAAATTCTCCTTCCTCGGCTTCGCCAAAGGTTTTTAGCCTCGGTCCGCCAAACCACCGACGATGTTTCAGAAGATTCTGATCGCCAACCGTGGCGAGATCGCCATAAGGATCATGAGAGCTTGCCGTGAGCTCGGCATCTCCACCGTCGCGGTCTACTCCGAGGCCGACAGGAACGCCCTCTTCGCCAAGTACGCCGACGAGGCGGTCTTCGTCGGCCCCTCGCCGGCCTCCCAGAGCTACCTCCGGATCGACAGGATCCTCGAGGCGGCGGAGGAGACCGGGGCGGAGGCGATCCATCCTGGCTACGGCTTCCTCTCGGAGAACCCAAAGTTCGCCAGGGCCTGTGAGGAGAAGGGGGTCGTCTTCATCGGCCCGACGAGCAGCTCCATCGACAGGATGGGGAGCAAGATCGCCGCGAGAGACATCATGAAGGAGGCTGGCGTTCCGATCGTTCCGGGCAGCGAAGGGGGGATCAGCGATCCGGCTGAGGCGGCGGACCTGGTGGAGGCGATCGGCTACCCGGTGATGCTGAAGCCGGCAGCCGGCGGCGGCGGGATCGGGATGAAGATCGTATGGGAGGAGAAGGACCTCGGCCCTGCCTTGGAGTCGGCCCAGTCGATCGCCAGGTCCGCCTTCAGCGACGAGACCGTCTACGTCGAGAAGTACCTCACCGATCCGAGGCACATCGAGTTTCAGATCCTGGCCGACTCCAAGGGAGAGACGATATACGTCTCCGACCGGGAGTGCTCGATCCAGAGGCGCCACCAGAAGCTTATCGAGGAGTCGCCATCGCCGATCATGACCCCGGAGCTGCGGGATGAGATGGGGTCGATCGCCGTCCGGGCCGCAGAGGCGATAGACTACCGGTCCGCCGGGACTGTCGAGTTCATGTACTCTAAGGGCAACTACTACTTCCTGGAGATGAACACCAGGCTCCAGGTCGAGCACCCCATCACCGAGATGGTGACGAGCGTCGACCTCGCGAAGGAGCAGATCCGGATCGCCGCCGGCGAGCCCCTCGCCTACTCCCAGGACGAGATCGAGATCCGGGGCTGGGCGATCGAGTGCAGGGTAAACGCCGAGGACCCCCTCAACGACTTCGCCCCATCCCCGGGGAGGATCAAGAGGTATCGGAGCCCCGGCGGCCCCGGCATAAGGGTAGACAGCGGCGTTTATGCAGGCTTTTTGATCCCGCCCTACTACGACTCGATGATATCGAAGGTGGTGGCCATGGGGAGGGACCGAAACGAGGCGATCGCGAGGATGGAGCGGGCCCTCTACGAGTACATCGTCACCGGCGTCAAGACGAACATAAACTTCCACCTGGCGGTACTCCGGAACGAGAGGTTCAGGCAGGGCGACATAAACACCAACTTCCTCAAAGAAGAGGCGATCATGGAGGAGGTGAAGAGGGTGACGGAGGCGGAGCGCGAGAAGGGTCTCTCCCTCGCCTCGGCCCTCGGAGCCGACGCCAGGAAGGTGGCGGCCATCTCTGCGGCCGTGGGGGCCTACATGTCCCAGCGAGAAAAACCCGCCTCCGAGGAGTAGGTCCTCCTTGACGAGGGAAGAGGTGAGGAGGGAGCTGATCAAGAGCCTCGGGTCCTGGACATCTGGCGAGGAGATGGCCGCCTCCCTGGGGATCAGCCGCGCCGCCATCTGGAAGGCGGTCGCATCCCTCCGGGGCGAGGGGTACGAGATCGAGGCCTCAAAGAGGGGCTACAGGCTTTCGGCCCTCCCGGACCTCCTCAGCGAGGAACTGATCCAGGGTGGCCTCAAAACGAGGTTCGTGGGGAGGAGGCTCCACCACCACAAGTCCATCACCTCCACCAACGTCGAGGCGAAGAGGATCGTCCCCTCCGCCGAGGACGGGACCGTCGTCATCGCCGAGGTCCAGACCGCCGGCAGGGGGAGGATGGATAGGCATTGGGAATCCCCCCGGGGAGGGGTCTGGATGAGCATCATCCTCAAACCCATGATCCCTCCGGCCCAGGCCTTCATAGTGAACATCGCCGCCTGCGTCGCCGTCGCCCGGGCCATCGAGGGGCTCTATGGCCTCGATGTGAAGGTCAAGTGGCCCAACGACCTGATGGTGGGGGAGCGGAAGGTCTCCGGGATTCTGACGGAGATCGGGGCGGATATGGACAGGCTGGAGTACGCCGTCGTAGGCATCGGGATCAACGCCAACCTCGACCCCGCCGCCCTTTCCGAAGGGTGGAAGGCTACGTCGATATCGTCGGAGCTTGGCAGGGAGGTTCTCCGGGCGGAGCTCGTTCGGAGGGTCCTGGAGGAGCTGGAGGCCTCCTCAGAGGAGATGACAGCCTCCTCCGATCGACTCTTGGAGGAGTGGTCGATCCGGTCCGCGACCCTGGGCCGGAGGGTGAGGATCACCAGCAGGGTCGGCGAGTTCGAGGGGCTGGCGGAGGGCCTGGAGGCCGATGGGTCCCTGGCAGTGAGGAGGGACGAAGGCCTTCTTGAAAGGGTCATCGCCGGGGATTGCGCCCACCTCAGGCCCGCCGGGGAGCGGATCTAGGTCCCCAGAACCGGCGGAGGTTATTTGTAATGGTATATTTTTGAGATGATGGGGTGTCGGAGATGAAGAGGAAGATGGTGGTGGAGGGGATCGCCAGGGACACGCTCTACTTCATCCTTGAGGCCTCCCGCTCGACCCTCCCCGTGGAGTTCGCGGGGCTCCTCAGGGCCGAGGACGGCGTCATCACCGAGGTGATCATGCTCCCGGGGACGGAGGCGTCGAGCAAGAGCGCCCTCGTCCGGCTTTACATGCTTCCCAACATGAGGATCGCTGGATCGGTCCACAGCCACCCATCCCCCGACATCCGCCCCTCAGCGGCGGACCTGATCTTCTTCTCCAAGACCGGAGATTACCACATCATCGCGGGGATGCCCTTCGACATGGACAGCTGGATCTGTTACGACAGGACGGGCTCACCGCGAGATCTCCCCGTCCTGGACGTGGAGATCGAGGAGGAGGATGAAGACTGGATTGATTAGAGTTCTCGCCACCGGGACCTTCGACCTCCTCCATCCGGGGCATCTGATGTACCTGGAGCAGTCGAAGGCCCTCGGCGACGAGCTGGTGGTGATCGTGGCCCGGGACGCCAACGTCCAGCACAAGCCGAGGCCGATCATCCCCCAGGAGCAGAGGCTCCTGATGGTCTCGGCCCTGAAGATGGTGGACAGGGCGGTCCTGGGGAGCGAGAGGGATATGTTCCGGCCGATCGAGGAGCTGAGGCCCGACGTCATCACCCTGGGGTACGACCAGCACTTCGACATCGTCCTCCTCCAGGAGGAGCTGGCGACCCGGGGGATCGAGGCCCAGGTGGTGAGGCTGGAGGAGCACGACCCCTGCCCCCTCTGCAGCTCTCGGATGATAGTCGCCAAGGTCCTGGAGGATCGCCTCCCCCCGAAAGATGGCCCCCTTCCCCCCAGGATTTGAGGTTCTCACCCCAACTCGCAATTCGCTGGTCGGAGGGGCCCGGGGCCGTCACCAAAGCGCCAGTTACTTATACCGACCGTCCCTCTTTGCCGACAATATGGCCCCCAAAGTCGCAGTAGGCGGCACCTTCGACCCCATTCACGACGGCCATCTCGCCCTTTTGAGGAGGGCCTTCGAGGTAGCGGGGGAGGACGGCGAGGTGGTGATCGCTCTGACGTCAGATGGGATGGCCAAAAGTCAGCGGACCAGGCCGGTCCGAAACTTCAAGACGAGGGTCCGGAACCTGAGGGTTGCCTTGAAGGAGAACCTGGGGAAGGAGGATTTTGAGATCGAGATGCTCCACACCTATTACGGCTCGGCGATCGAGGAAGACTACGACTTCATCGTAGTATCGCCGGAGACGGAGCCGATGGCCTGCAACATCAACGAGATCCGGAGGGAGAACGGCCTTCGACCCCTCAAGATCGTGATGATCGACTACCAGATGGCCGAGGACGACGTCCGGATCTCCTCCACCAGGATCTGCGGCGGAGAGATCGACTCCCACGGCAAGATGCTGGTATAGGCTGGAGCCATCGGCGATAGGCGCCTGGAAAGCGAAGGGCCCAGGGGAAGGCCAAACGACCACTAGCGACCGTAATCCATATCAACTCACACAATAAAAGGGCAAAGCATGAAGCTTCGCCTCTTCGCGCTCTTCGCGCTCTTTTCGGTCTGCATTGTGCCTGCCGTGGGGGAGAGGTATTCGGAGGACAATCCGCTATATCCTCTGGCCTGGTACAACAAGGGCGTCGCTCTCTCGGAGCTGGGCAGATACGAGGAAGCCATCTCTTCCTACGATAACGCCATCGAGCTGGATCCGGAGTATGCCCTGGCCTGGAACAACAAAGGGATCGCCCTCAGCGCCCTGGGAAGGGGGGAGGAGGCCCTGGCCTGCTACAACCGCTCCCTGGAGATAGACCCCAACTACGCCCCCGCCTGGAACAACCGGGGGGTCGTTTTGGAGGCGCTGGGGAGGGGGAACGAGGCCCTCGAATCCTACGATAGGGCCCTGGCGGTCGATCCGGACTACGCCCTGGTCTGGAGCAACAAGGGCGGGGTCTTCTACAGCTGGGGAGATTACAACAGCTCCATCGACTGTTACGAGATGGCCCTCGCCATCGACCCCCGGATCAAGGAGGCCTGGAACAACCTGGGGAGGTCCCTCTATGCAGTGGGCCAGTACGAACGTTCTATCGAGTGTTATGACGAAGCCCTGAAGGTAGACCCCGTCTACGCCACTGCCTGGAACAACAAAGGGATCGCCCTCGGGTCCCTGGGACGCCACCAGGAGGCCCTAGGCTGTTACGAGGAGACCCTGAAGATCGAGCCCTCCCACGTCATGGCCCTCTACAACCGGGGGATCGCCCTCGGATTTCTCGGACGGCAGGAGGAGGCCGTCGAATGCTACGATGAGGTCCTGAAGCTCGATCCGAGCTACCCACCGGCCTGGTACAACCGGGGGGTAGCCCTGGGCCTTCTCGGGAGGTTCGAGGAAGCGGCGACGAGCTACGACGGAGCTATCGACCTCGATCCGGATTACACCCAGGCGTGGAACAACCGGGGGATCGCCCTGGGTATCCTCGGACGGCAGGAGGAGGCGCTCCAGTCCTACGATCGGGCCCTCGAGATCGACCCCACTTACCCCCAGGCCTGGTACAACCGGGGCGTCGCCCTCAGCGCCCTCGGCCGTTACCAGGAGGCGATCGACTCCTACGATCGAGCCCTGGAGCTCAACCCAGAGCTTACGGAGGCCTGGAACAACAAGGGTATCGCCCTCAGCGCCCTCGGCCGGAACGAAGAGGCGATCGAATGCTACGAAAGGGCCCTGGAGGCGGGCCGGACCTCTGCCGGAGAGATCCCAGAGGCTGATCTAGCCGCCCCCGAGGCCTCGGTCGGCCTTGGAGTGTTGACTGAACCGGACCTTCTGGAAGGGCCAGTCGAGGCGAACGACTCTGAGCCGATGGCAACCTCGATCTTGGAGTGGCCGAGGACTGAGGCCTGACCGGGGAGAAGAGGACAATATTCGCCTTTAAAATAGAAAGCCGGAGGCTGGGGCGATGGGAGGTCTACTCCTGGTCGCCCTGACTGACGTTCCTCAGCCTCTCTATCCCGCCTATCTCCTCGATCACCGACGCGACGGAGGGGGGGACGAGCCGTCTCCACCCCTCGTCTCCCGCGAGGATCATCCTCCTGATGGCAGTCCCCGAGTAGATCTCCCTCCTGTACATCGGCGGCCGTCTCACCTCCGTCCCCGCCTCGACGAAGAGCTGGACGACGAGGGGGTTGTTGGAGTAGACGACGTCGAAGTTGGGGGTCATCGCCTCGACGTGAGAGACCCAGACGGCGTTCCTCTCCATATCCACCAGGGGTATGACGTAACAGGTCGCATCGAGCTCCCGGAGGGCAGGCCAGATCATGCTGATCCTCTCGCCGGCGGTGAAGGGGTTCTCGACGGTGTGGCTCGCCTGGGCAGACCCGAGGCCGACGACGACCTCGTCCACCTCCTCGACTATCTTCTGGAGGACGGCCTGGTGGCCCAGGTGGTAGGGCTGGAACCGTCCGATGTACAGGCCTCTCTTCATAGGATCTCTTCCGATCAGCGTCCTAGGATCTCTTTTCCGATCAGCTTTATCGACCTCTCCTTGTTCGGCCCTATCGGCGATCCTACGACGATCTGGGTCACCCCGGTAGCCAGGAGCTCGTCGACCCGCGCCCGGCAGTCGGCGGGGGTTCCCGATACGGAGAAGGCCTCGATCATCCTGCCACTGACGGCGGCCAGGGCGGTGCCGAAGTCGCCCTTGGCGATGGCCCGGGAGACCGAGGCCGCCTCCTCGGCCTCTATGCCGTGGCGGGAGAGGACCGTATCCGGAGAGCCGGCGACGATGAAGGCGACGACGATCTTCGCCTCGTTCGCCGCCTTTTCGGGGTTCTTGTCGGCGCTGAAGCTGGTGTAGGCAGAGATCTCCACATCCTTGGGATCCCGCCCCGCCTTCTCCGCCCCCTGCCTCACCAGGGGGACTGCGTACTTGAAGTCCTCGGGGTGGCTCGCGTTGACCAGGACCCCGTCGGCGATCATCCCCGCCATCTCCAGCATCTTCGGCCCCTGGGCCCCGATGTAGATGGGGATCTTCCCGACCGAGAAGGCGAGCTGGGCGCCCGCCATCCCATGGGACGCCACCCTCTTCTTCGCGAGGAGCTCCCGCAGCGCCGCCACCGACTCCCTGACGGCGGAGAGGGGCTTCTCCCAGGCGATCCCCATGGCGTCGAAGGTCGCCTTGTCGCCCGGCCCGATCCCCAGGATCGCCCTCCCGCCGGAGATCTCATTGATGGAGGCGATGCTGGAGGCGGTGACGGCGACGTTCCTGGTGTAGGGGTTGGTGACCCCGGTGCCGAGCATGACCCTGCTCGTGGCGAGGGCGAGGATCGCGAGGGTCGAGTAGACGTCTCGGTTGTTGTAG
>LUYE01000038.1 GCA_001602645.1 Methanosarcinales archaeon Methan_01
TTCCTAGACACAATCTTTATTGTAAGGTGAGTAATAAAATTTATAACTTTCGTTCCGGAGTACTAGTAGCATCTCAGGGGTCCAATAGGTATCTGGATTGTTCAGGACCAACTCCATAAATGGGGCGCCGTTGGTAACAGGGTCTTCGACGTAGTCGGCCACTCCCGACGTGTGGGTCAATAACTCTCGTATTGTCACTTGTTCTGCGTAGTCCTTGCCTTCAAAGACGAAGAGACTCTCTAATGAGCTCTCCGGCAGATATTTGGCAATCGGGTCGTCAAGAGAAATCGCTCCTCTCTCAGCGAGCATGCATATCAGAGTAGCCGTGAAGACCTTCCCGATGCTGGCTATGTGGAATGGCACATCTTTTCCACCCGGTGGATACTCATAAGAGATGCCCAGCTTTTCAGAATGTAGTAATACCTGTAGACTTGATCGGCCTTGGATCTCTTCCTCAATTCCCGCCAAGTACTGGTCCAGATGCTCTTGGACATCAAAGCTCTTGTCGTTGCCGGAATCTCGGAGTCTACTCCCTTCGTCAGTGCGATCTTCGGCCTTCAAGTCAACTCTAAGTTGGCCAATAATGTCCCACGCTTCGTCCATTGTTGCCGATATCGCATTCCAGAATTCAACCATTACTATGGCCCTATGAGGATCCACCAACTGATTGAGTGTTTGTACTATAAATTGGCTTGATGGCACATCAGATGGCGACGAGTAACAGCAACCTCCAATGGGCAATGCTACTAGAGCGGCCAGAGCGATTCGAAATGCTAGGCTGGCTACCCCATTCATATAAATGCCTCTTGTACTACTCTGCTCACTTCGTGTCCCTCAGGCGCTTTTTCTTGCATTGCGAGATTCTGCCTTGGAGGGGTTGACATCACCAATTGATATGGCGTGACACGGCATAATGAACTAATTTCTGAGTCCCCAAACCCTTCCATGCTCTAATGCTGGTATATACTACCTTAAAAGGTTTAGGTTTCTCTACCGTGTTCTATAGTCAAATAAAGTCAGAAGCATATTAATTTCATTCATTTTTATATTCAAACATTTCTCTGTGGGGGTTCTATGAAGTGCTGGATGTAGTCGACGGCTGCCTCCCGATGGACGCCTCGGGCGAGTTCGTCGCCAAGGCTGAGAAATCCGACGTCGTCCACGATCTGCTGGCGCATCTCGCAGAGGAGATGATCCGGATGAACCGGGAGAAGCAGGAGGAGATCCGGGGGTTCCTCGCGTGGCTTGAGGATTTCATCGGCTCCAGGGTCGACGACCTCTCGAACAAGACGAAGGTCCAGGCCTACTACGAGATCGAGTTTCCCGAGCTTCTCGCCGTCCTCAAGAAGAACCGGGGCAAGCTCGCCGTCGACCCAAGCCGCCGGGCCTTCGGCGAGGACCTGCGGCGGGAATACTCGGCGTCGATGGAGAAGCTCGGGCCGCTCCTCGCGCGGATCGGCACCGTCGACCGGCTCATCGATGCGATCGTGTATCGGCTATACGGCCTCACCGCCGAGGAGGTCGCCATCGTCGAGGGGAGCCTCGAGTGATCTATCTCCTGTGGGGGGAGTTGGTGTAGGGGCGCTTGAAGGCCGATAAATAAATATAAGTAGTGAGGCCCGTGATCGACCGCATAGGGAGCAGATCAGATTGAAAAAGAGCAAAGCGATTAAACAAATTAACAGGTGGAGGGAAAGCCGTACAGATGTGCGTTTTAATGACCTCCTTTTAGTCGCGATAGCTTTTGGTTTTGAATTCAAAGGCATGAAGGGTAGTCACGTGGTCTATTCGAGGCGTGATTTAGACGAGATTTTGACCTTTCAGAGCGTGAATGGCAAAGCAAAGCCTTATCAAGTGAAACAATTAATAGACTTGGTCGATAAATACAAACTCACCGAGGATGAGCCCGATGTACAAAATAAACGTCTTTTATAGTATCGAGGACGAAGGGTACATCGCCACAGTACCTGAGTTGCCGGGCTGTTCTGCTTTTGGAGAGACCAGAGAGGAAGCCCTGGAGGAGATAGAAGTGGCAAAAACTCTGTGGCTCTCCGCCGCGGCGGCGGAAGGCAGAACTGCGCAGGTTCCCCATGAAAGCAGCGTAGGCCACCGACTGACTGTTTGAGTGGCGAAGTTCTGCCCTGTTTATCATCGAGTAAACCCCGGCGGCAGGCTTATATCGGACTGATTTTATAGATGTCGCGGCGGCTTATGACGACGCGATAAGCGCCATCCGACTGAATCGATAAGATTCGGTGACCACCCTTCGGATGAGCATATTTTCGGGCTGCCAACCGATGGGAACGGGCGACGGAATGAGTATAATCATATAAATATATTTATTAAGGAATGTGGAATCGACGCGGAAACAAAAGAGGGGTTCCGCCGCCGCCTCTCAGAGGAGTTCTCGGCTTCTATCGCCGCCGGAAATTTCGATAAAGTTCTTGAAGTAGTCGACGACTGTCTCCCGAAGGATGCCGCAGGAGATTTCATTGCCGAGGCCGAGAGGTCCTACATCGTCTGCGATCTTTTGGCGCACCTCGCCGAGGAGATGATCCGGATGAACAGGAAGAAGCAGGAGGAGATCCGGGGGTTCCTCGCGTGGCTTGAGGATTTCATCGGCGCCGGGGTCGACGACCTCTCGAACAAGACGAAGGTCCAGGCCTACTACGAGATCGAGTTTCCCGAGCTTCTCGCCGTCCTCAAGAAGAAAAAGCGGAAGCTCGCCTGCGACCCAAGCCGCCGGGCCTTTGGCGAGGACCTCCGGCGGGAATACTCGGCGACGGTGGAGAAGCTCGCGCCGCTCTTGCTGCGGATCGGGGAGGTCGACCGGCTCATCGATGCGATCGTCTACCGGCTCTACGGGCTCACCGCCGAGGAGGTCGCCATCGTTGAGGGGAGCCTCTCTTGAACTCTTTCTGTCCTGGGGCCGGTGGCGGAGGGGGGCGTCTTCAGGCCCCGCCGGGCCAAGCGCCGCCCGGCGCCGCGGCGCCGGGCGGGACGGACGACGGGATCGAAAGATGGAAGAGGAGGAGGGCGCCGGAGCAGGGAGGGTCGGGGTCATGAGATGGGTGGGCGTCAGAGCTGCTTTGTACGGGATCGACGCGGGCTTTGGGCTTCAGGAAGTATAAATATAATCAGATACATAGGACCTCAGCGATGAAGATTGAGGAGACCTTGAAGGCCCGGCGGGAGGAGATCCTCGCCATAGCCGAGAAATACGGGGTCCGAAATGTCCGGATATTCGGCTCCGTAGCCCGGGGCGAGGCCGATGACCGAAGCGACCTCGAGGAGGCTCTTCCCCCCGAAGGCGATGGCATCTTGAAATAGGCCCCTGGACACAACAGAAAGAACTTACCCCTCGCCTTTCCAGGAACCCCGGCCTGAGGTCCTTTGACGCAACCTATTAGTACGTCTTCCCTTCAACCTTTGAATCGAGGACTGATTCCTCATGACGCGAACCATAAAGCACCTCTTCGGCCCCGTCCCCTCCCGGAGGCTTGGCCTCTCCCTCGGGGTCGACCTCCTGCCGTTCAAGACCTGCACCCTCGACTGCGTCTACTGCCAGCTGGGGCCGACGACCTGCCTCACCCTAGCCCGGGAGGAGCGCGTCTCCCCCGCTGAGGTCTTGGAGGAGATCCGGTCCCTATCCGAGGAGGGGTCGGATCGGGTTGGGGATGGAGATGGGGGGAGAGGGGCGGTGGAGTTCGACTACCTCACCCTCGCCGGCTCCGGGGAGCCCCTCCTCCACCGGGGCCTCGAAGAGATCATCCGGGGGGCGAAGGAGGCGGTCGATAAACCCGTCGCCCTTCTGACGAACGGGACCCTCTTCTTCCAAGACGACGTTAGGCGGGAGGTTCTGGAGGCGGACCTGATCATCCCCTCCCTCGACGCCGCGACCCAGCCGACCTTCGAGAGGATAAACCGCCCCCACCCCGACCTATCGATCGACGAGATCGTCGAGGGGCTCGTCCGCCTCCGGGAGGAGTTCGAGGGAGAGATCTGGCTGGAGGTGATGCTCGTCAAGGGGATCAACGACGGCGAAGCCGCCTTAATAGCCGAGGCGGCCGAGAGGATCGGCCCCGACAAGGTCCAGCTCAACACCGTGGTGAGGCCTCCAGCGGAGCCTGTCCAGCCCCTCTCCCCCGACGAGATGGATGGGATGCTGGAGGTCTTCTCCGGCGCCGAGGTGATCGCTGAATGGGGCAGAGACCTCTCGAAGATGACGGTGGATCTGATCCGTGACCTCCTCACCCGGAGGCCCTGCACCCTCGCGGAGCTCTCCTCCCTCTCGGGCCTCCACCAAAACGAGATATTGAAGTACCTGGAGGTTCTGGAGGCAGAGGATAAGATCATGAGGCTGCGGCACAAAGACCGCCTCTACTTCCAGGCAAAGGATGGGTGAGGTGAGATGGGATCCGCCTCCGCCGTACCGATGACGGCTCGACGGGCAACGGAGATTTCGATCCTGATTTCGATGGCTATGATAACAGAGCGACGATATATAGACAGATGAAGATCTTATGGACCGATGAAGATCTCGAAAAGAATCCCTAAAAATTTAACATAATTTCACGATGGTGTTACTATGGAAGAATGCGATGCTAACTGCGAATCCTGTAAATCGAGAGGGACCTGCCCAGACCCGAGGAAGGAGATGGACGTAGAGCTCCGGGCCGTCTCGTTCAGGATGGAACGGGTGAAGCACAAGATCATGATCGCGAGCGGCAAGGGCGGGGTCGGGAAGAGCACCGTCGCCGTCAACCTCGCCCGCGCCCTCCAGGCCCGGGGCTTCCGGGTCGGGGTCCTGGACGCTGACATCACCGGCCCCAGCACAGCCAAGCTCTTGGGCGTAGAGAAGGCGAGGCTTCAGGCCGGGCCTGGGGGGATCGAGCCCGTCGACTCGAAGGGGCTGAAGGTGATCTCCATGGCCTTCGCCTTGTCGGGACCCGACTCTGCCGTTGTCTGGCGGGGTCCGATGAAGATGGCGGCGATAAAGCAGTTTCTATCCGACGTCAACTGGGGCGACCTCGACTTCCTCATCATCGACCTTCCCCCGGGGACGAGCGACGAGCCCCTCAGCGTCGTCCAGCTCCTGCCGGACCTCACCGGCGCCGTCATCGTCACCACCCCCCAGGAGGTCGCCCTCCTCGACTCCAGGAAGGCGGTGAACATGGCGAAGTCGATGAAGGTCCCCATCCTCGGGATCGTCGAGAACATGAGCGGCCTCCGATGCCCCCACTGCGGCGAGCTGATCGAGATCTTCAAGACCGGCGGAGGAGAGAGGGCGGCGGAGGAGCTCTCTGTCCCCTTCCTGGGGGCGATACCCCTGGACCCGGAGGTAGCCCCCCTCGGGGACGAGGGGATAGCCTTCGTCGAGAAGGGGACCGCCGCTATGGAGAGCTTCGAGAAGGTCGTCGACGGGATCCTCGACCAGATCGGCGAGGAGAATTAGGCGGTCTGATCAAAATCGGCGATCTCCGCGGGAGGGCGTAAAAGGAGCAGGATGGCCTCGGGCCCATGGCCGTCATGAGGCAGAAGGAGTCAAAAACGACCGCATACGGCGGGCCTATAAATGGTCATCCGGGGGATGGGCAGGGCCCCTTCAGGGCCAGAGCCCGAAGGAGTAGTTCATCACGAGAACTGCTGCCCCCACCCCGGAGCTGAAGGCGATCACCGTCTTCGGGTTCAGCTTGATCGCCGTATCGTCCGCCTCGAAGTACCTCATGAGACCGGCAGAGGACATCAGTCCGCTGCCATCAGACTTCTTCTTTGCCATGAGATCCCCCTATTTCAGCGACCCCTTCAAGTAAGTTTCGGCTACCTCGCCCATCCGTCCCTCTCCCCGTAGGGGTAGAAGTCGGTGGTGTTCACCCCGACGGCCCTCGGCTTGTCGAGGCAGGGGCTGCCACCGCAGGGGTGGTCGGACCAGTGGTTTCCGCCCTTGAGGGCTCCCCAGTCCCAGAGGTTATTGCCGTCATCCTCCGCCTGGACGACGTTCTCGATCAGGTTGTTCCGGTAGACGATGCAGCCCGACGACCCGTTTATGGAGATTCCGACGCCGTTTCCTATTATGGAGTTTTCGGCGATCTCCGTCTCGTTGGAGATGAGGAGCCTTATCCCTGCATCCCGGTTTGCCTCAGCGGCGTTGGAGAGGACCCTATTATTATCAGACTTCCGGAGGAGAAGCCCCTCCCTCCCGTTCCTGGAGAGGTTGTTTTCTACGATGGCGTTGCCGCCAGACTCCACCAGCATCATCCCTCCGTACCTGTTCTCGGAGGCCTCGTTGCCCCGGAACTCGTTACCGTCGGAACTCCTGATCAGCATCCCATAGGCTTTGGAGACGACGTTCTCCAGGATCCTGCATCCCCGGGACGCGTATGTGAAGAGGGCATCGTTGGTGACGGTGCACCCCTCGACGGTGCAGTTTTCGCAGGATGCGAGGGTGATGTGGCTGAACTCCCGCCCCGTCACCACCTCGCCAGATCGGCCGTAGAGGTAGAGGATCGGGACGCCATCGATGGTGTTCGATTCAGGGATCGAGTTGTTGAAGCTCTCGGCCGCTGACCCGTCGACGGTCAGCCCCAGCTGGACCCCAGCAAGGTGGTTCCCATCGAAGATGTTCTCCGGAGATTCGGAGATCACGATCCCCGAGTTGGCATTTTCGATATGGTTGTTCTTGAGGACGTTGGCCTCAGACCCCGCCGAGATCATCATAACGACGTCCAGCCCCGATAGGCGGTTTTCTGCGACGACGTTATCCATAGAGGTGAAGAGGAAGATCCCGTTCGTCGAGTTCGAGATGGCGTTCTTCTCGATCAGGTTCTTTGCTGCGGAGTTGAGGGCGATGGCGGTGGTGGCGTTCTCGAAGGTGGATTCCCGGATCGAGTTGGAGGCGGCTTCGACGAGGATGCCGTAGGTGCAGCTTGTGATCCTGCTCCCGGAGATCCCGTTATCCGTGCTTCCGGAGACGAGGTAGACCCCTCGGGAGGACCCCTCTGCCTCGCACCCTGAGATGGAGTTTCTAGCCGCGGAGTTGAGGAGGATTCCCGCCCCCGGGACCTCCTTTGATCCCCTACAGTCCTTGGCGACGTTCCCCGTCACGGTGTTCTCGGAGGATGAGAGGAGGACGATGCCGCAGTACCCCCCCTCCTCCCGGTTATTCTGGATGACGTTTCCCGAGGTGCCGTTCAGGAAGATCCCGTGGACGTTCCCCACCAGGACGTTGTTTTTGATCTCGTTTCCCCGGGACTCGACGTAGATCCCGGGGCCCGCAAAGTCCGATATGGTTAATCCCTCGATCTTGCAGCCGTCCGCCAGGACCTCGATTCCGATATCGTTTCCGTCACCGACGAGGCCGACGACCCCCTCTTCCCCCCGGGGGGGCATCAAGACGATGCTCTTGTTCATGACAATGTGCTCCCGGTAGATTCCGGGCTTAACGTAAATCGTATCTCCATCTTTGGCTACGTCTACCGCCTCGCCTATGGTGTGATACTGGGCAAAGCCGTCGTCGTCGACGATGTACATCTTGGCATCGGCTCCGAGAAAGAGCCCCGAAGAGAGGGCGATCAAGATCGCGAAGGTCAATCTCACCATACGTCCACCAGAGCCCTGATCCCTCCAATACGTAATACGTCTTTCCATCAGCGTGGTTAGAGATCGCCGTCCAAAAATCTTATCTACGGTCCAAATCATAGGATCGGCGTTGGTGATCGGGTTGACAAAAGTGGCATCCCACAAGCACTGCATCGTCTGCGGCAAGACCGTCGATGAGACGGAGACCTTCTGTGACCAGGTCTGCGAGTCGAAGTACAGATCCGCCCAGAGACGCCAGACCCTCTTCTTCCTGGTCTTCGTAGGTCTTCTGATCCTGATGCTCATAGTCCCCGTCATCCTGAAGGCTCCCCAGGTTTGATACAGGGTTGATAGGATATGGGATCGAAGACGGCGTTGCTGATGGTGATCTTTCTCCTCACCCCCGCGGCCTTCGCCGATCGGGGGAGGGAGTACATTCAGGTCCAGGAGGTGACGATGTCCCTCGAGGATGGCGACGCCGTATTCGAGATAAAGTTCGGCCTCGACCCCTTCGCCAGGCTCTACGTCCTAGCCCTGGGAACCAAGCACCTGGAGCCGGAGCTCTTGGACCTCTTCTCGGACTTCGGCAACCTCTCGGTGCGGAAGGCCGCCCCTCATCGGGCGGTCCTCGTCTCGAAAGGGGCAGGCGATCTGAAGAGCGGCTACTACCTCTACGATGCGAGACGGCTGGGCCAAGAGGTGCCAAAGCTGACCGTCGTCTACCCCGAGAAGCTCACCCGGACCTTCTACGAGGTCTCCTTCACGCCTAGCGTCTTCTCCGAGGCTTGAAGGTCAGGGACCGGCTGGGGGGCGACCTCTCCTATCTCTTTGTCAGAGCAGCGAGGGCCCGCCATCGGGTCTATGAAAAGAGAAAATCTGATATCGAAAGACGATAGAACCCCCACCAGCATGAACTTTGAACCCGTTATCTTCACCCCCATAGGCGTCGTCCACTGCGACTTCGGCGAGCCGGCGGACCCAAAGACGATGAGAAACTCCCTCTCTACCCTGGAGATCGACGAGAAGTACCGGGAAGCCCTCGCTGGAATCGAGAATTATCGACATCTCTTCGTCATATACTACATCCACCGCGCCCTCGGCTACGACCTGATGGTCCACCCCATGGGGGATGAATCGATCCCCAAGAGGGGGCTCTTCGCCACCAGGACCCCGAGGAGGCCAAACCCCATCGGCCTCACGGTGGTGGAGGTCCTGAACGTCGAGGGGATGAAGATCACCGTCACCGGCCTCGACGCCCTCGACGGGAGCCCCATCCTCGACATCAAACCCTACGAAGAGCACTACGACTCCCCTCGGGGCGTCGAGGCGGAGAGGGACCCGGGCTACAGCCCAAAGGACGGTTGAGCCGCCAGCGCCAGCCCTCGTCCCGGAAAATATTAATATCGAGGCAGAGCAAATAAAGTTCTGAGGTGAAATATTGACATCCAAAACCCTTCTGGCCCTGGCGTTGCTGGCGACGTTCGTCGTGGGCTCAGCCTTTGGAGATGAAGCCATAGAGCCCTCCTACACCGTTAAGATATCGACCGGGGGAGCCCTGGGAGCCTTCCTCGTCGACGGAGAGGGGATGACCCTCTACAGCTTTGCCAACGACGCTCCTGGCGGCAACATCAGCGCCTGCATCGATGATTGTGCCGAGCGGTGGCTCCCCTTCTTTGCGCCGGAGATCGAGGTTCCGGCGGAGCTGAAAGCGACCGACTTCAACGGTTTCGTCAGAGACGACGGCACCATCCAGACCACCTACAAGGGATGGCCTCTATACCTCTACTTCGAGGACCAGGTCCCTGGCGACGTCCTGGGCCACGGCCTCGGCGGCGTCTGGTCTGTGGTCGCCCCTTGAGGCCTCCTCCAGAGGGGGCTTCCGGGTCTCTTTTTTCTCCAGCGGCTCGGAACCTTTAAACGTTGGACGACACTATAAGGGATCGGTGATAAAATTGAAGATCACAGCCGCGATGGCCCTGGCGATCGCGTCGGCGGCCATCTTCGCCATAGGGGCTGCAGCCCCCGTAAACACCATCAGCGTCGCCTCGGCGGAGGGCCTCGGCGACTACCTGGTGGACCAAGACGGCTACACCCTCTACTACTTCGCTGAGGACGTACCTGGCAGCGGAACGAGCAGCTGCGGCGAAACCTGCATCCACTACTGGCCTCCCTTTCATACCGGTCAGGTGGTGATACCCTTAAATCTGAGCAACTTCGACTTCAGCACCATATATAGGGAGGATGGCTTGGCCCAGACCACCTACAAAGGATGGCCCCTGTACTACTACATAAACGACTATCGATCCGGCGATGTCAAAGGTCATGGGATGGAAGGCACCTGGTTTGTGGCGGGTCCCGACCAGATGCCCTGAGGGGGAGAACCTACCCCATCCATTTTTTGCATGGCCGACCCTCTCCTCTGGATGACTGTGGTACTTCGATGACGTAGGTCCATCATGACCAGGAGGGCGGGCCGAAATGAAGCGTTAGCAGGCCGGTACTGGGAGATCGACCTCCTCCGCGGCATCGCCGTATTGATGATGATCGGCTTTCACGCCCTCTACGACCTGGCCTTCTTCTCAGGGCCCGCCATAGTCGACGTCCGATCCGGGGCGATGCCCACGATCGCCGAGGCCACAGCCTCGATCTTCCTCCTCCTAGTCGGCCTCTCCCTGACGATCAGCTCCGCCAGAGCCGGGTTCCTGGGATGGGATCGGCTCCTCTTCCGGGGGATCGGGATCTTCTCCTGGGGGATGGCCGTGACCCTTTCGACCTTCCTCGTCCTGGAGGAGGGGTTCGTCGTCTTCGGGATCCTCCACCTCATCGGCATCTCCGTAATCCTATCCCTGCCGATCCTCCATCGTCCCCGCGCAGCTCTTCTCCTGGGAGCCGCCGTCATTCCCGCGGGCCTGATCCTCCGCGGTCAGGCCATCGCCACCCTTTGGCTTTTGCCCCTAGGTCTCGTTCCCGTCGGCTTTTACTCCGTCGACTACTTCCCCCTCCTCCCCTGGTTTGGGGTAGTCCTGGTGGGGATCTTCCTCGGAAGCCTCCTCTACCCCGGAGGCGAGAGGAGGCTCCCCCTCCCTGAGATCTCCCCCACGTCTCCGGCGAGGTTGATCTGCCTTTTGGGGAGAAACTCCCTCCCGATCTATCTCCTCCATCAGCCGGTGCTGATCGTCGCGATGGGACTTTTTGGGATCATCGATATCGGGAGGAGCCTGGCCCTCCCCCTGCCTTGAAGGGGGAGATCTCCCCGGGCGAAAGGAGAATCGTTGGCAGAAGGGGGGAGGAAATCTTCGGTGGGGGCTCCGATGGAACTTTCGCCCCCACCACCGGTCTTATATCGCTACTTGGAGAGCTTGGGGGTCAGGATCGCGAGATATATCGCCGCCAGGGCTACCACGACGTACACGATCCTCTCGAGGACCGGAACCCCACCCAAAAGGATGCTCACCAGGTTGTACCCGAAGGCGTAGAGGCCCCAGTTCAGGCCTCCGACTATCACCAACACTATGGCCAGAAGATCCAATGGAGCTAACTTAGCCAATCTTAACACCTCCGGATCAACAATTTATCCTCTTATTTTATAAACCTTTTGGATTTTTATACCTATGGAAAGATCCATCGACCCGTTTTAATCGGTCTTAAAAGCGAAAAGGCCAGAATATTTAGAGAATCGGAGAAGACGAATATCAATTAAACCAGTACGAATGACAAGAATATGATGAATAAATAGATGAAGATGGAGGTGGAAACGGAGGAGATGGAGATCGAAAGGGCCAAAAGGAAGAGAGGCAGAGATCCCCGAGGGGATGCCGATCGGCGAGGTCTGGACATGAGGCAGAGAGTTCTGGTGGAGAAGAACGCCTGATAGACTGATGCTTCCGGGGGTATCCCGCCAAATCGAGGACGGAGGAAAAGAAGGTCCTCTTCGACGTGGGGCACTCCGACCTCTCAATCGATAACGCCCGGAAGATGAATATCGACCTTCTGGACCTGGATTTCGTCGTCCACTCCAACAGCCACCTCGACCACACCTGGGGTCTCGCCTCTCTCGTCCGCCTCTTCACCGAGGCGAAGATCGAGGGGACCTACAGGAAGAACACCTCTCTGGTGGCCCATCCGGATCTTCTCCTCCCGAGGTGGGTCGAGGGCCTGGGGGAGACTGGCTCATTCCTCTTCCTGGCGGAGCTCTCCCGCCCCTTCGAGCTGACCCTGAGCCGGGAGCCGCTCTGGCTCCCAGAACGGCTCGTCTTCCTGGGGGAGATCCTCCGGGAAGACGACTTTGAGGCAGGCTCTCCTCTGGGGAGGATCTCGGCCAGCTCGGGGAGGAGGACGACCTTATGAGGGACGGCTCCGCCCTAGCCTATCGATCGACCGAAGGGCTCGTCATCGTCACCGGCTCTTCCCACGCCGGGATCTGCAACGTCATCGAACCGGCGATCAGCATCTTCGGCGAGAGGAGGGTCCTAAACGTAGTCGGAGGCCTCCATCTCATGGACCCGCCGGAGAGGCAGATGACGGAGACGAAGAGATACTTCTAGAGGGGCCGTCCCCGGAGGGTCCACCTCCGCCACCGTACCGACCTCGCCTCGAAGGTGCCCTGGCGGGGGTCGCCGAGATGAAGGCGGTGGGGGTGGGCCTTGATCTCAGGCTCGTTTGAGTTGATGGAGGGGGGCCGGAGGAGACGGGGGCTCTCCAACCCCTTCCGCCCCCGAAGGAGATAAAAGAGGTCAGAGGGACGGAAGGGAGCCTAAGCTCATACCTCCCTCGAACTCAAACTTCATCGGACTCTCGAACAGCTCTAAGCTCATCTCCTCCCCAAAGATGGGGGGAACTTTCCGGATCGAATCGTTCTTCTCCTCCGCCGCCTCGGGAGCTGCCGCCAGAGCCGGCGTCGCCACCTCTGGAGCTGGCGTTTCGGCTGCCACCGGAACGGCGGCCGGGACGAGGAAGGGGGTCTCGGGATCGCCCAGGAGGGTGATCTCGTAGTAACAGTACCTCATGTTCTCGTCGCCGCCCAAAACATCGCTGATGAAGGCCTCTTTGGAGAGCTGGTTTACGAGTCCGAGGCTTCTGTTGTCGTTTGTATACGACGAACCGAACATCTCCTCCCAGAAGGCCTTGTCGAACTTCTGGGATGGGCTGTCGTTGACGCTGTCGAGGTCGATCAGGCCGTACCTGGTGTTGCCGATGAAGGCGAAAGCCCCCGCCGTGGCGGTCACGAAGTGCTCGATGACGCAGTCGTGGGGGAGGTAAACCCCCTCAGGATCCCTGTTGTCGAAGGAGGCAGCATACCCCGCCTGGGAGTATCCGAAGAAGTACTTGCTGTTATTTAGGGCGTCGGCGTGGTTGTATCCCATCTTCATCACGTAGGCTACGATGTCGCAGAAGTTGGAGGTTCCAATGTGGTTTATGGCGTGGATCATGTCGGCGTTGATCATCTCCTCGAGGAGAGACCGGGGCCAGTCATTCTGATCGCAGTTGCAGTCGCCTCCGGGATAGTCCCGATCGTATAGGGTCCAGATGTTGAAGGCCGCCGGGAAGACGCCCTTTATCTGGTCTTTGTAATCTCCTCCCCAACCACCACAGGCGAGCTTCTCCGGGGCATGGTCCTCCATCTCGCTGACGTTCGTTCCCAGCAAGAGCATCGGCTCCATATATTCGCCGATGAGCCAGATGGCCGTCAGGTAGGGGTCATCGGGCCGGGTAGACTCGTAGGCTATGGTCTTTCGGACGAAGTTCGAGAGCTCCTCATAGTTGTCCACCGGAGCCCTCCCGACGTAAACGTCCGCGTGGAGGTTGACGCCGTCGGTCGGCTCGCCGTACAGCCCGTTGTCGTTCCCGTCGAAGTTCCCTTCAAGACAGGCGTAGTAGAGGTCTGAGACCAGGGTCGCTCCCTCGACGGGCGGGCAGCAGCAGCTTGGGTCGGGCTCGTAAGCCCAAGCCCAGAGCCCCCTCGCCGGGACTACGGCGTCCCAGGTCTCGCCGCCGATCCTCGCCCCATCACCGTCGCCTCCCAGGAGGACGAACCTTATGCCGTTGTTCTTATATGCGTCCTTGATGAAGTTTCTTATCATCTCCTGTTCGTCCCTGTGGTATGTGTACTTGTAGGCGGCGTAGATCTCCTCCACGGTGACGATCGCCACCTTCAGACCCCTCTCGCTCTTCCAGTCGGCCAGGGCCTGGAAGTTGTAGGGACGAGGAGCCTCCTTCATGAACTGGTTTGTGATGATGACGTAATCGTAGTCTCCGTCCAGGAGGAGGGATTTGCCCGTTGGAGCCAGGTCTGGGGCGTAGGTCGTCGCCTTCTCCGGATTGTCGACGATCGCCATCACCTCTTCTCGGTCCTCGGCGAGGCCTCTGAAGATACCCTGATCGAGGGTCTGGTCGGGGGCGGTCGTCACCTCGATGTCGAAGGCTCCATAGCTGTAAGCGTCACCCGTTGTCGGGATGTACCTGATGGGGTAGAGGTTTATGTAGAAGATATCGTAGCCGTGCTTCTTCTGAACCCCCAGGATCGAGTAGGGCTCCGCTGGGTAGGGGGAGTCGGACCCATAAACCTCCTCATTTCGAAGGGCCAGCTCCGGGGCATTCGTCCAGTTATCCTCCGGATGGCAGGTGGTGCAGTTTCTGGTGAAGCCGATGGGGACGGAGCTCTGGCCGGGCCTTATCGAGACCCTGCCCAGGTACTTCTCATTTCCCGGGATCACCTTCACCTCAGATACCTCTTCACCGTAGGGTATCAGTATCCTCGCGGTCCTGAAGGGCAGGAGGGGCTCTCCTGCCGCAATCCGGTTGTGGAGACCTCCAATCGTCAACGAGTCGTAGATCTCCATAGACCCGTCTGGGCTCGTCAGAATCTCGGCTCCCCTCTGGATGGCAGGCTCGTCGAGAAGGTACTGGATGGTGATCTTGCTCGTGCTGCCTGGATCGACCTGGGCCATGGCCGATGAAGAGATCGCCAAGCTCAAAGATAAGCTCAAAAGGCAGATCATACCTACTGAAACAATATTTTTCATACATCTCCCTCATATTTCAGGACCGAGGACACCGAATATCTATTCTGACCTTCCCCAGAATCAGCGTCTTCTGGGGGGTTCGTCTCCACCTCGACTCTCGTGAGAGCCGATCCCCTCCGGCGATCAAACGGTGACACGGTCCCCCTTCATTGCCTATAATGGTATATATTTCTTGAAAAACTATTTAACAATTTCCCACGATCATGCAGGGGCTCGCCGGCGGGGTTTTGGGGAGGGCGACGGACTCACGAGGGGCGGAGGAGGGGGAGACTCCGGCTGAAATGGAGCGTTGTGGTCAGACCTCAAAGGGTGTGGCATGGATGGGCAGGGCGAAGGCTGTCGATCCTGCTGAGGTCCGAAGGGGGTCTCGGCCCTCACCCCTCCTTCCTCCTCCTCCTGTAGAGGGACGCACCACCTGCGGCAATGACGATCAGGACGACGGCGATAGGCATGGCGTAAGACCTTTTAGCGGGGTCGACGTTCACCGGTATCTTCATGCTGTCGGATATGATCGTCCCGCCCCTGAGGTCCGTGTACTTTATCTCGCTGTTGATGCTGTAGGGCTTGACGGTGGCGTCGGAGTCGACGTCGATCTTGAACTTGACCGCCCGCACCTCGCCCGGTCCGAGGGTGCCGATATACGCCTGATCATCGGTGGACGAGAAGGGCTTGAAGACGGAGAGCCTGGCGATGGCATCGTCGGCCGTCTCCTCGCCGGTGTTCTTGTAGGTCACCTCGATGATCCCTCCCTTCTCCCCTGCGCGAAGCTCGGCGTCGGCCTCAGTGATCTCGAAGTAAGCCTCCTTTTTGACGGTCACGGGTATGGTGACGGTCCCGTTCGCCCTCTGGTACCAGTAAGACGACTGGAACCCCCGGAGGCCTATCTCGGGGTCGAGCTCGTCGGCGTCCACCTCAGCGTTGTACTGGTAGTCGTAGGTGAGCTGGAGGTAAAGGGGATACTCGCCCGCCGGGGCCCGGCTGGATATCTTGATGGTGAACTTCATCGGATCCCTCGACTTTTCTCCGGCCCGGAGGGCCTCGATCACCTGGTCGCCCGATTTGACCTCTATGAGGCCAGTATCGGACCTCAGGGTTCCCGTTATTCCCAAAGCAGTAGTCCTCTCCCGCTCGTAGTCCAGCTCCCGATCTGCCAGAGCCTGCTCCATCTTCGTCTCGGCTTTCTTGTCGGCCTTAAACCCCATGATCCTGCCGTGGTTGGTGAGGTCGACGTAGAGGGTGACGGTCTCGCCCCGATCAAACTCGTTCGTCCCCGCGAGGCTTGCGTCGAGCTGGGGCGACCCGGAGGTCGTCCAGTAGTTTTCCAGGGATACCGATGGTATGTAGTTTTCAGAGGCCCCGGTCGGGCCGATCCAGGCCAGGGCGATGATGATCAACGTCGCTTTCAAATTGACGATCTTGCTCAATCCTTCAACCTCCTGAAGGTCATAATCAGCATACTAGCGGCTCTGGCCATCACTTCAGCCCTGTTTCTCCTCCAGTAATCGAGCCTGATCAGAAGCACCGGGAAGACCGTGAAGGTGGCGAAGAGGGCGAAGATGACAGAGAGCACCGTTATCGTCCCGAAGCTGCTGGTCATGGGGAAGGGGGAGGCTATGAGGGCGGCGAATCCGAAGACGGTGGTGAGCCCCGAGGCGACGATGGCGGCTCCGATGCTTCCCGTCGCCGTGAAGAGCGCCTCCATGACATTCTCGGTCTTGGCCTTCTCCTCGTAGAACCGCTCCATCGTCAGGATGGCGTACTCCGACCCCACCCCCAGGATCAGGGCCCCCAGGGTGGCGGTCATGGGGTTGTACTTCATCCCGGAGACGTACATCACACCGCCCATCCAGCCGATGACGATGAACATCGGAAGGACCGGCAGGACCGCCTTCACCAGGTCTCGGTAAATCACCAATAGGATGAAGAATATCAGGACGAGGCCGAGGAGGGTCATCCTTATCCTGCCGGTGGTGAGGGCTCCGATGACGGTGTTCATCACCGCCATCTCTCCGGTCTGGATGACGGAGACCCCGGGCGGCGGCTCAAACCAGATCAGGTCCTTCTCCACCTCTCCCTGGAGCCGCTCGATCCCCACCTGGCCGAGGCTATCAAAGGCCTGGCCTATGTCCAGGATGATCTGGGCGGTGTCCTGGCCGTTGATGTACTGGTACTTCGCCTCTTCTGGGACGCCTTCGAGAACGGCCACCACCCCGGCCTGGTCCTGGGGTATGATGCCGCCGTTGTAGGCCTTGACGATGGTGGCGAGGCTCGTCGCCCCGTAGACCTTATCCCTCGATTCGACGACGTAGTCGCCGAATTCGTCCATCCACGTCAAGGTCTCTGGGTCGGTCACGTCCCCCTGGACTATGATGTTCAGCTGGTCAGTCCCGCCGAATATATTTTCAAGATGGCGGAACTGGATGAGGGGCGGGAGATCCTGAGGTATGAACTCGTTCATGTCCGTCTCTATGGGAACCTTGGTGTCGGCGTAAAGGCCCGCGACGGAGAGGACTGCCGAAGCCGCCAGCACGACCCTCCATCTGTGAATTACAAAGGCCGCCGCCTTCACGACCACGGGGCCTATCGGGGACTTCCTCTCCCTCTTATCCCCACAACTCCGGCTGGCTCTGCTGTTTCGCCCCCGCTCCATCTGGTAAAGGATTGTAACCCCCACGAAGAGGGCGGAGATGTAGCACATGATGATGCCGATCAGGCAGAGGAGGCCGAAGTCCCTGATCATGGGGACCGACGACGAGAAGAGGGAGAAGAACCCGGCCCCCGTTATGATCAGGGCGATCAGGACGGCGGGGGCGGTGTGGGTCACCGTATCGATCGCCGCCGATGCGATCGATCCGCCCCGCTGGAACTCCTCCTCGATCCTGTTATGGAACTGGATGGCGTAATCGATGCCTAGGCCGATAAGAATCGGGAAGGCCGCCATCGATACCATCGTCAGGGGGACCTGGAGAAACCCCATCATACCGAAGGTCCATATTATCCCGAGGAAGACAATCGGCAGAGGCAGAAGGGGAAGGTGGACGTGTCTGAAGACGAGGAGGAGGGCCACCACCATCAGAAGGCCGGAGATCACGAGGAGCGTCCCCATGGAGGTGTTCATCTCCCGCTCGATCTCGTCCCCGAGGGCGACCTCGCCCGTCACTATCGTATCGGCCCCCGAGGGAAACTCTGCCATCTCCACCGCAGAGCGGGCTTCGGGGAGGATGGCATCTATGCTCTCCTGGGTGATGGAAGTCGGAAGGTCGATGGATATCATGGTATGTCCCCGGTCGGGTAGGAGGGCGTCGATTATGGTGGGATTGATCTCTTCAAGCCCCTCCAGGATCTCGTCGATCCTCGCCTGGGAGTCGGGGACTCTCCGGACGCCCGTCTCCTGGGCCTCGGCTTCCATCACCATCTCGGCTATGCTGACCGTTCCCAGGACGTTCTCCACCGTCTCCATCTGCCGGGTCAATCGGTCCATCGCCTTCAGGGACTCGGGGGAGGTGACGGAGTCCCCCTCCACCAGAACCACGATCGATTGGGTCCCGAAACGATCGTTGAAGAGATGGTCGAACTCCACATAGAGCCTGGAGTTCTCGTCGACGAAGGTCTCCGTCTCCGTCTCCATGGTGATCGTCTGGGCGAAGTGGATCGAAGCTGCGGTGAAGAGCAACGCTGCCGTCAGGATGACGATCGGATTCCCCTCGATCCATCTGCCCAGCTTTTCTCCCCTGCTCGTGGTATTCACCTTCAGCGGCTCGTAGGATATTTTAGAATGTTCTGAAACTTCGAGGTTTTCGGATGATACGAAATGTACTTAAAGGTTGTGGTAGACTTTCAATTGATGATGAGAGAAGATGCCGCTCCCGTGGAAGCTGCGAAACGGTGCGTGGTGGACGCCAGCATTCAGATGGCGAATCTGTTGGGGCACAGCGACGCCGCCGGGGCTCTCATAGGATCGCTGTTCGTTGCGGATGGCCCCCTCTCGATGGACGAGTTGGTGGAGATGACCGGGTACAGCAAGTCCACCGTCAGCATCAACATGACCTTTTTGGAGAACCAGGGGATTGTTCGGAGGATGAGACGGCCGGGGGACAAGAGGAACTACTACGTCATAATGAAGAACATAGACGAGACGTTCAAGACCGAGAATGAGAAGATCAGACAGATGATGCAGATCCAAATTGCCGCCATCGGTGAGGCGGAGAGGATTTTGGAGGGTGCTGAAAGAAGCGATGAAGCAGAGTGGCTCCGCAACCACTTCAGCTCGATGAGGGTGGAGTGTGTCAAGGCTCGGAAGCTGATAGACCTGGTCGCCCCCTTCACCATCGACGAGCTGATTGAGATTCTGGAGCGGGAGGTCGCGATCCGAGAGGCGGGCGAGCGGTGATGGGGGCGGAGGATAGAAACGAAGAGCGGATGGATATCGGAGATGTGGTTCATAACGCGGCTGGAACCTTCGTTTTTTGGATCGACTCCTTATGAACGGAGATAAAAGGCTCTTCGGCGTCCTCTTCATATCGGTATTTTCCGCCATGCTGGGCCTTGGGATTGTGGTGCCCCTCCTCCCCATATACGCCGAAGAGCTGGGAGCTTCAGGGATCTGGATAGGCCTGATCTTCTCGGGGTTCGCCGCCGCTCGAGCGTTCTTCATGCCGATCGTCGGGAGGCTCTCCGACGAATCGGGGAGGAAGAGGTTCATCGTATTCGGGCTATTGGGCTATGCCCTCCTCTCCATCGGCTACGTCACCGCCGGGAGCGTCTACACCCTCACCGCCGTCCGGTTCCTCCACGGGATAGCCTCGGCGATGGTCGTCCCCATCGCCATGGCCTACATCGGCGACCTCTCTGGGAGGGGGGAGGAGGGGGCTCTGATGGCCAAGTTCCAGGTCTCCTTCTTCCTCGGCCTTGGGTCCGGCCCCCTCCTGGGCGGCGTACTGAACGACGCCTTCGGGTTTTCGTCGGCGTTCTACGCCATGGCCGCCCTCTCGACCCTGGCGTTCCTGGTGATCGTCTTATTCCTACCGGAGGCGAAAAGGCCGTCATCCAGGAGCGGGGATCGGGTCTCTCTAAGATGGGCCTTTCGCCAGCCTGGGGTCCCGGCGGTGATGGCCTTCACAGCCCTCAACTCCGCGGCTCGCGGACTGTTGCTGGTCTTCATGCCCCTCTACGCCCCCCGGATATCCATCGCCCCCGGAGAGGTGGGAGTGATCCTCACCGTCTCCATCTTCTTGATGGCGTTCTCTCAGGTGCCCATGGGGAGGATGGCTGACAGGGGACACGCCCTATCGATGATAATGGCGGGTTCGGTCGTCTCTGCCGCAAGCCTCGCCCTCATCCCCGCCACCACCACCTTCTGGGAGCTCTTCATCGCGGCCGCAGCCAACGGCCTCGGAAGCGCTCTGATTTTGCCGGCCCTTTTGGCCGTCACGGTGAAGCTGGGAAGGGGGATGGGGATGGGGACCTCCATGGGGGCTTACAACACCGCCATGAGCCTCGGGATGATCACGGCTCCCCTCCTCGGCGGCCTGGTGATGGACCTATCTTCGATGGAGTTGGTCTTCGTCTTGGGGGGGGCCGCAGGCGTCGGAGCTTCCGGAGTCGTATATCAGTTGACCCGGAGATCCCTGGAGGCGGTGGAAGCCGGCGGATCTGGCTGAAAAAATAATATGATATCCAGGGGGTTATGGTCCAGAAGTTCAGACCCTCAGGCCGGGTCCTCCCTCCTGGGCATGGTGAACCTGAAGATGCTCCCCCTGCCGGGGGATGACTCCGCCCAGATCCTCCCGCCGCAGGTCTCGACGATCTTCTTGACGGTGGCAAGGCCTATCCCCGACCCCTCGCCAGACCTTTCGAGCCTGGTGAAGGGATCGAAGATCCTATCGGCGTACTTCATATCGAACCCAAGGCCGTTGTCCCTCACCCAGAACTCGTACTCGTCGCCCCGGTCAAGGCATCCCACCTCGATCTCGATCCTATCCTTGGAATATTTGAGGCTGTTCTCCAGGAGGTTTGAAAAGACCTGCTTTGCCCTGCTCTTCTCGCAGCTGATCGTGGGGAACTCCCCCGCCAGGGTGAGGTTCGCGGGCTTCTCTTTAGCCGTCGATTTTACGTCCTCGTAGGCCTCGACGACGAGCTTCTTCAGGTCCACCATCTCCGGCGGCGACTTTATCCTCCCTATCCGGGAGTAGTCCAGAAGGTCCAGGATCAGCCGGTCCATATTCTCCGCGATCGTTCCGATCCGTTCGATGTACCTCCTCCCGACCTCGTCGAGGCCGTCGCCGTAATCCTCCTGGAGGGCGAGGGCGAACCCCCGGATCCCCCGGAGAGGGGCCCGGAGATCGTGGGAGATGGTGTAGGCGAAGCTCTCCAGCTCTCGGTTGAGGGTCTCGAGCCTCTGCTGGTAATCGATCGTCTCCGATATGTCCCTAACCACGACGATGGTGGCCATCGGCTTTCCATCTCTGCTGTCGACGGGGGCGAAGCTGATGGAGGCGGGGAAGGTCGAGCCATCCTTCCTGACGCAGGTCACCCGCCTACGGCCGCCGTTCCCCTCTCCGCCGGGGGCTGCCTCCTCTCCGAAGTCCAGGATGAAGTCCTGGTGGAGCCGGCCCCGGGCCTCCTCCAGCCTGAACCCGAACATATCGAGGAGGGCTGGGTTTGCGAAGAGGAGGTGGTTGCTCTTTCCGAAGATGGCGATCCCGTCGTTGGAGGACTCGATGGCGTCCATAAAGAGGAGCATCTGCTCTTCCAGCCACCGATCGTATGAGATGTCGTGGCCGAAGGCTATCACCCTCTCGATCTCGCCGGTTCTGCTCCTGATGACGCCCCACCCCCACTGGATCGCCATAGGATCTCCCGTCCTGGTGACGACGGCAGCCTCCGTCTGCTCGGGGGCCTTTCCCTCGAAGATCGAGGATACGGCGATCTCAAAGCCCATCCTGTCGTCCCCGGCGATGAACCGGTCGAAGAAGTTCTCGTCGAACGCCTCCTTTGCGGATCTCCCCGTCACCTTCTCAGCCCCCCGGTTGAAGAGCGTGATCCTACCCCGGGGGTCGAGGCCGACGATCAGGAGGTCCGCGCCCTCGATGATCCCCCGGGAGAACTCCCGCTCGGAGCGGATCTCCTCCTCCATCTTGGCGTACTCGGTGGTGTCTTGGGCGGTGATCACGATACCGATCCCTTCACCCTCGCCGTCCTCGAGCTTTATGCCGCTCCAGGAGATCACCTTCTCCTCCCCCGACTTCGCCATCATCCTCGTCCGATGCCCCTCCGCCGTCAACCCCATCTCGATCTCATCCAGGGTCTTGAGGAACTCCGACCTCTCTTCGCCGTCGGGGAAGAGGAGGGTCCAGACCTCTTCGTCCCCCATCACCTCCTGGGCGGAGTACCCGGAGGCCATCTCAGCGGCCCGGTTCCAGAGAAAGATCCTCCGATCGCGGTCGATGACGAATATCATGGGGCTTCCGATCTCGACCAGCTTTTCGCTCAGGTCAGCCAGCTGTTTTATGTTCTCCTCCACCCGCTTCCGCTCGGTTATGTCGACGATCGTCCCCCGGAGGCCGATGGGCCTTCCGTCGCGGATGATCGGCCTGGAGTAGACGATGAGGTGGAAGGTCGTCCCCTCCTTCCGCAGGCCGGTGTACTCGTAGGTGAAGACCCTATCATCGTTCAAACTTCGCTGGAAGTTCTTCATCATCTCCTCTCGGTCTTCGTAGGCGAAGACCTGGAAGATGTTGACGCCTACCTCCAGATCCTGCCGGTCGTATCCATAGAGCTCGAAGGCGGTCTGGTTCGCGAAGGTGACTTTGCCTGCAAGATCGCATTCGAAGATCGGCTGGGGGAGGGTGTCGGCCATCTCCCGGAACCTCCTCTCGCTCTCGGCGAGTTCTATCTCCATCTTCTTCCGATCGGTTATGTCGAGGGCGATCCCCTCCACGTGGGTCACGGCACCGTCTTCATCCCGGATTATCCAGACGTTGCTGGCGACCCATCGGACTTCGCCAGACAGGGTGAGGACCCTGAACTCCTGATAGAAGCCGTAGGATCCATCCTCTATCTGCCGTTTCAGTTCGGAGACTACCAGCTCCAGATCCTCAGGATGGACCAAGTTCCTATCAAACGAAACAGCTCCGGAATAAAAGTCCTCGGGGGTGTACCCCAACTGGCTCACGTTTTCGGATACGAACTCGACGGGCCCACCCAACGGAATGGACTGGACGAAGGCGATGGCAGGGCTGCGGTTGACGATCCTCTCCAGCTCTTTCTGCTTCTCTGAGGCCTCCAGGATCGCCTGGTCCATCTTCTTCTGCCAGGTGACGTCCTGCATCACCCCCGCCATCTTGATCGGCCTGCCTGCCTCGTCCCTCCCTACGACGAGCCCCCGGTCATGGACCCAGGTCTCGGCGGGGGCGGAGGTAGTCCTGTAGTCGAGATCGAAGAGGTTGGTCCTACCCGCCGAGATCTCCCGGAGGGCTGCCTCGACGGCGGGGAGGTCATCGGGATGGATCGAACTCTTCCAGGCCTGAAGGTCGCTCTCATCGGCGGAGGAACTCCCGATCATCTCGGCGTACCGGCGGTTGCCGACGACCTCACCCGTCGAGAGATCCCGGTTCCAGATGGCGAGATCCGCCCCATCGACGGCGAGCTTCAGCCGCTCTTCGCTCTCATGGAGGGCTTCTTCCGCCTTCTTCTGCTCCGTCGCGTCGACCAGGATCCCGTGGATCCCCCGGAGCCACCCTCCCTCGATCGGCCTCCCGTAGGTTCTGACATGCCGGACTCTGCCATCTTTGCCGATGAACCTCAGCTCTGAGACCCGAGAGCTCCCGCCGAGGGCGCTCTTGAGCCTCGCCTCCAGGAGCTTTGAGTCCTCAGGATGGAGAAATCGAAAGACATTCTCGCCCTGGATCTCATCGGCCGAGTAGCCGAGGATCCTCTCGACGGCGGGGCTGATGTACGCTATCTTGCCGGAGGTCTCTACGACATAGATCACCCCGTCGACGTTCTCCACCAGGCAGCGGTATCTCTCCATCGACCTTCGGAGCGCTCTGTTCGATGAGACGAGCTCCTCGCCCTTTCTCCTCGCCTCCTCTGCCGATCGGTGAAGGTCTTCGAGGGTGGCCGAGAGCTCCTCAAGCCCCAAGGCCAGCTCTTCCTTGGAGGAGTTTTCCCCTTGAAGGAGGGCTCTAACCTGCCTTTGAGCCCTCTCCACCTCTTCTTTTAGTAAATCGTCCGTCAAATCTTCTCCAGCTCCGCCTCAGCTTTGAAGTTCTCTCCGTCGATCGCAGACGGTGGCTTCCGCCTCCGTCAGCCGAAATCCTGCGGATCTAGGATCTCAATGCGAGGCCTGCTTCTTCATCGCCGGTCTTCGGCTCTTGCTCAGATCTCTAACCATGTTAGAAGAGGATGGATATAACTATTTAGCATCAGATCCAGCTCCCGTCCCCTCACATCTGGATCCATCAGGACCGTTGGGGCCGGCGGCTGAGCCGGGATCGGGGAAAGGTTAAAGGAGATAAAGCCGAGATGGTCGGGCATGGAGCCTCTTTCAGAGCTGGTGAGAGACCTCAGAAGCGAGGACTACTTCGAGCGGCAGAGCGCCGCCTGGAGGCTGGTGGAGGCAGGGAGCGAGGCTGTAGGGCCCCTCACGACGGTGTTGGCTGGCGATGCCAACACCCAGGCGAGGTTCAAGGCCGCCTGGGCTCTGGGGAAGATCGGAGACGAGAGGGCCGTCGACCCACTAGTTCGGGCCCTCAGAGAGGACGAGGACCCATCGGTGAGGGAGTGGGCGGCCTCGGCCCTGGAGGCGATCGGGGACCCGCGGGCCGTCCCCTTCCTCGCCCGGTCCCTGGCGACGGACCCATCACGGGAGGTGAGGCTCCGATCCTCCCTCGCCCTCGGAGCCTTCGGGGCCATCTCTGCCTTCGAGGATCTCCTCCGGGAGGGCGACCTGGAGGCGAAGAGGATGGCGGTGGTCGGGCTCGGCCGGCTTCGGTCCGCGGGATCGATGGAGCTGGTGGCCTCCCACTCCGGGGACGCCGACCCGGAGCTCCGGAGGAGGACCGCCTGGGCCCTGGGGGAGATGGGGTCCGGCGGCGCTCTTCCTCTCCTCCTTCCAGCTCTAAAAGACGACGCCCCCGCCGTCAGGATGGAGGCGGCAAAGGCGCTGACGAAGATCGGTGGGGCTGAGGCCTGCCGGATGGCTCTCTCCCTCCTGGAGGACGCCGACCCCCGGGTGAGGCTCGCCGCCGTCACCGCCCTCGGAGAGATCCGCATCGTCGACGCCCTCGACCAGCTGGTGGAGGTTCTCTTCAGCGAGGACGAAGAAGAGATCCGGGCCTGGGCCGCCTGGTCCCTGGGCGAGATCGGCGACGTGCGGGCTATCGGGCCTCTCCAAGAGGCGTGCGTCCAGTGTCCACCAAAGGTCAGGGAGAAGGCCCTCGACTCCCTCGAGGAGGTCTTCGGGATGGGGAGGGACCACCAGAGGGCCGGCGGGGGAGGCGACCCCTGAGATGGGGTGAACTCCCCTCCCTACCCCCTCCTCTGTTGATCATCCCCAGCCCACCGTCACCTATTTTTCTTTCGGGATCTTTTGAAGGCCGATGAAAATCGAGTCTCTAGCGGCCGAGCTTCGCGGGTTTGTGGGGATAACCCGGAAGAAGGCCATCGGCGATCTCGTCGGCCACTTTCCTGTGGAATCGGACCTGATCATAGCCTCCTTCGGGGAGGACGCGGCGGTCATCGACGACGGCGACGAAGTGATGCTCCTTGCCGCCGACGGGATCTGGTCGAGGCTTCTGGAGGCCGACGCCGAGTGGGCCGGCTACTGTGCCGTCCTGGTGAACGTCCACGACATCGCGGCGATGGGGGGGTGGCCCGTCGCCATGGTGGACGTCCTCTCCGCCGGATCGACCGACCTCGCCGAGGCGGTCCTCTCCGGGATGAGGAAGGGGATCGAGAAGTTCAAGGTCCCGATCGTGGGAGGACACTTCCATCCGGAAACCCCCTACAGCTCCCTGGACGTGGCGATCCTCGGCAAGGCGAAGAAGGGGGCGGTGATCCTCAGCTCCGGGGCGGAGCCCGGCGATTCCGTTGTCGTCGGGGTAGACCTGGACGGGAGGGTCCACCCGAGCTTCGCCATCAACTGGGACAGCACCAGCTTCAAGTCGGGGGAGATCCTCCTCCGCCAGCTCGGGTCGATGCGGGAGCTCGCGGAGAGGGGTCTCGTGACGGCGGGAAAGGACATCAGCAACCCAGGGATGCTGGGAACCCTGGGGATGCTCCTGGAGTCGAGCCGGACGGGGGCGGTCGTCGACCTCGACAAAATCCCCAAGCCGGAGGGGATGGAGATGCTCTCCTGGCAGAAGATGTATCCGGGGATGGGGTTCGTCGTGACAGCCCCGCCCGCGAAGGCCGAAGAGGTCGTCCGGATCTTCCGGGTCCGGGGGCTCAACTCTGCCGTCATCGGCAGGGTGACCGGGGAGCGGCGCCTTGTCATAGAGTCCAGTTCGGAGAAGGCCGTCCTCTTCGACTTCGTGGCCGAGACGATCACGGGGATCAGGTGATCTTGTGGATGGTGAGTTCGTCGACCGGCTGGAGCGGGCCGCCCGGGGCCGCCGCGCCAGGATCGGAGTGGGCGTCTCCGGCGGCGGACCCGAGCTCCTCGCGGGGCTGGCGGAGGCGTCCGATCTCGCCGAGATCGTCCTGGTGGGAGACCCCGGCCCGGGGGCGGAGGTCGAGGTGGATCTGATCCGGGCCGACGATCCCGCCTCGAGGCTGGTGGAGCTCCTGGCCGGGGGGGAGGTCGACGGGGCCGTCCGGGGGAACCTCTCCGCCACCAGGGTGATGAGGAAGATATCGAAGACCTTCGAGGTGAGGGTGAGACGCCTCTCGCTCCTCGCCCTCCCCGACTGGTCCTTCTTCCTTGCCCCCGTGGGGATCGACGAGGGGGACTCCATCTCCGACCGGCTGAACCTGGCTGTTCAGGGAGCCAAATACCTCGAGTCGATGGGGGTCGAAGCCCAGGTCTCGATCCTCTCCGGAGGGAGGCTGGAGGACCTGGGGCGGAGCGACCGGGTCGATAGAACCCTCGCCGAGGGGGAATTGGTGGCGAGGCTCGCCCGGGACGCCGGGGTCCGGGCGGTCCACCGGGGGATCCTCATCGAGGAGTGCCGCGGCGACGACCTGATCGTCGCCCCCGACGGGATCTCAGGAAATCTCGTATTCAGGACCCTGATGCTCCTCTCGGGAGCGAGGGGCTTTGGCGCCCCCGTCCTTATGGATCCGGTCTTCGTCGACTCCAGCCGGGCTAGGAGGAGCTTTGTGGGGCCGGTCGCCCTCGCCGGCGCCCTGGTGGCGATGAAGGGGCGCTGAGGCCGGGTCGCCGAGATTGGAAGAGATGCGCCGGGTAAATATTACAGAAAAAAGGTCGGGGTGACCTCGTCACCCCATGAACTTTTGCGTCTTACCCTTACATGACGCCGAGGACCTTCAGGGGGTGGACCCCTGCGCTCTGGAGAGCCTGTAGCTCTTCCGCGCTCTCCAGGTGGAACTCCTTGATGGTGGTGACGTAGTTCTCAGGGGTGTCGGCTGAGTCCATTCGCTGCAGAGCACCGTTCAGCTTGGTGGCCCATTCAGGCCAGGAGGCCGTCTCGTTCGTGCTGGTGCTAGAGCTGGAGCTATTTCCTCCCAGAACCAGGCCGTCGCCAGCGTTGGAAGATCCGTCCCATCGAATGAATATTCCGGATATACCAGCTCCGTACTTCTCCTTTAGACCGCTCGATTCAGAAGCGGTGAGGGACTTGACGAAGAGGCCGCTCTTTCCGGGGGTGCAGTCCCAGGCTATCTGGAAGTAGTCATCTTTGCACGAGTTGGGGCAGGCTATCACCTTGTAGCTCTGGTTGGCCGGGTCTTCGATGGGGAGCTCTTTCTCCACGTACTTAGCCAGCATGAAGCCGCTGATGAGCCCGGGGCAGATGTGGTCGTGTAATTGGGCTGCCTTCATGAGCACGAATGGGGTATTCTCGTGAGCCCAAACGTTGGCGAAGCGGATCATGCCGCTGAAGTTGCCCGGCTCCCAGGCGTCGACTTTGGCGAGGACCGTCTCAGCGTCGATCTTCTCCTTATCCTGGATCTCAAAGCCGGAGGCGTCAGCGTTCACCTTCATGTAGACCGCCTCGCCGGTGTTCTTGTTGAAGAACCCAAACCAGAGGGGCTTCCAGGGTGGGCTCAGGATGTTGAGCAGGTTCTCTTTTCCGGGGGTGCAGCCTGAGACCTCCATCACCGCATCCAGACACAGGTCGGTGGTCTGGCCATCGATCACCGGATATCCGGCGTTGGTGAGGGCCAGGACGTTCACATCTCCCTTCTCAAAACCCAGCTCCGTCATGGCGTAAGTTGTGGCGTCCGCGCCGAGCTGGTACATATCTGCCCCGTCCCCTATCGCCATCCCTGGCACCAGGGAGATCAGGAGCAGAACTGCCACTTCTAATTTATACATTTTCACTTTATCGCCTCATATTCGGTACCGTGCTGGTCTAGCGAAATCAGCCTTAGCTGAAATGGCAGACTAGGGCGCTGGTTTTGCACAGTTGTTGCCCTCAGAACAGCGCCCTCTTTGGGTGGAGGGCAAACGCTCTGGAGAGAGCCGCCATCTCAACGGAGATCATGGTGCGTTGATCGGCGTGCACTCTAGCAAGGAATATATTGTAATTAGTATTAACTCTGTTGATTTAATTCATACTAGTCTTTTGGACCCCGATCATCGGCATGATGGGGAGGCCAGGATACTATCCTGGCGGGAAAAAAGCCATGCACTGCCAAAGATCTAGATGAAAAGTGGGGGGGATGATCAGATCCACCCCCGAATCCAATCTATCTCAGGTCTCTACACCCAGCACCTTCAGGGGGTTTACGCCCGCTCCCTGGAGGGCTACCAGCTCGTCGTTGTTCGCGAGGCTGAACTCCTTGATCGTCGAGACGAACTCTTCGGGGGCGTCGGCGGCGTCCATCAGGACAATGTCCTCCTTTACCCGATAGGCCCAGCTCGGCCAGGTGTCGATGTTGCTCATGTTCCCGGCCTTGTCAAAGTCGAACCCGAGGACCAGGCCGTCACCGGTGCTGGAAGATCCGTCCCAGCGGATGAATATTCCGGCGACCCTCGTCCCGTACTTCTCGGTCAGGGCGGTCGTCTCAACGTCGGTGAGTTTCTTGACGAAGAGGCCGCTCTTGCCGGGGGTGCAGTCCCAGGCCACCTGGAAGTAGTCGTCCTTGCACCAGTTGGGACAGGCTATCACCTTGTAGCTCTGGTTGGCGGGGTCCTCGATGGGAAGCGTCTTCTCCACATACTTCGCGAGCAAGAAGCCGCTGGAGACACCGGGGCAGATGTGGTCGTGGAGCTGGACCGCCTTCATGAAGACGTAAGGCGTATTCTCGTGGGCCCAGACGTTGGCGATGGGCATCATGTGGCTGAAGTTGCCCGGCTCCCAGCCCTCGACGTTGGCGAGGATCGTCTCGGCGTCGATCTTCTCCTTATCCTGGATCTCGAAGCCGGAGGCGTCGGCGTTCGCCTTCATGTAGACCGCCTCCCCCGTATTGCTGTTATAGAAGCCGAACCAGAGGGGCTTCCAGGGGGCGGAGAGGATGTTGATCAGGTTCTCTTTTCCTGGACTAGAGCCGGTCGCCTCCATCACGGCGTCGAGGCAGAGATCGGTCGTCTGGCCGTCGATCACCGGGTATCCGGCGTTGGTGAGGGCCAGGACGTTCGCGTCACCCTTCTCAAACCCCAGCTCTGCCATGGCGTACTCTGCGGCGTCTGCGCCGAGCTGGTACATATCCACCCCTTCGGCCATGGCCATCCCCGGGACCAGGGCCAGAAGGAGGAGGGTCGTCGCTATAACTCGATCCATCTTCATATCATCACCCTATTCCTATGCCTTTTTATCTGCGAATACATGATACGCAAGGCGCTAAGAGTAAGACTGAATTATTTATAACGATTTTGGTTGAAATTCATATTAAATAATATTTTGTTTAAATAAACTCATATTTTTTGCAAGTCTGCAGCGGCTAAAATGGCAGAAGAGGGGCGCTGGTTCCGAGCAGGCACTGCCCTCGGAGACAGCGCCCCTACTGGATGGAGGGCATTGGCCTATGGAGGGATGCCGTGTCTGAGGAGGTCATGGCATGGTGTCTGTCTTGCACCCCATCGGCATCAATATCGTAATTAGTAATAAATCTTTCGGTTAAATTCATACTAGATCTTTGATGCAGCTTCTGATAGTAATAATAAACCGCTAACACATTGATTATCTGCGAGCATAGGAATTCGAATCCATTAGATATCCAGCAGCCATGAGGGAGTTGTATCGCCACATTCCGACTGCTGTGGCTATGGGTGCATATTTCTCTCGAATACTTTGATGGCCGCAACAACCGCCAGAGCTGCCGCACACCAGACGTAGATGATCTCCGCGATGGGAAGACCGCCTTCTCTCAGCCCCTCGATGGCGGGGGTGAGAGGGATGACTTCGATCATCAGCCTGAACGGGGGCGGATACATCTCGACGGGAACGAAGACGCCGCACAAGTATGTTAAAGGCATGGTGATGAAGATGCCCACCGTGGTCAGGGTGTGGGGGTCGAGGACCGAGACTCCCACCGCGATCCCTGCGGAGGTGAAGAAGAGGGCGAGGCCGATGGTGAATAGCATGAGGGCAGAAAGGGAGATGGCGAAGCCGGGGAGGAGCAGCCAGACGGGCAGAAGGAAGCAGAGGACCGCGAAGAAGGCGACGACGATGCCGGTCAGAAGATATCCGGCCACCGCCTCGCGAGGCTTTATGGGGGCGGTCATGGTGAGGAGCTCGAGGTAGCCCTCGTGGTTCTTGGACATCCAGATCTCAGAGCTGAAGTGCTGGTAGCAGACCTGAACCACGCTCATCATCAGTATCCCCGGCAACATGAAGCTGAGGTAGGATTCGCGGCCTGGCAGGTTTACGAAGGAGCCGAGGCCGACGCCTATCACCAGGACGAAGAAGACGGGCTGGATGAGGTTTCTCAGGGCGAAGTAGAAGATGTTCTTCCGGTAGTCGCGGATCTCCCTCTCGAAGGTGACGAGGGAGGCCAGAATGGGGCGGGGGATCATTCCCGAAGCCCCCTGCCGGTGAGCTGCAAGAAGACGTCCTCCAGGCTCGCCTCCGTCAGGTTCAGCTCGTCGATCCCCGCCAGGCAGGAGGCGGCCACCACGATCTCGTCCAGGGCCTCCTTCTCTCGCAGATGAACAGTGATGCAGCCGTTGGAGCCGTTGGGGCTGCTGAGGTCCAAAACGCCGGGAATCTCCTTCAGAGCCCGAAGATCGGCGGAGGAGAAGGGCCGGCGGGGCTTGAGGGTGAGGATGGAGTCGATGCCGAGCCCTCTTCGGAGCTTTGCGGGCGAACCCTCGGCGATGATCTTTCCGTGGTCGATGATGATCACCCTGTCGCAGAGCTTCTCCGCCTCCTCCATGTAGTGGGTCGTGAGGATCATCGTCTTTCCTCGCCTCTTCAGCTCGAAGATGTACTCCCAGAGGGCGTGCCTGGACTGGGGGTCCAGCCCCGTCGTCGGCTCGTCCAGGTAGAGGATGGGCGGGTCGGTGATCAGGGCCCGGGCCATGAGAAGGCGGCGCTGCATGCCGCCGGAGAGCTGGTGGCCGTTCTTTTTGGCATGGCTCTCCAGCTTCGCCCACTGTAATGTCTGCTGGGCCCGGAGCTTCGCATCCTTTCGGGAGAGGCCCCGCAGCCGGGCGTAGAAGTAGAGGTCCTCGGCTATGCCCAGGTGAGGATGAAGGCTAGCCTCCTGGGGCGAGATGTCGAACAGCCGTTTTACTTCGATGGGGTTTTTCAGCACATCGTAGCCGCCGACGGTGATCCTTCCGGAGGATGGGCGGACGAGGCCGGTGAGCATGCGGATGGTGGTGGTCTTGCCGGCGCCGTTGGGTCCCAGGAGGCCGAGGGTCTCGCCAGCGAGGACGTCGAAGGATATGCCATTGACTGCATCATGGTTCCCGAATGACTTGGCTAACCTTTCAACTTGTATCATCTCGCTAGTCATCTTAGTTGCACGCCCATGAGGATAAAAATAAAATGATGAGCGCTTAGCTTCGCGCTCAGCTTTCCTGCGGGTACGCCCAAATTCCTTGGTAGGGAGCGCCCAGCCACTTCTCAAAGTATTCTTCATGAATCTCATTGGGATCTATATCCTGGAGGTACTCTGGATATAACCACTTGGCAATATAATAGGCTGCGATGACACCCCTAGGAGCACCCTCGGAGCAGTAGCCATGAAGCAGATAGATCCGTCCATTATTGGCCGCATCTGTGTTCATGATGCCCGGTCGATTTCGGGTTAGCTCCAAATATTGGTTCAGGCTTTCAGTCGTATCGGAAGGATAGTAATCAAGGGCAGGGCCAGGTGCCCATTCACTCATAGTTGCGGCTATTATGACGGCATCTGGATCTTCAGTTAGGATCCATTCTGGATCTACATCTAAAAAGGACGATTCGAAACCGAGATCTTTTCCGATATTGATGCCCCCTGCCGAGGTTATTGCATGATGCAGACCAGAATTAGGCGCAGCCGCAAATAAATAATGATGGTTGCTTTCTCCGTAGACACTTAACCTATTTTCTGGAGGGATAGTTTCAACGATCTCAGCGAGCTGACTCTTGTAATCACCATTCCAGCGAAGGAACTCTTCTGCTCGCTCTTCCTTCTCCAACACTTTCCCTAAACACTTAAGATCAGTCTCAAATGTAGTCCAATTCCGAGTAGATAATCTCAAGAAAGTTATCCCTGCGTGTTCCATAGCATCTTTTTGGTCAAATGCGGTGTTAACAATGTCTGGATTTAACTCAATGATCTTCTCATAGTCGATCGAATTCCAGGCACCAACAGTCGACTTCGAATCCATTCCAGGAATCCAACCAAAAACCTCCTGTTGTGTCGAGGTTACACCTACGACCTTGTCTAATGCGTCGAGGATGAATAGCATCTCAATAGACCATGATGGTGTAGATATTATTCCATTCACTGGCTTATATATCGTTACTGTATCTCCATACGAGTTAGTGACTGTGATGGGATATTTTTCATGTATATGCTTGATCTCCTCCAGCTCATCGGATGTTATCTTCCCCTCACTGTAGGATTGCTCCGCCAATTCCAGCTCTTCGTCGGAGACGATCATGTCGCCGTCAGCGTCTCCAGGGACCACGATACCTTGCGCGCTCGCTGTAGCAAAGATCAGCGAGAGGCAAACCAATGCCAATAAGGCCGTTCTCATTTACAATCCTCCTCTACAAATTCAGGCGGTCGCCTGGGGATATGCCCAAACTCCCTGATAGGGCACGCTCAGCCACTCTTCGAAGTACTCCCTATGGATGGCCTCCGGATCGAGGTCTGCAAACTCTTCTGGATAGAACCATTTGGCCATATAAACAGCAGCTATAACAGCCTTACAACTCGTGAAACTGGTATCACCATCTAACACATAGACGTTACCGTTCTTGACCGCATCCATTTGCTTCCATCCATCCCATTGGGATGCTTCATCTATGAATTTCTTGGCATTATCACCGTTTTCCAGTTGATATCCTGTAAGGTAAGATGCCGACGGATCATAGTCATGGAAAGCAGGGATGATAATAACCTCTGGTTTCTGTTCTAGAACCCACTCTGGGTCCACTTCTACGTAATAAAGCTTATCTAAAATGCCAGCTATGTTGAAACCACCTGCAAGAGTTATAGCATCGTGTATGCCTGACGTCCGGGCTCCTGTACTCCATGGCAACTCGTTAGCATAATCGTTGTAAACTCGTCGCTTAGGCTCTATGTTAGCGGTTTTTTCTCTGATATCAATAAGGTAACTCTCCCACCAGGTGAGAAATTCTTCTGCTCGCTCTTCTTCTTCCATCAATTTAGCTAGAGTTCGGAAGTTTTCTTCGAACGTGTCCAGGCTAGATAGATCTAATACGATTACTGTAGTGCCAATCGGATTTAACTTATCCTCCACCTCATCTATAGTCCTAGTTGAACCAATTGCATAGACATCAGGCATATTTTCAATCACTGCCTCAAAATCTATCTCCTTATACTCCCCCACAGAGGGCTTATCTTCGATGCCCGGTATATAGAAGAAACACTTTTTGGCGGTGTTTGTTACTGCAGCAAGCTTATCCAGTGCGCCCAATATGAAAACGGGTTCATACTCAAACGTGGGTTGAATTATCATTCGTTCTACAGGCTTGTATATCGTCACCTCTCTATCAGCAGAATCCACGATTGTGATGGGATATTTTTCATGTATATGCTTGATCTCCTCCAGCTCATCAGATGTTATCTTCCCCTCACTGTAGGATTGCTCCGCCAATTCCAGCTCTTCGTCGGAGACTATCTTGTCGCCGTCAGCGTCTCCAGGGACCAAGATACCTTGCGCGCTCGCTGTAGCAAAGATCAGCGAGAGGCAAACCAATGCCAATAAGGCCGTTCTCATTTACAATCCTCCTCTACAAATTCAGGCGGTCGCCTGAGGATAAGTCCAAACCCCCTGATAGGGTGCGCCCAACCATTCTTCGATGTACTCTCTATGAAGTTCTTGGGGATTCATTTCAGCAAATTGTTCTGGGTAGAACCACTTGGCACAATAAGAGATGCCTATGGGGGCACTACAACTTCCTAGAAGGTTCATTCCGTCAATTAAATAAATCCTACGAGACTTGCCCGCAATCGTCTCTCTTAATACCTCGTTATTGTGTAGCCCTTCTACGACTTGTTTCGCGTTTTCAGAACTCTCCACGAAGTATCCAACGAGTTCGCTTGACCATCCCGTGGCAACAACTACTTCAGGATCCACATCAAGAATCCATTCGGGATCAACTGTAACGCTATAATCTCCTGGAAGCGCGCTTACAATATTATAACCCCCGGCATTTGTTATTATGTCATGAATGCCAGAACCAATTGTATTGCTCTTCCAAGTTTCAAGTGTATCGGCACCACTAGTAAATACGCGAACCTTCGGTTCTATCCCTTCAGTCGCATCTTTTATCTGAGTTAAATGGCTATTTCGCCATATTATGTACTCTTCAGCTCGCGCTTCTTCCTCCAATAATCTTGCCAGAATGTCAAATTCGTATTCGAATTTATCGAGCTCTGCAAACTTCAAGACGATTATTGGAATATTTGCAGGCTCCAATATTTCCTCAATATCGGGCCGTTCCCTAAAAGTAAGAACTATGTCTGGAGCAAGCTCTATAATTTTTTCATAATCGAGTTCCTGATATCCGCCAATTGTAGGCTTGTCTTCCATTTCAGGTACCCATGAATAGCACTCTTGTGCTGTTGTGGTTATCCCCGCAAGTTTGTCTTGGGCACCAAGAACAAAAACTGGTTCATATAATGTAGTGGGTTGAATAATTATTTTCCGTACCGGTTTGTATATCGTCACAGTTCTATCAGCAGAATCTACGATTGTTATGGGATATTTTTCATGTATGTGCTTGATCTCTTCCAGCTCATCGGATGTTGTCTTCCCCTCACTGTAGGATTGCTCCGCCAATCTCAGCTCTTCGTCGGAGACGATCATGTCGCCGTCAGCATCTCCGGGGACCACGATACCTTGCGCGCTCGCTGTAGCAAAGATCAGCGAGAGGCAAACCAATACCAATAAGGCCGTTCTCATCTTCAATCTCTCCAGCACAAATCTTTGAATACTAATCCAGAGTAAAATCATCACAAGTATTAATAATTAACTATATAATATTATCAATAAAAAATAAAAAAAACGTAAGTATACTCAGGCCCGGATTTCGTACAGCTTCACTGGGCCACCCCTCCCATTCAGGAGCATCTCCCTAAGATCTCCTCCTGAGCACCCCGTGAACAGTAGACCAAAAATCGAACAAGAAGCAGGGAGCTAAGCGAGAGGTGGAGCACGATTGCGGTGTCTCCCGCCCCTTCGCTGTGCGGGAAGAGGCGGTGCCAGGGTCCCCCGCCTCGCTCCGATGCCGAGGATTGGCCATGAGGGATCGATCTCCAGGCGGCGGCCCTCTCCCCTCTCGCCGTCCCGCCTCCGATCGGTCGTACCGCTCCGCCGTCGCCTCCTTCACGCGGGCGTTCTCAAGGCGTCCCTCGCGGGATGCCAGGAGAGAGTGCTCCCGTACGGGTACGAGTCGATCATCGACGCCGTGATCGGCCAGCGTGAGCAATCCTTATTTACTTCAATGCTCATTCAATATGCATAGGATGATGATCTATGAACGTTAATCTTGGGGCTCCGTACGAGGTTGCTATAAAAAGCATCATCGAGAAAGGCTACGCAGGAAACCGGACGGAGGTCATACGCCAGGCCATAATGGCATATAAGCGGATTATTGAGGAAGAAGAGCTGATGCTGGTACATAGAGGGGTCATGGCGGAGATGGGCGAGCTGGAAGCAGGAAAGGCCAAGACCCATTCCTTTGAAGAGATAAAAAAGATCCTGGAGCCCGAGCCCTGACGATCTATGGACCTCGTCTTCTCCGATTCTGCAAAAAAGGAGCTTGAGAACCTCCCGCAGGAGCTGAAGGTCCTTTTTCTGAACCGCCTGGAGAAGATGATGGTGTTTCCTCCTCGCAAGCGGATGAAGCACGGAATCCCCTGCCATATAGTAAAGGTGACCAAACAGGCGAGGATCGTCTGCGAGATCAAAGGAGAGAAGATCTATGTGCTTCACTGCTTCGGGAGCCATAAGGGGTATGAGCGATGGTACAGATCATACAAATAATATCTGATCCTGGATTCTTTTTGGCAGGATAATTCTCTCCTCATCTAAGAGGTCTCATAGACTGCGATCCTCTGTCCTCCATGAGATCCTCACGTATGTCGTGGCGTCCTCCAGCATCACCCGATCGCCCTCAAGCTTCCCTCGCCTCTCCAAGTAATCCCTGATCAAGCCGTCATGCTCCTGATGGCAGAGCCCCAGGGATTCACGAATGTTGGAGATGCCGTCCTCCATGCTCTCGTAAACCCTCGGAAAATTGGTCCCCTCCAGCACCTGGACCTCCGGATAGATCCCCAGGCTGTAGAGGAGGTTGTAGAGGACGTCGCACATCGGGCTTGGGATGTGCTCCCTCCCGTATATCGAGGGGTAGAGGTCAGCCCTGATCCTCTCCCAGGAGGGAATCCCCGCAAACCAGTAGAGATGGACCTGTTGTTTGGCCAGCCTGTTCATCTTGAGGAGAGCCTCCTGGATATCCAGAAAGGCGAGAGAATAGGAGGCGATGGCCAGATCGTGCTGGTCCACCTCCTCCTCGGCGAGGTCCTCCCATCGGGCGGAAAGGATCCGGATGTTGGAAAGCCCCTCGGCTCCGATATGCCTCTTCAGCCTCTCGACCATGGCTGGGGACGGCTCCACCGCCGTGACCCTCGCCGCCCTCCGGGCCAGGGGCAGGGCCAGGATTCCCGGCCCCGCACCGATGTCCAGGACCGACCAGGAGGGATCGATCTTTAGAGCGGCGGCCCTTCTTTCGCCGTCAAGCCATGCTACCTCGGATCGGTCGTACCGATCAGCAGCCTCCTCTTTCACGTAGCAGTTCTCAAGGCGTCCGTCCCGGGATGCCAGGAGAGTGTCCTTCCATACGCGGTTCCAGTCGATCATGGCAGCCACCATCTACCCTTAAATTTAGCTCAGACTAGGGTAGAAGAAAGCTCCATGCTCAGAAACGTTGAACGATATGCCCATCAGGTCCATGTACTCCTGATGAATGGCTACAGGATCGACATCTTCAAACAAATCCGGATAAAACCACTTGGCCAATAGGGCCACTGTGGTTGGATAATTTGGAGATATGGCATAATCATTTGTGATTATGTAAATCCTGTCGTTTGCTGCCGCGTCAACGGCTGCAAAACCGGGCAACTCTCTGATTTCGTCCGCGTGAGCGGCCAATATAGATGTATCGTCAAGTTCGTAGGGCCGAATTCCCTCACCCATCGCCCTGCAAACTATGACTTCTGGGTTTTGTTCAAGGACCCATTCCGTTTCGACGGAGCCGTATTCTACCTCACTATTGGACTGCAGAGGTACGTTGCCAGCGGCTATGTTATCTCCTCCCGCCAGCACGCAGATCTGATGGGCTGCATGACCATTCCCGATGGCGGTACGAGATAGGGTCTCCGTTCCCGAGCTCTCCAGGAAGAATCTCAACCGTTCGTCTTCTGGAACCTGGGAGATTCTTTCGGCTATCTCGTCGATGTATTTATCGTGCCATTCCAGATACTCCTCTACGTTCTCCGCTTTATCCAGCAGATAACCCAGGGTGACAACCGATTCTTTGACAACATCTACGCCACTGTTACATTCACAGTCCATGCGCAGGACCGCCACATCATCTGGCAACTTTGAATCAAGTAACTCGGGGTCTGGGAACTGATAGCTGCTATAGGCCAAGATCAAATCGGGGTCCAGGGAAAGTACAGCCTCGATATCAGGGTCGTACCCGCTTCCTATGCTGGGCTTGGTGCTGATCTCCGGGAACCTCCTGACCTGATCTTTGAAGGTATCTCTCACCCCCACCACTTTATCCTGTGCCCCCAATATTTGGATAACTTCACCACATTGGTGGTGATACAAAATTATTCTCTCTACCGGCAGACTTATCGTGACGATATTTCCGCCCGAATCCATCAATGTGAGATTTGTCGCCTCTTTATTTATGATGCTGTTGAGCTGGGTTATATCACTCGCATCAACTTGGCCGTCTCGGTTGGCATCTGCGAGATCCGTAACCTCATTTTCGCCTGCGATGATCCCTTGGACATATTCAATGTCCAGATCGTCAATGGTGTCGTCCATGTTGGCGTTTCCGAATACCTGGAGTGTGACCATCGATGCACCTGCTGGCCCGAGGGGCAGCAACATGCATAACGCCATCACTGTAATTACACCAGTAGAACTTTTCATTTTATTACCTCTTACTATCGGTCGATTCAAAACTAATTAGTAATAAACATTACGATGCGAAGGGACTTTTTATAAAATCTAGAATTGCAGGGCTGATTTCTCAGGTGACATGCCTCTTTCATATCAGGGGTAGGGCCAACGTTCTTGGCCCTGCTCTGATGTCCAGGACCGATCATGATGGATCGACCACTAGGGCGGCGAGACCTTCCTCTCTCCATCCAACTTTCCATCTCCGACAGCACTTATCACTTGCTGCCAGCAACTTCACTTAGTCGTTCTCCAGGGGCCCCTCTTGGGATGCCATGAGAGATCGTTTATATGTGGTCCCAGTCTAGCGTCGGTCATCCCTGCCATTCGCGACTTCGGGCGCTCGCCTGCGGATATGCCCAGACACCCTGGTAGGGGATGCCAAGCCATTTCTCGAAGTACTCCTTGTGAACGGCTTCAGGATCCAGGTCCTCAAATCGATCTGGGTAGAACCACTTAGCTAAGTAGAGTGTGGGAACAAAATTCCTGGCTGACGTAAGGACACATCCTGCATCCAGAACGTAAACTCCGCCGTTTTGTACAGCAGATGTATCCTTTAGATCTGTTCTGTTGGTGGCCGATTCTACGAACTGCATTGCACCTTCGTAATTATCTACATAATACCCGGTGAGGCCTAACATGTCCTCCCAGGCTGCAAAGAATATCACCTCGGGATTTTCGGTCATTATGAACTCCGGGTCTAGCACGATCCAGTATTCATCAAGATCCCCAGCGATGTTGTCGCCACCTGCAACCTTAATCGTGGAATCAATAGCTGACGTTTTTCCACCTGTTGCACGTTCCACGTGAGCCCATTCGCCGTAAACCCGTACTCTAGGATCGATTTCGTTGGTTTTTTCTTTGACGGAATTGATGTATTCGTTTCTCCAGGCGAGAAAATCTTCAGCTTGCTCTTCGGCCTCAAGGATTTCTGCGATATTTTTGAGCTCGGAATCAAATGTTTCCAGTTCTACGAACTCAGCACCAACTACCGTTATTCCAGCAGGCTCCAGGATTTCGTCGATCTTTTTCGTTTCAATCCCGGAATTGCTTACGAGGGCTATGTCAGGTTTGAGCTCTATAATCTTCTCGTAATCAAGCTCTTTATATTCACCTATAGAAGACTTATTCTGAATTCCTGGAAGCCAAGTATAAGCTAGATCTTTAGCTGTATTGGTCACGCCTACTACTCTGTCTTGGGCTCCTAGGATCCATATGGGCTCATACGATGAAGTGGGCTGGATTATAATTCGTTCTACAGGCTTGTAGATGGTAACAACTCTATCTGCAGAATCCACTATTGTGATGGGATAGGCCTCGTGTATATGCCTGATCTCTTCCAGCTCATCAGAGGTTATTTTACCTTCATCGCATGATTGCTCGGCCAGTTCTATTTCTTTGTCTGACACTATCATGTCTCCGTCGGCATCTCCGGGAACCACGATATATTGCGCGCTCACTGTAGCAGAGATCAGCGAGAGGCAAGCTAGTCCCAATAAGACCATTCTCATCTTCAATCCTCCTACATAAGTTCAGGCGCTCGCCTGGGGATAGGCCCAGATCCTCTAATAGGGCACACCAAGCCACTCTTCGATGTACTCCCTGTGAATTTCCTCAGAGTCATTAGCTCTGATTTTCATGCGTTTACCTCAGACCCACCGATATAGCTCCGGACCAGCTCTGCCGCCTGTTTTCCGCTGATGATCACACCCATCACTCCCGCGTGGGGCTCGGTCCAGCCGCCTGCCAGGTAGAGGCCATCGATTGGTGTCTTCTGTGGCAGACGCTTGAAGCAGATGTCGAAACCCAAGTAGCTTCCGTTTTTATTCAGGGTATACCTCTGGAATGTGAGGGGCGTGGCCGCTTCTTTTACCAGGATATGCTCTCGCAGCCTTGGAATCGTCCCCTCAACAATGGATATCAGCTCCTCGGTGATAGCCTCTTTCCGGGAGCGGTACTCCTCGTTGCGCTCATGGTAACTGGAGATGCCCCAGTCATCTGGTTCGACCGTCCTCATGGGAACTGCGATAGTCAGTATCTGCCTATTCCTGGAGGCTAGAGATGGATCTAGGAGTGTGTAATTGGTCAAGCCCACGAAGGGATAGTCTCCGGATTCATTCATGATGCAAATCTCGAAGGAATTTCGCAATGCTTCGGGGACCTGAAAGCTGTCGTCCATCCCTAAATAGACCTGGAAAAAAGACTGCGTAGCGGTCATATTTTTCAAGGAACGGATAAATTCTGAAGGCAACTGCTCTTCGCCCACCATCTCCAGGAAAGTTGAGGAGGCATCAGCATTGGATATCACGCTATCAGAGAATACCTTTCTACCGTCCTCCAGCTCTACGCCTGCGGCGCGCCCTTCATCAAGCAGGATCTTCTTTGCTTTACAGCACGTCTCAACCTTACCACCATGCCGCGTGATGGCTCCGGCAAAGGCGTCGGAAAGGGTCTGGGAACCGCCTAATATCCAGTAGCTTCTCGCCTGGAAGAACTCCCTCAGAGAGACAGCGTATTTCAGGAAATCGATCTCCGAGAGGTTTATCCCGAAGTAGCTGATGGGCAGATATAGATAACGAAAGATCCTTTGGTTCAAAAAGTAGGATGAGAGAACTGTACTCAAAGGCTGAGACAGGCGATGTGCCAGCTCAGGATCGAAGCCTGCAGGCTCGTCGAACAGGGGCTTGGATTGAGTGGCAGGAAGAAGGTCCCAGATGCGATTCAAGTCGGAAAAGAACCTCTCGATGCTGCGGCGTTCTGCAGGGAACTGGCCGGCTATCATCTCCATAAACTCCTCCTGCCTGGTAGGGAGGTTAAGCACTCTATCTGAGATGACGATCTTCATGCAGCTCTGGCTCAAGTCCAGGAACTCCACATCTCCTTCTGCCCCTGCCTCCCGCAGCACCTGGCGAACGGCTCCGTCTTCTTCGCAGCCAGCGATGGTATGGATGGAGGCTTCGAAGTGGAAAGGATCTCCATCAGGTGCCTTGCGGCAGAAGCGACTGGCATATCCACCTACATTGCAATGCTGCTCGAACAGAACAACTTTGTAGCCGTGTCCAGCCAGAAGAGCCGCAGAGCTGAGACCCCCAAGGCCCCCGCCTACTACTATTACATCGTACTGTTCAAAATCCTCGGTCTTGCAGTTCATGACGATCCCTGCTTATCGTCACAACGGGTTCTCTTGTGGAGGATAAACGAATGATCCATGCTTGCTTAAGTCGTAGTCAATTCCGAGGAACTTGGTCAGGTACTCCTGATGAATTGCTTTTGGATCTAAGTCTTTGAAGAGCTCTGGATAGAACCATTTTGCATAATATGAAACGCCCACTGGGTATATTGCACAAAGTACGATATTTGAGTCGAGGGTGTAAACACGCTCGTTTTGCACCGCTTCAATAGCGGAAAAACCGGAGCGATCCATAATTTCCTCTCTTTTTTCACGCAGCACTGTTACATCGTCAACTTTGTAACCTCCTGCATATGCCATACCTAGATGATGAAGTATTACCTGGGGATTGCGTTCTATTATTTCCTCGGGGTCCACTTCAACCAATTTATATACTCCATCGCTTATGATGCCACTAAATACATTCTTTCCACCTGCCATCTCAATGTAGTCTTGGTACGCAGTTCCTTCACCGCCTGTGTAGTAATCCATGAAGAACTCTGTGTAGACTTTTGTTCTTTCGTCATCTGGAAGATTGCGCACTTTCTCCAAAATGTCATTTAAATGCTCCTCGTTCCAGTTAATAAGCTCACCTGCTTCATCTCTCTTGTTAAAAATATATCCTACCTTTTTCACTTCGTCATCGTAAAGTGATGGAACACAGAACGTGAACCAAAGCACCCTGATATTTGGATCGAGAGCTTGAATTCTTTCTATGATCTCTTCGTCTGGGTCCATCGATGTGCCGCCTGTAAGGACCACATCAGGCCCGAGCTCCAGAATTTTCTCATAGTCAAGTGCATCAGGGGATGGCTGTATTCCAACACTTGGGAGTTTGCTGAGCTCTGGGAAGAGTATTGGCTCATCTTTTATGACATCTGTAACACCAACCACCGCCTCATCGGCTTTTAGTGCTTGTAATGTCAGAGCGGCGTCGATCCAATAGGCAATAACTACTCTCTCTATTGGCTTCTTCACCGTTACGATCCTATCAGCAGAATCGATGATTGTAATCTCCTTCTCCTCGCCCTGTATGATCAACTCAATTTGGGAGATATCGTTCTCGTCTATTCTGCCATCGTAATTAGCATCCGATAGTTCTGTAGCTTTATATCTACTGTCGATTATTCCCCGGACGTATTCAATGTCCGCTTCGTCGATTGTTCCGTCCATATTCGCGTTACCGAAGATTCCCAGTGTGTAATTCGTTGCTTCACTCGCTGGTAATGTCGCTTGCGATATGCATGACATAACAACCAATATCAAAGCTGTTCCTTTCATGATTCATCAACCTCCTAACATACAATTATCAAATTAAATCTTATTATGTGATATAAACTAACGTATATTTATAAGTGTCGTTGGCAATATTCGGTAATCTACCGCGAATGAGTTTACCTCACCTATCAGACTACATGGGCGAGATAAGAAGGTCGATTGCACGCGATTGGATCTCATAAGTACATCTTATGGATGAGGACTGATGTTGCGGTTTTAATGAGCAGCAACTCGTTATAGGTAGACTACCCCTCGGCCCGGTAGTCTACCGCAACTGAGTTGATATCGCTATCTCAGATCGCGCGGCGAAATGAAGAGATCGATTGCATCCGATTTGCTCCCATAAGGTACATCCCATTCGATGAGTTCACACGTTGTTTGTTTCATCCACATCAACTCGTTGTGGGCAGACTACTCCTCGGCCCCAATCCTGAAAATCTCGATCTTCGAAAGAATGAATGGAAATCTCGTGAGAAACGAGAAGGGCGGATGAGAGGTTCAGCCCCGTTATGCATCATACGGCATGTCGCTGGTTTCTTATACGAATCGATGTTAGCGTGATACAATGCTCATACTATCGTTCGAGACTTATTATCACATCCGGGCGGGTGAAGATGGCGTTTGCGATTGAAGCACGGCAGCTCACCAAGACCTACAACGGACAGACGAGGGCCCTGGACGGGGTAGACCTCTTCGTCGATCAGGCGGAGGTCTTCGCCTTCCTCGGCCCCAACGGCTCGGGAAAGACGACCCTGATGAGGATCCTGACGACCCAGTTTCGGCCGACCTCTGGCGAGGCGCGGGCCTTCGGCCTCGACGTCGTCCGCCGCGGTGCGGAGGTTCGGAGGATGATCGGCTATGTCCCCCAGGAGACCTCGGTCTGGCTCGACATCACCGGCCGTGAGAACCTCCTCGTCTACTCCAAGATCTACGGCGTCCCCAAGAGCAACAGAAAAGAGAGGATCGAGGACGCCATCTGCGCGATGGGGCTGGAGGAGGTGGCAGAACGGATGGTCAAGACCTACTCCGGCGGGATGACGAGAAGGCTCGAGATCGCCGCCGCCCTCCTCGTCAAGCCGAGGATCCTCTTCCTCGACGAGCCGACGATCGGCCTTGACCCCACCGCCAGGAAGGCGGTCTGGGAGAGCCTCACCGCCTTCAAAAAAGAGTACGGGACGACGGTCTTCTTCAACACCCACTACATGGACGAGGCGGACCATTACTCCGACGAGATCGCGATCATCAGCCGCGGTCGGATCGTGAAGTCGGGGACCCCCGGGGAGCTGAAGCGCTCCCTCCACGGCGAGATCCTTCAGCTCCGATTCAGCCCAAACCACCACCAGAACCAGAACCACAACGGCTTCGATGAACGGGCCCTCGGGAAGATCAGGGATCTGGATCTCGTCCGGGATGCCGTTCTCTGTGGCACGCAGCTCGACGTCTTCGTCGAGGACGGGGAGAGGGCGCTCCCCCTCGTCATCGAGGCTCTGAGCTCCGAGGGGATATCCTTCGAGAGGATATCGACGGCGAGGCCGACCCTCGACGACGTCTTCCTGAGGTATGCCGGCCCCCTCAGCTCCGGGAGGGGTGGAGATGGGAAGTAAAGCTGCCATGGCGGTTTTGATGGAGATCGATCGATGACCGCCGATGACTCCCTCCGCGAGATGTTTGCGATGATCGAGCTGGAGATGCGGAGGCTCCGGCACGATCGGACTGAGATCTACACCCGGGCCATCCAGCCGATCCTCTGGCTTGCGGTCTTCGGGTCGGTGATGAGCGAGGTGAGGGGGATTCCCACCGGCGGCATCCCGTACATCGACTACATCACCCCCGGCGTCCTCCTCCAGTCGACGATCTTCGTCTCGGTCTTCTATGGCCTCACCATCGTCTGGGAGAGGGAGACGGGTATCCTCAAGCGCCTCCTCGTCGCCCCGGCCTCCAGGTCGGCGACCGTCATAGGCAGATCGATCGCCTCCGGCGTCCGGGCCGTCGTCCAGGCCCTCATCATCTTCCCGGTGGCGATCCTTCTGGGGGTCAGGTTCATGCCGAACCCGGCATACATCATCGCCGCCTTCATCGTCCTCTTCCTCGTCTCGGGGGGGTTTGCGGCGATCTCCATCTTCGTAGCCTCCCTGATGAAGACCCGGGAGCGGTTCATGGGCCTCGGCCAGGCCCTGATCATGCCGCTCTTCTTTGCGAGCAACGCCCTCTACCCCATCGAGCTGATGCCGCCCGCCCTCCAGTACGTCGCCCTGGTCAACCCCCTCACCTACGCCGTCGACGCCGTCCGGGGGCTATTGATCAGCGGCGATCTCTCAAACCTCGCCGTCGACGTCGCCGCCATCCTCGTCTTCGACGTGGTGATCTTCGCGGTGGCGTCGGTCAGCTTCAAGAAGATCATAGAATGAGGGTCTGAGTAAAAGAGATCGCGCAGATGCGCGCCTTCGGAGCCGGGCGGGCGGCGCGGCCCTCCTTTTGGCCCCTTATCCCCGACCGCGGAGAAAAATTCCAATAGCGCTTAAGTTTGTTCAGATGGTGGTTTCTTTCAAGAACGAAACTCTGAGCCCTTACTTTTACCCTCCAATGCCTCCATCACCCTCCCCCGAAACTCCTCCACGCTCCCCGCATTCTCGATCCGCAGGTCCGCCGCCCGGATCGCGTCGCCCATACCCCAGCCGAGCTCCCGGGCGTCCCGATCCGCCACCGCCTTCGCGAGGTCGCAGTCATTTGCGTCGTCGGACCTCCCCCGGGAGGCGATCCGGGCGAGGCGGACCTCGTCGGGGACGTAGACCTCGATGAGGAGGAAGTCGTCGGAGCTTTCTCTGAAGAGCTCCACCTCGGATCTGCTCCTGATCCCCTCGACGACGACGACGGAGGCGCCGGTGGCCCGGATCTTCGCGAGGCACCTAGTTGCGATGGCGTCGGGGCCCTCTTTACTTCTAAGATCGTTTCCGACGGCCCCGAGGTTTCTGTCAGTCGGCGGGAGTCCCCGCCGGGCCGCCTCCTCCCGGATGACGTCGCCCATGACGACGACGGGTATGTTCATCTCCCGGGCGACTCCAGCGGCCGCCGACTTCCCGGAGCCGGGCATCCCCACGAATCCCACGATCTTCATCCTCTTCCGTCTCCGTCTCGGTCTTCATCGTCCCGGTCCTTCCTCAAGGGATCGCTCGATTTCAACCTTTCTGAGCCGCTGGGGAAGGCGGGCCGGGGGTGGAGCTTTCTGAGCTGGCAGATCTGGAAGAGCTCCGTCTGGTACGGTCGGGACCTGTAGGAGAGGGGCCCCTTCTTTATGGTGGCGTCGATGCCGTACCGCTCCTTCATCGCCGTGGAGATATATATGAGCAATTTTATAGGAACCAGGTCGAAGGGCTTCTCGCAGTCGCTCGGGAGCCCCTGCTGGAGGGTGTAAGACCTGATCCCAAGGTCGCTGAGGAACCCCCCGATCTCCAGAAGCCGGTCCAGAGAGGGCATCTTCGGAAAGACCGTCGTCCTCACCTCCAGGGGGACCTCCGCCTCCAGGCAGAGCCGGAGGCTCTCCGCCACCCGAGGGGCGACGTCCCACCGGCCGGTGGCCCTCGCATACTCGGGGTCCCGCAGCGCCTCCTTGACGTCCAGGAATACCATATCCACCAGCCCCTCCCCCAGAAGCGAGGCGATCCGGTCCGGGAAGCGGCCGCTGGTCTCTACGCCCACCTTCAGTCCCATATTTTTTGAGTGAATGGCTATCTTCCGCGATGCCTTCAGCTGGACGAGGGGCTCGCCGCCGGATAGGATCACAGCGCTGATGAAGGGCCCTGCCTCGTCGATCCTGCTTTTTATATCCGCCAGCTCCTCGAAGCTCTCCCCGGTCTGGAGGTGCGCGTTGTGACAGTGGGGGCACCGGAGAGGGCACCCCCTCATGAAGATGACGGCGGCGGCTGCGCCGGTCCAGTCGAGGGTCGAGAGGGGGACGATCCCCCCGAGGTTCACTTTCATCGGTCATCCTTCAGCGGGGCGATATCGAGCTCGATCTTCCTCTGATGGGAGAGGGCGAGGCGGGCCGCCAAAAAGGTCATCTTCAGGAAAGCTACCATCTCCCTCCACCTTCTCCTTCTTCTCCTCCTACTCTTCCTCCATCGGCCCGGAGCTGGGCGATCACCTTCTCGGCGATCTTCGGCCCGAGGATCTCTGATAGGTTCGCGACCTTCGCCTCCTTCAGCCTCTCGATGCTGGTATACCCGGCCCGGTGGAGCTTTCTCGCCCTCACCCGCCCGATCCCCTTCAGGTCGAGAAGGCCCAGAAGGTCGGGGCCGGCGCCGTAGTGGACCCTCTTCTCAAGCTGGTATATCCGGAAGGTGGCCCCCAGCTCCAGGTGCTCGGAGAGGCGGCCCGCCGAGTGGATCAGCCACTCCGCCGTCTCCGCGACGCGCCTGATGTCCCCGGGGCCGACCCGGAACCGGTCGGCGATCTTCTCCTCCTCCGATTCGGCGATCCACTCCAGGAGGAGGGCGGCGGTCTTCGCTTCCCTCATCATCCAGTCGTAGTTCTCCTCGGGACAGAGCTCGCATGCGTGCTCGTCGATGAAATCCTCGACCCAGCCGTCGGAGGATTGGACGTAGAGGGTGTCCATGTCGGGGGTCATGGTGATCATGTGGAGGAGGGTGAGGTCGGTGATCTTCGTCTTCTCCTTCGCCCGGAGGTTATCGACGACGATCCTGGCGGAGAGGGGGTCGATGTAGAGCCGCGAGACGAGCTCTCCCAGGGGGGTGGGCCGCAGGTCCGCCTCCAACATGCCGCCCTCGATCAGAAACTCCAGGACCCGCTCCATCGTCGCCTCGAGGTGCCAGGCCTCCTGCTGGCTGGCGTAGAAGGTGGAGTCGACGAACCTCTTCAGCTCCTCCGCATCCTTCGCAAAGCCCGTCGCCACCGTCGAGAGGAGGTGGGTCCGGAGCGCCGGCTCCATGGCGAGCTTCGAGAAGATCTCCTCCGGCTCCCCCAGGACGTAATGGTCCAGAAGGTCCCTCACCTCTGCCTCGTTCTTCGCCATCAGGAGGGCCTCCCCCCGGGGGTCGAGGCCGGGCCTTCCGGCTCTTCCCGCCATCTGCCGGTACTCCATCACCGGTATCGGGACCATCCCTCGGGAGCCCTCATACCGCCTATAGCTTTTTATGAGGACCCTCCTTGCGGGGAGGTTCAGCCCCGCGGCGAGGGTCGGGGTAGAGGCTATCGCCTTGATCAAGCCGGATCGGAAGCCCATCTCGACGACCGCCCTCTGCTCGGCGAGGAGGCCGGCGTGATGGAAGGCGACGCCGGACCTGACGCAGTTGGCAAGCCTCTTTGCCATATCCGTCTCGCCGGTGGCGAGGATCTTCTCAGAGAACCGCGATGCGACCACGCCATCGATCGCCTTTGCGACCACCTTCGCGAGCTTTGTCGCCGTCGCCTCGGCGTTCCGCCTGCTGCTATCGAAGATCAGGATCTGTCCCCCCTGGCCGATGGTGTCCTCGACGAGGTCGACGAGGTCGTCGCGCCGGCGAGAGAGGGGGACCTCCTCCCCCGGAAAGTGGAGGACTCCGTCGCAGATAACCCCCTCCTTCAGCTCCACCGGCCTCCATCGGCTCTCCACCAGCTCGGCTTCGAGCCAGGCCGCCACCTCCCGGGCGTTGGCGACCGTCGCGGATAGTCCTAGTACCTGCATCTTCGGGTTCAGCCTCATCAGCTTGGTTATCGTCATCTCCAGGGTCGGGCCTCGGTTCGGGGAGTCGAGGAGGTGGATCTCGTCGACGACCAGGACTGAGAGGTCTCGGATCCACCGGGCTCCGTTTCTGATGAGGGAGTCGGCCTTCTCCGAGGTGGCGACGACGATCTGATTTCTTCCCAGATATTCGTCCCGCCGCTCCATATCGCCGCTGGAGACCCCCACCTTCACCCCCAGGGCGGAGAACCGCGAGAAGGCGGCGTGCTTCTCCGAGGCGAGGGCTCGGAGGGGGACGATGTAGAGGGACCGGCCGCCGGAGAGGGCGGACCTCAGCATCGCCAGCTCAGCGAGCATCGTCTTTCCCGCGGCCGTCGGGACCGAGACGAGCATGTTCTTCCCCTCCAGTAGGCCCCTCTCCACCGCCGCGGCCTGGGGTGGGTAGAGCTCCCGTATCCCCTCATTCTGATAAAGTTCCGCCACCTCCCGGGGGATCCAGGAGGTCAGATCTTCCATCTCGAGCATCGACTCCTCTAATCTTATATACAACGTGACTGTTACTATCAGCGAACCGACGCCGCCCCGCGATCCTGATCAGGACCAGGCGAGGGCGGCATCGTGGATCTATACCACCATTGGAGATCATCCCATGTACTCTGATCGGATAAAATCCCTCCCACCGTACCCCTTCGCCGCCATCGACAAGGCGAAGATAGCGGCTCAGAAGAGAGGGGTGGACGTCATCAACCTGGGGGTCGGAGACCCTGACCTGCCCACCCCCCAGATCATCATCGATAGCCTATGCCGGGCGGCCGCAGACCCAAGAAACCACCAGTACCCCTCCTACGAGGGGAAGATCGAGTTCCGGACTGCCGTTGCCGAGTGGTATAAGGAGACCTTCAAAGTCGACCTCGACCCAGAGTCGGAGGTCCTCGCCCTCATCGGATCCAAGGAGGGTATAGCCCACGCCCCCCTCGCCTTCCTCAACCCCGGAAACCTCGCACTGGTCCCGGATCCGGCTTATCCGGTCTACAAGACCTCCGTCGAGTTTGCGGGAGGGGTTCCCGTCATCCTCCCCCTCCTGAGGGAGAACGGGTTTCTCCCGGACCTGGATGCCATCACCTCCGACGTCGCCCGAAAGGCGAGGCTGATCTTTCTGAACTATCCCAACAACCCGACGGGGGCATGCGCCGACCTCAAATTCTTCAAGAGGCTCGTCGACTTCGCCGTCGATAACAACCTGATCGTCCTCCACGACAACCCCTACTCTGAGGTCTACTTCGGCGAGAAAAGGCCGCCATCGATCCTGGAGGTGGAGGGGGCTCGGGAGGTGGCCGTCGAGTTTCACTCCCTCTCCAAGACCTGCAATATGACCGGCTGGAGGGTCGGCTTCGTCGTCGGAGACCGGGAGATCGTCGCCGGGATCGGGAACGTCAAGAGCAACATCGACTCCGGGAACTTCGGGGCCGTCCAGGACGCGGGGATCGTCGCCCTGAAGAACGCCCAAAAGATCGCCTCCGAGATGAGAAAGACCTACCAGGAGAGGATGGAGCTCCTTTACGCTGGCCTCAAGAAGATCGGCCTGGAGGTCGAGAAGCCCGAGGCGACCTTCTACCTCTGGGCCTGGACCGGCGGCAGGTCCAAGGATTATACGAGGAAGCTGATCGATAATCTGGGCATAGTCGCGACCCCAGGCGTCGGCTTCGGCGACTACGGCGAGGGGTACGTTCGGTTCTCGGTAACCCAGCCGACGGAGAGGATCGCCGAGGCGGTCGAGAGGATGGAGAGGATGGTGGCGGAGGAGAAGAACCTCTGACCTTGGAGGAGATGAATTTGCTCGAAGATTACAGGGCTGCATCAATTGAAGCGAAGTGGCAGCGGAAGTGGTCTGAGGCGGGGGTCTTCGCGGCGGAGCCTTCTGAAAAAGAGAAGTTCTTCATAACGATACCTTACCCTTATCTGAACGGAAACCTCCACGCCGGTCACACCAGAACCTTCACCATCGGCGATGTCGTCGCGCGGTATCGAAGGATGAGGGGCGAGAACGTCCTCTTCCCCATGGGCTTTCACGTCACCGGAACTCCCATCGTCGGCCTCAGCGAGCTTGTCAAAAACAGGGATCCGGAGATCGAGAAGGTCTACACCGAGCACCACGACATACCGCTGGAGGTCTTCGTCACCCTGACGACCCCCCAGGCGATCGTCGACTACTTCAGGAAGGAGTCGAAGGCGGCGATGCAGTCGATCGGTTACTCCATCGACTGGAGGCGGGAGTTCACGACGACCGACCCAGCCTACAAGAAGTTCATCGAGTGGCAGTACTTCATCCTCCGGGGCCTCGGCTACGTCTCCAAGGGGAGCCACCCCGTCAGGTGGTGTCCCAATGACGAGAACCCCGTAGAGGACCACGACATCCTCAGGGGGGAGGAGGCGACGATCATAGACTTCGCCCTCATCAAGTTCAGGTTCGATGGCAAGATCCTACCCTGCGCCACCTTGCGCCCCGAGACGGTCTTCGGGGTGACGAACCTCTGGGTCAACCCCGAGGTCGTCCACGCCGTGGCCAAGGTCGGCGACGAGACCTGGATCGTCAGCCAGGAAGCGTTCGAGAAGCTGACCTATACCGATAGGGTGGTGGAGCGGATCGGCGAGGTGAGGGGGAGCGACCTCATCGGCAAAAAGGTCACAAACCCCCTCACGGGAGCCGAGGTCCTGATCCTTCCCGCCTCCTTCGTTGATCCGGATAACGGAAGCGGGATCGTCATGTCCGTCCCCGCCCACGCCCCCTACGACTACCTCGCCCTCAAAGACCTATACGACCAGGACCTCAGCGGATATGGGATCACCGAAGACCTCCGCAAAATCGAGTTCATCTCCCTCATCGAGGTCCCCGACTACGGCGAGTTTCCCGCCATCGAGGTCTCCGACGAGCTCGGAGTCGTCGACCAGAACGATCCTCGGGCCGAGGAGGCGACGAAGCTCGTCTACCGGCGGGAGTTTCACAACGGCGTCCTCAAGGAGAGGACGGGAAAGTACGCCGGGGTTGCCGTCTCCAAGATCAAGGACCTCCTCCTCGCCGACCTGATCGAAGAGAACATCGCCGAGGTCTTCTACGAGTTCAGCGAGACGCCGGTGATCTGCCGATGCGGTACCCGGTGCGTTGTAAAGATGGTCAGAGACCAGTGGTTCCTCAACTACTCCGACCCCCAATGGAAGGGGCGGGTAAGCCAATGTCTCGCCCAGATGCGCCTCATCCCTGAGGAGATCAGGACGGAGTTTGAGAACAAGGTCGACTGGCTGAAGGACAAGGCCTGCGCCCGGAGGAAGGGGCTGGGGACGAACCTCCCCTGGGATAAGGAGTGGCTGATCGAATCTCTTGGCGACTCCACCATCTACATGTCCTACTACATCCTGGCAAAGTACGTCAACGCCGGGATGAGGATCGACCGTCTCGTCCCCGAGTTCTTCGACTACATATTCCTCGGGAAGGGGGACCCCGCCGCCGTCGCTGACCTGGCGGGGCTGCCAGAGGAGCCGGTCCGGAATATCCGGGCGGAGTTCGAGTACTGGTACCCCGTCGACCTCCGATCCTCCGGCAAGGACCTCGTCGCAAACCACCTCCTCTTCTTCCTATACCACCACGTCGCGATATACCCGCCCTCCCTCTGGCCGAGGGCTATGGCCGTCAACGGCTTCGTCTCCCTGGAGGGGAAGAAGATGTCCAAGTCCAAGGGGCCCCTCCTCACCCTCCGGCGGGCGGTCGAGGCCAACGGCGCCGACGTCACGAGGCTCTACATCCTCTCCAACGCCGAGCACACCCAGGATGCCGACTGGCGAAACGACGGCGTCGAATCGACGAGGCAGCAGGTCGTCCGGTTCTACAACCTGGCAAGGGAGATCATCGCCGACAGAGAGATCGACGAGTCGGCGGAGCCGGAGCTGATCGACCGGTGGATGGAGAGCATGCTCTCGAGGAGGATCCTCGAGACGACGGAGGCTCTCGAGGCGGTCCAGACCCGTCGGGCGGTCCAGAGCGCCTTCTACCACATGATCAACGACCTCCGGTGGTACCAGCGGCGGGGCGGCAGAAACCGGCTCCGCTCCGTCCTGGGCGTCTGGGTGAGGCTGATGGCGCCGTTCACGCCGCATGTCTGCGAGGAGATCTGGGAGGAGATGACCGCAGGTGGCGCTGGCGAAGCCCCAGAAAAGGGGGGTTACATCTCCCTGGCCCCGTGGCCGGTGGCTGACCCCGCCAGAGTCGATCCCGAGGCGGAGATGGCCGAGGACCTCCTGGAAAGGACCCTCGCCGACGTCGAGGAGATCCTCCGGGTGACGAGCAAAAAGCCCGCGCGGATCACCCTCTTCACCACGCCGGCCTGGAAGAGGGCGATCTTGAAGGCGGCCCTCGACCAGAAGGAGGCTGGAAGCCTCGACGTCGGGTCTATCATCAAGGCGGCGATCGCCCTCCCCGAGGTCGCTAGCCACAAGAAGGAGGCGCCGAAATACGCTCAGAGGCTGATGAAGGGGGCCCACGCCCTCAACTCCGACCCCCTCCGGATCGACGAGTTTGCGACCCTCTCCCGCGAAAAGACGTACCTGGAGCGGGCCTTCGACTGTTCCGTCGCTGTCCTCTCGGCGGATGAGCCAGGGGAGGACCCGATGAAAAAGAGCAAGAACGCGGAGCCAGGGCGGCCCGCCATATTCATCGAGTGAAGAAGAAGGGAAGGTTCCAGGCCGGGAGGGTCTTGGGGCCGCCTTTTTTTTATCGAGGATTTCGCAGAATCGAGGAGACCCTACCACCATGATCCATTCCACCCTCGACGACTGGGTTCGCTGCGATCTGATCCAGTCCTCCCTCAGTTCGTCCGAAGGCCTAAACGGCTCCATCGACGAGGTCATCGCCTCCCTCGACCCCTCGGTGGAGCTCATCGGCTTCGGGGAAGCTCTCCACGGCGGTGAGGATATTCTAATCCTCAGAAACGAGATCTTCCAGCGGCTCGTCGAGGCCCATGGCTACAGCGCCATCGCCATCGAGAGCAGCTTTCCTCGGGCGAGGGTGGTGAACGATTACGTGGTCGGTGGTGGCCCGGGGTCTTACGAGGCCTTCGAGGAGATTGGATTCAGCCACGGCTTCGGTCGCCTCGAAGCGAATCGGGAACTTGTGGAGTGGATGCGGCGCTACAACGCCGATCCCTCCCATCAGGTCAAGCTCCAGTTCTACGCCTTCGATGGTCCCACCGAAATGACCGGAAGCGATAGTCCGAGGCTTCTCCTCCATTTCGTCCTCGATTACCTCGCCTCCATCGACGGCGCCGACGGCCTGGCGCGTCGCAAGCGTTTCGACCAGCTCCTGGGCGAAGACTCCGACTGGGAGAACTCGGCGGCGATGATGGATCCATCCCAGTCGATGGGCCTATCGCTGGAGGCGAAGGCGCTCCGGATCGAGACGGAGGAGCTCATCTCAGAGCTTCTGGTCCGCCGTCCAGAGCTCGCGGCCAAGGGCGGAAAGGACCGCTATCTCGAAGCCGTGCAGTATGCGTTGATCGCCCGCCACCTTCTCAACTATCATGCAATCCTGGCCCGAGATTCGGGCGACCGGCTCGTCGGAGGCCTCGCCCTTCGTGATTATATGATGGCAGTTAACCTCGAGTACATCGTATCCCGGGAGCGGGGCCGGGGAAAGGTCCTCGCCTTCGCCCACAACAGCCATTTGAAGCGCGGGATCGCCGAATGGAAGCACGGCCCCGACCTCCTCCGGTGGTGGCCGGCGGGCGCCCACCTCGCAGAGATCTTCGGCCCCCGCTACGCCGTCATCGGAACCGCCGTCGGCGTCTCCCCTGAGAACGGCATCGGCGAGCCCGAAGCCGGGACCCTGGAGGCGATCCTCGCCGCTGCAGCGGGATTGGGGCTCTTCATCCCGACATCCGGGGGTCGGGAGCTTTCTGCCTCCGATATCGAGGCCCTCCCGACCCGTTCGGGAAGCAGAAAGAACCCGACCTACTTCCCGCTGACGCCACAATGCTTCAACGACTTCGACCTGCTGGCTTTCCTGGATTGTGTCGGATACAGCCGCGGAGGGCCACCTCTGCCATAGGGGGGTATAGGTCTTGGAGGGCTCCTCTCTGGGTGTGAATGATTAGCTTTTTTTCCAAAGGAATGACGCAGGAGATACATGCCGCTTGGATGATTGAGCAGGACAAGGTCTCCGAATACTGCCCTCATTGTGACAGATATACAGATTTAATATATAAGTCGCAGCCACTGGAAAACAGACGGAACTGGTCGCAAGAGCTAAAAGCTCAATTTTTTCGTGTTCTCAGCGGCTAGAATGGTTCGGCAGGTCGCTCTCTTTACTCGGGGCTCAGGATGACGGGATACTGATAGCGTTGGGCGCCGAGAGGGCCTCGATCCTGAAGATATTCCTCTTCGAGAACCGCCTCCTCGCCCTAGCCCTCAACTCCCTGGCAGGGCTCCCCGGAGATCTGGGCCTCCGGCCTCGATCCCGTCGAGGCGATCGGATCGGAGTAATGGCGTCCAAAGGGCCAGCATAAAGGAAAGACCGTTCACCCTCTGACAACGACCTCGTAGCCTGCGGCTCTGAGCGCCACCTTAATCTCCTCGATCATGCCGAAGCCCCGGGTCTCCACCTCCAGGTCTACCCTCGTCTTGAAGAGGGAGAGGTCTTTTCCTCCCCTGGCGTGATGGATGTGCAGGACGTTTCCGCCCGTCACCGCCACGAGGTCGAGGAGGCGGGCGAGGGAGCCGGGAACGTCCTCGATGCAGGCCGAAAATCTCATCATCCTCCCGTCGTTCAAAAGCCCCTGCCTGATCGCCCTCTCCATAAGGGGCGGGTCTAGGTTTCCACCGCTGATCACCAGGACGACCTTACCCCCCGCCGGGAGGGCGAGCTTCGAGGCGAGGAGAGCGGCCAGGGGCGCTGCCCCCGCCCCCTCCGCCAGGACCTTCTTCCTCTCCAGGAGGGCTAGGACCGCCGAGGCGATCTCCTCCTCCTCCACCAGGACGACCTTGTCGACATGCTCCCGGATTATGGGGAGGTTAGCCTCACCGACCTCTTTGACCGAGATCCCGTCGGCTATGGATTTCTTCGCCTCGACGCTGACCCTCCTTCCCGCCCGAAGGGCCTCGAAGGCGGAGGGGCATGCGGCGGCCTGGACCCCGATGATCCTAGTCTCTGGCCGGAGGGGCTTGATCGCCGACGCTATCCCGCTGATGAGCCCCCCTCCGCCGACGGGGACGACGACCAAGTCCGGGTCCGGGAGGTCTTCCAGGACCTCGAGGCCAACGGTCCCCTGGCCGGCGATTATATCCCGGTCGTCGTAGGGGTGGATGAAGGTCCGACCCTCCTCAGCCATGCCTCTGGCGATCGATATGCTCTCAGCGAGGCTATCGCCGGCGAGGATCACCTCGGCGCCGTAGCTCTTTGTAGCCTCCTGCTTTCCCATCGAGGCCCAGACCGGCATCACTATCATCGCTGGCAACCCAGCGGCTCTAGCCGCCAGGGCCACCCCTTGAGCGTGGTTTCCGGCGGAGGCAGCGACGACGCCCGCCGGACCGATCTCCTCCCGCCTCTTGAGGAGCTTGTAGGTCGCCCCCCTCACCTTGAAGGAGCCGCCGATCTGTAGGCTCTCCAGCTTCAGGTACACCTCCGCCCTCGCCATCTGCGAGAAGGTATGGGACCGGACTAGGGGGGTTCGGATCACCCTCCCCTCCAACAGCCTCGCAGCTTCCCTGATCTCATCGAACTCTATCATGCCACTTCCCCCTTTATTCCATCCGCCCCTGCTCATCGCCTCTTGGATCCCGGGAGGATAACCGCGGCTCTCCACCTTTGCCTCGCCGACGAGAGGATCCCCGAGGCAGCAGCCTCTGATGGCTCAAACCTCGCTCCAGGCCAGCCGAGCATCACCAGGGGAGCGACCACAAAGGCGCCGCCCCCTCGAAGGTCATGAAGCGACGATGCGATGACAGGCCGGGGAGCCTCCCGAAGCCATCAAGAGGGAGACGATTCTTGGATATTATTATTTTAATATTAATTATAGCAAATTACTTCATCTCAGCCTTCTTTCCGCGGGGGAGATCCCCGATACTACGATAACCGATCCCAACTGTGACCTCTATTTCGATTGGACCCCCCTGGTTTTAATCCGCCGCCACGGGACCGGCCCAATTTATCCTGTACATAATATTCCCTCAGAAACTACTTAAAGATAAAAGTCGATGGATAGCCGATGGATCAGCTCGTCGTTCTCCAGGAGATATTCGAGTCCTACATGAGGGGGGGGTTCTCCCGCCCCATAGATCCAAAATCGATAAGTGGAGATTGCGCTAATCTGGTGGCCGCCCTCCTGGAGAGCTTTGAAGATGGACAGATCGACGAGAAGATCTGCACGAGGCTTTTGAACTGCCTCTCCGACATATACGACATAAAACGGCTTGGGGACATCTGCAGGCTCGCGGGCCACCTGGGGATCGCCGCTAGATGCTACAACAAGGCCCTAACTCAGACGACGGAGCAGCACGTCAAGAGCGTCCTCTACAACAACCTCGGCCAGGTCCACGCCCGCCAGGGCTACCTCGGCCGAGCCCTCCACTACTATGAGAGGGCTGCGGAGGGCTTTTCTTCTCAGGGGGATGCGGGAAGCCTTGCCCAGGTCCTGGGGAACATGGGATCTGCCTACCGAAGCAGCAAGAGCTACGATGAGGCCCTCGATAGCTGCCGAAAGAGCTTGGAAATATTCCAGGATCTGGAGGACGAGTTCGGGATCGCCCAGATGACCGGAAGCATCGGCAGGATCCGCGCCGAGATGGGGGACTATGACCAGGCCCTCCAGCATTACGAGAAGAGCCTCGCGGACTTTGAGCGGCTCGGGGATCAGAGGCAGGTCGGCTGGATCCTCAACCGGATGGGACGGGTCAACGCCGATATGGGCATCGCCGACGTCGCCATCGGCTACTACAACAAGAGCATGGAGATCTTCGAGGAGATCGGCCAGCACCACAACGCCGGGGTAGTCCTAGCAAACCTCGGGAGGCTTCACCTCGACCGGGGCGACTTCGACCTCGCCGCCGACCACCTGGAGACGAGCCTGGAGATGATAAGAAAGAGCATGCAGCCGGTCAGGGCGAACGCCGTCTCCTGGCTCTCCGCCGTCCGATCGATCCAGGGGCGGGACCTCCACCAGCAGGCCCTCCACCACATCGGCGGCGACGAGGATGACCGGGACTCGGGCGAGCTCTTCATCGAGGCGTCCACCTGCTACTCAGGGGCTGCAGAATGCCTCGATGAGCTGACCAAGACCCCTGGGCTGGCTCACCCCGACCTGGAGGTGGACGCGGGGATCGCTAGGTTTGTCGCCGCCTTTGTGATCCTGGAGATGGAGACGGAGGCGGAGAGGGCGGTGAAGCTGGCGGAGGAGGGAGTGGCCGACCTCAACTCCGCCCTCTCCAAGGCCGAGGACGCCCCAGAGAGGCCCACCGTCGAGGCTTTGAGGCGGAGCATGATGGGGATGAAGGAGACGTGGCGGCTCACCCTGATGAGAGATGAGCCGTGGAAGCTCTCCGACGTTGCGGCCGACGCCACCGAGCACTTCACCCAGGCGATCCTCCAGCTCGGCTCGGCGGGGCGGGGGTGCAAGGAGGCGTGCGGGCAGCTCCTCCCCGCCTTCAAGACCCTGGCGAGGTTTATGACGACGATCCTCAAGGGCGAAGCTCCGGGGGACCTCTCCGAGACGATGGCTTACCTCAAACGGGCAGAGAGCGCCTTCGAGCTCGCCGCCCCCGACCTAGGGATGATAAGCCCCTTCCAGATCAGGGAGGCCCGGATGATGACCGCGCGGCTCGGAGAGATGGCAGACAGCGGGAAGGGCGGGTCCGCCCTTCTTCTCGAGACTTATCAGAGGGCCCTCCTCCTCATGGGACGGGTCCTCACCCGGGCGGCCCTGACGGAGGCGGATGACCTCGACATGGTGAGAACCTGGAACGAGTCGATGAACCTGATGGAGGAGAGGCCTCTCGGCAAGCCTAAGCAGAGGCCGCTACCTCCAGCGGAGAAGAGGACCGTCGCCGGGGACGTGCCCTCCGACTCCGGGAGCCAGCTCCCGGAGGGGGCAGATGCCAGGCCACATCTCAAGCCTCCTTTGATCCGTCCCATAGAAGAGGTCCTCTCCTTGAAGGAAGCCCCAGTGGCAGAGGGTGGCCCCTTCCCCCTGGAGTTCACCGAATTTGGGGGAATCCGGGCACCAGGGGCTGGAGAGGTGGAGAAGGGCGAGGGGCCTGAAATGGGGCTTGAAGGTCGGCGAAATCCCGCCCCTGCGCCCATCATCGAACCCCCTTCCAGCGAAATATCTGACAAGGAGGCCCCTCTGAGGGGGCCCTGCGAGGATCTAGTGGCCCCGGGGACGTATAGGAGAAATCCCCTCCGATCCCTGGCCAGGGCTGCGAATGAGTTCGCCATAGACCTCGGCGAGATCGCCTTCCGGCGGGGAGAGCTGAGGACTCCAAAGCTCCACAGATTCTCCTACAGGCCCCTCCTCGCGTCTATCGCCTTGAGGGGTCTCAGGCTCTTTGCCGCCCTCGTCGTCCTCTTCATCCTCGTCGACCTGACCCACTACTTCTTATAGGGCCAGGCCTGAGGGGGGATGACCCGGAGACGGTGACCGATCCTTTTGGGGCTTGGGCTCTCTGGGGTCCTGCCCCTCTCCACGACCATGAAGAAGAGAAAGCTAGAGATGATCCTGGAACGGCTGGAGGGGTTTTCGTCCCCCAAACCCAGCCTAGAACAGTACCAAACCCCGGCGACCATCGCCTCGGAGCTCCTCTACTCCGCCCTCCTCCGGGGTGATCTGGAGGGGACCGTCTGCGACCTGGGATGCGGAACCGGGGTCCTGGCGATCGGTGCCGCCCTCCTGGGGGCGAGGGCCGTCGTCGGCTTAGAGATGGACCCCTCGGCCCTCAGGATCGCGAGAGAGAACGCCCGCCGCCTCGGCGTCGAAGTCCATTTCGTCCGAGGAGACGTGGCCACCGTCGCCCTCCGAGGGGTTGCGACGGTGGTGATGAACCCGCCCTTCGGCGCCCAGAGGGGGAGCGGTGGAGACCGGGCCTTCCTCCGGAAGGCGATGGAGACGGCCGAGGTTATCTACTCGATCCACAACGCGGGCAGCGAAGGGTTCATTAGACGGTTCGTAGAACCCTGTAAGGTCGAAGATGTCAAGAAGATCCCCTTTCCCCTGAGGAGGAGCTTCAAGTTCCACAGCAGAGACGTCAAGATAATAGAAGTAGAACTATATCGGATATTTTGCAGGTGAACCGAAAGATGCCATCGAATTTCGTCATCCCCGGCGACGTCGTCGGGGCTGCAGAGGAGTTTTTGCCCGGCGAAGGCACCTATGTCAGAGGTGAGCACCTCCTCTCCTCGAGCACGGGGGTCTTTGAGGTGGACGTCAAGGGAAGGTCGGCGAAGGTTCTCCCCCGGACCAACGCCCCGGTGAAGCTGAAGAACGGGGATGTGGTCGTCGGCCAGATCACCGACCTCAAGGACAGCCTCGCCATCCTCCGGCTGGCCTTCAAGAGGGGGTGCGAGGCGAGGCCGATATTCAACACCGAGGCCCTCCTCCACATATCCAGGGTCAAGAACTCCTACGTCAAGGAGATCCGCCAGGTCCTGGGCCTCCGGGACATCGTCAAGGCGAAGATCATCGACGCCACCCCCACCATCGGCCTTTCCATCGTCGACGAGGACCTGGGGGTCGTCAAGGCGTACTGTGGAAGGTGCGCCACCCCCCTCAAGCTCGATGGGAAGCGGCTCGTCTGCCCCGAATGCGAGCAGGTGGAGTCCCGGAAGCTGAGCACAGATTTCGGGACGGGGGTGATCAGATGAACGTAAAGGTCCTGAAGAAGACCGATGACGAGCTCCACCTGGAGTTCTTTGGGGAGAGCCACACCCTCCTGAACCTCCTCAGGACGGAGCTTCTGGAGGACGACCGGGTCCTCATAGCCACCTACGACGCCAAGTTCCCTATGATGACAAACCCCATCTTCAGGCTGAAGACGAGGGATGTCGACCCCGTCGCCCTATTGAACGAGGTGGCCTCCAGGATCGCCGGCATGTGTGAGGAGTTCGAAGAGGAGTTCAGTTCCGCGGTCGGATGATCGATATCGACGGCTCCTTCGGCGAGGGTGGAGGTCAGATCGTGAGGACGGCGGTGGCCCTCTCGGCGGTCACCGGGGAGCCGGTCCGGATCGCGAGGATCAGAGAGAACCGGCCAAGACCAGGCCTCTCACCCCAGCACGTAACGGCGATATCAGCCCTCGCCATCGTCTCGGACGCCAGGACGGAGGGGGTGATGCCGGGGTCCAGGGAGGTGAAGTTCTGGCCCGGGGAGGTCCGGGGCGGCGTCTACGACGTCGACATCGGCACCGCCGGGAGCATCACCCTCCTCATCCACTGCCTCCTCCCGGCTCTGGCCAAGGCGGACGGGCCTGCGACCCTGACCCTTCGGGGAGGAACCGACGTCAAGTGGTCTCCGACTATCGATCACCTATCCCGAGTCGCCCTCCCAGCCTTCGCCGAGTTCGGGGTCCGGGCCCGATTGACGGTCGACCGGCGGGGCTACTACCCTCGGGGGGGAGGGGTGGCAACCCTGAAGACGGCCCCAGGGGCGCTGAAGAGGGCAGACCTCTCCGCCTCGGAGGCCGAGATCCTCGAGGGCTCATCCCACTCTTCAAACCTCCCTGAGGACGTCGTCAGGAGGCAGGCGGAGGCGGCCACCATGGTCCTGAATCGGGCGGGGTTTGAGGCCGAGATCGGGATCGAGACTCTTGCCCTGCCGTCAACCGGGAGCGGGATCACCCTCTGGTCGGGGTGGAAGGGTGCAAGCGCTCTGGGGGAGCGGGGCCTCCCGGCGGAGCGGGTCGGCTCCCAGGCGGCGGAGGGGATGGTGGCGGAGCTACTCTCGAGGGCCGCCGTCGACCGCCACCTCGCCGATCAGCTCGTCCCTTACCTCGCCCTGGCGGGCGGTTCCTACACCGCCCCCGAGGTGACGAGCCACGCCTCGACGAACATCTGGACAGCCTCCAGGTTCCTTGAGGCCGAGATCTTCGTCGACGAAGGCGATGTGGCGACCTTCAGGTCCGACCTCTGAATGGTGGCCAGGTTCTCGGCAGGTTGGATCACAAGCGTTCATCTCCCCTATTAGGGGACCTTCCTAAAGGTGCTGATGCCTCCTCAGCTGAGCCTCGATGTAGGATCGGACCTCCGGGCCCCTGAAGACCCAGGCGTGGCCCTCGCAGAGGATGTCGGCCTCCAGCCCCAGGAGCTTCTCCATCGACCTCCTCCACCGGCCTACGTCAGAGCCCCAGCGGTCGCTGAAGGGGCCGTGAACGTCCTGGCCGAAGAGGAACCTCACCCCCAGGAGGTCGACGAGGACGGCTATGCTTCCTGGGGTGTGGCCGGGGATGGCGACGAATCGGAATTCCAGATCCCCTAGCTTCATCACCTCCTCGTCCCCCTCGAGGACTACGTCCACCTTTGTCGGCCAGTACTCGATTCCGTAGAGGTCTGCGGCGGTGAGCCTCGGATCTCCGAGCTCGATCCCGTCCCGGTCTTCCTGGTGGCCGATCACCAGGCATCCTGTCTCCTCCCGGATCCAGGCTATCCCCCCGATGTGGTCGATGTGGCAGTGGGTGGCTACAAGGTGGCCGATCCGGGAAGGGTCGAAGCCGAGGTCCCGGACGTTTTTCAGGATCGAGCCGGCTCCGGGTCCAGCGCCAGCGTCGATCATCACCATCTCCGGTCCAGCATCCACCAGGTATACGCAGCAGTCCGCGGGGTGGGAGATCCCCGCCCCGCCTACGACGTATACCCCCTTCTCGATCTCTTCAGCCTCCATGGTCATGGGAATAAAGACGTGTCTGATACTTAGATCTGACCAAAGGCCTTGGAGGCCTCCTCATGCCCCGCCTTCGCCGTCGAGATCCTCATCCGCCTCCCTCTTAACGGACCTGAGCCGTTTCATGCTGACGTAGTGCTCCAGGGCCACGATCCCGGCGAGGAATGCGAGAAGGAGGAGGAATAGCCTGAAGGCCCGGGGCGCATCCTCTCTATAAAAGCCGACGTCGACGAGGGTCCTCCCCTCCAACTCCGTCCAGAGGAGGACAGTCCTGTTCTCCAGGACAATAACCCCGTCGGGGCGAGGCATAGCCTTTCCCAGGAGGCGATCGCCGGTGGCGTAACCTGGAGGGAGAACGACCCGGACGCTGGAGCCCTCCTCGGCGAGGGCGACGAACCTCTGGTCGGTGATGGGGATGGTGTAGTTGAGGTGCCCCTCTACCGCCTCCTCGGAGACGACCTGGTAGTTGTAGTATCCCCGCCAGAACTGGACCTCGGTCTCGACGGGGACCTCTCCGCCCGAAGAGTTGAAGAGCCTCATCTCAGCCCTGATGGGGAGGGTGAGGTTGAAGCTGCTGCCGTTAGCGGGGACGATCACTTCCGCCTCCGACTTCGCGAGGATGTAGGTGGTGCCGTTGAACTCGTCGGCCTCCACTCCTTGGAAGAGGGCGGCCTGGGCCTGGACGGCTGTCAGGATCAGAATCGTCAAGGATACAAGGCCCGCATCTCGTTTCATCTCGCCATCGTCTCCAGAGGATCCTCCCATGGCCCCATCTCGACGGTCCCCACCGCTGGAGGAGCGGGAGTTTAGCCTCCTGGACCCACCAGAACCGGATGAGATAAAAACCTCCCCATCGATAAGGTACCTTTATCTTGAGGCCGATGGAGGGGAAGGACGAGATGGATCTCTTGGGGACCCGCAATGATAGCTTGAAGATCAGAAGGTTTGAGCCTCGCGACTTCTCCGAGGCGGTCTCCTTGGACGCCGAGGCTGGGGGCGGCCACGACCCTTACCTTCTGACCTACTTTTACGAGAACTACCCCACCACCTTCCTGGTGGCGGAGGTGTCCGGCACCATCGCCGGGATGGTCCTGGGGTTCAGGCAGTCGCCCATGGAGGGGAGGATCTTCTGGCTAGCGGTCAGGTCGGGACTTCAGGGCCAGGGGGTCGGAAGACGTCTTTTGACGGAGCTTCTGGAGATCTTCCGGAGGCTCGGGGTCGTCGACGTCATCCTGGAGGTGAGGGCGACTAACAAGCGGGCTCAGGGGCTCTACGTCGACCTCGGGTTTGAGATCTTCACCACCGCCAAGAACTACTACCCCGACGGCGAGGGGGCTATCATCATGAGAAGGTCGCTATAGCCGTCGCGCAGATTTTCCGCCCATTTTGCAGCCTCAAGAGAGGAGACGATCGTCTCTTGATGGCTTTTATATGCGGAAGTTTTGTATATTCTTAAATTCATTCGGCCTTCCTAGGGGGGAAACGCTTCGGATCAAATATGTAATATAAATTAATATTTCTATTATTATGGCATTTTCTGAGGTGGTCGTAGCCTCCAGAGGCGAGGAACAATTGGGGGCATTCAGCAGGCCCTCCACCCCAAGGATCAGTCAAAATTGAAGGGGCGATGTAAAAGTTTTTATATTCAACATCAAGAAGACCGGTAGTGCGCCCCTAACCGGTTGATATTCTGTGATACGGATAAGTCAACAACTCCCTCA
>LUYE01000073.1 GCA_001602645.1 Methanosarcinales archaeon Methan_01
GGATGTCGGTCGGAGCCCAATCGGCCCTTCCGCCCTCGACGTCCGCCTCGGCCGGATGGAGGCGGACCGCGGCGAGGGTGTCGTCGGCCCTGGGGGAGAAGGGGATCCTCGGAGGGCCTGGGGCATAAGCTCTTTTCAGATTCGACCCCGACCGGCGGCCTCTGCTCACCGCCTTTCGACCTCTGGGCGGCTGAACCGATAGACTCCGCCGCTCTTTCCGCAAAAGAGGGCCGGCCGCCTCCCGCTCCCTGGCCCTCTCTCCTTCTCCCCTCTCCCCGAATCTTCTCACTCCCAACCGTCTCCCCCGCCACCACCTTCCCCGGAGCGTCACCCGACGCTAGAAGATACCTCCCCCCCTTCTCCTGCCGGGGACGAGAAGACTTATATCAAAATAAGACCCAGACCTCCATCTATGGAGCGGTTTGTGATCTCCGTCTCGGGGCGGGTCCAGAAGGTCGGCTACAGGTCCAAGGTCATAGCCCTGGCCCGGGATATGGGGATCACCGGGTGGGTTGGAAACCTCCCCGACGGGAGGGTGAAGGTAGTCGCCGAGGGAGATGCTGCGGCACTGGACCGCTTCGCCTCCGCCCTGAAGGTCAAAAACGCCCTCATCGACGTATCCGATGTCGAGATGGAGCGGCAAGATGCCACCGGCGAGTTCAAGGCCTTCTCAAAGCTCGTCGATGAGCTGGAGAAAACGGCATGGCAGCCTACGGTGTCATGATGTATGTCAGCATGATTTTCTCGGCAACCTTTATAGGCTACTCTATCGGAGCAGCCCCTGTAATCGCTTATCACGATGGCGCAAGAAATCACGACGAACTCAAGGGACTTTTGAAAAAGAGCCTTCGTCTACTTGGTGTTAGTGGAATCGTTATGGTAACTGCCGCACAGCTGCTTGCTGTTCCGTTGGCACAAATATTCGTGGGCTACGACAAGGAACTGATGGATCTGACTGTTTCCGGGTTCCGTATTTTCGCCATTGCATTTCCCTTTATGGGTTTTGCCATTTTCGGTTCAGGCTTCTTTACTGCTCTGAACGATGGACTAACCTCCGCTTTGATTTCCTTCTTGCGTACATTGGTGTTCCAAGTCAGCGCCGTTTTGCTTCTCCCAATAATTTGGGAAATTGATGGTATTTGGATTTCCATTGTTGTGGCTGAAGTGATGGCGGTTGTGTTTACAGCAGTATTCCTTATCGTAAAGCGAAAAAAGTATCATTATTAAGCAAAAGGAGCGTCATATATGAATTTTAAGTTATTACCTGTCAGTCAAGAAGATTTGACAGATTACAAAAAGGATATGCAAGAGGCTTTCCAAAAAGGAGCAGCATCGGAGTTTTCTGATTTGGACACAGAGATACTTCCTGAAAAGGAAATTGACAGTGTATTATCAAAAACAGGGGCATTTGCTTACAAAGCGATTGTGGACGGTGAAATGACCGGCGGTGCAATCGTTGTAATTGACGAAGAAACACAACACAATCATCTTGATTTTCTCTATGTAAAATATGGAACGCAGAGTCATGGTGTGGGACAGGCTATTTGGAAAGAGATTGAAAAGCTGCACCCTGAAACAAGGGTTTGGGAAACCATTACCCCATATTTTGAAAAGCGAAATGTTCATTTTTATGTGAATTGCTGTGGCTTTCACATAGTAGAATTCTTTAATCCCCAGCACAAAGACCCCAATACGCCTGAAGATATGGTAGGCGGAGATTATTTCTTCCGTTTTGAAAAGAAAATGAGGTGAAGACAAATTTCAATTTGTGGGGCTGATTTCATTGGTCATCGGTTAAGCGAAGAATCGCTATGAGGCAGCGATCTCAGTAGCAAGTCCGGTGAGATTGGCTTGGTCAAAGAGGCTACAGCAAGTCAGTCTTGAAATGGGATCAAATCTAGGTAACGCATAATTTGTGTGAAAAATGAAGATATTGTGTAGCTTAAACTCCTTAACCGATGACCCATGGGGCTGATTTAGCTTTACCTTATTGGTATAAGGCGTACCTATCAATTCCAGTTTGCCGGGAGCTAATGAGAATTGCACGGGATTTTAAAAATAAGACTTACGCAGTTGGATTGCTGAACGTAGATGATCTTGAGAAAAGATCTCATGATGGGGCCTAAATATATACTTTGTCCCACTTGATGAAACTTATTGTGCATTTTACGCCCTGGTAACCCGTCAACTGCGTAACTCCTAAAAAAATAATCCTACCCAATAAAATCTGACTTATCACGAAATTGAGCCGTTGCATCAAAACGAAGATGCAACGGCTCTTGTTTTGTCTACATCCCGAGTATAATCCAGTCAAACCTTGTATAAAGGCGGTGATTAGTCCAGCGCCCCGACGAAGTTGTAAACAATGATGATACTCTGCTGTAAAACGCCGTCCATCTCGATTTTCTGCCCGACCATGATTTTATCAATCAGCCGCAGGAGCAGGTCGCGGTCGATTTCCGATCTAGGGCAGAAGATGGAAAAGATGCTCGATAAGCAGGACCAGATGCTCGACAGGCAAGACGAGACGACAGGAGAGGTCCGGGGGCTGCGGTCCGACCTGAAAGAGAGCCTCGACGTCCGCCTCGACCGGATGGAGGCGGACCTGGGGGAAGTGAAGTCGGCCCTGAGGGAGAAGGGGATCCTCTGAGGGCCTGGGGCATAGGCTCTTTTTTATAATCGATCTCGACCGGCGGCCTCTGCTCACCGCCTTTCGACCTCTGGGCGGCAGAAACGATAGCCCTCACCGCTCTTTCCGCAAAAGAGGGCCGCAGCCTCCTCGGCCGCCACCCTCCGGCGAGCCGGTCCGGCCGCCCGGAGGACCCCTGGCGCCTGGATCGGCATTATGCTCCTATCGCGCTTTGATCGGGACTATGCATCCGTCGCCCTTGGATCGAAAAGTATTTGAGCGGTGGCGCAGACCCACTGCCATCGAAGGCGGTCGTCCTTTCGAGGATTTCGGGCGTCCAAGAGAACTGGTGGAATATCACACAGATTTTTTATAGAAAAGCTTACAAAAGAAAACCTGTCGGCTATTCGGGTTTTATATAGATCAGAGCTTAAGTTTCATGAATTAGGGTCTTCGTACGAATCCCATCTGTAAAAAATGCTCGTCAAACGTAAACGCTTCCTGTATTCCTAAATTTCTCATTATCACAAAGCTTACGCAGTCTGTGAAACTGAAGGTCTTATCATCGTATTTCTCAAAAAGATCGAGTGCTTTCTCCTCAACTTCATCGGAGATACGTAGAATCTTCACAATCTGGCTATTTCTCATTTTCTTTGAGAGACTGATAGAGGCTGAGATGCTCAAACGTCTCCGAATTAGCGTCAGCGTTTCGTCTAAAATATAGGAAGTGGTGATGAACTCGTAGTTTCCTGGGAGAAGAACTTTATCCCGAAAGCGAATAGCGTCCTCGTGATGGTTATCCGATTCATCCTCAAGGGCCAAGAAAGCTCCCGTATCGATGAAGATGCTTTTGGACATTATCCCTCATTATCGCATTCATAGAGATACTCATCATGGGCTTCCGCAAGGTCCCCTAAGCCCGAACGACCAGCTTTTCCTATTTGAAAGAAAGGATCCTTCATATACGCTTTTTTCTGCTCGAGATAAGCTTGTATGGCCTCAGTCAGGGTCTCTTCGAGCTTTGTTCCTCGAGATCTCGCCAGCTGTTCAAATTCCTGGTAAGTGGCTTTATCAATCTCCACCGTAACGCTCTCACCCATGCTACACCACTCCCATTTTATATCACCATTTTTGCCTTCCTCAGCTCATCTTCGATAGCAGTCCGCCCTCTGAGCAGTCCCCACCATTCAAAGCAATCTTGAGCATCACCGAGCTCACCATCTTCAAATGCCCTCAGAAACTCGTTCGAATCCATCCCGTATTTTCTCTCAAAATCTTTGATCTCGGCATCTGTTAGCCTTTTTTTCATCTCCAGGAGTCCGATCTCCCTCTGCAAGGACCTGCGAATTATAGGATCGACCTCTTCAGATGCGATTACGCTCATCAAGATACTAAGGGGCGCCGATTCGATATAAGAGTTCTGGAACGTTCTGTTCAACTTATCGGAGAGAAGAACGGCTGGCATGGGCGCTCTTCGTCAGGTCCCGAGAAGTGCTGGCCCCATCATCGCAAGCTGTGGTGCATGCTATTCGTTCGGCCCTCGCCCATCGAGGATCTCTCTCGCTTCGGCCAGATACTCCTCGTGCACCTCAATGCTCCTTTGCAGAAGCTTAATCGCCACGTCCAGGCTCTCTCCCAGCTCCTCGTGCCATTCTCCTCTCACGATCTTGAAGTAAGGAAACTCGCCCGTGGCCTCTGCCCAGCTGACCTCTAATTTGCGGACCTGGATCAAGCGGTCCCGTATCATGAGAGCCCTCACAAACTCTTCGAGAGCTTCCTCTTCTCCTTCGGCGACGATGGCGACGTCGTAGGGCTCCCGGTTCTCGACGGTGCCGGAGAGCTCGAGGTCCTGAGCGATCTTTTCGACCAGGTCCCGGAAGCCGACCTTTTGGACGCGTCCGGAGGCGATGATCTCGACTCGCTTCATGTCCATCTCCTGTAACGCTCGCCTTCCATGTCAGGATGTCGGTCGGAGCTCTTCCACCTTTTTCAGCCCCTTCAGATAGCAGATCGGCTCTGATCTGTTCCGGATAAAATAGAACTTCTATGGGCTTCGCCTTCGACTTTAGATCATAATCGCCTTGCCGCGTTCGATCCGCTGGAGGGCGAGGAGGCCATCGCTGATGATCTGGATCATGAGCGACTGGGAATAGTCCGTCGTGGAGACGATCCTGCCGTCGTACTCTTCGATTACAACATCGGATACCCTGGCGTCTTTTGGCCTCTTCGAGGCGACCAGCTCTCGCAGCGCTGCGATCTGGTCGTCGTCCCCCTCCGCCATGACGGATACCACCTCCAACCCTCCATCGATTCTGTTGTAGGCGGCAAACCTCTCGATCCCCAGCTCCAGGGCGAGGTCGAGGAGGAAGACCCGATAGCCGACGTCGTGGACCTTTTCTCCATTAATCCTGGCTTTGAGTTTCATCTCATCCAGAAGAGGGGTTTTCCGTTGATTTATAAATTCTGGTGATGGATCGGGAGTGTCGGGCGCGGTCGGAGCCCACCGGCCGCCCCGCCCTCGACGTCCGCCTCGACCGGATAGAGGCGGGACCGTGGCGAGGGTGAAGTCGGCCCTGAAGGAGAAGGGGATCCTCGGAGGGCTGGGGCATAGGCTCTTTTCATAATCGACCCCGACCGGCGGCCTCTGGCTCCCGGCCTTTCGACCTCTGGGCGGCTGAACCGATAGCCTCCGCCGCTCTTTCCGCAAAAGAGGGCCGTCCCCTCCTCCGCCCCCGCCCTCGGGGGGAGACGGGCCGGACGCCTCCCGCTCCCTGGCCCTCTCTCCTTCTCCCCTCTCCCCGAATCTTCTCACTCCCAAACGTCTCCCCTCGACGCCACCTTCCCCGGCACGTCACCCGACGCTAGGATCCCTCCTCCGCCTTCTCCTGCCGAGCCCTGGCCCGGGATATGGGGATCACCGGGTGGGTTGGAAACCTCCCCGACGGGAGGGTGCAGGTCGTCGCCGAGGGAGATGCTGCGGCCCTGGACCGCTTCGCCTCCGCCCTGAAGGTCAAAAACGCCCTCATCGACGTATACGATGTCGAGGTGGAGCGGCAAGATGCCAGCGGCGAGTTCAAGGCCTTCTCAAAGCTCGTCGATGAGCTGGAGACGGACGCGAGGCTCGACAGGTCCGCCGAGCTCCTCAAAGAGCTGATAGACGTCACCAGGTCCGGGTTTTCCGATCTAGGGCAGAAGATGGACAAGATGCTCGACAAGCAGGATCAGATGCTCGACAAGCAGGACATAATGATCGATAAGCAGGACCAGATGCTCGACAAGCAGGACGAGACGACGGGGGAGGTCCGGGGGCTGCGGACCGACATGAAGGGCAACATCGATATGCGGCTTGAGCGGATCGAGACGGCCCTGAAGGAGAAGGGGATCATCTGAGGGGCCGGGGCGCCGGGCCGTCCCCCCTCCTCCTCTCTCCCCGCCCCTACTTTCTCCTTTCCACCTCCTCCCTAGGCGTCGCCACACCGGGCGCGCCGCCCTCGACACTAACCATTGCCCTTAATCTCTGCGATGGCGGCCTTTATCTCAGCGATCTCCCGGCTGAGCTCTTCGTACTTCTCCTCCAGGCTGCCGCTCTTGAGGGTAGATATGATCTCCTCCCTCTCGCGGCGTGCCTCATATCGAGCAGCCGAGACCTCTTCCTTTATGGCCCCTATCTCGGAGGTGTCCTCCTTGATATTTTTGAGGATAGATATTGTAGTGTCCTGCTTTTCCAGCATCTTCTTTCCTATGGCCACGTTCTCCCTGCCAAGCGCCAGGTTCTCCTCGCCGATCTCTATGCTTCTGTAGAGCAGGCCCACCGCTACGTCGAAACGCTCCCCAAGCTCCTCCTGCCAGTCTCCTCTCAGGATCTGGAAGTAGGGAAA
>LUYE01000039.1 GCA_001602645.1 Methanosarcinales archaeon Methan_01
ATTGTTGGGGCAGGATTGTGAAAAATACTACGGATTGGAGGGTTGATGCGGAAAGCCGGCTCGATTGGTACGAATATTTTTATTTCAGCATCGTCACGGCCGCAACACCCGGATACGCCGGCTATACTCCCGCATCCGGACTGTATACCCTCATAGCCGGAGCTGAAGCGATATTCGGCACCTTCATGTGGGCCGCCTTCATCGCCACCTTCGCGAGAAAGTGGCAGCGATGATGCGGGAGCGGTCGGCGCGCGCGCCCCCTCCCGCCGAGCGCCGCCCGGCGGGCGGTCCTGCCCCCAGGGGCGGCGACGGCGGTGGAGGCGGCACTGGCTACGGGCCGAGGGAGCGAACTGGAAAGCGAATGAGACTTCGATGTCATCTTTGCTTGCGATCTGATCAGATGAGCAGATCCGTCAGAGGCGAGTTTTTAAATTCCTTGCCATAGAATGCAAATGCCGATGGAACCGAACACCAGCTCAGATCAGCGCCTCGTGATTCACGCGAGGGAGATTCTCGCCAAGATCGAGCGGGGCGAGGACGTCGAGTACGACGGTGTGATCATCGAGGGCGATTTGATTATGTTCCAGGGCTTTCATCTTTAGGGGGCGAATCAGCAGTTCATGGATGATCTGTTAAGAATATCCCCTGCTTCAGGACAGATCCAGCTCTATTAATATCGCCTCGATCTGTTCTTCAAGCACAGGGAGATCTTGCTCCACGATATCCCAGATCATTTTGAGATCGATGCTCAAGTATTCGTGAACGGCAACATTCCTGAAACCTGAGATGTTCCGCCAGTCCACTTCCGGATACCTCCCTTTCAGAGAGTCGGAAAGTCGCTGCGTGGACTCAGCCAGGATTTGCAGATTGCGCATGACCGCATCCTGGGTCTTGATATCAGCGAAGAAGACGTCTTTGCCCTCTTCCGTATACATGATCACCCGCTCGATGGATTCCTTGATATGAATCAAATAGAGCTGATCACCCTTCACAGCGGCACCGCCTCTTCCAGCACTCTGCTCCGTATATACCAGTGAAGGCCCTCTGCCGTCACCACGTCAACCTTGCAGCCCAACAGCTCCTCCAGATCAACCTGGAGTCCCCCCGGAAAGAACGGGGTCCGGCCAGGACCGATGTCAACCAGAAGATCGATGTCACTTTCCTCCCCCGCCTCGGCACGGCTTGCGGAGCCGAAGATCCTGACATTGGTTGCTCCGTGCCTGGCTGCAATATCGAGGATCTCCTCCCTCTTGGATTTTAAAAGGCGCTCGATGTCCATAGATCTAATCCTCGGATTCCATTTATCACCGTTTTTATCACTGTCTTTCTTCTATTCAAATCATCTTTTTAAAATCTTTTGCCCCATCCCCTTCAGGTCTGTCCAGATCCTTGCATCCAGCCGCGCCCGACTTCTGATGTTGTCCCCCAACCTTCACCGCGGGGCTCTACATCTTATCCTCGAAGGCTCGGCATCGTCCTCCGTGGCCACCCTCCTCCGCTGCCTGTGTCCCCTCTGTCCCCTCTCCGAGCTTCAAATCTTCCAGCGGATTGGAGATAACAACCTCGCCCTCCCTTCTCTGACGACCTCGATCTTCTTATCGACTTTTTTTTCCGCGAGCTTCAATCATCTTGCAGACGCCAGGAGAATATGAGAAGTTGAAGGTATAAATAGCCCTCTCAGGTTCCGGCTCGAAAAATGCCTTCTCGCCTATTCGTCGTTCTCTAGCCTCTCGCACCCGGGGGCATCGACGCGGCGGTGAGGTCGGATGGAGATTGGGATAGTATTTTGTCGTAGAAGCTATGACTGATGGTTGACAGGTGGAATCGATGGCACCAAAAGACGCCTCCAGAGATGACGGCCTCCTCGGCGCCTCCGACTCCTGGGGGCAGTTCTCCGATGAGTTCATAGCCGAGGTCCTGGCGGCATCAGAGGAGTGCAAGATGGGCAACTGCCGCCGGTATGAGAGCGCCGACGACCTCCTCGCCTCCCTCGACGCCGGTTCATAGTATCATATCTCTTATGTCCACGTAAAACGGGCTATATTCAGGATGCTCCGCCCGAACCTTGGGCACCTCACCCCTTGAGGAGGTACCCGCCGTCGACGGGGAGGGCGACCCCGGTGATGAAGCTCGCCTCCTCCGATAGGAGGAAGAGGACGGCCCGAGATATCTCCTCAGGCCTCCCGAGCCTCCCCATGGCGTGGGCCCCCACCAGGGCCGCAAACCCCTCCACCCCCATCTTCTCGAAGAGGGGAGCCGTCAGCTCCGTGGCGACGTAGCCGGGACAGACGGCGTTCGCCCGGATCTTCTCCCGGGCGTAGTCGAGGGCGATGGACTCGGTGAGGCCGACGACCCCGAACTTGGAGGCGTTGTAGGAGGTCCGGGTCCGGAAGGCCTTCAGCCCCCCGACCGACGATACGTTGACGATGGACCCGCCGCCCAGGGCGAGCATCTGCTGGACTGCGGCCTTACAGCAGTTGAAAACCCCCGTCAGGTTCACCTCCAGGGTCTCCCTCCAGTCGTCGATCTCCGTATCGGTGATCCCCTTTCGGGAGGGGTTGATGGCGGCGCAGGTCACAAGGCCGCTGGCAAGGCCGGTCAGGTCTCTTATCGAATCGAAGACCTCCTTCACCCATCGGCCGTCGGATACGTCGGCCTCGTGGCAGAAGAACCTGTCTTCGTCGAAGGGGGCTGATTTGGTGGAGGCTTCTCTCTTGGCTTCGAGGAGCTTTTCCCCCCTCCGTCCCAGTATGTGGACATAGGCCCCCTCGTCGTAGAGGTCCCTTGCGATCCGCTTTCCTATGCCGGTCCCTCCCCCGGTGACGACGACGGTCTTGCCTGTGAAGCGGTCCCGTCTGATGAGATGATCATGCGACATCTCTTGTTATTATAATGGCTGCGGGTATATAGGATATCCTCCGGCTCCCCGACCCTAGGGCAGCAGTACCGGGGCTCGTGAGCCGCCGGGATCGCCTAGAGATTCGGGCATTTTGGGGCGGCCGTCTCTTCCGTCTTCGCCTGCAGACCAGCGGGGCTGGGCGAGGACGCGGGGCGGTGGCGCATGGCCGGTCGAGCTCCGATCCCCTCCGCACTGCGAGCGGTGGGGGTGGCCGGATAGGCAGCGGGCGGATCGGAGGCGAAGAGATATATAATCTCTCGGAGAAATTTATGAGCCATGAAACTCTTTGGGTGGGCCAACCGAAAGATTGGCAGGTTGACACTTGTCGACATGGCTCTCACGAAGTTCAGCGTCGCCGCCTTTACCCTGATGATCGCTAAGCTCTGGCCGCCCCTCCTGAGCCTCGACTGGCAGTGGTACGGCCTCGTCTTCGCCGTCCTCGCGACGCTCCCGCTCTGGAATTTCAGGAGAGCCTAAAGCTCGCCTCAACAGAAAGTAAGTAAGGGGAATGGAGTATCGAGGAGCATGGAGTTTCAAGGAGCGTGGAGTATAAAGGAGATGGGTGCCCACCATGACCGCTGAATTGAAAGAAGCCCTCCTGGAACGGTGCCGCGAGATGGAGATCCCCCTGGTGGGGGTCGCTGCGGCAGACCGGTGGGCTGATCCGCCCTTCGAGCCCTGGATCCCCGAGGATTTCTGGCCCCAGGCGATATACCCCGAGGCGAGGTCGGTCGTCGTCATCGGCCTTCCCATCACTCTGCCGGCCCTGGAGACCTCACCCTCCGTATGGTACCGGGAGCTCTACCGGACCGTCAACATCCTCCTCGACCAGTACACCTATCGGATCTCAAACTTCCTCAACGACCGGGGGTTTCCTTCGGCCTTCGTCCCCCGGGACGGGTACGCCGACGTCGAGGCGCTCCTGAAGAACCCCGTCGCCTTCTTTTCCCACCGGCACGCCGCTTACCTTGCGGGCCTCGGGACCTTCGGGGTGAACAACGTCCTCCTGACGAGGGAGTTTGGCCCCCGGGTCCGCTTCGGCTCCGTCTTCACTGCAGCGGCGATGCCGGCCGATCCGTTGATCGCCGACGACCTCTGTACCCGGTGCATGAGGTGCGTCCGGCTCTGCCCTGCTCGGGCCCTGGACGATCGGGACTACCCGGCAGGAATCACCGACAAGAGCGCCTGCACCGCCTACAGCGCCTCCTTAGCGAAGCGGGGGATATCGCCCTGCGGGGTCTGCATCAAGGTCTGCCCCGCGGGGGAGGACCGGGAGCTCTACGGGAGGATGGATCCATCGATATACGACAAGGGCGATGGGGGAGAAGATCTCCGCCGGGCCTGGGAGCACGTCCGATGCCACGGGGGGAAGTGAGACTACTCCCCCTGAGCCAGGGCGAAGAGGCAGGCGGACTGAGTCATTTCCACAGTCTCGAGGACAGCCTCCTGGTCCGGCTCCGGCGAGAGGCTGAATATGTTCAGGAAGGAGAGAGGCGTCTCGGCGATTGCCCATGGAGCGTCTCCTCGTCGGGGGGCGGATGACGTCCTCGGACGCCAACAGAACCCCCGGATCCTCGGCAGGACGGGTCAAGGATGCGGTTTAGTCTGATTCTGTTGTCATCGTCATCTCTCCTTCTAAAGCTCACCTCGGCTTAAGAAAGCCTGGGATGAGAAGATGGGGTGAAAGTGACAAATAACGCTTCCGGGGGACCTTCTCCCCATCCTCGCCTGCCTTGGCTCGATGGACAGGGTGGTATCTTTGATTCGGTTGATATTTCGTTCGGAGTTCTTAGATACGCTGCACAGCGATCGTCAGACATCAGATTGATCAGGCTAGAAAATTCAAAAAGTAAAGTTAAATAGTTACATCTCATAAAAACGTACTTAGGAGGTGCTTGGTCAAGAAATTGAGCAAAAGGAGGCAGTGTTTTCTGCCATCTGGGAATGAGTTGACAAAATTATTACTCATGTCAGAGCTTTTTTTTAGAGTCTGGACATTAAACGTGAACAGGAGTGAGAAGGATGAAAACATGTCTAAAGACGCTCCCAATAGCTGCCATCATATTGATAGCATCAATATCGGGAGTTTATGGCGGCGAAATCTCAGTTGCAGGTAAGCCATCGAGCGACACTATCAGGAACGATGCAACAGAATACACAATTGCTGCGAACCTGAGAGCAAACAATACCCCAGCATGGAGCAATGATGAAGAAGACTTCAGTTTTGCCACTCGGGGATTTATAGCAACCGACGATCCCCTGATCATCCCATCTGACTACCCGAATTATACCTCCTGGAATATGGAAATATTTTCGTACCTGGATAACGGGACCTGTCCCGACACGATAAACCCTCTTCTGTGCAGGCATGCACGATTGAATAACATCAATGGGTTATTCGAAGTAGTTCCGGGCATTTACCAGGTCAGAGGATATGATATTACAGCGATGAGCCTCATCAGAGGCGATACCGGCTGGATAGTCATCGATCCCATGCATTCTGTTGAAACGGCCCGGGCCGCCATGAGCCTGGTGAACAGGACCCTTGGGGATTTTCCGGTGAAGGCGGTCATTTATTCGCACCCGCATGTAGACCACTACCAGGGAGTAAAAGGAGTAGTTACTGATGAGGAAGTTTTTGCCGGCGATGTCGAAATCATTGCGCCGGTTGGGTTCATGGAGCATGCAGTCAGCGAGAATGTGTATGCCGGAACTGCGATGCAACGGCGAGCTAAGTACATGTACGGACTTTCCCTTCTGCGCGATGAGAAGGGTCTTGTAGATAACGGTCTTGGCAAGTATCCGGCTGTTGGGAGGGCGTCTCTCATTGCGCCTACGATTGACATTAACAGGACCGGCCAGACGCTGACCGTTGACGGAGTCAGAATGGAGTTTCAGTATACCACAAATACGGAAGCTCCTGTTGAGATGAACATCTGGTTCCCTGATCATAAGGCACTTTTTATGGCTGAAAACTGCGTGGGGACGCTCCATAACATCCTGACCCTTCGCGGTGCACAGGTCAGAGACCCCCTTTCGTGGGCCGAATCCCTTGACGAAGCCCGGAGGTTATACGGAGATCAGGCCGAGGTAGTGTTTACAGCCCATAACTGGCCCAGGTTCGGGAACGACAAGGTCGTGGAACTCCTCGAAAACCAGCGTGACATGTACAAGTACATCAATGACCAGACGCTGAATCTCATGAATAAGGGCTATACGATGGATGAGATCGCCAATATGATCGTTCTTCCTAAATCCCTCCAGGAGTACTGGTATACCCACGGGTTTTACGGCCAGATCTACATGGGTGTGAAGGCAACATACCAGAGATATCTCGGATTCTACGATGCCGATCCCATTAACCTGAAGCGGCTTCCTCCGGAGGAGTTCGCCCAGAACATCACCAGGTATATGGGAGGAGCAGATGCCGTCCTGCCGAAACTTGCCGAAGATTATGAAGCTGGACACTATGAACTTGTAGCCTCCATAGCTCACTATCTCGTCTTTGCTGATCCCACCAATATGGATGCGAGGGAGATGGAAGCTGCGGCCCTTGAACAGCTCGGATATCAGGCAGAATCAGGTCCGGCACGGAACGCGTACCTAGTAGGAGCCCAGGAGCTTCGCAGCACCGAACCGGTACAGGGAAGGACGATGATATCTGCAGATGTAATGTCTGCTATGTCCTTAAGTCAGCTCCTTGACTATCTGGCAGTGAGGCTCAACAGTCAGAAAGCGGATGGGGAAGATTTCAGGATGGAACTGGTAATCAACGATACATCCGATAAAGCAACGGTTCAGGTGAAGAATAGTGTGCTCGTTTACTGGTTGGATGAATCCTCGACGGAAGCAGATGTTACCGTCCATATGCCCCGCGAAACTCTTGAGCAACTGGCACTTGATCCAACCCTACCTCCGACAGGCGTGATCGCTACAGGAGATTCCTCAGTGTTTGAGCGGTTCATCGGGATGCTTGACGTCTTCGATCCGGGGTTCAATATAGTCCTCCCCTGAACCCGCCCACCCCTATTTTTTGTCCGTCGATGTCGCGTCAAAAATAAAAAGTGATGTATTTTTCGCCTTCAGGCCGTCTCCGTCCTCGCCACCTCTTCGAGGCCCAGCTCCCGGATCGACTCCTCCCTCATCTTGTACTTCTGGATCTTGCCGGTGACGGTCATGGGGAAGCCGTCGACGAACTTGATGTATCGGGGGATCTTGAAGTGGGCGATTCTGCCCCGACAGAAGAGCAACACCTCCTCGGCGGTGAGGGTCCTCCCATCCTTCAGCTTGATCCAGGCCATCAGCTCCTCGCCGTACCTGGCGTCGGGGACGCCGATCACCTGGACGTCGCTGATGTCGGGGTGGGTGTAGAGGAACTCCTCGATCTCCCGGGGGTAGATGTTCTCGCCTCCCCTGATCACCATGTCCTTGAGGCGGCCGGTGATCTTGCAGTAGTCCTCGTCGTCTAAGATCCCCAGATCGCCGGTGTGGAGCCACCCCTCCTTGTCGATCGCCTTCTCGGTGGCGCCGGGGTTGTTGTAGTAGCACCGCATGATGGGGTAGCCCCGGGCGCAGATCTCGCCGGTCTCGCCCCTTGGCATGATCTTGCCGGTCTTGGGGTCGGTGATCTTCACCTCGGTGAAGGGCATCGGCTTTCCTACGGTGGAGACCCTCCGGTCCAGGGAGTCGGATGTCGAGGACATGGTGATCCCGGGGGAGGCCTCGGTCTGGCCGTAGGTGATCACCACCTCCCTCATGTTCATGAGGGTGCTCACCTTCTTCATGTACTCCGTCGGACAGGGCGAGCCGGCCATGATCCCGGTCCGGAGGCCCGATAGGTCGTACTTATCGAAGTCGGGGTGCTCGAGCTCCGCGACGAACATGGTGGGAACGCCGTGCAGCGCGGTGCACCGCTCCCCCTCGACGGCGGCGAGGGTTGAGACGGGGTCGAAGTACTCGGCCGGCAGGACCATCGTCGCCCCGTGGGTCATGCAGGCCATGTTCGAGAGGACCATCCCGAAGCAGTGGTAGAAGGGGACGGGGATGCAGAGCCGGTCCTGGTCGGTGAACTTCATGCACTCGCCGATGAAGTAGCCGTTGTTGAGGATGTTGTGGTGGGTGAGGACGACGCCCTTGGGGAAGCCGGTCGTCCCGGAGGTGTACTGGATGTTGATGGGGTCGTCGAAGTCGAGGCTCTCCTGCTCCGCCCGGAGGACGTCGTCGTGGACCTCGTCGCCCATCTTCAGGACCTCCTCCCAGGTGAACATCCCCGGCTGCCTCTCGCCCCGGATCAAGACCGCGGTCTTGAGGTAAGGGAGGCTCTCGCAGGAGATCTTGCCGGGCTTGCTCAAAGCCGCCTCCGGGCAGATCTCGAGGAACATACCGACGTAGTCGGAGGTCTTGAACCTGTCAATCAGAAAGAGCGCCTCCGTCTCCGACTGCTTGAGGGCGTACAGAAGCTCATGGGTCCGGTAGGCGGGGTTGATGTTCACCATGATGATCCCCACCTTGGCGGTGGCGAACTGACAGATGATCCACTCGGCGATGTTCGTCGCCCAGATCGCGAGCCTGTCGCCCTTCTTCAGGCCGAGGGCGTGAAATCCCTTCGCCGCGCGGTTGACCTCAGCCTGGAGCTCCCGGTAGGTGTAGCGGAGGTTCTGGTGGATCGAGACAATGGCGTCGTTGTCGGGGTACTTTTCGGCGATCTCGTCGAACATGTCCGGTATCGTCTTTCCGATGAGGGGCTTTTCTGAGGCCATGAAGGCGTAGCTTTGGGATTTACTGCCCGGCATGGGAAGAGCGTGAGATCGTTATTTGCATTTAACCTTATCCCGGCGGGGCGGGTGGAGGAGGTTTATAAATAATTCGAGGTATAATTTCAAAGGGCTGCCCAGGTCACCGCATACATTTGCGAAGCTGCAGGCATAAATGACCGCCGGGAAAAGCTAAAGAGGCGGCGCGACCTCCCCGATAGGGAAGGATCATGAAGCCCTTGCTAAGGCGATCGCCTTGAATGAAGATAGAGGGGCCGTCTGCGGCCTCATCCGGAGAGTTTCGCGCACATACAGGTGGGCCTACCTCGACCTCCTCGCGATACTGATCGGGATAGCGGGTGGAGCCGGGGCGATCCTCTTTAGGACCGTCATCGATTTCATCCACGGCACGTTCTTCTCGGGGATCGATCCCGCGGCGGGGCCGGGCTTCTCCGTCATCCTCTATCCTATAATCGGAGGGCTCATTGTCGGGCCGATCGTCTGCCTCCTCGCCCCCGAGGCGAAGGGGCACGGCGTCCCCCAGATCATCGAGAGCCTCCAGGTCGGCGGCGGCCAGATCCGAAAGCGTGTCGGGTTCCTCTTAATCCTCGCCTCGGCGGTGATCATCGGGAGCGGCGGGAGCGCCGGGCGGGAGGGGCCGATCGCCCAGATCGGAGCCTCCTTCGGCTCCCTGGTAGGCCAGGTCTTCCGCCTCGGCTCAAGGGACCTCAAGCTCCTGACGGTCTGCGGCGTCGCCGCCGGGGTCGCCGGGACCTTCAACGCCCCCATGGGCGGCGCCATATTCAGCATGGAGGTGGTGGCGAGGCGGTTTCGGATCGGCGACTCGGTCCCGATCCTCCTCTCGGCTGTCGTCGGGGCGGCGGTGGCGGGCACCATCATCGCCCCCGCCCCGGCCTTCACCAACCCCGAGTTCGTCTTCGGGACCCAAGACCTCCTCCTCTGCTTCGTCCTCGGACCGATATTCGGGGCCCTCGCCTTCTCCTGGGTGAAGTTCTTCTACTCGGTCGAAGACCTCTTCGAGGGGCTCTGGGTCCCGAAGATCCTCAAGCCCGCCATCGGGGGGATCGTCGCCGGGATCGGCGGATACCTCCTCTACGGCTACGGGATCATGGGGGTCGGCTACGACGGGATCGCCAGGATCTTCGAGATGCCCGCCCTCTCGGCCTCGGCGGATTTGATCCTCTTCCTCGTCGCCCTCGGCCTCGTCAAGATCCTGGCCACCTCCTTCACCGTCGGATCAGGAGGGAGCGGCGGCATCTTCGCCCCCTCCCTCTACATCGGGTTCGTCTTCGGCGTCGCCTTCGGCCTCCTCGCCGAGGCGGCCCTTCCTGGCCTGGAGGCGGCGTCGCCGACGGTCTACGGCCTTTTGGGGATGGCGGCCCTCTTCGCCGGAGCCGCCCGGGCGCCCCTCACCTGCATCGTCATGATCCCGGAGATGGCGAGCAGCTACGGCAGGCTTCCGCCGATCATCATCGCCTGCGTCCTCAGCTACGCGACGGCCCAGATCCTTATGAGGGGGGAGTCGATCTACTCCATCAAGCTCGGCAAGAAGGGGATCTTCATAGACCAGCCCCAGCCGGTCCTGAAGGGGATCTCCGTCGGGGAGGCGATGGCCCGGGAGGTCGTCGCCGTGGGGCCGGAGATGCCCCTCCGGGAGCTCCGGGATCTCGTCATTAGGACCAACCACACCGGCTTTCCTGTGGTCAAGGATGAAAACCTCGTCGGGATCGTCACCTTCGACGACCTCCGGAGGGTCCCGATCGGGGAGGAGGGGAAGACCATCGGGGACGTCTCCACGATAGAGGTCGTCACCGTCCGCCCGGACCAGTCGGCGAAGTACGCCATGGACCTGATGTACCAGCACAAGATCGGGAGGCTTCCCGTTGTGCGAAGCGACGATCCGAAGAGGCTCGAAGGGATCATTACAAGGACCGACGTCATCCGGGCCTACGAGGCCGAGGCGGAGAGAAGATGATCTGAAGATGGTGACGATAAGATTAAGATCGATCAGAATCCCGGTACCCGGGCCGCCCGGAAGGGCCGCCGACCTGTCGTGGAGCCGAGCTTTCATCAGTCCCGTTACGACCCGTCCCTGCTCAGGACCTCGTAGGCGGCGATGGCATCGGTCCTGGTGACGATCCCTACCACCTTCTTCGGATCGTCCCGCTCCACCACGGGAAGCCGGCCGACGTTGTTCTTGTAGAGGCGGTCCATCGCCTCCTTCATATTCTCGTCGGGGAAGGCGACTATCACCTCCTTAACCGCCACCTCCCCGACCCTGACCTCGTCCTGCCTCTCCTCGGGAACGTTCCGGAGGTCGTCGAAGGTGACGATCCCGGCGAGCTCGCCCCCCTCCAGGACGGGAAATCCCCGGACGTTCTCCCCGAAGATCCTCGCCATCGCCTCCCGGACCGTCGTCTCCGGCCCCAAGGAGACGACCTCCCGGGCCATGGCGTCCCTCACGAGGACCCGCTCCAGGAGGGCCTCCCCCGAATCCAGGGAGACGCCCCTCCTCAAGAGCTGGAAGGTGAAGATCGTCGACCCCGATAGGCCGATGGAGGCGACGGCGTAGCTGGCGGCGGAGGTGATCATGAGGGCCGGGAGGAGGGCGTAGTCGGAGGCCATCTCCGAGATCAGTACCACGGAGGCGAGGGGAGCCCCCGCCGACCCCGCCAGGAAGGCGGCGGCCCCCAGGAGGGCGTAGGCTGGAGCGTGCCCCTCGGCGGCGGGGACGAGATGGCCGAATAGAAGGCCGAAGGAGGCTCCCAACGCCACGCCGACGAAGAGGGTCGGCCCGATGGTCCCGCCGCAGCCGCCGGAGCCGAGGGTCGAGGCGGTGGCTAGGGCCTTCGCCGCCGCCAGGGCGAGGAGGAATAGGACCAGACGGAAGACGTCCGAACCTGCGGGGCCGGATGCGACGCTCAGGATTCTTTCAACGCCGTCGTAGCCGACCCCCATCACCCCGTAATCGAGAAGGTAGAGGGCAGAGACCCCGGCGACGAGACCTCCCAGCCCCGGCTTCAGGCCGGCCGGGAGAGGAAGCCTCTCAAAGAGCCCCTCAGCGCCGATGAAGAGGCGGACCCAGAGGAGGCTGAGGACCCCTAGGGCCAAGCCCAGGAGGAAGCAGAGCCAGAGCTCCTGGGTGCTGAAGGCGATCTCGGGCGGGGTGAAGACGGGGCTCTGGCCCAAGAAGGCAGAGGCCGTCGCCGCCCCAATCACCGCCGAGAGGAGGAGGGGGACGGCGTCGATGAGGGAGAACCTCCTTGCCACCACCTCCATCCCGAAGATGGCGCTTCCCAGGGGGGCATTGAAGGTCCCGGCGAGCCCCGCCACAAACCCCGAGACGGCCAGGATCTGGACGTCGGCGACGGCCAGCCTCAGCCTCTGGCCCAGGAGAGAACCGAAGGAGGCCCCGATCTGAGAGATGGGCGATTCCCTGCCAGCGCTCCCACCGCTCCCGATGGTGACGGCGGAGGCGATGAGGATCGCGGGGCCGGTCCGGCGGCGGATCCGCCCTCCCCGCTTATGGAGGGCCTCCATCAGGGCCGGGATCCCCTCCCCTCTAGCCTCAGGGGCGACCCTCAGGATCAGAAGGCCGACGGCGAGCCCCCCCAGGACCGGAAGGAGGACCACCCCACCATCGCCGCCGGAAACGGCGGCCGCGACCGGGCCGAAGAACAGTCCCTGGACCCCTCCCGCCAGCCACCGGAAGACGACGGCCCCAAGCCCCCCGACGAAGCCCGTGACTACGGCGAGGGTGTCCAGGACCAGCCACCGGTTCTCTCCCCAGCCTCGAATCATCCAGGATCTCAAAGTATCCATTCTCAAAACGTGAGCAGTATATAAAGAAGTACTGTCTATAGTCCAAATGCATATGCCGAAATTTTCCTGGAACCGTCCGGAGATCGTATGATCGGATGGCGGCCTTCGGTGCCCTCTTGAGCGGCCCCGGAAGGCGACTCATCTTGATCGGAGGGTCCATCCCGGAGGTTGGTACACCCCGAAGCCCTTGTCGTTCATGAGGCTCTGGCCAGCCCTCTATCGGCTTTCCGAACCCTGATATAAAATGCCCTCCGTCTCTCCCATCCGACGGGGCCTTCCATGTTCGAGTACGCCGAGAGGTACGGCCACCGGTTTGTTACCCTGGTGGACAGCCGGGAGACCGGAAAGGAGTTTGAGTTCGACCAGATCCTCCTGATGCCGACGGCCCGGGGCTACAGGGCCCTGGTGGAGCTGGCGAAGGAGGAGATCGACCCGCGAGTGATGAGGCATCTATCGAAGGTCTGGCCCCCTTCGACGATAGAGAACCTCTCCTTCTTCGCCATGGCCGCCGCCGTCTATGCGCGATCGGTGGCGGAGCCGCCGGCCAGGATAGACGTCGGAAGGGTCCTCCTCCGGACCGCCGCCTTCTGCCTTCTTCGGTGCAACCGCCGAAGGGAGACGGGCGGCGGCTGCATGGCGGCGAAGGGGCTCGGCCGCCACCAGGTCCCAAAGTGCGTCAAGCTCCCGAGGGACGTCGAGGCCGCCTGGCTGAGCCTGAAGAGGTACATCGCAGCTGGCGGATCGGTGGTGGAGGGGGGGAGGGCCCCCGGGGCGATGAAGGTCGACTTCACGCTGCCTGCCGATTACTATCCCGCCACCTCCTGCTGAGCCGGGGTCGAACCCCGACACCAATACCGTCATCCAAACCCGCTTTCCCCCCCAGGCCCCGCCCCCGCCCGCACCACCAGGGGGTCGCGAAGGAAGGGGAGGCGAGGGGGGATATCGGCCCCCATCTCCGGAGATTTCTCCCTCAAATCCGGAAACGGGCCGGCCTTGCGCCCCTTTCCAGAGAAGGCATTTATATCAAGGCTGCGCCAAAGAGCCGCTGTCGTTCAAGGTGATCTCTCATGGACAAGATTAGAGCAGGCGTTCTCGGAGCTACGGGCGCGGTGGGACAGCGGTTCATCGAGCAGCTTTGGGACCATCCGTGGTTTGAGCTCTCGAGCCTCGCCGCCTCCGAGAGGAGCGCCAGCAAGAAGTACCGCGAAGCAGCCCGGTGGAGGCTGGAGAACGAGCTTCCGGCCGAGGTCGGCGATATGACGGTCGTAAACGTCGACCCGAAGGAGGTGGAGGCGGACGTCGTCTTCTCGGCGCTCCCCGCCGACGAGGCGAAGAAGGCGGAGGCGGAGTTCGCAAAAGCAGGGTTTGCCGTGGCGAGCAACGCCAGCGCGTACCGGTTCGACCCGGACGTCCCCCTGATGATCCCCGAGTGCAACGCCGACCACCTCGGCCTCGTAGAGGTCCAGCAGAAGAAGCGGGGATGGGACGGCTACATCGTCACAAACCCCAACTGCACCACCATCATGTTCGCCCTGGCCCTCAAGCCCCTGATGCCCATGGATATCAAAAGGGTGATAGTCGCCTCGATGCAGGCGGTGAGCGGCGCTGGCTACGAGGGGGTTCCATCGATGGCGATCCTGGGAAACGTCATCCCCTTCATCTCCGGCGAAGAGGAGAAGGTCGAGAGGGAGGCCCAGAAGATCCTGGGGACCTTCGACGGCGATAAAATCGTCGACGCCCCCTTCGACGTCAGCGCGAGCTGCCATCGGGTCCCCGTCATGGACGGCCACACCGAGGCGATCTGGGTCGATATGGGGCAAAACCCCACCCCCTCCGAGGTGAGAGAGGCCTTCCTCAACTTCAACCCCGGCCTCTCCGACCTCCCGACGGAGCCGAAGAGGCCGATCATCGTCCGGGACGAGGTGGACAGGCCCCAGCCGAGGCTCGACAGGAACGCCGGGAAGGGGATGGCCGTCTCCGTCGGCAGGATCCGAGAGGGCATCCGCTTCATCGTCATGGGCCACAACACCATCCGGGGCGCCGCCGGGGCCTCCGTCCTGAACGCGGAGCTCCTCTCCAAGAAGGGAATGCTCTAGATGCTGATCATAGCCTGGGAGGTGACAGCGGCCTGTAACCTAGCTTGCTTGTACTGCCGCGCCTCAGCCTCGGCCTCTCCGGACGAGGCCGAGCTCTCGACGGAGGAGGCGGAGGGGTTCATCGACCAGGTGGCACCCCTCCGGCCGATGCTGATCTTCAGCGGGGGGGAGCCCCTCCTCCGCCCCGACATCTTCCACCTCGCCGATTACGCCCGGAGCCGGGGGATCCGGGTCTCCCTGGCGACGAACGGGACCCTCCTAACCCCCGAGGCCGTCGAGAGGATCAAACGGGCCGGCATCATGCGGGTCAGCATCAGCCTCGATGGGCCCAGTCCCGAGGTCCACGACGCCTCCCGGGGTCCGGGGTCCTTCGACCTCGCAGCCCAGGGGATCGGGAACCTCCGGGGCGAGGTCGACTTTCAGATCAATATGACCATCACCAAGGATAACCTCGACGAGGTCTCCGCCACCATGGACCTCGCCGAGGAGTTCGGAGCCGTCGCCTTCCACTTATTCTTTTTGGTGCCGACGGGCCGGGGGAGGGAGGAGGATCTGGTGACGCCAGAAGAGCAGGATGCGATCCTCCGGCGGGTGGCCGAGGAGGGGAGGAGGAGGAAGATCGAGGTGAAGGTCACCTGCGCCCCCCAGTACGGCCGGGTGGTGAGGGAGGTCCTCACCGAAGCTGAAAGAAAGGAGATCATGGGGAGCGCCTGCCTCGCGGGGACGGCCTTCGTCTTCGTCTCCCGGACCGGAGACGTCTCTCCTTGCGGCTACCTGCCGATCGTCGCCGGGAACGTTCGGGAGGAGAGCTTCCCGGAGATCTGGGAGAACTCGCCGGTCTTCTTGGACCTCCGGAGGAGGGAGCTGTTGGGAAGATGCGGCAGATGCTCCTACCGGAGGGTCTGCGGCGGATGCAGGGCCCGGGCCTACGCCGCCACCGGCGACTATCTCGAGTCAGATCCCCTCTGCAGCTATGGCGGTGAGTGATCCTTTGAAATACGACCCGGATGAGGACGATCCGATGGAGGACGAACGGATCGAGGGGCCGCCACCGGAGGGGCAGGGGCCCGACCTCGACGAGCTGGACCGGAGGCTCCTGGAGATAGTCCAGGAGGAGTTCCCCCTGACGGCCCGGCCCTTCCTCGCCCTCGGCGAGGCCCTGGGGATGAGCGAGGAGGAGGCGATGGTGAGGGTGAAGAGGCTCCGGGACCAGGGGATAATCCGGAGGATCGGGCCGATCCTGGACATGAGAAGGCTCGGCTGCTCTGGGGTCCTCGTCGCCCTCCCCGTCTCCGACGAGAGGATCGAGGAGGTGGCGGAGGTCGTCAACGGCTACCAGGAGATCTCCCACAACTACCTCCGGCCGAACGAGACCGAGTTCAACATGTGGTTCACGATATCTGCCTCCGAGAGGAGGATCGAGGAGATCCTCTCGGAGATGAAGGAGAAGACCGGCCTCGACCAGCTCGTCCTGCCGACTAAGCGGATATTCAAGATCGGGGTGCGCTTTGAGATCCCAAGGTGACGGGGGGATCTTGCCAGAGATCGTTCTGACGGAATTTTATACAAAATCCTGCGGCTTCTGCTGCTAGGAGGCCCGATCCTGGAGGAGCTGGCGGAGCTCTTCGCTTGGAAGGTCGTGCTGAGGATCGTCGACGCCGAAAGGGATGGGAAATTGGCGGAGGAATGTCTCGTCTTCACCGTTCCCACCCTGATCCTCGAACGGGATGGGATGTTGGTGGAGAGGTGGAACGGTTTCGTCTCAGGCGATCGGCTTGAACGGGCCCAGAGAGAGGTGCTCGGGCGGGAGGGAAAAGGGCGCAAGAGGAGAGGGACCTGGGAGGGAGATCCGGAGACCTCCAGCTCAAACTAGCCGATCCCTCCGGATCTGCAAGCTCATGCTTCCAAATCGGCGATCCGTCAGCCGAACCTCTTCAGATACCTCAGTAGGAATAGGAAGACCACTGCCCCGACGGTGGCCGCGATCAGAGATCCGATGAAACCGTGGGCAGAGAGGCCAACCAACCCGAAGAGAAGGCCACCAACAAAGGCTCCTATCACGCCCACTACCATGTTCCCGAGGAGCCCATACCCCTCTCCTCGTGTTATATGCCCTGCTAACCAGCCTGCAGCGATGCCTATTATCAGAAACCAAAGCCAACCAAACATCAGCCACACCTCCATTAATTACAGTGCGGCCATAGGTCAAAAGACTTTTGGCAAAATGCCAGACCTTTGAACCTGAGATGGAAGTAGCAGAGAGCGTGAGATGCTCTCATCAGATCGGCTGAAGATCTGGTTTTGGACTCTGATCAAAATAACGAGAATATGATGAACGTATACGAGATGGGAGATCAGGCCGATCCAGATATGCCTTCGGATGGAGAAGAACTGAGGAGAATACTTAAACTAGAAACTCGTCCATAAAATGGCGTCGAGAGGGTGTAAAAGAGATGACCGACTCCGAATCCATCCGGCTGAAGATCATTGAGGCTGACCAGAGGGACGTGGGAAAGGGGATCGTGAGGATCAGCGGGCGGCAGATGGCCGACCTGGGGATCGCCGATTACGACCTGGTGGAGATCAGGGGGACGAAGGCTGCAAGCGCCCTGGCGGTGAAGGCCTACCCCACCGACGAGGATATGGACGTCGCCCGGGTCGACGGCCTCATACGGTCGAATGTCGGCTCCTCCATCGGCCAGTTCGTCGAGATCACCAAGGCCGAATGGCGACCCGCCGAGAAGGTCTCCCTCGCCCCGGTGGGGCGCGGCATCCAGATCTCGATCCCCAGCGACGCCCTCCGGAAGGTATTCTTGGGCAGGCCCGTCTCCAAGGGGGACGTCATATCCACCACCACCCTCCGGCGGCCGCCAGGCGATCTCGCCACCGGAAAGGATACCATGTTCGACGAGATCTTCAAGCGGTCCGAGAAGGGGTCGGCCTTCGGCCTCGGCGAGGTGAAGATGAGGGTCGTCTCGACCGTCCCCGCCGGCACCGTCAGGATCGGCGAGGGGACGGAGGTGGAGCTCATAAGCCGGGCCGTCGACGCCAGGGCTGCGGCGGAGGTCGTCTACGAGGATCTGGGCGGGATGAGACATGCCATCCAGCGGGTCCGGGAGATGATCGAGCTCCCCCTCAAGCACCCCGAGCTCTTCGAGCGGCTGGGGATCGACCCCCCGAGGGGGGTCCTCCTCCACGGCCCGCCGGGGACCGGAAAGACGATGCTCGCCAAGGCCGTCGCCAACGAGTCCAGCGCCCACTTCGCCTCGATCAACGGCCCCGAGATCGTCTCCAAGTTTTATGGTGAGAGCGAGAAGAGGATCCGGGAGGTCTTCGAGGAGTCGGAGAGGAACGCTCCTGCCATCATATTCCTCGACGAGCTCGACTCCATCGCCCCCAAGAGGGAGGAGGTGGCGGGCGAGATGGAGCGGAGGATGGTCGCCCAGCTCCTCTCCCTGATGGACGGCCAGAAGGAGAGGGCGAACGTCATCGTCATCGGGGCGACGAACCGGCCCGACGCCGTCGACCCGGCGCTTCGGAGGCCCGGGAGGTTCGACCGGGAGATAGAGCTCGGGGTCCCCGACTTCGAAGGCAGGCGAGAGATCCTCCAGATCCACACTCGAGGGATGCCGCTGGCCCAAGACGTCGACCTGGAGGAGTTCGCCACCCTCACCTACGGCTTCGTCGGGGCTGACATCGCCGCCTTCATTCGAGAGGCGGCGATGAACGCCCTCCGGCGGGTCCTCCCCAGAATCGACCTCGACCTTCCGACGATACCCCGGGAGGTCCTGGAGGAGCTGGTGGTGACGAGGGGGGACCTGGAGGCGGCGATGCACGAGGTCTCCCCGAGCGCTCTGCGGGAGATTCTGATCGAGGTGCCGAACGTCACCTGGGCCGACGTCGGCGGCCTGGAGGACGTAAAGCAGCTCCTCGTCGAGGCCGTCGAGTGGCCGCTCGTCTACGGCGAGAACTTCAGGAGGCTCGGGATCGAGGCGCCGAAGGGGGTCCTCCTCTACGGCCCCCCGGGGACGGGTAAGACCCTCCTCGCCAAGGCCGTCGCCAACGAGTCGAACGCCAACTTCCTGACGACGAAGGGGAGCGAGATCCTCTCGAAGTGGTACGGCGAGAGCGAGCGGCACATCGCCGAGATCTTCAGGAAGGCGAGGCAGGTGGCCCCCGCGATCGTATTCCTCGACGAGCTCGACTCCCTCGCCCCCGTCCGGGGCGGTGGGACCGGCGAGCCCCACGTCACCGAGAGGATCGTAAACCAGCTCCTCTCCGAGATCGACGGGATGGAGGAGCTCCGGGGCGTTGTGGTCATAGCCGCCACCAACCGCCCCGACATCATCGACCCCGCCCTGATCAGGCCCGGAAGGTTCGATGAATTGATCATGGTGCCGGTGCCGGACGCCGCCTCCAGGAGGAAGATCTTCGCCGTCCACGCCGGGAAGATGCCCCTCGCAGAAGACGTCGACCTCGATCGGCTCGTCGAGAGGACCGACCAGTACACCGGAGCCGACATCGCCTCCATCTGCAGGAAGGCGGGGAGGCTCGCCCTCCGGGAGGATATGAACGCCGTCGAGGTCAGAAAGAGCCACTTCCTCGCCGCCCTGGAGGAGGTCGGACCCTCCGTCACCCCCGACACCATGAAGTACTACGCGAAGCTCTCGGGGGAGCTGCGGAAGAAGGGGTCCCGGGCCGTCGAGAAGGCGGTGGAGGAGATGGAAAAAAAGTGAAATTGGAGAAGAGCGGGACGGGGTACCTCTTCGGATGGAGGTGGCAGTCCCCGCTCCGGAGATCGGACCTCTTCAGCCCATCAGTCCTTTGTGATCCTCTTTCCGAAGAGGTACAACACCCCTCCGCCGATGACGACGCCTATGACGGCAGATAGGATGTAGGCTATGACCGCTCCCTGAGCGGACTCATCGCCCTCAAAGGCGTAGTCTGGGAGGGGGGCCCTCTGCCAGAAGGTGGAGAGCTCCTCCAGCCCCTGGGGCACATACCCCAGCTTCTCTTCGATCTCCTCGTTCCCCCACTCCCCGAAGGTCTCTCCGGTGGCGAGGAGCCCCAGGGGGACGAGGACCATGAGGATCAACAGGCCTAGGATCAGGTTTCGTATCGACTTCTCCATGATCGTTCACCTCAGGCCGCAGCACCCTTCGCGAGCCTCTTTGACGCCGGGCGGTCGTACATGAGGAGGGAGGGATCTGTCTTCTGGATGTAGACGAAGATCAGGGCGGTTACCGCCGCCTCGACGAAGCTGAAGAAGAATGCGTGTTCAGCCAGCATCGCCGGGAGGGCGACGTTGAGGCCGTAGGGCATATAGAGGGGTACGCCCGCCGCGTCGGTGTGGAGGAGCGGCTGGATACCGAACATGAAGCCGGTGAGGCCGGCCGCCAGGGTGAGGGAGACGTATCCAGCGATCGCCGAGGCGGCGACCCTTTTATTGGAGGTGATCTCGGAGCTCCCGCTTATGATCTTGTAGACGTAGAAGGCGGCAAAGGGCATCACCACCGCCATGTTGAAGCAGTTAGCGGCTATCGCGGTGACGCCGCCATCTCCAAAGATCAGAGCCTGGAGGATCAGGGCGACGGATATGGCGATCACCCCGGCCCAGGGGCCCAGGACTATTCCGATTATGGCGCCGCCGACGGCGTGGCCGGTGCTCCCGCCGGGGATCGGCATGTTGAACATCATTATTACGAAGGAGAAGGCTGCCGCAAGAGCCAGAAGCGGCACCTGGCGGGTCCTAAGTTCTCTGCTGAGCCTCCGCCCAGCATATAGCCATATGGGGATCATGATGATCCACATGGCGATATAGGTGTATGGCCCTAGATAGCCATCTGGTATGTGCATAACATCACCGCGGGTTATTTGACTATTATGGGTATAAATATCTGCCTAATTCGACACGTGAACGGATGATACAATTGTATAATATTAATTGACCCGCCTGGATCGGTTTTTTGGTACAAAAAGTCAAAAATGAAGATCGCAGAGACTTAGATCGATGGATCGGCCTCCAACTACCTTAGATAACTGGTATGCTCCCGATCAGATGATGCTCCGACGATATCAGATCGACCCGGCCGGCCAGATCCCTGGTCACGCCTTCGGCCCCTTTGGATGGGGGTGATGATGCGGATGGTAATGCTCCTGGTATACGGTCCCATGGCGGTGCATGTGTTTGTGGATGAGGTTTGCGGCCAGGAGGAGGTCCAGGTCGCCTATGACGTCGCAGGACCGGCCGTCGGCCTTGATGGTGTGGTCCTCGCCGATGACCACCGCCCTCTTGCTGATGTGCTCGACGGTGTCCAGGTCGTGGGTGGCCACGACGATCGTCTTTCCCACCCTGCCCAACTCCTGAAAGAGCTCTATCAGCCAGAGCTGGGTCCTGGGGTCGAGGCCCGCCGTCGGCTCGTCGAGGAGGAGGACGTCGGGGTTCGATGCCAGGGCCGATGCTATGCAGACCTTCTTCTTCTCTCCGCCGCTGAGGGTGTGGGGCGCCCGATCGGCGAGCTTCGAGATCTCGACCATCTTCATCACCTCTTCGACCCTCTCCTTCACCTCTTCCTGGCCCATCCCCAGCTGGAGGGGGCCGAAGGCGATCTCGTCGTAGACCGTCGAGCTGAAGAGCTGGACGTCGGAGTTCTGGAAGACGAAGGCGACCCGTTCTCTGAAGAAGGTTCGAAACTCGCTATCGGCAAGAGAGTCGAAGACCTCCTCCTCGACGGGCCTTCCGAAGGCAAAGAACTCCCCGGTGGTGGGGAATAGGAGAGCGTCCATGATCGATAGGAGGGTCGACTTCCCCGAGCCGTTGGTCCCTATCAGGGAGACCTGCTCTCCCTGGGATATCCGGAGGTTTATGCCCAACAGGGCCTCGAACTTTCCGAGGTAGGAGTATGATACGTCCTGGAGATCGAATATGATCGACATTATATAAACCTCATATTTGGACGACGTTGAGAGAGAAAATCAAGAGGGCAAAGGTGAGGGCGAGGGCGAACCCTGCAGCTAAGTAATCGCGCCATTGAAGGTGGTGGTCGTAGAGGATCCGGACGTCGCCGGAATAGCCCCTGGAGACCATCGCCATGTGGACCTTCTCGCTCATGTCCAGGGACTTTATCAGCATGTAGCCTATCCTCCCCCCGACCCACCTCTGCTCCTCTCGGAGGCTCATGCTTCTTATCGTCCTGCTCTTTTTGGCTATGTGTAGGTCCCTTATCATCTCCATGAAGAGGAAGATGTATCGGTAGGCCATGGCCATGGTGAGGACGTAGACCTTGGGTACCCGGAGGGACCGGAGGGACTTGAAGAGGAGCTGCTGGGGGGTCGAGAGAAATAGGAGGACGACGGCGGATACGGCCGTCGCCACCCTGAGGGTGAAGGTTGCAGCGGCGCTGACACCCTGCTCAGTTATGTAGATCGAGTCCGGAAGGGAGTACGGCCCCAGGTGGGCATCCGGGGAGAGGTCCATTATATGGAATAAAGGGTCGCCGGGGAGGAATACGTTGAGGGTGACGGGGATGACGATCACCCCTGCGAAGAAGGGGACGAAGAGCCAGACCCTCTTTATGAAGAAGAAGATCCCAATCTGGCTGAGGCGGGCGAAGAGGAGGGTGAGGAGGTATACCGCCGATAGAAGCCGAATGTCGCCGGTGACAGAGATGGCAAAGACGATGGCTAGAATCGACAATAGCTTCACCCTGGGGTCGAGGCTCTGGAGGAGGCCGTCCTTCTTGGCGAAGGATTCGGTGATCAGCGCCTCCTGGAAGAATTTGAAGACCCCGTCTATCGTCTTTTTGACGAAGCTGGCCCTCCCCCTCGTTCTCCTCTCGAAGGCTGGCGGAGGGTCGAAGCGGCCGCCTTGCGTCTCCATCATCCATTCAGGGATCATCTGACCACCCCGTCCCTTCTGACTGCCTGAGATCAGAGAAAATCCCATGCCGCCAGAAAAGCCACCGGCAAACAGCAGGTCATCCTCGCCTCTCGGCCGTCAGAGGCGGTTCTGACTAATAAAGGTTGTCACGTGTTATTAGATGTTATTTACAAATAGATGACTGTGACAGAGATATTGCGACAGTGATCCGGGCCGCCCTTCGGGGTTCCATCGTCACCGACCTATGAGGCTGGCGGCTCAATGGAAGGCGGCGAGGGCTATCATCATGACGGAGATCCCGGCGATGAGGCCGATGTTCGTCAGGTGCTCGTCGCCGTAGGAGTTGGCGATGGGGATCAGCTCATCGAAGCAGATGAAGACCATCACCCCGGCGACGAAGGCGATGGAGGAGGCGAGGACGACCCCGTTGAGGAAGGGTAAGAGGACCAAGATCGCGATTATTGCCCCCAGGGGCTCCGCCATCCCTGCCAGAAAGGAGTAGAAGCAGGACTTCCGCCGGTCCCCGGTGGCGCAGTAGAGGGGGACGGAGCAGGCGACCCCCTCGGGGATGTTGTGGATGGCTATGGCGATGGCGATGGGTATCCCGAGGCGGAGGTCGGCTAGGGATACCAGCGCCACCGCCAGTCCCTCGGGCAGGTTGTGGATTGCTATACCCAGGGTCATCATGATCCCGCCCCGGTAGAGCCGGTCGCAGTGGGGGTCGGCCACGCCATCCATGTGGGCGTGGGGGACGACCTTGTCCAAGAAGTAGACGACGAGCATCCCTGCCAGGAAGAAGAGGTCGGCCCGGACCATCCCTATCGCCTCCTTGGCGCTGCAGAAGAGGTCGACGAAGGCGACGAAGATCATGACGCCGGTGGCGAAGCCGAGGCTGACGGAGAGGTACCTCATGTCGGGCCGGGGGACGAAGTAGGCGATGAGGCCGCCAACTCCGGTGGCGAGGCCCGCGAGGAAGGTGAGGATCAGGGCGGGGACGAGGTTTTCTACGATCAAAGATCTCAGGCTCCGAAGGCCTTGCTCTACTAAGGTCCCTGCTTCAATTAAATAGCTTCGATGCCGGAGGCGGAATTGGCGGCAAAAGCTTAACAAGGCGGGGAGGCCAATAGACCGCCGAACTGGTGCTTCAAGATGATCAAGATCGTATCCTTCGACATGGACGGGACCCTCGTCACCTCGCGGTACGTCGAGAGGGTCTGGCTGGAGGGGGTCCCTGCCCTCTACGCCGAGCGGCACGGAATCGGCCTGGAGGAGGCCCAAAAGATCGTCTACGACGAGTACATGTCCGTCGGGACCCGAGACCTGCGGTGGTACGACCTCTCCCACTGGCTCGGCAGCTTCGACCTCGACATCCCCCACGCCGACCTCCTCAACATGTACCGGGAGGACGTCGAGCTCTACCCCGAGACGGAGGAGGTCCTCGCCCTCCTCAGCGAAGACTTCGACCTGGTCGTCGCCTCCAACGGCGCCACCGAGTTCGTCGAGTTCGAGCTCGACGGCCTCCGCCACCACTTCCGCGAGATCTTATCCGTCACCTCCAAGTTCGGGAAGGTCAAAGACTACCCCGAGACCTTCCTCGACCTCTGCCGCCACCTCGGGGCGAAGCCCGAAGAGGTGATCCACATCGGCGACCACCGCTACTTCGACTATGAGGTTCCCAAGGAGGCGGGGCTCTCCGCCCTCTACCTCGACCGGGACCGGATGGAGTCGGGGCCGGACGTCGTCCACGACCTCCTGGAGGCGGCGGAGCGGGTGAGGGGGATGTGATTTCTGGGCTGAGGGTTGGGGCTGGAGGGAAGCGGGGCGAAACTCACATATAGGAAAAGATTCGTGGGTTTATCCGCAAAAAATAGCGTTACAACACGTGAATCTGAGGGAGGAATTATTGAGATATGCCTTTAAGCCTGAGTGATTTATTTCCAAATACGGGAATTGGCTTAAGCGATATCGGATTTTTCTTTGGGGCAGGTGCCTCAAAAGAGGCAGGCTATCCGCTTACTGATGGCTTAACCAAAAATGTAATAAAAAGACTAAACTCAAATGAATATGAGACGTTAATGCGGCTATTTTGTGAAGAAGGCATTTCTTATTCTGTTGATACTGGAACTCCAGACATAGAAACGATTTCAGATTTAATATATAAATATAAAATTTCATGGGGTTCTAATCAAATCGACGAACTAGGAAGGACCTTGCGAATGGGAATCGTTAAAGAGCTAATAAATGTCAAAAATCCTAATTTAGATTATCACGTCAGGTTCTTAAAAGCCTTAAAAAAATTGATGTCAGGAAGAGCCGAATCTATATGGATATTTACAACTAATTACGATCTACTATTTGAACTATCTGCTATGAGAGCAGAAATTCCCATTTTTAACGGATTTGAAGGCATTTTGGGGCGATATTTCGATATTGAACGGATTAATTTATGCCATGGAACAATTACAAGTGATAAAAAATTCGTAGACTATCGTGAACCGAACGTGAAGTTAATAAAATTGCATGGTTCGATTTCTTGGTTCAAAAATGGCAGTAATGTGTACGAGTTATGCGATCATGAGTCACCTGACGAGTCTCGTTCAATGATCCTCCCAAGGAAACAAAAAGTCATAGATACTTTAGAGCCGGCTTTCCGCATCAACCCTCCAATCCGTAGTATTTTTCACAATCCTGCCCCAACAAT
>LUYE01000008.1 GCA_001602645.1 Methanosarcinales archaeon Methan_01
CCGACGAGGAGGCGGTGGGCCTCGACATCAGCCAGCACGGCGAGGGGGCTTACGTCTGAAGGTCGGTAAGATGGTGAGTTTGAGGAGTGGAGTTAGAGGCGGATCGAGGAGGATTCTCTTATGAAGAAGGTCGAGGCGATAATAAGGCCCGAGAGGCTGAGCGCAGTGAGGGAGGTCCTGGACAAGAACGGCTTTCCCGGGATGTCGGCGACGGAGATCAAGGGCCGCGGCCGCCAGAAGGGGGTATCCCTCCAATGGCGGGCCGGAGACTACAAGGTGGAGTTCCTCCCGAAGGTGAAGCTGGAGGTGGTGGTGGAGGACGGGGACGCCGACCGGATCGTCGACCTGATCTGCGATGCTGCCCACACCGGCGAGGCGGGGGACGGGAAGATCTTCGTCTACCCCGTGATGGACGTGGTGAGGGTTCGGACGAAGGAGAGGGGGTCGGGGGCGGTATAGCCGGCCCCTCCCCCGGGGGCCGACCCCGGGCGGCTTCGGAGGCGTGGAAGTCGGCGCAGACCTTCTTGCAGGTCTCCGACCAAGGCAGACCCTATACACTATCCGAATTTCACCAAGCCGTCCCGCCTCAAACCGTCCTCCTACCTCCCGGAGACTGTTCAGTCCACACTTTTGCCTGGGACTCCCACGAACCAGCTTTTGGCGATGCTGTAGCGGCCTCCTATGATCGATGAGGCATTTAACGCTCTTCCCCGATCGACATCGTAGTGGGCTTGCTGGCCAAGATAAGCTATTGTTATCAAGAGACCATTATAGATTTTGTAGAATTCATCCGATATTCAAGTAACAAATATTTTTTATACAAAATTATCTGATATAGTAATACTTATTCACTATCAAAGCAAAAGGATTATTAATAACTTGTTAGATCTTATGCAAGCAAATCAAAGTTCCGTTGTTGAAATCTGTTGAGCCGAAAATTGCGCAGAGGTGGTGATTAGATGAACCCGATGCTACGAACATCATCTTTCGTATTCATACTTGCCCTTTTGGCGTTGATGCCTTCATCTGACGCAGAAGAGACCTCATCTGAGGACGCCCTGGTTGTGGCAGTTAGCAGCTCCTTTTTCATGCAGGGGAACGTGCTCGGTCAAGGTGGCGCCCCATCTGGCTCCTTCGTTTATGAGGGGCTGGTTACCAAGAACAGAGAGAGCGGATATGACGGCTGGCTGGCCGAGAGCTGGGAGAGCAACGAAGATGCGACAGCGTGGACGTTTCATCTGGTGGAGGCCCAGTGGCACGATGGCCAGCCTTTCACCTCGGAGGACGTGGAATTCACCTACAACTACATCACGGATAACAAGATGTGGCTAGCCTCCGTCCTATCGATGGTGGACTATGTCGATTGTCCCGATGAAAGGACCGCGGTATTCCACATGAAGTCACCATCTCCTGCATTTCTTGATGACATCTCCCACTGTCCCGGGATCTGCATAATACCCAAGCACATCTGGGAGGATATCGACGACCCGGACCATTACGTGGACGAGGAGTTCGTCGGCACCGGTCCCTTCAAGTTCGTCTCCGTGGTCCCCGACCAGTACGTTAAGCTGGTGGCGAACGGTGACTATTATGGCGGACGGCCCGCGATCGGGGAGGTCATCCTCAAGATAATCCCCAACAAAGACGCTCAAATTTTGGCCATGAAGTCCGGAGAGGTCGATGTGGTGAGTGAGATCAGCCCGGCGGTGGCTCAAAGCATCGAAGGATCGAACGGCATAGAGACGTTCGTCGCCCCAGAGACCAGGGGCTACGAGCTGGGCTTCAACCTAAACAATTATCCTACTGATAGTCCGGAGTTCAGAAAGGCGATGGCCCATGCTATCGACCGGGAAAAGATCTGCAACATAGTATTTGGCGGATATGCGACGCCGACGGAGACTACATTTCTGATGCCGAGCGTTGCTTACGATTTCGTCAACCCGGACGTTCCAGGAGACGATTACGAGTACGACCTAGAGAAGGCAGGCGAGATGCTGGACGCGGCGGGCTTTACAGATCTGGACGGTGACGGGTGGAGGGAGGGCTCTGACGGAGAGGACGTGGTCATGATCATACCCATAACTGGAATGGGGGCAGACGACTCCAAGATCGCAGAGGTTCTGAGAGAGGATTGGAAAGAACTCGGAATAAAGGTAGAGATGAAACAGGTCGAGTCCAGCCAGAAGCAGAGCGAGTACCATAATAGCAACTTCTTCATCGTGGGGATGCCCTACCTGATGCACGATGACGCCGATGACCTGACCCACTTCGAGGTGGATTCTCACTTCGGCAATCCCAACTGGTACGATTACGACGAACCTGATTACAACGCCTTGGCCGAGGAGCTGAGAAATACCGCAGACCAAGATGAGCGAAAGGAGATCGGCTACCAGATGCAGGAGATCCTGGCTGAGGACGTGCCCACAGTTCCCATATGCAGCACCGATGTGATCTTCGCCTACAGGGCCGACAGGTTCGCGGGATGGGAGGACGTGGCACCATTGTACTGGAGTGTGGACACCAAGATGATCCTCAACGTCAGGCGCGCGTAAATCGATGTGGAGGGGGAAAAAATGAAAGTTCTGGTATGTGGCAAGGGAGGGAGCGGCAAGAGCACCATCGCCGCCCTCCTCGCCAAGAGCTTTGCTCGACGAGGATACGGGGTTCTGGTGGTGGACAGCGACGAGTCGAACTACGGGCTTCACCGCCAGCTAGGCCTGGAGCTTCCGAGCTACTTTATGGGATACTTCGGCGGGAAGAAGGAGATGATATCGAGGATGATGAAGGCCTTTCCTAAAGGAGAAAAGATCGATCTCTTCGAGGAGAAATGGGGTCTGGCCGACATCCCAGGAGATTATCTCACCCAAAAAGACGGAATTAGGCTTTTGGCCATAGGCAAGATCCAGGACTTTGGAGAGGGCTGCGCTTGTCCCATGGGGGCCCTATCCAAGATGTTCCTGGACAACCTCGATACGACCGGAAACGAGGCGGTGATCGTCGATACAGAAGCAGGAATCGAGCACTTCGGCCGGGGCGTTGAACAGGGCTGCGACGTCATCCTTGCCGTTCTCGACCCGTCCTATGAGTCGCTCCAGCTCTCAAAGAAGATCGACGAGATATCTCAGAAGATCGGAAAGACCCTCTACTTCGTTCTTAACAGGGTGAACCCGGAGAGGAGGGCCGCCATGCTCGAGTTTCTCGGAGAAGAAAAGGTGGCGGCATCAATTTCGGAAGACGAGGAGATCTTCAGAGCCGGACTTGCCGGTGAGGAGATCGACGTCCAGCTGGAGGAGATGGAGCGTTTGGCCGATCTAGTGGTGAATAAGGCATGACGTCTGAAGAAATCGGCGAAAAGCGGCTGGCGGAGGTGAATCCGCCCCTGGAGGACCAGAGCCGACGCCTTTGGGACTTGGTCGCCGGCTTTGAGACGGGCCAAATCTTTCTCGCTGCCTTCGAACTCGGAGTCTTCAACCTGCTCAAAGAGCCTAAGACCTCCAAAAAGATCTCCGAAGAGCTTAATACTCATCCCACTGTGACCGAAAAGCTTCTGGACGTGCTCGTCTCCATCGGCACCCTCGACCGAATCGATGGCCTCTACTTGACCGCGCCCAATATGGCTCCTTTCCTGATAGAGGGCGAACCATACTTTGCCCGCTATCTGAAGTTCAGTTTGGAGTCCCGGGAAAAGTTGATCAATTTGAAGGCCGCCCTGAAGGAAGGTCCCGCCATCGAGGGAGATAAGCACGAGCATCACTATGATAGAGAGAGCATCGACTGGATCGCGAGAGGGACGATGCTCGGCAGACTCCAGGCCACTATTAAGCTCATAAGAGATCTTCCTGAGTTCAAGTCTGCGAGAAAGCTGATAGACCTGGGCGGCGGCCACGGCCTCTTCGGCATCGGCTTCGCCCAGGAGAACCCCCAGATGGAGGTGGTGATCTTCGACCAGCCGGGGGTGGCCGAGATCGCCTCTGAATACATCGATCGGTACGGCGTCGGAGATAGGGTGAAGACGATGAGCGGCGATTATACGAAAGACGATATCGGGTCCGGCTACGACATCGCCTTTGAAGCCTGCTCTTTCGGGGGAAACGCCGAACAGGCCAAGCTGTTTTACGAGAACGTCGCCCGATCCCTGAAAGACGGGGGCCTATTCATCAGCCAGACCTTTACCATCGACGACGACAGGAGGGCCCCTCTTCGAAACCTCGTCTGGGACTTAAAAGAGGAGATCTCGAACGACGGCCACATGCACCTCAAAACCAACTCCGAGATATTCCGGGCTCTGGGAGAGGCGGGCCTGGAGGGCGAGAAAGTCATCGACATGTCCTCGGATCTGAGCATGCCCATGAGGCTGGTGATTGCGAGAAAGAGGGGCTGAATCGCCAGATGTGAGCTTCATCGATGGTAGCAGGAGAGATGAGACATGAAGGCCGAGTATCTGATGAGAAGGGTCTTGTACAGCCTTTTGGCCTTTATGATCAGCGTAAGCCTGACCTTTGTCCTCCTCCACCTGATGCCCGGAGACTACCTCCACTCCATCCTCCCGTATCTGGCGGAGAAAAACCCTGATGCAGCCCGGATGTTTCGGGAGCAGTTCGGCCTGAACAGGTCCATATCCGAGCAGTACCTTCTCTACATGGTCAACATCATCCAGGGGAACTGGGGCTACTCTTTCCTCTACGGGCTGCCGGTTCTTGCAGTAATCGAGGAGAAGCTCCGCTGGACACTGGTCATCCTCTTCCCCTCCACCGTCCTCTCCATCTTCATCGGGATGGCCGTTGGAGCCTATTCTGGGTGGATAAACGGATCGAAGACGGACTTGTCGGTGCTGAACTTCATGATCTTCGTGGGGGCTGTGCCCTCTTACTGGTGGGCCATGCTCCTCATCCTCATATTCGGGTTCCACATGAACCTCTTCCCCCTGGGCGGATACGCCAGCATCGACGCTCTCGATGTGGGGGTTCGTATCTCCGACGTCCTCCGCCACGCAGCGCTGCCCATCACCGCCCTGACGATCTCATCGGTACCCGGAACGTACTATCTGATGAGAAACTCGACCCTTCAGACCACAGGAGAGGAGTACGTCCTCACCGCCAGGTCCAAAGGCTTGAGGGAGATGGAGATCCTCCGCCATCACGCCCTGAAGAACGCCATGCTGCCCATGGTGACGGTGATCGCTCTGGAGCTGGCTCAGATGATCATGGGGAGTGTTTTCGTAGAGACGATATTCTCTTGGCCAGGGCTTGGGCTTCTGACCTTCGAAGCTCTCCGGGTAAGAGATCTTCCGCTTCTGCAGGGGATATTTCTCATGGACACTCTAATGGTCATCCTTGCCAACATCGTTGCCGACCTCTCTTACCCCTTCATAGACCCCCGGGTGAAGGTGGGCGAAAGTGTCTAGAAAGTCGGCCTTCAAAGTCGGCCTTCTCATTCTGGGGGCGTACATCCTGGCCGCCCTCTCATCTTCGGTGATAACGCCCTATAGCCCCACAGCGCTCGTGGGCCGCCCTCTGGATGGCCCGAGCGATACCCATCTTCTGGGGACCAACGACCTGGGACAGGACATATTCAGCAGGCTGTTATACGGAACCCGCGCTACACTGATCATTGGCCTTCTGGGCGCTCTCCTATCCGTCTCGGTCAGCACCCTGGTGGGCACCGTCTCAGCCTACTATGGGGGCGGGGTCGACGAGGTCATCACCAGATCCGTCGACGTTCTGATGACCTTGCCGAGCTTCCCCCTCCTCCTGGTGCTGACGATCTTCTTTGCGCCCAGCATATTCGTCATCAGCGGACTTATGGGGGTATTGGGGGGGATGCAGGGGATCAGGATCATCAGATCCCAGGTGCTATCTCTCGTCGAGGCCAACTTCGTATACGGCGCCAAGGCCATCGGAGCGAGCGACCTTCGCATCATGACCAGGCACATCCTTCCCAACGTCCTTCCGCTGGCGACGGTGAAGTTCGTATTTGCGGCACAGCGCTACATGCTCATGGGCGTAGGTCTCGGGTTTTTGGGCCTCGGAGACCCCTCAGTCGTCGATTGGGGGCAGATGATAAGCCGGGCCTACTACAACGGCGGCTTTGCCCTGGGCCTCTGGTGGTGGCTCATCCCACCAGGCATCGCAGTGACCCTGCTATCCGTCGCTCTTGCCCTTCTGGGATACGGTCTGGAAGAAGAGATCTATCCTCGGCTGAAGAGGTCTGTTGCGATATGAGAATCCTGAAGCTGGCCTGCGATCCTCGTATAATCATCGCCGACGAGCCCACAAAGGGGCTGGATGCGAACGTCAAGGCTCAGGTCGTCGAGTTCATCCAAGAGGTGACTACTGATAAGTCCCTCCTCTTCATAACCCACGATCTGAGCGCGGCCGCTCAGATATGCGACCGGATCGCCGTTATGTACTGTGGCGAGATCGTAGAATGGGCCCGGACGGAGGAGATCTTCGCAAATCCGCTACACCCTAATAGAAGCCGTAGATGGCGTCTCTTTCAAGATCGAGCGCGGCGAAACTCTCGGCCTCGTGGGCTGTAGTGGGTGCGGTAAGACGACTCTCGGCAGGCTGCTTTTGAGGCTTATCGAGCCCACATCCGGGAGCATAATCTTCGACGGCGCAGATATACCCCGCCTAAAGAGAAGGGAGATGAGACGGATGAGGTCCAGGATGCAGATGATATTTCAGGACCCTGATACCTCTCTCAATCCCAGAATGACCACCAAAGAAAGCATTTCAGAGCCTCTGATGCTTAGGGGAGGCCTCACCGGGGGCGAGATCGAGGAGGTGTCAATGCTGATGGATAGGGTCGGACTGAGTCCCGAGCACCTCGGACGTCGCCCCCATCAGCTCAGCGGCGGCCAAAACCAGAGGGCAGTTCTTGCCCGTATTCTGGCCTCAAACCCCGAGTTCATAGTGGCGGACGAGCTCCTCTCTGCCCTGGACATCTCCGTCCAGGCCCAGATATTCAGCCAGCTGAATGAGATAAAAAAAGATCTGAAGATAACTTTTTTGTTCATCTCTCACGATTTGAATCTCGTCAGGCTGATGAGCGACAGGGTCGCTGTGATGGAGCGAGGAAAGATCGTGGAGGCGGGACGGACCGAGGAGATCTTTCGCCATCCTCTCCATCCCCGCACCAGAGAGCTGGTATCCTCTGCAGCCATGGACGGTCGGGGCTCTACCCTTATGCTAAAAGAAAGCCTCATCTCGACCGCGACGAGAAGGCCTGGGGCCATAATGGGCGGAGTTTGCGACGATAACCCGATGGATTCGAAGAGTTCATGACTGATGATAAATGCCCGATGCCGATGACGGCATAAAACCAGACCAAATCCCTTAAGGATACGGCCTATCAGCGTCGTTATTATACATAGAACTTGTTATTAATATCAAAAGCGTTAAATACAGTTATTACTAAGCATAAATTCACATTAACGGAGACATTTGAATGAATAAATCTGCTAGAAAACCGTTTTCTGTGCTCCTGTTGCTGACGTTTGCGGCCCTGCTGGCAGAGCCGATGGCAGCAGAGGAGTTCAAAACCGTCACGGACATGCGCGGCGTTGACGTGTCAATCCCCGAGGATCCTCAGAGGGTCGTCGCCATCAGCCGCTCGTTCATCGACACCACGATGTGCATCTTCGGAGCGGAGGATAAGCTCGTGGGCGGCAGCGTGTGGACTCGAGATGACGGATACGGTGATTACACCAGCGACGGCAGGACATACATTTCAATCTCCAAAGTGCTAAATCCGAATTATCGAAATCTCACCAACACCGGTGGATTCGGTGGTCCTTATGGAACGGTGAACGTGGAGACGATAGCGTCTTTGGAGCCCGATATTCTGATTTTGAGGGATTTTGGGAACGCTGATGAAGACGTTCAGAAGTTTCTCGATTCCATGGAGCAGCTGGAGATACCCGTGGTCGTCTTGAAGTACCCCGACTGTTACGATGATATCAATGTCAGCACCATTTACGAGGAGGTCAGGCTCCTCGGAGAGGTCTTCAATAGGCAAGATAAGGCAGAGGAGATTGTCGATCATATGGACGCACAGGTGCAGTTGATCCGAGAAAGGACAAAAGATGTCGATGAAGCGGATAAACCCTCAGTCCTCTACTTCGGCGCTTCGAGCAAGGCCGCTGACAGTGGTGGCGTCGGATATGTCTTCGGCACCGATACCATCGAATCGGTCTTTCTGGAAGATATCGTAAACGCCAAAAACGCTTATGGTGACCTTGGGCGAGGAGTACTGAATGGTAGAATTGGGACCGACATCATATCGACTGAGCAGCTATTGGCCCTGGACCCGGATATCATCATCCTTCCTACTTACGCTGGTTTCTATTCGCCAAGCGAAATATACGAATCGGAGGGTTTCGAGAAAGTTCAGGATTTGAGGGCCATAAAAGAGAGGAGAGTCTACGCTCTTACCGCCACCCCCTGCAAATCGGAACGGCTGGAGTTTCCGATAAACCTGATGATAGAGGCGAAGGCGATCTACCCGGAAAGGTTTGAGGACATCGACCTCGACGAGTGGATAAGAGACTACTTCATGGGACTGTACAACGTCGATGAGGAGAAAGCAGACGAGCTGATGGATTCGCTCCTTCTCCGGTATCTGGAGATAGCATGATGAGATTTTTTAGGTTAGGATGGTATAATCCTAATTACTAATTTTTTTCGAGTACCTACAGATCGATTTATAGCACACTGTCACAATATGAGTCAGATAATCTACTTATTTTTCATATTTAATCCGAATTTTATTGATCAAAATCATTATATATGCGATTAATCATCACTAAATTAGCAATAAACTAAATGGATTGATAAGATGTGTGAATGGCAAAGATCAGATAAGCGAATGTTACCCAGACTAGGAAGCTGGGGTGCAAATATGCAAAGGGCTTGGGCTGGCATTAGATCTCGATCATCTCTTGCTACGGTGGCATGTCTCCTGTTGCTATCCTTTGCATTAATGCCTGCGGATGCGGAATATTGTGAGATAGTAGATATGATGGACAGAACCGTAAACGTCGACAGACCTATTGACAAAGTAGTTACCGCGGGTTATGGATTCATCCCTTGTGCCATGGCAGCACTTGGGGTGGGGGATAGGATTGTCGGTACGGGTGGGGCCATTTCGGCATTAACAAATGAAACGATAGCTACATACCTCGTTCCACAGATCAAGGAACTCCCGGATCTAGGTAGGGGTTACAATCTCAACCTCGAATCTGCAGCTGCACTAGATCCTGATGTCATAATATTGGAGAGAGATGGAGCAGGACAGGGAACTGGCTTGACAGAATACGACAAACTCATCGAGAAGCTAGAGCTTTTTGAAGATAGTTTTCCAACAGTTGTTTTAAATAATCCCGCCTGCTACGCACCGCCAGATGTGAGTTCCATCTACCAAGAGATCGGTATTTTGGGGGAACTATTCGATAAGCAGGATAGGGCAACGGAGATTGTGGATTATCTTGAGGCAGAAGTGCAACTCATAAGAGACAGGACGGCAGATATAGACGACGAAGAGAAACCTAGGGTGTTGTATATGGGTCTTATGGGCGGAGTTGATTCTGGAAAAGGAGCCGTGGCGCTCGCCCTTCCAGATTACGATTGTGGAACATTATATCCTGACATCACCAAAATAAAAAATGCCTATACAGACGAATCTAGAGGCTACCTTTCTACAGAGCAGATATTGGCAATAGATCCAGACTTGATAATTCTAGTTCGAAGTCCCGGTGGATACGAAGTACGACAGCTGTATGAAGAAGAATATTATACTGGTCTTAGCGAACTGAGGGCTATAAAAGAAAGACGAGTATATTCTACAGGCCAATTTCAGCTACACAGAAATTTAGCAGGTTTGGATTATCCCATCGAGATGCTGATCGAGGCCAAAGCTGCATATCCTGCCCGATTCGAGGATGTCAAGGTTTGCGAATCGCTGACGGAGCACTATAGAGCGCTTTACGGCCTGAACGATGAAGAAATCGATGAACTCAAGTCCATCATGGGGCTGAGCTGGATGGACGATGCAGGATTTTGAACGAAATCCTGCAGAAAATTTTTATATTTTAGAGGAGTTTGCATGTGTATCGAGCAGCTAACCGGGATTGAAGGTGTCTTGAAGGTGGATATCTCATGGCCGAAGAGCTGAAACGCCTCAGCATCCTGGAGCGGCTGGGCTATGAGCGAATTGAGGGCTTTTCTGAAGAGCGAAAGGTGGGCATTCTGATATCGCTACTCGCGTTGATGATCGTCGCTGCTGCCATAGCCATATCCCTCGGGGTTTATGAGATATCGGTCATCGACGTCTACAATATCACGCTGGCACATCTGTCGCCTCTCGGAGATACATCCGCCGTCAATAGGCTCTATGATACCATCGTCTGGGAGCTGAGGGTCCCGAGGATCCTACTGGCGATCACCGTCGGGGTAGCCCTCGCCACCTCCGGCGCCGTCTTCCAGGGCTGCTTCAGAAATCCTCTGGTAGAGCCTTACATCCTCGGGGTATCATCCGGGGCGGCCTTTGGCGCGTCCCTTGGCATCGTATATCCTCAGTTCTTCCTTTCGATCCAGGTCTCAGCCTTCGTATTCGGATCGGTGGCGGTGGCCCTCGCCTACATTTTGGCGCGGACCAGGGACGAAACGCCCATCGTCACCCTGATATTGGCTGGGGTGATCATCGGCTCGGTCTTCTCGGCCCTCGTATCCATAATGAAGTACATATCCAATGACAGCGCCCTTCGAGAGATCGTCTTCTGGCTGATGGGAGGATTTTACTACGCCTCATGGAAGGACGTGGCTCTCGTATCGCCGGTAGTCATCGCCTCGTTTCTGGTCCTCTGGTTTTTTGGCTGGAAGCTTAACATCCTCTCGATGGGGGACGAAGAGGCGAGGACCCTCGGGGTCAGCCCCGAGAAGTACAAGTTTCTCTTGATCTCGATCGCGACCTTAATCACGTCCCTTGCGGTCTCCACGGTGGGGATCATCGCCTGGGTGGGGCTGATGATGCCCCATGCCGCCCGGCTTCTTCTGGGTCCGGATCACCGGTTCGTCGTTCCGGCGGCGGCGATGCTAGGCGGGACGTACCTCATAGTCTGTGATACCCTCGCCAGGACCCTGACCTCGGCGGAAATCCCCGTGGGGATCATCACCTCGATCTTGGGGGCTCCATACCTCTTCTACCTCCTGAGGACGAGAGGGCGCGCCATATTCGGGTGATTTTCATGCTTCGAGTGAGAGACCTGCATTTCAGCTACGGAAAAAAGCCCGTCTTCGAGGGCGTATCCTTCGAAGTCGAGGAGGGGGAGCTCTGCGGCCTCTTCGGCCCGAACGGCTGCGGTAAGACGACCCTCTTCAAGTGCTGCCTTAAATTTCTGAAGTTTCACCGGGGCTCGGTGGTCATGAACGGCATCGACATCACCGACCACCGGATCGAGAAGATGGCGAAGCTTGTGGCCTACGTCCCCCAGGAGCACAAGCCCCCCTTTCCCTACCTCGTCAAGGAGGTGGTCCTGATGGGAAGAACGCCCCATCTTCGGGGCGTCTTCGGGATCGGCAGAAAGGACAAGGAGCGGGCCCTGAACGCCCTCGAAGTGCTCGATATCGGCCATCTCGCAGACCAGCCCTACAACCAGCTCTCCGGAGGTCAGCGCCAGATGGTCCTGATGGCGAGGGCGATCGCCCAGGATACTAAGATCATGTTTTTGGATGAGCCGACCTCGGCCCTCGACTTCAGCAACCAGATCCGGATCTGGGAGATAATGCGCCGGGTTGCCGAGGAGGGGGTCACCATCCTCGCCTGCAGCCACGATCCAAACCACGTATCCTGGTTCTGCAACAAAGTGGTGGTGATGAACAGAAACGGGATCGTCGCTGAAGGCGCGCCTCATCACGTGATCACAGAGCAGGTCCTCGACGAGATATACCAGGGGGTCTGCACCGTCAGGAGCCTGGGCGGCACAAGGATGGTGATGCCGAAGGTGGTGGCGGATAAGGAATCGGACGAGATATCCATCGAGAGCCGAGTGGGGATGCGACGCGCTGCCGCCGTGAGGTGAATGAGGTATGATGTCGACTGATCAGATCGACTGGGCGGAGGTCTGGGCGGACCGGATGAAACGACACTATGAGATGAACGGCGGCACGGACTGCGCAGATTGTTGGGATGACGAGGAGGAGGCTCGAAATTACTGGAGGATGGTACAACATGACTGCGGGGGATATGTAGATCACCTGCTCGACAGAATCAGGGTTGAGCCCACCTTTCGAGTGCTGGACATCGGGGCAGGGCCCGGAACCTTGGCGATCCCCTTCTCCAAGATGGCCGCCCACGTCACAGCCGTGGAGCCCAGCGTCTCCATGGCCACGGTTCTCCGGGAGAACCTCGATGAGCGCGGGATCGAGAACGTGGACTGCATCCAAAAGAGATGGGAGGAAGTGGATGTTGAGAGAGATCTAAAACCTCCTTACGATCTGGTCGTGGCATCCTTCTCCCTGGGGATGACCGACATCAAGGCGGCCGTCCAGAAGATGATGACGGTTTCGTCCGGGCGCGTGTACCTGGCCTGGTTTGCGGGTGATACCTCCTGGGACGTTCAAGCCCGGGAAGTATCCGCCCTTCTCTTCGGCGATGTTGCGTATCATCCGATGCCGAAATCGGACGTGCTATTCAACTTCCTCTACCAGATGGGCGTCTACCCCAACGTTTGGGTATTTCCTCTCAGGATGGACCATCGTTTTCCCTCCTTCGACGACGCTTTGAACTATTTTGGCGGCCAGTACCGGGTCTCAACCGACGATCAGAGGGCGAAGCTGAGCGGCTACCTGTCTCAGGTCGTCGAAAAGGATGGAGAATCCTGGGCGATGACGTACGATTTCTTAAACATGATGATTTGGTGGGATAACAACCACCAGGAAACGTAAGGAGGATAAGAACGTGAATTTTGTGAGATGTTGTATGCTTGCGGTCGCATGCCTCTGCCTCATTTTTGGGGCGGGATCGGCTGATGAGTACAGAACCGTAACAGATATGCAAGGTAGAGATGTCCAAATACCGACCGATATCGAAAGAGTCGTTACTATTGATGACGGCCTTATTGAAGGCGTAATGACGATTTTAGGGGAATCCGACAAGATTGTTGGTCTTGGCTCTTCATGCATCCAAAAATCATACGAATATACCTTTCCCAGTGTTTCATCGGATAATTATACCTATTCCGATGGCATGAATCCCGTGGGATACCTCAATCCTGGCTTTGCTGATTTGCCCCTGGTTCAAGAGTCTTCAACTGGAATCAACTATGAAACCTTGGTATCCCTTGAACCGGATGTTGTAATCATCAGGAGTGGGTCGTGTGCTGCGTCATGGGGGTTATCAGAGGAGAAACTGAGCAAGAACATCGATACCATTGAAACGTTGGGCATTCCAACGGTAATCGTCAATGCACCCCCTTGCTACGATGATCCGGATCTCAGCACGATCTCAGAGGAGATCATGGTCATTGGGCAGGTATTTGGCAAGGAAGACGAGGCAGAAGAGCTGGTGACGTACATTGAAAGCTGCGTTACGATGATAATGGAACGGACAGCAGATATTCCGGATGATGAGAAGCCAACTGTGTTGGCATTGGGGTTATCTCCTTCGTCAAGAGGTGCCGGCGGAGCTGGCAACGTCCGGGGAGCCATCGTTGCTTATTACATCGAGGAAATTGCCAATGCAGCTAACGCGTATACTGTTACTAGGTACACTTCTGACACAGGTGTTATAAGCGCAGAGCACGTTCTTGCATTAGACCCGGATATCATCATTCTGCCAACCTCATCAGGTTATCATCCACCAAGCGAATTATACAGTGCTCCCTACTATGAAAACCTCTGGGAACTCAATGCGGTGAAGAATAGGAAGGTCTATGCGCTTCCATGGACTCCCTGCAATTGCGATGCATCACGCTTGGAGTACCCCATAGATCTCATGATCATCGCCAAGGCCGCCTATCCTGAGCAGTTTTCTGACATCAAGGTCCACGAATGGGTGCTGGAGTTCTACCAGAACGTCTATGGAGTGGATGAGGAGACGGCCATCGGCCTGCGCTCGGCGCAGTGGCTTGACTGGATGGTGGAAGAAGATTTCTAGATAGGGGGACAAGACGATGGATTATTCGATATTGCGACGGTGGGTTTTCGCCGTTGCAGGTCTTTGTTTAGTCCTAAGTTTGGGATGTGCCGAGGATTACAGAACTGTCGTGGACAGCAGAGGGGTCGCCGTACAGGTACCGGTGGAGATCGAGCGCGTGGTCACCATCAGCGACGGTTTTGTGGAAGAGGTGATGACCTACCTGGGGGTGGCAGGCAAGCTGGTCGGAGTGGGGTCTAGGACCTTTGAGGAGATCGACAGCTATACCTACGAAACTGTGAGCGGTGGGACGTTCTCTCATCAGGACGGCATGAACACCGTATCCTATATCAACCCCTGGATAATGGAGCTGCCAATCGTCGCCGAGTACGGAGCAGGGGCGAACTTCGAGGCGATCTCCAGCCTCGATCCCGACCTGATCATAATCAGGCTGGGGTCGTGCACTTTTTGGACTAACGATGAAAACGTTCAAAAGTCGATCGAGATAGTCGAATCTTTGGGGATACCGGTAGTGGTTCTCTTGGGCACGGACTTCTACGACCATCCTGATATATCGACGATGTGGGACGAGATTGAGGTGATAGGAAGGGTATTTGACAAGGAAGAAGAAGCAGAAGACCTTGTAGAATATCTTCAAGAGACGGTGGCGCTGGTATCCAAGCGGACAAGAGATGTGCCGGAAGAGGAGAAGCCCACGGTGCTGTACTTCGGTTTGTCCCCGTTGGCAAGGGAGGAAGGTGGCGCAGGTAATACCGTTTCGCGGAAGTCGTTTGAATCTTGGGCGATTGAGGAGCTGGTACATGCGCAAAACGCCTTCCGGGATGATTCCGGATACTGGCATAAGATAAGCACAGAACATGTCTTGGCCATGAACCCCGACGTGATAGTGCTTCCAACGGATTGGGGCTATCATCCCGTAAGGGAAATATTAGAGGCACCTTACTATCAGAACCTCCAGGATCTGGATGCCATCAAGAACGGGCGAGTGGTTTCGCTCCCCTGGACGCCTTACGACTGCGCAAAGCGTCTGGGGTATCCCATCGAGGTTGTGATTATAGCAAAGGCGGCGTACCCTGAGAGGTTTGAAGACATCAAAGTACACGAATGGGTGCTGGAGTTCTATCAGAACGTCTATGGCGTGGACGAAGAGACTGCCATCGGCCTGCGGTCGGCACAGTGGCTGGACTGGACGGTGGAAGAAGACTTCTAGATATGGAGATGAGACGATGGATTACTCGATATTGAGACGGTGGACCTTCGCCGTCGCATGTCTTTATTTAGTCTTAAATTTGGGATGTGCCGACGAGCACAGAACTGTCGTGGACAGCAGAGGGGTCGCCGTCCAAGTGCCCACGGATATCGAGCGCGTGGTGACGATGAGTGACGGCATGATCGAAGGGGTCATGACATCGCTGGGCGTCCAGGATAAGATCGTGGGGTTGGGGTCCAGCTCCCTTCAGAGGACCTGGAGCTACTCCTACGAATCGGTGAGCGGTGAGAACTACTCTTACGATGAGGGGATGAACCCGGTGACCTACATCAACCCCTCGTTCATGGACCTGCCTCTCGCCGCTGAGGACGCCGTGAACTACGAGGCCTTGGCAAGCCTGGACCCCGACGTGGTGATCCTCCGGGCTGGCTCCTGCAACTTCTGGGTCACCGACGTGAATGATGAAAACCTTCAGAAGACCATCAGCACCATCGAATCTTTGGATATACCTTTGGTGGTTCTCTACGGCCCCGACTGTTATCCGGAGCCTGACATGTCCACCATCTCTGACGAGATCGTCATCATCGGCCAGCTCTTCGACCGGGAAGAGGATGCGAGAGTCCTCGCCGATTACATCGAAAGCCAGGTGGCCCTCGTGAAGGAGAGGACCGTGGACGTCCCCGATTCTGAGAGGCCTGACGTTCTGATGCTGGGGCTCTCTCCATCCGCCAGAAGCGAAGGCGGGGCGGGCGTGGTCTTCGGCACCGACACCATCGAGTCCTTCTTCATCGAGGATCTGGCAGGTGCAAAAAACGCGTTCCAGGACACGGGCTACTTCAAGACCGTGAGCGCCGAGCATCTGCTGGCCCTGAACCCCGACGTCATCGTCCTCTGCACCGCGGCAGGTTATCACCCGCCAAGAGAGCTCTACGAGGCGTCCTACTACCAGAACCTCCAGGAGATGGACGCCATCAAGAACCACAGGGTAACAGCTCTGCCGTGGACCCCCTGGAACTGCGCAAAGCGTCTTGAGTATCCGATCGACGTCATGATGATCGCAAAGGCCGCGTACCCAGAGACGTTCGAGGACATCGACCTGGGTGAGTGGCTCCTGGACTTCTACATGAACGTTTACAACGTTGACCGGGATACGGCGATCGGCATTCGTTCCGCCCAGTGGATGGACTGGACCGCGGAGGAGAGCCCCGTTTGATAGGGAGCTGGGGCTCTCCCTACCATTTTATAACGCTTCATGCTCAATTCCAAACGCCCAGGCGACCTCGCCGGGGCGGCGCAGATCGCGGGGGCCGGCCGCCGGAGCCCTCCTGGGGATCATCACCGCCGAGGCGTTCCGCCCCCGGCTACAGCACCCGAGATAACACCATAAGCGACCTCGGCGCCTCCATGCCCCCCGAGAGCATAATCGTCGAACCCTCGGCGACGATCTTCAACGTCACGATGATCTTAACAGGGCTTCTGGTGATAGCGGGGGCCCTCCTCCTCTTCGGCGCCGCCTGGGGCCGAGGGGTCGCCAGCCTCGTAGGCCTCTTCGGGGTCGGGGTTCTGGGGGTGGGGCTCTTCCCCGGCGACGATCCGGTCGATCATCCCATATCTGCGATGCTGGCCTTCGTCGCCGGGGGGCTCTCGGCGGTGGCGGCGGTTGGGGCGAAGGTGTCCCCCCTTCCGATGCATATCGACGGCCCTGGGGGTGGTCGCCCTCCTGGATCTGGCCCTCTACTTCGCCCTGGGGCCTGGGAGCCTCTTTGCGGTCCTGGGGATCGGCGGTCTGGAGAGGTAGGTGGCGTACCCGATCGTCCTTTGGACCATAGGGTTCGGGGGGCATCTGATGGCCTCGGCCCTTCGGGCTGATCTACGGCTTTTAGACCTCCACCTTCGCCACCATATTCGCCCCGATCTCTCTCGCCATCTCTGTCACCATCTCTTTCACCATTTTGCTGCCTTCTCTGCCGGCATCTTCGGATCTCTCAAAAGGTGGCCTCGACGCCCCCGCTCCCTTCATAATTGTTATGAACCTTTCTCAAACCTTCTCAAATACCTATAATACGTTTATTAAGCCTACCTTCAGGCTGCACACCATCGAATCGAGAAGGATCGGGCTGATGGATGGAGTTTTGGATCATTATGCCAAGGATCAGAAGAAGACGAAGAGAGCTGTACAATAAGGAGATCTGTGCCTGCTCCATCTTCGGGGCTATGAACCGGGATGGTGACCGGTTCACCGGGGAGGGCGTCATGAAGGCGATAGCCAACATGCACGTCCGGGGCAACGGCCTCGGCGGAGGGTTTGCAGCCTACGGGATCTACCCGGAGCACCGGGACTGCTACGCCTTCCACCTGATGTTCACCGGTCCGAGCCTCCAGGCGAAGCAGGCAGCCAAAAGGGAACTGGAGGCCTTCCTCTCCCGCCGCTTCGACGTCTTCTTCGACGAGGAGATCCCCACCGACGAGGCCGTCCCCGTGAAGGATCCGCCTCTGGTCTGGAGGTACTTCGTCCTCCCCCGGATCGACCCCGTCTCCGAGGAGTCGGAGGGGGATTACATCGTCAGGTCGATCATGGAGGTGAACGCCAAAATCGAGAACGCCTACGTCTTCAGCTCCGGCAAGAACATGGGCTGCTTCAAGGGGGTCGGCTACCCCGAGGAGATCGGCGAGTACTTCATGCTCGATCGGACGTATCGGGCCCACACCTGGACCGTCCACGGGAGGTTTCCGACGAACACCCAGGCCTGGTGGGGAGGCGCCCACCCCTTCAGCCTCCTGGACACGACGATCGTCCACAACGGCGAGATCTCCTCCTACGGCACCAACCGCTGGTACCTGGAGATGTACGGCTACGCCTGCACCCTCCAGACCGACACCGAGGTGATCGCCTACGCCGCCGACCTCCTGATGAGGCGGCAGAGGCTGCCGATCGAGGTGGTCGCCAAGATCCTCGCCCCGCCGATCTGGAACGCCATCGACAGGATGCCCGAGAGGGAGAGGAGGCTCTTCACCACCCTCCGGATGGTCTACGGGCCGCTCCTGATGAACGGCCCCTTCGCCGTCATCATAGGCCAGACCGGCCGGATGATCGGCCTCACGGACCGGATAAGGCTGCGGCCCCTCACGGCCGCCACGAATGGGGAGATGTTCTACATCTCCAGCGAGGAAGCGTCTATCAGACTGATATCGCCCCACCTCGACCGAGTCTGGACCCCCAACGGGGGAGAGCCGGTCGTCGGCGAGCTCTATAGCATGAGAAAGGATCAGCTATGAAATCTTTCGTCTTTCCCGAGTTCCAGGTCATCAGGGACGAGGAGAAGTGCGGCCAGTGCAGGGGATGCGAGAGGCAGTGCGCCTTCGGGACCCACACCTACGACCCGGCAGCCGACCGCCTCGTCTCCGACGACCACAAGTGCGTCGGATGCCAGAGGTGCGTCGTCTTCTGCCCCAAGAACGCGATAATGGTCCGGCCGTCCCCTTCGTTCTACCGGCCGAACGCCTCCTGGTCTCGCGAGAAGATCGAGGATCTCAAGAGGCAGGCGGAGACGGGCGGCGTCCTCCTGACGGGCTGCGGGAGCGACAAGCCCTTCCGGATCTACTGGGACCACATCGTCCTCAACGCCTCTCAGGTTACAAATCCCTCCCTGGACCCCTTGCGGGAGCCGATGGAGCTTCGGACCTTCCTCGGCCGAAAGCCGGACGTGATGGATATCTCCGCCGACTCCGGGGAGGTCGAGATCAGGACGGAGCTCTGCCCCAACCTGGTGGTGGAGACCCCCATCCTCTTCTCGGCGATGTCCTACGGGGCGATCAGCTACAACGCCTTCCGAGCCCTGGCGACGGCCGCCTCTCGGTCCAAGACCTACTTCAACACCGGCGAGGGCGGCCTACCCCGGGAGATGAGGGAGGAGTTCGGCCGGTGCGCCATCGTCCAGGTCGCCAGCGGCCGCTTCGGGATCGACGCCGAGTACCTCAACATCGCCCAGGCGGTGGAGATCAAAGTCGGTCAGGGGGCGAAGCCCGGGATCGGCGGCCACCTCCCCGGCGAGAAGGTCTCCTCCTCGGTCGCCGAGACCCGGATGATCCCCCAGGGGACCGACGCCATCTCCCCCGCCCCCCACCACGACATCTACTCGATCGAGGACCTCTCGACCCTCATCACCGCCCTCAAGGAGGCGACGAACTACGAGAAGCCGATCTCCGTCAAGATCGCGGCGGTCCACAACTTCGCCGCCATAGCCTCGGGAATTGTGCGCGCAGGCGCCGACATCATCGCCATCGACGGCCTCCGGGGCGGGACGGGGGCAGCACCCAAGGCGATCCGGGATAACGTGGGGATCCCGACGGAGCTCGCCATCTCCTCCCTCGACCGGAGGCTCCGGGAGGAGGGGATCAGGAACCGGTGCTCCATCATCTCCGCCGGCGGGATCCGGTGCAGCTCCGACGTAATAAAGGCGATCGCCCTCGGCGCCGACGCCGTCTACATAGGGTCGGCGGCCCTGATCGCCATGGGATGCACCCTCTGCCAGAAGTGCTACACCGGAAAGTGCAACTGGGGGATATGCACCCAGGACCCCCGCCTCTCCGGGAGGCTGAACGTGGAGATCGCCTCTCAGAGGCTCAGTAACCTCATCTCCGCCTGGTCCCACGAGATCCGGGAGATGCTGGGTGGGATGGGGATCAACGCCCTCGAGAGCCTCCGGGGGAACAGAGACCACCTCCGGGGCGTCGGCCTCTGCGAATGGGAGCTGGACGTCCTGGGGATCAAGGGCGCGGGAGAGTGATGAAGATGGCCAGAGCGATACTATCAGGACCTTTGACGAATTCGGATCAAGCGGGTGAAGAGATGATGGCAGCTCAGATCGACGCCGCCGACGTGGAGACGAAAGAACTGAACGACCGGCTGAGAGAGCTCCTCCTCTCCGGCGCCAAGAGGGTCAGCATCAGGAACGTCTGCGGCCAGCGGTACATCGGGACCCGGCTCTACACCCCCCAAGGTCTGAGGATGGATATCGAGGTCTTCGGGACGGCGGGAAACGACCTGGCCGCCTTCCTCTACGGCCATCGGATCGCCGTCCACGGGAACGCCCAGGACGGGGTCGGAAACACCATGGACGCCGGCGAGGTGGTCGTGCGGGGCAGGGCCGGAGACGTCCTAGGCTTCTCGATGCGGGGCGGCGAGATCTACGTCCGGGACGGATGCGGCTACCGGGCCGCCCTCCACATGAAGGAGTACCAGGGGAAGAGGCCCGTCCTCGTCATCGGCGGGAGGTCCCAGGACTTCCTCGGCGAGTACATGGCCGGCGGGGTCGTCATCGTCCTGGACCTCGCGGGCGAACGCCACGACGCCCACTTCATAGGCACCGGGATGCACGGGGGCGTCATCTACCTCCGGGGCTCCGTCGAGCAGTCCCAGGTCGGAGACCAGGTGGAGATATCGCCGGTGGACGAAGCCGACCGGGCGGTCCTCGCCGAGTACGTCACCCGGTTCATGGAGCGCTTCCCCGAGACGGAGATGACCAAAGAGGAGATACTGGCCTCGGGGTTCGTCAGGCTCACCCCCCGGTCGAGGAGGCCCTACGGGAACCTCTATGCCTACTGAACGTTGCATAGTATTGTCGGATGTAAATCGACTGCTTCGAGGATCGAGATGACCAAGGTGCTTGTTCCAACGGTCTGCCCCTATTGCGGTGCAGGCTGCGGTTTTTTCGTTTCGGTGGAGCGGGGCAAAGCCGTCGGGATGGAGTACATGCCGGGCCATCCCGTCAGCGAGGGGGCCCTCTGCTCCAAGGGGAATGCGGCCCTGGAGTTCCTCCGCCATCAGGATCGGCTCACCACCCCCCTGAGGAGGAGGGGGGAGGGGTTCGCCAGGATCTCCTGGGAGGAGGCCCTCGGCCTCATCGCCCGGGGGCTCGGCGACGTCATCAGGAGGGACGGCCCCGGCGGGGTCGCCTTCCTCGCCTCCTCCAAATGCACCAACGAGGAGAACTACCTGATCGAGAAGCTGGCCCGCCTCCTCGGGACTCCCCACGTCGACAACTGCGCTCGGCTCTGTCATGCTCCCTCGGTGGTGGGTCTGAACCGGACCCTGGGGGCGGCGGGGATGACCAACCCCATACCGGACATTGCGAGCTCCAGGTGCATATTCATAATAGGGTCGAACCTGGCGGAGAACCATCCCGTAATAGCCCGCTGGGTCCACCGGGCCCACGACGACGGTGCGGTGGTGATAGTCGCCGATCCAAGGGAGACTCACACCTCCTGGGTGGCGGACCTCTTCCTCCAGCTGACGCCGGGGACGGATGTCGCCCTCCTCTCCGGCATGGCCCACGTCATCATAAAGGAGGGGCTCATCGACGGAGATTACATCGCCAGGAATACCAGCGGCTTCGAGGCCTTGAGGGAATCGGTCAAGGATTCCTCTCCTGAGAGGATCTCTGAGATCACCGGCGTCTCCCCCGACGACATCGTCCGGGCGGCGAGGGCCTACGCTTCGTCCCCCGCCTCCTCGATCCTCTACTCCATGGGCATCACCCAGCACAGCACGGGGACGGATAACGTCCAGGCCATCTCCAACCTCGCCCTGATCACTGGCCACCTGGGACGGCCCGGGACGGGGGTGATGCCTCTGCGGGGCCAGAACAACGTCCAGGGCGCCTGCGACATGGGGGCCCTCGCCGAGTTTTATCCCGGATACCGGAGGGCGGACGATCCTGAGACGATCGGATACTTCTCTTCGGCCTGGGGGGTGCCGGCTCTGCCGAAGGGCCCTGGCCTCACCGCTGCGGAGATGATCGGGGCCGCCGCCTCCGGGGATATCAGGGCGATGTACATCGTGGGGGAGGATCCGGCCAACTCCGATCCCTCCAGCCAGAACGTCCACAGGGCTCTCGAAGGTCTCGATCTCCTGGTGGTCCAGGACATATTCATGACCGCAACGGCCAAGCTCGCCGACGTCGTCCTCCCGGGGGCGGCCTGGGCGGAGAAGGAGGGGAGCTTCACCAATACGGAGCGGCGGGTCCAGTGGAGCTCTAAGGCCATCGACCCCCCGGGATCGGCCCTCTCCGACCTCGAGACCCTCTGCATGGTCGGTCGCGCCCTCGGCCTCGAGTTCGCCTATCCCGACGCCGCCTCGGTCCTGGAGGAGATAAATAGGACCGTCCCTTCGTACGCCGGGATAACAAGGGATCGGCTCAGAGAATCGAGCCTGATCTGGCCGTGCCCCACCACCGACCATCCCGGAACCCCCATCCTCCACTCTGCCGGGTTCAAGCTCGCCGGCGGCCGCGCCTCCATCGTCCCCGTCTCCTATCGGCCTGCGGCAGAGGGGGCGAGCTGGGACTACCCCTTCATCCTGACCACCGGCCGCGTCGCCGTCCACCACAATGCGGGCTCGATGACCCGGAGGAGCCCGTCCCTCCTCCGGCGGGAGCCAGATCTCTACGTGGAGATCAACACCGCCGACGCCCTGCGGCTCAGGGTGGCTGATGGCGACGAGGTGATTGTGACCACTCCCCGGGGGGAGACGGAGGCCTATGCCCGCCTCACGGAGGGGGTGAAAACTGGGGTGGTCTTCATGCCCTTCCACTTCCCCGGGACGAACCTCCTCACCACGGAGGCCACCGACCCCGAGGCCAGGATCCCGGAGTTCAAGGTCTCGGCCTGCAAGATCGTCCGGAGGGATTGAATGCCCGTTTACGTCGACATAAGCAGATGTATCGGATGCCGATCCTGCGAGGTGGCCTGTGAGCGGGTCCACGGAGGAAGCGGACACGTCCACGTCCATTTCGTCGGGGATTCCGCCTCAGTCCCCATATTCTGCCACCACTGTGAGGAGGCTTCCTGCACCATAGCCTGCTTCTCCGGCGCCCTTCACAAGGAGGGGGAGAGGACGGCCTTCGATGTAGAGAAGTGCACAGGATGTGGATTGTGCAGCCTGGCCTGCCCCTTCGGGGTGGTCTGGACCGACAAGATCGCCCACAAGTGCGACCTCTGCGAGGGGCGGGCTGAGCCGACCTGCGTCACCACCTGTCCCGCCAACGCCCTCTCCACCGACTTCGATCTCCTCAACCGCCGGGCTCGGGCCCGAGCAGCTCGGGCCGCCGCCCCGGGGGGTCGGAGATGATCCGAGCCGATCTAGGCCTCTGCCTGGGCTGTCTCTCCTGCTCCAACGTCTGCCCCAGCCAGAAGATCGTCAGGACCGAGACCTTCGATAAGCGGATCATCCGCTGGAATAGGTGCAGAGAGGAGTGCGACCTCTGCGTCGAGTTCTGCCCCTCCAGGGCTCTTTCCCTGGTCCCCTTCGACGAGGCCGTTATGGAGCCCGAGGTATCCTTCGACCTCATCGCCTGCAAGATCTGCGGGTCGCGTTACGCCACCGAGGCGATGCTCCGGAGGATCGAGGCGGCCCTTTCGGCTGATTTGCAGAAGGACTCGATGGGGCTCGAATGGATCCGGATCTGCCCAACCTGCCGGCGGAAGATCGAGGCGGAGAGGGTCACCCGGGAGATGGTGCTGCGAAGGAGCAGGAAGGGACCCTGAGGGGCGGTCGCCCCCGCCATCTGGCTTTAATTATATTTTATCTAAATAATATCTGCGAATAGGTATATATGGTCGGGGCAGCCATGGGATTCCGGCGATTTCAAAACTCCGAATTAGGTTCATCAGGGGAATGAGATTTGACGATTGCAGTAGTCGATTACGGGGTGGGGAACCTCTTCAGCATCTACAACGCCCTGGAGCGGATCGAGGCCCGCCCCGAGCTGATCACCGAGCCGGAGGAGCTTACGAGGTTTGAGGGGGTCGTGGTCCCGGGGGTCGGGTCCTTTGGAAGATGCATGAGGCGGCTCTCTCGCTTCGAGGCGGCTCTCCGGGAAGCCCTGGAGGGAGGGACGCCGATCCTGGGGATCTGCGTCGGGATGCAGGTCCTCTTCGAGAGGAGCGAGGAGAGCCCCGAGGAGGGGCTCGGATGGATCGATGGCGAGGTCGTCCGCCTCCCGGATTCCGTCTTGGTTCCCCAGATGGGATGGAACACCCTCTCGATAAAGAGGGAGGTCGAGATCCTGGATGGGATCTCCGACGACGACTTCTTCTACTTCGTCCACTCCTACCACTGCGTCCCCCGGGACGGGCGGGTGGTGGCCGCCACCACCGACTACGGCCTGGAGATGGCCGCGGCGATGGCGGTGGATAACCTCTTCGCCGTCCAGTTCCACCCGGAGAAGTCGGGGGAGAAGGGGCTATCCATCCTCAAGAACTTCGGGAGGCTGGCGAGATGCTAGCGAGGAGGATAATACCCTGCCTCGACTGCGACCTCGCCGTCCCCCAGGGGAGGGTGGTGAAGGGGATCGAGTTCAAGCAGATCAGGTACGCCGGGGTCCCCTGGGAGCTCGCCACCCGGTACTACGAGGAGGGGGCAGACGAGATCGTATTCCTCGACATCACCGCCTCCTCCGAACGGCGGGAGACGATGAAGAACGTCATCAGGGCCACCGCCAAGAACGTCTTCGTCCCCCTGGCCGTCGGCGGCGGGATCAGGGCAGTCGAGGACGTCCGGGCGGTCTTCCAGGCCGGGGCCGACAAGGTCACCGTCAACACCGCCGCCCTGAAGCGGCCCGACCTCATATCCGAGATCGCCGAGGAGTACGGGAGCCAGGCCTGCGTCGTCGCCATCGACGCCAAGAGGAGGGACGGGCCGAAAGAGGGGTGGATTTCGGTCCCCACCCCGGAGGGCGAGTCCTGGTTTGAGGCCTCCTTCTATGGAGGGAGGGAGTTTTCTGGGGTAGACGCCATAGCCTGGGCGATGAAGGCCGAGAGGCTCGGCGCCGGCGAGATCCTCCTCACCAGCATGGATCGCGACGGGACCTACGACGGCTTCGATATACCCCTGACGGACGCCGTATCGAGGAGGGTCAGGATACCGGTGATCGCCTCGGGAGGATGCGGGAACCCCGACCACATCTTCGAGGTGTTCTCGAAGACGGGGGCTTCGGCAGCCCTAGCCGCCAGCATATTCCACTATGAGGAGTGGGGGATCGACGAGGTGAAGAGGTACCTCACCGAGAGGGGGATAACGGTCCGGATTTGAGGACCCTTCGATCTCTCTGGGGGCTGGGTCGGCCCCGGCTTCCTCTTCACCGTCAGGTTTATAGACGCCGGACCGGTGTAATCTCGGGGAAGTCGGAGGTTTAGAATTGATCTCGCTGACGAAGGCGCCCTGCAACCTGGTCCTGGAGATAAAATCCTTCGCCGACAGCTTCGGCTGGACGAAGAGGTTGGAGTCGATGGGGATAAGAAAGGGACAGCGGGTCAGGAAGATCGCCTGCCAGCCCTTCGGAGGGCCGGTAGTCATCGAGATCGGCGGATGTTGCGTATCCATGGGGCGGGGGATCGCCTCCAAGATCGATGTGGAGGTGGTCTCGGAGGCTGCCGTCCAAAAAGAGCCGCCGACCGAGGCCGCGAGATAGATTATGGGGATGGACCCCGGGAATTCAGCCCGATATAAGCTCTTTTAGTTTCTGGATGCTCTCCATCGTCTGGGCCGACTCCTGCTGCTTCTCTTCTTCGAAATGCCTGATCACCTCGTCGATGGGGGTGAGGAGGGAGTAAACTTTCATAGGCCTGCCTTTGCCGCCCCTCCTCACCTCCTTCTCGCTCACCCAGCCGTTGTCGCGCAGAGCTCTCATCGCTATGCTAACCTCGGGCTGCCTGAGGTTTGAGCCCATCTCGATATCCCTGGAGGAGGCCTCCTCCACGTTGGCCAGGTAGGTTATCAGGATGGCCACGTTCCTCTGTACGCCGAGGCTCCGGAGGGTCTCTGCGAACTCGAGGTCCTTATCGTCCAGCACCTTCACCGTGCTCTCCTTCATCTTCGTCACCGGGGATTTTTTTAATTTTCAATCTAACAAAAACTTAATCATATAAATAATTTATTTCGACGGGCATTACATTAATCTTAAAACGAGGATGTACCAATGGGTCAATCGCCCGAACAGACCATCTTATGCCGTCTACAGACCTCCAAATTTTTGGATCAGCATCCTCCTCCCCTATCGGGACGGCGGCCCCCTGACCCGGATCGAGCCGGAGGTTCGGACCTTTGATCATCTCGGTCCTCCCGTCCAGGGCGAGCTGCATGGGCCCGTCGATCAGAGGGGCCGTCCAGATGGGCCGGTCCTCCATGGCCTTCTGGGGGGCTTCCGATGTCAGGAGGTGGGACGATGGAGGCCCTGATCTGGCTGAGGGGTGGGGCGTCACCATAGGGGATGAGGAAAAGAGCGGGGACCATGAGAGAAGAAGAAAAGAGCGCTGAACTGGAGAGCTTAGCAGGGTCCGCATGAGGACCCTGCTCCACCCTTTCACCGTCTTCAGCTAAAGATCGACCTGACGAATGGCTCGAATCGGAGCCGTCCGATCGGCTCAGAACCGTCTTGGTGATCTTGCGGGCCTGTGCTTCTGATAACATTCGCTGCAGTATACCGGCCTCGATCCGTCGGGCTTGAAGGGAACCTTGGTCTCCTTTCCGCAATCCGCACAGACCGCGTCGTGCATCTCTCTGGGGCCTCTGTCGAAGCCGCCTCTACGTCCTCCACGTCTATCATCCATTATATTCACGCGCCTTTTTGGTCTTCGATTCCGAAGAACCGACGGTGCTAGCGAGATCCCCAAAGAGGTCATCTGCGCAAGCTGACTTGGGTGGTTCCGCCATGAAGATATACCTGTTGGTGGATGGGACCGGTTTTCACCCCCTCCGATCCTGGATCTCCGCCTCTTGCGAATCTTCTAAATAGGCCCTCGACTCCAGAAGGTGCATATCCATGCCATCGAGCCGTTCCGCCGCTCCCAACATCGCCGTTCCCCTCACCGTCGCCTCCATCCTGACCATCGCCTCCGTCATTTCAGCCCTGGCGGCGGGAGGCGTCGAGGAGCCCCCCTCCAACGAGACCCCTCCGGCTTACGGCTTCAGGGTGGTGGCAGCCTACCCCCACGACCCTGAGGCCTTCACCCAGGGGCTCGCCTTCAGAGACGGCCTCCTCTACGAGGGGACCGGCCTTTATGGGGGGTCGGAGATCCTAGAGGTGGTTCTGGAGACGGGGGAGGTGACGAGATCGAGGACTCTCCCGCCCTCCCTCTTCGGCGAGGGGATCGCCCTCATGGACGATAAGCTGGTCCAGCTCACCTGGAGGTCGAGGATAGGCCTCCTCTGGGATATCGAGAACTTCACCATCGTCGGAGCCTTCTACTATCAAACGGAGGGGTGGGGGATCACGAGCGACGGCCAAAGCCTCATCATGAGCGACGGCTCCTCAAAGCTCCGGTTCCTGGACCCCGAGACCTTCGTGGTGACGAGGTCGTTGGAGGTGAAGGCCGAGGGCCAGCCCCTGGAGAGGCTGAACGAGCTGGAGTACGTCGAGGGGCTGATCTACGCCAACGTCTGGAAGACCGACGAGATCGCCATCATATCTCCGGAGGACGGGGAGTTGGTGGGCTGGATCGACCTGGCCGGCCTCCTCTCCGAGGAGGAGAGGCAAAATGTCGGCGTCCTCAACGGGATCGCCTACGATCCCGGGTCGGAGCGCCTTTTCGTCACGGGGAAGCTCTGGCCTCGAATCTTCGAGATCGAGGTCGTCGAGCCGGTCTGATGACCGTCCCCGGAGGATTGGGGTCGATCCTGTTAAGGTAATCTTAATACCGATCAGTTCCATCTTCGGATTCGAGGTTTAAGTATGATCAAGGATCGCACCTATAGGCTCGCGGCAAGCGCCTGGCTCGCCCTGGCCGTATTCATATCGGCGGGGCTCGTCCAGGCGGTGGTATCCGATGATATAAACGCCAGCGTCGATCTTCCGGGGCCCGTCTCCCTCGGTTCCGACGTCGCCTCCGAGGCCGCCGCTGGGGCGGTGGCCATAGATACGTCTAACTTCACCGAGACCGCCGCCCAAACCGAGAACGATACCGCGGCAAACGAGACGGGACCGGCGATCGATGCCGTGGCGGCGACCTCCGTCGAGGTGGCCAACGAGACTGAGGTCGAGGCCGCCACCGCGCCCGAAGCGGATAACGCCACCGAAGAGGGTGTCGGAGGGCGGGTCCATGCTGTCTGTCTCAACGGCTGCGAATACACCACCATCCAGGCGGCCATAGCCGCCTCCGAGGATGGCGATCTGGTGGAGGTGGGGAGCGGCACTTACAACGAGAACGTCATCGTGGACAGAAGGATCGCCCTTAGAGGGGTGAACACCGGCGAGGGGGTTCCCGTGGTTAACGCTCAGGGTAACGGCAGCGCCGTAGTCCTCAGAGCTTCCGGGGTCGTCCTTGAAGGGCTCCAGATCGCCAACGCTGGCCTCTACCCCAGCGCGGGGGTCGAGGTCGTCTCCAACGACAACCTGATCGCAGGCTGCTCCATCCTGGACAGCGGATGGTGGGGCATATATCTGAAGGGCGGGAGCACCAACAACACCGTCAGGGATTGCGTCACCTCCAACAGCGGCAACGACGGGATCATGCTCTATAAGGCTCCGGGCAACACCTTGAAAGAGAACACCGTCGGAGACAGCGGAGACAACGGGATTCAGATCCTCGAATCCGACAGAAACGTCCTCGAGAGGAACGTCGTCGGCAACAGCACCAACTCGGGCGTATTCCTCGAGAAGTCGGGGAACGCCATCGTGATGGGGAATATAATCATCTACAACGGCGTGGGGATCAGGCTCCTCGGCTCCGAAAGCGGGAGGATCGGGCCCAACCTGCTGCTGAACAACACCCGGGACCTGGAATCGGCCTAGATCGGATCTGGGGTCTCCGGTCCCTACCTTTTTTCATCCTTTGAGGGCGACTTTCGCGCCTCCTCCCCGTCGGCGTCAGACGACGTCAGGGCAGATATTAGGGGCGAACCACCGTTTACGACGGGAGGACGATCGGCCTTCTAGAGTTCAAATCCGGAAAATCTGATATGGGTTGGGGGCCGGACGCCCATTGCCTTCGAAACGGATTTAACTCCAGGATGCCAGATACGATTCTGCCATGCAAGACTATTCCGTCAATCAGTTCCTGGAGATCGCCAAGACTCCGAATATCGATATCGAGGTCTGCGACGTAACCCTGAGAGACGGTGAGCAGATGCCCGGCGTCGTCTTCAGGTCCGACGAGAAGATCGAGATCGCCATCAAGCTGAACGAGGTGGGGGTGGAGATCATCGAGGCCGGCTTTCCCGTCGTCTCAGAGGCGGAGATGAGGGCGGTCCGGGACGTCTCCAACCTCGGCCTCGACTCCAAGATCTCGGTCCTATCCCGGTCTGTACCCAAAGACGTCGACGCCGCCCTCGCCTGCGACGTAGACATGGTAAGCGTCTTCATAGCCACCTCCGACCTCCACCTGAAGTACAAGCTCCACATGACCTGCGAAGAGGCGATCAAGACCGCCTTCGAGACGGTGGAGTATGCGAAAGACCACGGCCTCATCGTCCGGTTCTCGGCGGAGGATGCCACCAGGACCGACTTCAGCCTTCTGAAGCGGCTCTACAAGAAGGCTGAGGAGTATCGGGCCGATTACGTCAGCATCGCCGACACCGTGGGGATCATGAACCCCAGGACCACCTTCTTTTTGGTCAGCGAGATTAAAAAGGTGGTGACGATCCCGATATGCATGCACTGCCACGACGACCTGGGGCTCGCCCTCGCCAACACCCTGGCGGCGGCGGAGGCGGGGGCGAAGCAGCTCCACACCACCGTCAACGGGATCGGCGAGCGGAGCGGAAATACCCCCCTGGAGGAGCTGATGGTCGCCCTCCGGATCCACTACGCCGTCGAGAGGTACGACACCACAAAGCTCACAGACCTCTCGAAGCTCGTCCAGAGCTGTTCGGGGGTGCTGATGCCGAAGAACAAGGCCGTCGTCGGAGAGAACGCCTTCGCCCACGAGTCGGGGATCCACGTCGCCGCCGTCCTGGAGGAGCCCCGGACCTACGAGCTCTACTCCCCCGAGATGGTGGGGTCGGCGAGGAGGATAATCATCGGAAAGCATACCGGTGCCCGGGCCCTCAAGTACATCACCAAGAAGATGGGCTACGACCTGAAGAGGGACGAGATCTGCCTCCTCGCCGAGCGGGTTAAGAGATGCAGCGAGTTCAAGCGGCCCATATCCTGCGACGAGCTCCGGAAGCTTATCCACGACCTGGACATCGAGATCGTCTACCCCGACCTCTGAGGGCGGACTTCGGCGGAGGGAATGTCCACCTACTTGGATCGTTTTTCCTTTGAAATCCCCTTCTCTCCAAGGGCACAATTTGTGGCAACGGGCTCATAGGTTGGAGTTCCTCCTTCGCCTGACAGGCGGGCTCTCCGGCCATTTGGACGTTATATCTAAAAATATTTTATGTCATTGATCTACTTTTTGGAAGACACTGAAGCAACCACCATCATAAAATAGATGGCGGAGGATCTTTAGAGCAGCCGAAGGGATCGGCTTCGTAAAAGTTGGAGGAGGCAGAGGTGAGGGTCAGGGTTCTTCTCAGGGTCTTCGGCACCCTCTTGAAGCTGCTGGGGGCGTTGATGCTCATCCCCGCCGGGGTATCGCTCCTCTACGGCGAGATCGACGGGGTGATAGCCTTCGTCATCCCCGCCATCTTCACCTTCTTCATAGGCCTTATGATGGTGATTTTTGGGGAGGAGGAGATCCTCACCAACAAGGAGGGGTTCGCCCTCGTCGCCTTCGGATGGCTGGGGGCGGCAGCCACCGGCGCCCTCCCCTACGTCCTCTTGGGTCTGAGCCCCATCGACGCCCTCTTCGAGTCGATGTCCGGCTTCACCACGACGGGGGCCTCCATCCTATCGGAGGCCGGCGCCGACGGCCTATGGACGATGAACGCCACCGCCGCCAGTTACGGCCTCGCAGCCTCCCTCGCCCATATAGCCTTCAGCAACATTAGCATGGGCCAGGCCATCGATCCTGCCAGCTTTGTGGGATCGAACATATCGGCCCTCAACGAGACGCTCCTCAACGCCACCCTCAACGGAAGCCTGGTGGGGGTCGAGGCCAACGCCAGCTCCGAACTGGCCGTGCCGACCTATCGCGGCCTTCTCTTCTGGAGATCCTTCACCCAGTGGCTTGGTGGGATGGGTATCATCGTCCTCTTCATAGCGATCCTCCCGAACCTGGGGGTGGCGGGCCGCCAGCTCTTCAAGGCCGAGGTTCCGGGGCCGACGGAGGATCTGATCCGCCCCCGGATCAGGGAGACGGCTAAGATCCTCTGGGGGGTTTACATGGTCCTCACGGCGGCCGAGTTCCTCCTCCTGATGCTCGCCAGGATGCCGGCATACGATGCGGTATGTACCACCTTCTCCACCGTATCTACGGGCGGCTTCTCCCCCCGGGCGGATAGCATCGCCTACTACTGCGGCCCCGACTTCAACGCTCCCTTCATCGAGGCGATCATCATCGTCTTCATGTTCATCTCCGGCGCGAGCTTCGCCCTCCACTATCGGACGATGTACGTCAACAGAACGAGCCTCATCGGAGATCCGGAGTTCAGATTCTACTCCCTTCTCGTGGGCGTCGCCATCCTCGTCGTCGTCCTCATCGGCGGGGTGGACGGGAGCTTCCTGGGGGACAGCCCCGAGGCTGAGGGGGTGGGGTTAGCGGTCCAGCGGCTGAGGACCGCCGCCTTCCAGACCGTCTCGATCGTCACCACCACCGGCTTCGCCACCGCCGACTACGACCTCTGGTCAGCCCCCGCAAAGCTGATCCTCCTCTTTCTGATGTTCACCGGAGCCTGCGCCGGGTCGACCTCAGGAGGGATGAAGCTCGTCCGGATCCTCCTGACGATGAAGTACTGCCGGCGGGAGCTCTTCCGGACCCTCCACCCGAAGGCGGTGATGGCGGTGAAGCTGAAGGGAGCCCCTGTTCGGGAGGACGTCCTCCACTCGATCATGATATTCATCGCCCTTTACATCCTGATCTTCGCGATAGGCTCAGTCCTCTTCGCCTCGGTCTGTTCTTTTGGTGAGACGACGGGGTCGGAGGGGGTCGTCTGCTTCGTCTCCGGAGATGGAGATAAGGTAGTATGCTTCTGTCCCGATGGCTGGAACGGTTCTACGGAGCTCCTCGCCTCGGACCCGATGATCTCCGGGGACGTTGCCTGCTTCGTCGCCGCCGAGAACGCCACCAGGAACCTAGAGGTGGACCGAAGGCCCATCAACCTCTCGGAGGTCTACGTCAGGGAGGGGGATCTGGTCCTTTCCGGCTCTGGCTTCGGGGGCGATATGGACGTGATCAGCGCCGCCTCCGCCGTCGCATCGGCCCTGGGTAACGTCGGTCCCGCCTTCGACCGCTTCGGGCCGACGGATAACTACTCGGAGGTCCCAGGGATCGGAAAGCTGATCCTGATCGCCTGCATGTGGATAGGGAGGCTTGAGATCCTGACGGTCCTGGTCCTCCTAATCCCCGACTTCTGGAAGGACTGATCTGATGCCGGGGATTGCGTCCGACGATTGGGGGGTAGGTAATCTGGATCGTGAGATGAGGCTCGTCACCCTCGCCGATAACTCGGCGGGGCTCCGGCGCGGCGTCCTCGCCGAGCACGGCTTCTCGGCCTATCTGGAGGTCGGGGATGATAGGTTGATCTTCGATGCGGGCCAGACCGGCACCGCCGTCGACAACGCCCGGGCCCTGGGGATCGACCTCGCAGGGGTTTCAATCGCCCTAAGCCACGGCCACTACGACCACACCGGCGGCCTTCGCCGCCTCCTCGAGGCGACTGGCCCCGTCCCCGTCCGCGCCCATCCCGACGTCTTCATGTCCCGGTACTCCCGGAGGGGCGGGGCCCTGAGGCAGATCGGGATCCCCTTCCGGAGAGAGGATCTGGAGGGGATGGGCGCCCGGTTCGAGCTCTCCAGGGGGGCGCAGGAGATCTTCCCCCGGGTCTGGCTCTCGGGAGAGGTCCCCCGGGCGGCGGAGTTCGAGGGGCCGAGTGAGGATCTGGTCGTCGTCTCGGAGGAGGGGGAGATCGTCGTCGATCCGATCCGGGACGACCAGGCCCTGATCGTCGTCCTGGAGAGGGGGATCTTCGTCCTCCTGGGGTGCGCCCACTCGGGGATGATCAGCACCCTGGTCCACGCGAAGAAGGTCACCGGCTGTGACAGGGTCCTGGGGGTCGCCGGGGGGACCCATCTCGGCTTCGGCGGCGGGGATAAGCTTCCAAGGACGATCGAGGCGCTCCGGGGCTTCGACCTCGAGGTCCTGGCCCCATCCCACTGCACCGGTTTTTCTGCCGCTGCGGCCCTGGCGGCGGAGTTTCCCGGCCGGTTCGTCGAGAACAGCGTGGGGACGGAGATCATCCTCTGAAGGTCCCTCCAAAAAGGGCGATGAAAGTGGGAACGGGAGTTTGGCGTAGTCGAAGGCTCAAGGTCCTGGTAAGTGGCGGGTCCTGCCTTCGGCGAAGCGGGGGCGGCCGAACCTGGGGCAGACCCCCCTCGCCACCAGAAGAGATACGCCGGGCCGTTTCATCTCCTCAGAGAGGACCCTTTCGATCAGAGCCCCATCGGCCGGCAGGTCGATCGTCCTGGGGTGGCCGATCGCCTCCAGCATCGGCGAAATATCGGGGACGCTCTGGCCTCCGGTCATCGCCGCGACGCCGTTATTGAGGAGGACGACGAGGACGTCTCTATCGTGGACGATGGAGTCGATCAGCCCCAAAAGGCCGGAGTGGGCGAGGGCGTAGTCGCCGATGAGGGCGACCCCCTTCTCGCCGAAGCCGGAGGCGACAGCCACCGAGGAGCCGAGGCCGTAGACGACGTCCACCGCCGGGGGGTCCCGGATCGCCCGGATGCTACACCCGGCATCTCCCGCCACCGGGACCGAGAGGTCTCGAACCGCCTCGTAGACCGGCCGAAAGGGGCAGTCGTCGCAGACGTTCTTTGAGGCGAGCCGGTCGTCGAACCTCTCGGGCTTTGGGGCGGAGCCAGGCCCCTCTCCCGAGGCCATCACCTCGATGGCCCTCGCCAGATCCTTCGCCTCCATCCTCCCCCAGGGGAGGTGGCCGGTCAATTTGCCGAAGATCTCCTCGCAGATCTGGAGCCTCCCCTCGATGAAGGGGGCGGGCTCCTCGACTACGAGGATCCGGTCGTGCCCTCGTACGAACCCCCGGATCGTCTCCCATGGGAGGGGATGGGAGAAGCCGACGACCAGCGTCGAAAGGCCCATCTTCAGGTCTAGGGCGATCCTCGCAGGCCGGCCGGAGGCGATGATCCCGAGCTCCCCCTCCCCCTCCCGAAGGAAGTTTAGGGATGATCCAGAGGAGGCGGCCATCATTGCCGGGAGGGCCTCGGTCCGGTGCCTCTGGTGGCGCCCCTTCGCCGTCATCTCCCAGATCGAGCGGTCGAAGGCGGCGAGCCCCCGACCCGGCCGGAAGGCCGAGATCCCCGACGAGCCGGGGAGATCTTCTTGTCTATCGATGCTCATGGGAGCAGGGAGGTTCTCGGCGCCGCCCATCGCCGCAGAGCCCCCATCGTTGCCCCTATCCTCCGAGAAGGCGAAGTCATCGGCTCCGGTCGGAGGGGAGCTTCGGGCTTCATATCCGAACTCGAAGGTCGTCCTGACGATCGCCGGGGATCGGATCGCCTCGGACAAGGCGTAGGCCTCCCGGAGGGCCGATCCGAGGAGGAAGGGGCTCGCCGGCTCCAGGACCGGGACCTCGCAGAGGGGGCCGTAGTTCCTCACGTCCATCTCCGCCTGGGATCCCCGGGGGCCCACGTCCTCCCCGGCCAGGACCACCAGCCCTGCTCCGATGGTGTGGCTCGGGGCGATGGCGAGGGGGTCGGAGAGGAGGTTGACGCCGAGGTGCTTCACCAGGACGATCGACCTCCTCCCGGAGGCGGAGCTCCCCAGGGCCACCTCCAGGGCCACCTTCTCGTTTATCGCCATCCAGGCCCCTTCGCCGAGGGCGGGCACCGCGTCGGTGATGGGGTAGCCAGGAACGTAGATCCTGACCGGGACGTTCAGCTCCTCCAGGCATCCCTTCAGGACGTCCACGGCTGCGAGACCCCTGATTCCAAAGCCATCCCCTCCGTAGATCTCTCTTTCTCCATTCATGCCGACGACTCCCGTCTCCTCAGAGGGGTCCCCCGGAGGAGAGCCCCTCTCGAACCTTCAGCCCCGCCATACCCTCCGGGATCTCTCCCTCCTCCTCATTCTCCGGGCCTCACCGACTCGACCGGCCTCCCGCAGAAGGGGATCGCCGCGAGAGCCCCTATCAGCCCCCGGCCGGCGAGGACGACCTCAGCGCCGGTCTTCCTCGCCGTCTCGATCGCGAGGTCGTAGTCGATCCGCTCGGTCCGGCAGAGGCGGGAGTACTCCATCAGGGACGAGGGGTCGAACCCCCGATAGACCGCCATCCCCGTCTCTTCGGAGACGGTGTACCGCTCCAGCAGCTCCTGGAACTCCGCCAGCATCGGATCGGCCTTCCCCGGGAGGGCGGCGAACTCCACCACCGTCGAGACGCAGTTCTGGGTCTTGGTGGGGACGGGGAAGAGCTGGACGAGGGCGTGGGAGACGTACCTCGCCTCGGGCCGATCGACCTTCGCGGCGATGTTGTGGACCAAAGACCAGGTCGCTCCTTCGGTCTTCGAGTCGGTGTCGTCGACGCCGACGGCTATCCTCTCCCTCCGGGGAAGGACGATCGTCCCCCGCCCCACCGTCCCCCCTCCGGATTCTGAAACCGTGGACCTGAGGACGTCCCCGGCCCTCGACCGCGAGACCGTCGCCCCGACGCCACCGCCCCCGAGGCCAGCGTAGGTTATCTCCACCTCGTCGCCTCCCACCAGGACAGACTCGAAGCCCGCCGACCTACGGGAGGAGGCTAGGGCGAGGTCGGCCCTACCAGCCCTCACGTGGTAGCGGAACCACTCCCCGACGGATCGGGATTCTATCACCAGGGGGCCTTTGGAGTAGTGGTGGAGGGACCAGGCCCCGCCCCCGAAGCAGGAGGACCGCTCCAGGATCTCCACCTCCTCGTCGTCGGGGCTAGCCACGGCGTGGATCTGTCTATACACCACAGCGTAGGGATCTTCAAGAGTGAGCACGTATCAACACCTCGAACCAGCGGATCGGAATCATCGGCTGAGATGTTATCGGTTCTGGTCTATAAGATCTCGGATGATGGGACGAGCGGCCTCGGGCCCCCTCCGCCCCCCTCTCTCGCCCCGGGCTTCATGTACTCCCGGAGGACGACGGTGGCGTAGGAGCCCGGCGGAAGGTCGAATTTGAGGAGGGCGGAACCCCCCTCCATCAAAGCTACCGGCTCGACCCGGAGGAGGGCGGGCCTCCGGCTCCCCGGCGAGCCGAGGTCGGGGTTCTCCTGGACCCTGAAGTCGGTCAGGTCCACTTTTTCCCTCTCCAGGACCCTCCTCTCGATCTCACCGGGGAGGCCCCCGGCAAATCCCGACCCATATCCGAAGAGGGGAAGGGTCACAAAAGCCCTCCCCCTCTCGGCGAGGCGGTTGACAGCTGAGACGTTCGACCCGTCGACGGCCTGGAGCTTATTGGGCTCGGGGAGGCCGTCCTTCGAGAAGCAGACGACGTCCCCCTCCACCGCCCGCCCCAGGGGGAGGCCGGCCCTCATCCTCTGCGAGAGCATCCTGTTGAAGAGGAGGGACTGGTAGGCGTGGACGAAGAGTCGCTTGAGGTTATCGGCGAGGACGTCGAAGGATCGAGCGAAGTCGCCCTCCTCCTGGAGGCGGGCCATCATCGCCCTCTCGTACCGGAGGCGAAGGGGGTACTCCTTCAGGGCTCGGCCGAAGTCGTGGTCTGCGAAGAGCCGTTCTCTGGCCGCCCGGGTCGATTCCGGCTCCCCGGGGAAGGGGAGGGCGAGGTAGGTCATCGCCGCCCCCTCGGGGTCGCCCCTCACCAGGGCCTCGCCGACGAGGTGGGTCACCGGCCTCACCTCCCCGAACCTCTGGACCCCGAAGTAGTTCGGCAGGCCGCCTAATGCCCCGATCTCCCCGGTGATCGCCTCCAGCCGCCGGGCCGCATCGGAGTCGTCGAGGTCGATCTCCCGGATCCGGACGGCGAATCGGTTTCCCCGGAGGTCTCCGAGGGATATGCCACGGTTCGACCTCCCCAGGACCCTGATGTTGACGCCAGGGAGGTTCGCCCGGACCAGCTCCCCCTCCTCGAGGCCGTATATGCTCATCCGCTGCCGAGTGATGGCGTTCTTGTCCTTCGTCCCCGCCCAGGAGAACCTCTTCTGGCTGATCTGGAGCTGGCGGGAGAGGTCCCTCACCAGGTGGTGGGTCTCCCAGTCGGCCTTCTCCACCTCGACGATGAGGTAGCGCCCCCCCTCGTACCTCTGATCGAGGACCAGTTCCTCGACGACGAAGTCCTGGATCTCGGACCGGAGCCTTCCACCGCATCCCGGGGAGTCGGTGGCGTATAGCTCCATCCCCAGGGACCGATCGAACTCTGAGGCCTCCATCATCCTCTATACTCCCATCATCAGACGAGCTTCAGGTCTCCGGTGATCCGATCGAGCTGGACCTCTGGGGCGGGGCCGAGGCCGAGGGCGGTGACGGTTCCGGGCGGTATCTCCGTCAGCCCCGCGTCGATGACTATGGCGGCCGCCACCCCCGCCCTCTCCGCCTCCTCCCTCAGCCTGAAGATATCCTGGAGGCTTCGCGCCTTCAGGACGATCTTCCGCTGTCCCTCCTCCTTCCAGTCCCTGACGACGCGTTTATCCGCCCGCTCCATGGCGAGGATAGCCGCGTGGGCCACCTGGACCGCCAATTTGCCGGAAGAGAGCTTCAGATCTTCCCGGACGACGATGCATTGCTTGAACTCCATGATGGCGACGGATAGGACCCCCCTAGGATAAAATAGTAGACGCCCCTCCGCCCCCCATCGGGGCGAAAGCTCCCAGGGTGATGGATGAGGCGAGGAGGTGGCTGGAAGGGCGAGAAGCTGCCCTTCCCTCAGGCCTCTCCCGTCATCACCTTGACGCAGAGGGGGCTTTTGACGATGTTTCCGAGTTTCGCCCCGATCAGGTACTCTAGGTTCTTGTCGGCGGCGATGTCCAGGATCCTCTGGGTGACGACGCCGTCGAAGATCGCCCCCGCCACGTCCCCGTTGGACTCCTTCAGCTCCTTCGCCAGATCCCTCACGGCGACCTCCCGGATCATGTTCTGGTTCCGGTCGAAGAGGCGGGCGGAGAGGGTGCCGTTGAGGGCTTCGAGGTGGGGGACGAACCACTCGCCCGCCTCCTCGGGAGCCTCCTCCTCGATGGCTACCGTCTCCGGCTCGCCCTCGAACTCCAGCTCTGGCTCCGCCTCATGGACCTGGATCTGAGGCGCCGCCTCCGGCGACCTCTCTGACCCCCGGCTGATCCTGACGGGCCGCTCCCGGATGAGGCTCTTTCTCCGGGTGGTGACGTCGCGCCGCTGCTTCTTCGATAGGGGCTTGATCTTGTAGAAGTCGAGAACCTGCTCGACGGGGATCTTCTGGCGGAGGGCCCTCACGATCTCCTTCTGGGACATATCCTCGACGCACTTTCCCTCGGGGGCCCGAGCGACGTAATCGATGTCCGCCACCTGGAGGAGCTCCTTTACGATCAGCTCTCCGCCCCGGTCTCCGTCGGTGAAGGCCGTCACCACCTTCTTGCTACAGAGCTCGGCTATGGTGGGGGGGACGTTCGTTCCGCCGACGGCGACGGCGTTCTTGATCCCGTACCGGAGGAGGTTGAGGACGTCGGCCCTCCCCTCCACCACCAGGATGGCGTCGGAGTCGAGGACGTTGGGGCCGGCGGGGAGGCGGTCCGGCCCGATGTGGGTGATCTCCTCGACCCGGACGGACTGCTTGATCTGCTCGGTGATCCCCTGGGTGTCGAGGATGTTCTCGTCGAACATCTCCATGATGATCTGCTTTGCCCTCTCCACGACGTACCTCCTCTTGGAGGCCCGGACGTCTTCGATGTTGGAGACCTTGATCCTAGCGATGCAGGGTCCTACCCTGTCGATCGTCTCGAGGGCGGAGGCGAGGATCGCCGTCTCCACCTTGTCGAAGCTGGAGGGGATCGAGATAGTACCGGTGGATTTGCCGCCGCTAGAGGCGATCTGGACGTCGATCCTGCCAATCCGGCCGGTCTTCTGGAGGTCTCGGAGGTCGAGGTCGCTTCCGAGGAGCCCCTCCGTCTGGCCGAATATGGCGCCGACGACGTCGGGCCTCTCCACGATCCCGTCTGCCGAGATCTCAGCGTGAATTACGTATTTAGTGGTATCAACATTCTGCATGGCGGACACCTCAAATTTTAAAATAGACAGATAAATACACTCGCGGCTGAGAGCAGAGCTAATGCGTCGCAATCCACAATTTCCGCTCGGAGCCGAAGAACCTCAGCATACTGTTTTTTCAGAGGATGATGGTGAAGGTGTATCTATCTAGCTATTTCAATCGGTGGGCATCAACATCATGATTTTGAGCGTCTTCTTGATGATGGAACTTCTGCGTATCGGATTCACATTGATCCTCAGGTTGGGTTTTGGGATTCCAGATGTCCCAAGCTGCTCCAGCGAGGATATATTCTCGCAATTTAATACATCACCCAGAGCCTGAAGATGGCCTTAATGATCGTCCGGCTCGCAAAGCTGGTTTGCGAGCATTACCATTGCTCAGAAATAGGACGAAGCTAGTTTAATAACTTTGTGGTGGAGGTTAAGATCGCCTCCCCACCCCCCCTCCCTCCCGTGGTGGGAGGATGAGGAGGTCGCCCCCAAACCTCAAAAACTCGACCTCATCCCCCGCCCCGGCCTCGAGAGAGGCGGGCCTGGATGCGGAGACGGTCCTGAAGCTCACCGGGTCCAGGACCTCCACAACGTCCCGGTCCTCCGCCACCACCAACGCCCTTTCGGCGGAGGATCGGTTCCCCACCACCGCGGCGTCTTCGGCCTCTTCTTCTGAAAGATAAGCCGTCGAGCCGTCCCGGAGAGATCTGCAGGCCGTCCTCCTCCCCTCAAACCCCCTCACCTCCAGGAAGGCGCCCCGAGCCCGGATCAGGTCGCCGGCCTTGAGCCGCGGAAGCCTGACGAGGATGCTCGTCCGGTAGACGCTCTTCCCATCCTTCGTCCCCGCCAGCTTGAAGGACTCCTGGATGCTTCCGCCGAACCGTTCGCGGATCGCCCTCGCAATCGCCCTCCCCTGCTGGGTTGACCCGACCACCAGGTCTACCCCGCCCTTTACGGCCTTCGTCTCTTGGATGAAGGAGAGGCGATCGCCCCTCTCAAGGCAATTATCGGTGACGGACTCGGCGATCTTCCGGCTCTCCTCCAGCTCCGCAGATCCCGGGGCACCAGCCGACCCCCTCACCTGGACCGTCGCCTCGTAGTAGTTTCCTGCCATCCTGCTGCACCTATCGCAGGTGGACCTCAGGGCTGTGGCCTTGACGGTCCGCTCCTCCGAGGCGCCAACTTCGCCGAAGGTCCCGGATAGGCGGACGGACGCCAGGTACTGGGTGGCGTTCAACTTCGATATAGAGATCTCTACCTTCGGATCTTCGACTTCCCTGTGAACCGAGACCTCGCTTGCCACGGCCTCATAGATCAGCTCCTCGACGGGGGCTCCTGGATCTCGCCAGCGTCCCTGGACCCGATGGGAGCCGCAGACGGGGCAGACCGTCACCTCCAGGTGGTCAGCAACCGCCAGGAGGGTGGACCGCTCCCGCCGGCATCGGTCGCAGAGCCCCAGGGGGGAGGGCTCGCCGCATTGGGGGCAGAGGCTCTCTTTTGTCACATCCGCACCATCTGGGCGGTGGGGACGCCGTCGATCCTGAGGACGTTTCTGCCGTCGATGCAGTTCGTCTCGATCCCGCAGGCTACGGCCCTCTCCCCCACCATGTTGGCGATCGACGCCCTCGCCAGGGCCTCCGCCACATCCCGGACCGTCGCCTCCTCCTCGCCGAAGAAGGCGGCATCCACCGTCAGGGAGAGGGCCCCCTCGTCGAAGGTCTTTCCGAGGAGCTCGCTGTCGCAGACCGCCACCATCACCTCGCCCCTGATCTTGTGAACCTTGAGGCACATAGTCTCCGTTCTCTCGTCTTCCATATCATCCCATCTCGTTCGTCCCATCTCGTATATGAATCGGCATCGTCAGGTCGGGGTGACGCCTTCAGGGGAGCTTCAAATAGCCAGACCTAGGCTCGAAGATCTCTCCGTTCGTCCGGAGCCTCTTTATGATCTCCTCGGCCTTGTTCCTCTCTATCCCGAGCTTAGTCTCGGCCCGCTCCAGGACCGCCTCTAGGGGGGCCGGGCCCTGGTGCTCCGAGGCGAGCTCCCGGACGAGGTCGATCATCAGCCTCGTCTTGTCCCGCGTGCTCTTGCTGATCCCCACTGCCAGGACGTCGGCGTCGAGGAGGCCGGTCTCGGGGTCGACCCCCACCTGCCGGAGGCAGGAGTCGACGATCCTGATCACCCGTTCGGCGTCGCCACCGGTGATCTCGTCGCTGAGCCGGAGCCTCGCGCTCGACTCGGAGAGCCTGAAGAGGGCCTCCAGCTGCCTCGCCGTCACCGGGACGGGCTTGTTGGTGTCCTGCCCCTGCTTTCGGAGGCTGACGTAGTACCCTTCCAGCCTCGCCCTCGCCTCGGGGGTGAGGACGGGGAAGACGTTCTTCCGAGCGTAGGCTATGTACTTTCGGAGGACCTCCGGCTCGATGGCAGGGCGGATCACCTCCATCACCGCCTCCAGCTCCTCCCTCGAGCGGTCCCCCCTGGAGGCGATCTCTCCGGCGTAGGTGGTCTGGCCGATGTGGTGGGCGATCATGCTGTCCCGGGCGTCGGAGGGCTCGTCGGTTAGGACGAAGATCAGGTCGAACCGCGACATCAGGGCGGGGGAGAGGTTGATCTGCTGGGCTATCCCCTCGAACTTGTCGAAGCGGCCGAACTTGGGGTTGGCGGCGGCCAGAAGCGCGCACCGCGACTTCAAAGTCGCCATCACCCCCGCCTTTGCGACGCTGATCGTCTGCTGCTCCATCGCCTCGTGGAGGGCGGATCGGTCCTCGGACCTCATCTTGTCCATCTCGTCGATGCAGGCGATACCCTTGTCGGCGAGGACGAGGGCACCGGCCTCGATCGTCCACCGGCCGTCGCCGAGCTCGTCCTTGACCGCCGTCGCGGTCAGACCAGCCGAGGTGGAGCTCTTCCCGGAGGTGTAGATCCCCCGGGGGGAGAGCTTCGATATGTACCGGAGGAGCTGGCTCTTCGCGATGCCGGGGTCGCCGACGAGGAGTATGTGGATGTCGCCTCTTATCCTCGTCCCGTCGGGGAGGCCCTTCGAGACGCCGGAGAAGAGCTGGAGCCCCAGCGCCTCCTTCACCTCCTCGTAGCCGTAGATGGAGGGGGCGATCGACCGACGGACCTTCTCGTAGATGAGGGGGTCGGAGGCGAGCTCTCTTATCAGCCGCTCGTCCTCGGCCTTGATCTCGATCTCCTCGAACTCCTGCTCCATCATCTCGACGGAGTTTCCTTCGAGGAAGAGATCGAAGTACGTCGACTTCCCGGTCTGGGTCGTCCTCTGGTACGATCGGAGGACGCCGCTTATCACGACCCGGTCGCCGGGGTAGATGATCCCGGAGAGGTCGTCCTCGAGCTGGACGTCGAGGGTCTGGGGCTGCTCGCCGCCCCGGAGCTCCTCCGGCGACTCCTGGACCCGGACGTTCTGGGCGTCGACGAACCGGGACCGGTCCAGCAAGAGCTTGAAGGGCCCCCGCCGGTCGCAGGCCTCGTTCGGGCAGTCGTAGGGCTCCTGAAACTTGGAGGTGGTCTGCTCCTTATAGAAGAGGTGGCCGCACCTCTGGCACTCGAAGGCCGCCGATAACACCTTCGGCCGCACCTCCGTGACGGTCCGGACGAGGCCCTCGAGAGCGATGAGCCGGCCGATCTGGTCGGACCGAAGCTCGCTTGTCTTAAACCTTCGCGGCAGGCCGACGATCCGGAAGTGGGCCTTCTCTAAGACGACGTCGATGGGGAGATCGATCTCCAGGAGGGCGGTCTCCGCCGCCTCCAGGAGGGGCTCGGGTTTCTCCAGAAGCTCGTCGGCGAACTCCGGGTCGTACCGGTCGACGTCGGGGAACTTGATGGAGAGGCTTCGGCGCAAGGGGTAGGAGTCGGCGAGCTCTAAAAGCTCGTCCCAGTACCTGGACCGGATGAACTCCTCCCACTTCGCAACGGGATCTTCGACCATGGATGAAGGAAGGATAAGACAGAGGGTAGTTTAAATGTATCTATCTCTGGGATAATGGGTCGGGCGACGTGATGGGTGCTGCGAGTTAGTTTTCATGGGTGGATACGATGGGGACTTGCGTATCAGCGCTCAAGTAAATGGTCGACTCTCCAGCCAGCCGAATCTTTTCTAATCTTTTTAGCCTTTTATCAAGCTTCTGAGCCTGGATATGCTCTCGTCTAGATTATCATCGTGCCTGTAGACGAAAATACGGTAACCCATGACGTCAAGTCTTTCCCTCTTATCGCGGTCGCTCTCGACAACGTAATCCAAATCATGGTCTGGCCCGGTGGTGAAGCACCTCTGCGAGGCGGGGTGGATCAGCCCCTCCCTCACCAGCTGGTCGAAGGGGTCGAAGTGGAGGTATCTCCGGTTCAGCTCGATGTAGGGTTCTTTGAAGGTTACGGTTCCCTTCTTCACATTCTCATCAACCCAGTCTCTGATGGTGGGAGTTTTGAACTTCTGGAAGGAGGTGGCGTATTTTCTATGGCCGTCACGGATCTGATCTAGAGCCTCAAGCGGGTCCAGCTTTTGCGACTGATTCGTTATTTTCCTCTCTCCTATCTTGATCCATTCGAATGATGTGATTTTTCCATTAATGCTATCTGATCATGATTTTTCCTAATGTAACGATCAATAGAGCCAGCAATAGCCATCCTAGAACTTTCTCGATCAGTACTAAAAATTTCCATCGTCCATTGGGATACCAACTTTGATGGGGCGGAGAGACGAAAACTATAGTGCTATAATAGAGAGCCTCAAACAACGAAACTTGTGTAGTTAAGTTCATCCAATGCGTTCTTATTTCGTTTATAGTCGACTTGGGAATCGACTTTGGGGGAATACATTTCAATCTCCTGAAGGAATTTATAAGCCATCTTAGGGAAATAAATGATATAATCAAATTTATAAATTTTATGCATTCGTGATGTACGCTCTTGGGCGGAATCGTCTCTTTATCTTCATCAAGGGCGTCGGATCTACCAATTCCATCTCCAATCCAATATAAAAATCCAAAAAATACGACTAATAAAAGACTAAACCCTAAGGTGTAGCCTGGACGTACCCCGTATCCGCAAGTGAGCCACGCGAAAATATCAACTAATTTAGATATGCCCCATCCTGTTTGTTCTTGTTTTACTTTCCTATAATGGAAATAGCAATCATCAGCATCGCTGAACCATCCTAGCGATTTATAGTTCTCGACCAACTTGAGATATGTATTTTCGTTATATACAAGAGATTTCCTTATCAATTCAAATTTAATCTCTAATTTAGAAAACTTTGTTCTATCAAGATTCAGTTTTTCATTGAATATTGCGCTATTAAGATAGCCATCTCCGTTGAAAACGGCAAAATTAAATATCGCGTTGCCATTAAATATAGCAGATCCAAATTCTGCATCCTCTTCGAAATAAGCCTCCCAGAAATTTGCATCTTTCGAAAAAATTGCCTTCCAAAAAAAAGCATCCGCTGCAAAATGAGTGTAAAGGAAGTTCACATTATCTCCAAATTTAGAATGACTAAAATCTGCACGCCCCTTAAATATAGAATATGTCATATTACAATGTTCCTTGAACGTTGTATTATACATATAGACAGGTTTATTGAACATCACATAATTCAAATCGACACAATCCTTTATAGTAGAATTTCTTATTATAATAGGCACATTTATAATCTTCTTTCCAGTTTCGCTTTCATCGAGATCCAATCGAGCTGAGTCCAATCGACCATCAATAATTACATGATCATAGCTGACTTCTTTCCCTTCTTCGATCCTCTTGAGCAGATCGTCCGCTGGAACTAAATTATATCCATCTTGGCCCAAAGCCGGTGCCAAAATAGAGATCAAAGCCATTGAACTTAGTAAAATAAATTTAATATAGTTCCTCTCCATGATCTGCGATCATCCCTGTAAATGCCCGTAGAGGTGGGCGTATATCGCGTCCAGCTCCGCTCGCTAGGCAGCGCGCTTTCTATCGTCCCACAGGAAAGGCACCACCTCGCCCTTACCCCTTGCGCCTCACCTTCAGCACCATCCGCTCCTTGCCCAGGACCTCGACCGTCTCACCGGCCTCGATCGCCTCCTCCGCCTCGGCGGCCCAGTACTCGCCGTTGTAGATGACATGCCCCCGGGGGTCGATCCTGTCCAGGGCCTCGGCGACCTCTCTCTCCATCATCTCGGAGTAGGGGGGCCTTCGCCGCGCCTCTGCCACCTTGTAGAGGGCGAAGACGAAGAACGCCCCGATGACGATCGTTGGGGCGACGAGGGCGACGAAGGCGTCTCGCTTGTACGAGGCGGGGGTGTACCACTCCGGCGAGCCGATGGGGACGAGGAGGATCGACCCGAGGACCATGCAGGCGAGCCCCGCCGCCCCCATCAGGCCGAAGCCGGGGCTGTTCAGCTCGACGAGGAGGAGGACGAGCCCCAGGATTATCAGGAATAGGGCCCCCAGGTTGACGGAGAAGCCGAGGCCTATGAGGCCGAGGGCGAGGGTGATCACCCCGACCAGCTCCGCCCCCAGGCCTGGGTTTGAGAGGCCGAAGATGAGGGCGTAGAGGCCGACGATGAGGAGGAGCCCCGCCAGCAGCGGATCGGAGAGGACGGCGAGAACCCTCAGGCGGAGGCCCGGCTCGAAGCGGACGATCTCGACGCCCCTGGTGGCTAGGGTCTTGTTCTTCGCTTCGTTGCCGTCGACCTCCTCCAAGAGGGCCTCGAGGCTGGGGCTGACGTGCTCGATGACGCCGTACGCCAGGGCGTCCTCGGCGTTGAGGTTGAGGTTGCTTGTGACGAACTCCCGGGCCGCCGTCGTATTCCTGCCGTTCTTCCTCGCCTTCTCCTCGGCCAGGGCCACCACAGCGTTGATCACCTTGGTGTCGTTGACCGGCTCGGTCCCCGTCGGCCCGATCGAGACCGGCTGGGCGGAACCGATGATCGTCCCCGGGACCATGGCGGCTATGTCCGAAGAGAGGAGGATGATCGTCCCCGCACTCCAGGCGGTGGCGCCGGAGGGGTAGACGTACCCGATGACGGGAAGGCTCGTCCTCTCGATGAGGCTTGTGATCTCCTTAGTCTCGGTGAGGCCGCCGCCGGGGGTGTCCAGGGTGATGACTATGCCATCGCATCCGCGCGCCTCAGCCTCGGCGATCGCCTCCCGGACGATCTCGTCGGACGCTGGGGTTATGGCGCCATCTAGGGCTACGACCATGACGCTCCCCTGGCCCGCGGCCGAGGCTGCGAGAGCGAGGAGGACGATGGAGAGGAGGGCGAGGGTGGCGAGGTGGAAGGGCGCCGGCCCGAAACGGGCCGCTGACGTAGGGCCTCGCCAGGAGGGCTGACCCCTCTTCTGCCCCTTCCACGGTGAGGTTTTCATCTCTCACCGAAGGCCTTGGTGAGTCCCGCCACAGCCCCTGTCGCCTCGCCGACCTCTCCGCCGGAGGTGACGACGATCAGGTTCTTCTCCCTCGCAATCTCGGCGAGGGTCTGAAGCTCCCTCAGCTTTATGGCGACGGGCGCGTCCTGATAGAGCTTCGCCGCCTCGACCATCCGCGCCGACGCCTGGAACTCGCCTTCGGCGAGGATGATCCGCGATCTCTTCTCCCTCTCCGCCTCCGCCTGCTTGGCGATCGCCCGGAGCATCGACTCAGGAAGGCTGACGTCCCGCAGGGTCACAGCCGTGACCTTGATCCCCCAGGGATCGGTCTGCTTGTCGAGGATCTCCTGGAGCTTGACGTTCAGCTCCTCCCGCTTCGAGAGGAGGTCATCGAGCTCGATCTCGCCGAGGACGTCCCGCAGGGTCGTCTGGGCGAGGAGGCTCGTCGCCACCTTGAAGTTCTCGACCTGGATGACGGCCCTGTCGGGGTCGACGACCCTGTAGTAGAGGACGGCGTCGACGTCGACTGTCACGTTGTCCTTGGTGATGACCGCCTGCTTCTGGACGTCGATCGTCACGACCCGGAGGTCCATGGTGATCGCCCTGTCGATCACCGGTATGATGATGGTGATCCCGGGGCCCTTGATCCCGCTGTACCGGCCCAGCCTGAAGACGACGAGCCGCTCGTACTCCCGAGGTATCCTGATCCCCTGGTAGAGGATGAGCAGGATGATGAGCAGAGGAACAAAACCGACTGATAATACGTCCACCATGATGACACCCTCAAGCAGTTAACCTCCAGCGTTTAAATAACCGACGGGATGATCGGAAGGATACAAAATCAAACGGGTGCGGCATGTCCCCTTCCCAGGCAGGAAGGGGCGCTGAAAAGCTCACTTCTTGAACTCGGTATATCCGCACTTTCCGCAGGCGAGCCTGTCCTTGTGCTCCCCGAGGAAGACCCCGTTTCCGCACCGGGGACAGATCTGCTTCTTCCTCTTGATGGCGTCGCCAGCGACGTCGTAGAACTCGTTCACCGCCATTCTAACCCGACTCCTCGGCCTGGGCGGCGGGGGCTGGGACGTTCCTCGCGATGACGTGAGCCCTCTCGACCTCTTTAGCCCTCTCCTCGGTATCGTAGATCTTGGCGTATCCGACGGTCTCCCGCTTTCCGAACTCGGACTTCAAGCTATCGACCATCACCAGGCCTACCTTCGAGTTCATGGTGGCAGCGATCTTCTCTATGACGCTCTTTCTGGAGGGGGTGGGCCCATCGTGGGATACGACGAACTTGACCTCTCTCCTCTTCAACATCGGGTTGTTCTTCTCCTCGATGACCTTGATCTCCATCTCAATCCTCCACTATCATCTTGTCCATGATGCTCTTGGCATACTCCTTCCTCTCGGGGGTGACCACCACCGCGACGCTCCCCTCGTTAGGCTGGCCGTAGACGACCGTCGAGCCCAGGGGCGCATAGACGATGGCGGGCAGGGTGGCCAGATCCTCTTCGCCGTCGACCACGATCTTGACCCGGCCGTTTCCGGCGAGCCGCTCCCTTATCACGTCGACGAGCTCCTGGGTGAGGGTCGCCGCAGGGTTGTTGACCTCGATAGTATCGTACTCGTCGCGATCGCCGATCCCCTGCTGGACGTGATCGGGCACTGGCATCCTCTTCGTCTTGTGGTCGACGATGCAGATGTCGGGCTTTCTTCCGGAAGAGGAGAGGAGGCAGAAGGTGGTGACGTCGCCGACGGCGATCACCTTCGGCGCGGGCCGTAGGAGGTCCTGCATGGGCCCGATGCACTCCTGCCCCCTTCCCCGGAAGAGCTTTCCCAGGGGGGGCTTCAGCTCGGAGCGGAGCTCCTCGGGAAGACGCAATATCTTCAAATCTACCGCACCTTCAGGGCGTACCTTCCAGGAAGGGTTATCCCCAGCTTCTTTGCGACCTCGGACTCCTTCGGATCGATTATCACGACGTAGCCGGTCCAATCCTTGCTGAGGGAAGCGGAACCGCAGATCGGACAGACCAGGCCCTCGACGATCCTGTGGCACTCCCTGCAAGCCTGCTCTGTCATCTCGCCTCAACCTCTGCCTCTTCCTTCCGCCGGGCCGCCTCCAGCCACTCGATCTTCCCCAGGCCCGTCTGCCTCATGGTGAGGCCGATCTTGCTCTCCCGGGGCTCCTTCTCGTTGAGGCTGATGGCGATGATCCGCGCCCGGACCCGGTCACCCTCGCCGAGAGATTTGTTCGAATCTTTGCTCGCGAGCCGCGAGTTCTTCTCATCGTACGATATATACTCGTTGGTTATCTGGCTCACGTGAAGGAGGCCGTCGAAGGGCCCGATCCCTATGAAGGCGCCGAACTTGACGATCTCCACCACCTCGCCCTCGACGATCTCCTGCATCTCAGGCTTGAAGACTATCGCATCGAAGGTGGCGTCGTAGTAGACCGCCCCGTCTCCCGCCAGGATCCTCCCCTCGCCGATGTCGTCTACCCCCAGCACCGCGACGACGGTGCCCAGGGTCTTGTCGACCCTCGCCTCGTACTTGTTGCGCANNATAACGGTAACACCTCTAGTAGATAACTTTTTCTTCAGTTCCTTATCGTTGGTGAAGACCGAGGCCCCTGATTCCAGGGCGAGGTTGAGGATGGCGTCGTCCGCCTCCCCGGACGCCTCGAGGATCTCGCATCGGTCGGCCAGGGCCAGGCCGATCCGGGCGGCGGTCCGGTCCCGCCGAGATTCGGCGAGGCTGACGAGGGCCGCAAGCTCCCGGAGGACGGGCCGGGGGACGAGGAACTCCCGGAACCCCAGCTCCTCCAGCCCTTCGAAGAGGTCCACGCCGAACTGGCCGGGGACCATGAGGGCGTTGGTGTCCAGGAGGACCTTCATGCGGTCGGAGCACCCCCCATCAGCCTGAGGACGCCGGACCCTCTACTTATTGATCGTCCCGACTCCGATGAGCCGCCACCGGGCGCCTACCCGCCTGCTGACGGCCACCCGGTCCCCGGCGGCGGCACATACCGGCCTTCTAAGCTGGACCTCCACCATCCCCCCCTCCCGAGCGCTCGAGACGACGCCGATGGTGGTGGCGGTCCCTACGTTCAGCATCAAAGGCTCGCTGGTGTGGATTGGCTCGACGTCGGCCTCGTCGGTGGCTCCGACGACCCTCTCCAGGAGCCTGATCTTCATGGTGAAGGAGTTCCAGACGGGGGGGAGGGTGCCAGGCTCTCCCGCCACCTGCCCCACCAGAAGGTCGCTCTTGGTGAGGGCGGGGTCTAGATGGGTTCCAACCCCGATGAGGCCGCCGGGGGTGACCTCCTCCTGGGGGCCGCCGCCGGCCATCAGAGCCGTCACCTTCGTCTCGATGGGGACCCACTGCTTCCTCCCCTCCGACTCCACCGACCTTCCAGGCTTGATCTCGATCGGATCGTTGGGCCTGAGGACCCCCTGGGTGAGGGTCCCGCCGATGACTCCGCCGACGATCTTCTCCGGCGGGGTTCCCGGGCGGTTGACGTCGAAGGACCTGGCGATCTTGAGGAGGGCAGGCCTCTCCAGGTCCCTTCCCGGCGTCGGGATCGTCTCCTCGATAGCCTGGATCACCATGTCGACGTTGACGTTCTGCTGGGCGGATATGGGGACGATCGGCGCGTTCTCGGCGACGGTCCCTCTGACGAACTTCTTGATCTCGTTGTAGTGCTCGATCAGTCTATCCTTGGAGACGAGGTCGATCTTGTTCTGGACGATGACGATCTTGTCGATTCCGGTGATGTCCAGGGCCATGAGGTGCTCCTTCGTCTGGGGCTGGGGGCAGGGCTCGCTGGCGGCGATGATCAGGACGGCTCCGTCCATGATGGCTGCCCCCGAGAGCATCGTAGCCATCAGGGTCTCGTGGCCGGGAGAGTCGACGAAGGATACGGTCCTGAGGACCTCGCTAGGCGAGCCGCAGACAGGGCAGGTCTTCTCGACGGTGTACGCCTCCGGGGCGGGGCAGTTTGGACATCTTCTGAAGGTGGCGTCGGCGTAGCCTAGCCTGATGGAGATCCCCCTCTTTATCTCTTCGCTGTGCTGGTCGGTCCAGACCCCCGAGAGGGCTCTCACCAGGGTCGTTTTGCCGTGGTCGACATGGCCCACCATGCCTATGTTCACGGCCGGTTTTTCGTGCAAGTTGGATTGGCTGGACAAGTCGGGTTCCTCGAATGATCTTGATGGCTCCTCACTGGGAGTGACTACTATTTAAATGCTCAGGACTGGATGCGGCGGCCCCTCCGACCTCGATATCGGGGCAGGAGCCTGGGGCCGGTGCCCTCCACCCATCGACAAAGGGGGTCGACCTCCTGGGGTCTATGGAGTGGCTCGGGCCGGATGGACGATTTGGAGGCGGGGATTTGAGGGGTTGGACGGATGGGATGGAGGAAAAGATGAGAATTATGAGATGAATAGATCCGATGAATCCCCCCTTATGATCTCGACGAGATCGATCAGACGTACCCCCGATGGGCCTCCCTCACGCCTTCGACCGCCTCCCGGAGGAAGAGGCGGTAGGATCGGATTGAGAGCTCCGACCAGCCGTAGAACTCGTCGTAGAGCTCGGCCCCGAAGGCATCCTCCCCCGGGTCGCAGCTCCCGGTGCCGTACTCCTCCAGATCCGAGAAGTTCTCCTCCAGATGGACGAGGAGGGCGGTCTCGGCGTAGGGTTTGGGGATCGCCGGCTGAGACTCGGATAGCTCCAGCATAAGCCGCTCTTCATCCAAAAGGTCCTCCAGGGAGATCCTGGACTTCTTCACCGAGGTCTCGTGGGCGAGCTGGCTGATCTCCAGCTTCTCGCCGGGGGAGAGCTTCCTCATCTCGACGAAGGCCTGCTGGTAGAGCCTGCCCATCTCAAACTCGTGCTCCAGGGCGTACCCCAGGACTTTATCGGAGACCCGCCTCAGATATTCGGAGTTGAGGGATATGATGGAAAACCAGAGCCCTCGGCAGTAGTAGCGCCGGTTCATCGCCACGGCGAAGTCGAGGGGGCCGGGGTTCGACGATCCCAGGGAGGGAAAGAAGGTGACGGCGTCCGTCTCCACCAGGATGTAGCCCTCGGCCTCCTCGCCCCCGAGGCGGCTGATCCGGGCCGGATCCGAGAGGGGGCGAAATACCCTCCTCGGATCCTCCATCTCCCGGTAACTCTGGAGGATCCGGTCCCGATCGCCGGGGCTGGCGGAGGCCAGATGGCGGGCGACGTCCTTTGCCACCGATATGAGCCAGGCTCGGTACTCCCGCTCGAAGCCGTTCCGGTTAATCTCCTTCTCCTCCCTCGGGGACTTCGATCTTATCCAGGATCTCCCTGAAGGACCTCCACTGCTCCACCGGTATCCTGATCCCGTTCTTCGACCAGCCGGTGTACCTCTCGCTGGTGACGAACTCCCTGATGTCGATCCCCACCGAGCCCCGGAACTCGGTCCTTCGGACTACCAGCTCTGTCGTATCGCTCTTTCTGATCCTCCCGAACTCCTGCTCCATAGCATCAGCCCCGATAGATATCGCTCCTCTTCTTATAAATATCGCGGCGTCAGGCTTATATATGGAGTATGCTATCATGCGCCATGTTAGCACGAAGGAGAACCGGAATTGAGCGAGATTGGCAAAAGGGTGCGGATGGAGAGGATCATCGACAGGAACAGTGGAAACACCGTCATCATCCCCATGGACCACGGGATATCCGTCGGCCCCGTCAAGGGGCTCGTCAACCTCTCGGATATGGTCGACAAGGTGGCTGAGGGGGGCGCCAACGCCGTCCTCCAGCAGAAGGGGATGGTGAAGCACGGCCACCGCGGCTACGGAAGCGACATCGGCCTGATCGTCCACATGTCCGCCAGCACCGCCCTCGGCCCTGACCCCAACAACAAGGTCCAGGTCTGCATGGTGGAGGAGGCCCTGAAGGTGGGGGCTGACGCCGTCTCTGTCCACATCAACATCGGCTCTGAGACCGAGGCCGATCAGCTCAAGAAGCTCGGCTCCGTCGCTGAGAGGTGCGAATTCTGGGGTATGCCCCTCATCGCCATGATGTACCCCCGGGGCGACAAGATCGCCGACCCCAACGGCGTCGACGTCGTCTCCCTGGCCGCCCGGGCCGGGGCGGAGCTTGGAGCGGACATCATCAAGACGAACTACACAGGCGACCCCGAGACCTTCAAGGATGTGGTGGCGGGCTGCCCGGTCCCGGTGGTCATCGCCGGCGGCCCCAAGACCGAGACGGACGAGGAGTTCCTCGAGATGATCCGCGGCGCCATCGACGCTGGGGGCCGGGGCGTCGCCATCGGGAGGAATGTCTTCCAGCACGAGAACCCGACGAAGATGACGAGGGCGATATCCGCCATCGTTCACCTCGACCGGACCGTCGAGGAGGCGATGGAGATCTTGAGGTGAGGTGCCGGGGGCCGCCGCAGGGGTGGCCCGATCCCTCGACGCGGACTTCTTCTCTACAGATCGGCCGGGCGGCGGAAGATCCGAAGGTGGAGCCTCCTCTACCCCCCAACGGGCCCGGCGACTCCCAGGGCCTCAAATCGATCTTCGACCATTGGTTCTCGATCGATCGGCTTTTATCCGTCGGGCGGAAGGGGGCGATGCACAAGCTTTATATGATCGGAGCGGGTTAGGGATCTGTCGCGCTCAACCCGGCGAAGCGGGGTGGGGTAGTCAGGAAATCCCGACGGGCTCATAACCCGTAGATCAGTAGTTCAAATCTACTCCCCGCTACCATTTTACCAGTAATATTCCCCTCTCAGACCTGCAAGGGACGTTGCGTCTCATGGTTTTTTGCGTTCTGGCTTTGTAATGCTCCCCTGGGCGATAATTCTCCGCCAGGCGGGTACTGGTGGGCTGTCCTGGCCCTGATCTTCACCGACTCCCTCCTCCCCTCTTTTTATGCGACTTTTTGCCCATTGTATGGTCTGGATAGTCAGATAGCTTATGCTGGAGTGCAACCTTCCGCCCCCCCATCCCTATGAGTCTTTAGACTGTTCTCGCCGGATTCTGGCGTAGGAGTCAAACTGGCGGCGGCGCACTCCGCAGCAGAGCTAGCGGGGTATTCGAATAAAATCAATAGCCATCAAGTTCTAGCATTCTGGTCTCTTCCAGGTGGTAAAGCCGGCCATAGGCCACTTTACGCCGAAATTCCGGGTCTTGCTCCAGTTGTTGAAGCCATTCCCGGATTGCAGGATCCGAGAGTATCGTATAACATGCATGACAGATGTTGCCTGCCACGAAAACTGTGGGCAGATGGTCAGCCATGCCGGCCTCCCGCAACCTGGAGATAAACCAAGCAGGCCCCCAAAGCCTCAGAGCATGCAGAATGGCGTTCGTTTCCGAGCGATCAAATACCTCGGCCACCGAATGCTCCCGCAGATTACCCAGGTATAGCGGCTGTTTTTCCTGCAACTCAAACAGCGGACCGATGCAGCCGTAGACCCGGCCATCGGGGAAGATACAGGGCGAACTCGCGGCCTGGCAGACTTCGGGGCATGGCTCGCTGCTCAGGTCATATCGCAGGTCGTCCTCGATGTCGGCGGCCCGCCCGATGGGGGTGGTGATCCCCGCGCGGATATTTTCCGGGTCGACAAGTTCCAGGATTTCGGCATAGATTCGCTTATAATCGGAATCTGCCATATTGTCAGCCACGATTGAGACGTAAAAGGGGATGTCGCATTCCTGGGCTGCCCATATGGCATTTTTCACGTTCTCGAAAGGTACGAATTTCTGATGATATAAGTCCGTACTGATCGATAGGAAGCAGATCTCAGGCAGGCTTTGTAGCAGTTGTTTAGCTTTGTCACGCTCGGTAGCCCAGAACCCGTTCGTAGTCACTGAACAATATAACTTGTTTTCTGCAGCTAACTTCATAACCGCCCGGAGCAATTTCAAGTTGGAGAAAGGCTCTCCGCCCGTGAGCGATAGGACGATGACGTAGCCGTTGCGGTAGGCTGCGATCTGGTGGATCCAATCGCGGGCATCCTCCAGGCTCATTTCTTCGTGCCGGTCCGGTCCGGCACGAAGAATGCAGTGGGCGCAGGATACTGGACAGTGATAGGTCAGCAGCAGACCTACATTCCGCATGAACGGCGGATCTATGGCGCCTTGTTCGATGTCCATGTGGGAATTTTGAATAGGTGTCACTGGATGCTCGGCTGTTGCATGATGACCAGTTCGCCGCCAGCTTCATCAAATTTTTCGAGCGTTTTCGCAAGTCCGTATCGCATTTTAGTGTCGTCGCTGCGCAAAATGGAGATCAGCATTTTTTTGTCAAACATGATATAGCCGTCAGGGTGATTTATGTGGGGAATAAACCGGACTTCATCCTCGAAGTAATTCAGCAGATCTTTGGGTATAGCGAACGCTCGGCGTGACGCCGTCACCGCCGTTAGGGTTTCTTTTTTCATCATTTTTCCTCCATTAAGGGTTGTAGGGTTAGACCCCTCTTAGTGTCATAATACCTACTGCTTATGTTTAAACTTTTCGGTATGGTTCAGCCGCCGTTACTAAAATTTATTATTATATATAAAAATTAGATTATTTTATTGATATTGTGCTCTCAATTTAATAAATATAGATTTAAGGGTTGTAATATGTTGTAGAAATTGAGTTACTTATTAGAATAGGCTATGTACATAATTTCAGGAATTACGAACGCACTGTAATTCCACATATCCTTTATTCGCGATCTATTACGCCATTTACACTGATTTAAACTGGGATTTTAACTTCAGCAGGGATGTATCTGTCCCGGGATTTAAAAGATAAATGCCGCTTTAAAAATTATAAATATATTCATAAGTCAAACCTGGTTATTTGAAAAAAAACAAAAGTTTTAAATAGTTGTACTAGGAAAAACAAACAATAAATTAAAATCGGTGGTGGTACTATCATGGACGGAAATGCTGAGTTTCATAGGAAGAAATCAGAATACGACATAAAGGGAAAACTCGATTTAGAGAATATCAAAGATATTCCCAAAGGACTGAAGTTGAAAGTCTATGCGATAAGGGAGAGGAGGGTTCTTGGATCATCGCCAATAAGTAGCGACGGATCCTTTAACATCCGATACAGCTACGAGATCCATGAGATCCGTGGAAAAAAAGCTGCACTAGCACCTTCTTTGATTGTTGGGCCAGATATGCCAAATGATTCGATCTTAAAGGCAAGACCCTCAATGTTTCCTCTATCGGCAGAGGATTTTAAAGAAAAAAAAGGCGTATTCGCAATTGCTGTCAAAAAGGCACTTCCTATTGATTTCAGCAAAATGAACTCCTTGAAGAGGTTCTGGATTGAGCAATGGCGACCATGCATTGAAGTCAGAGCATGTTCGGATATTGCAGATGATCTCTGTTATGGAGAAGAACCTGTGCCTATGGTGCGAGTACGAATCTATGAAGTACAAGAACCCGCGCCCATTTTTCAGGCGCCAAATAAGACGGTTCTTATTGCTGAGGGGGACACGGATGAGTTCGGATACTTCAGAACCGAGCAAACTAGACTAAGATTTCCCCCCCCCACGTGGCCATTCCCCCTCTACTGGCGATCGGGGTATCTTGTAGAGATCGGGCAGATAGTTGATGGACAGTTCATCTCTATCTATAAGGAATCAGAAGATAAGATCAGAGACCTGCCGAGCGACCTTTGCGAGGAGATTTATATTGACAAATCCGGGATAATAATTCCGCAGATTCCTGAGGGCATTCTTACGGGAAATACCTTCAAGCTCACGCGAATAGGCGATATTCCCGTGGGATACATCAATCAGGACGAAGCCAGTTCGTTCTACGGCTATGCTGATACCACTGATGCTACTGATAGCGCAACACTTCGGGTCTCTGACTCGGCCTTCTACGGTTCGATCAAGCTATATGCAAATATAGGAAGCGGATTGCTAGATGCCGTCAAGCACTATCGAATTAAATGCACTTACAGCGCAAATGGAGAGACCATTGAGAATTATCTCCAGGTTCCATTTTATAACCTTCGGGAATCCACAGAAGCAGAAAAACCCGTATCTGGCCCTTATAAGACAGAATTCATGGGGCCATTTGATGAAGACGTATACATCTACCCAAACCCCTATGATTTGGCAGTGGACAAGCAATGGATATACAAAGGCCTAGTCATGGTTTTGAATACTGCAACCCTAGCACCTCCTTATGGTTTGCTCACAATCACCGTGGAGCTTCTCGATGTAAACAAGCAAAAAATACCTGACTCAGAAATCGATAGCCTTCAGGATTCAACCTGCACCATATTGGTCGATAATACAGCTCCTACGGGGTCCATTGGAGACATAATTGGTCCCTCTGGAATTGCACCCGCCTGCGGCTTTATTAAGATGCCCTCTGCATCTCCATCTACACGCGTGGCAATCTGCGATGGCGTGAGTTATACAAGGCATAGAGTTATTGGGAAGATATCCGTTCCCTTCAGCGCCCAGGATGAACACGGCAATATTCAGTCATTAGTTTTGAACGCGCACTTTGGCTGCAATGAATATGAAACTCTCGTAGGCAATCCGCGGGGCGGCAAGGAGAGACCGCTCAAAGGAGGCTGTGCAGGTACTGTAGAGTATCAGGAGTATAACGATGTTCCTCAAGCATCTCGACCAATCTGGAACGGGAGTTCCGATTACTGCAAAAGTACTAGCTCCTTAAAAGTATGGGATGAGTGTGCTTATCAGTTACGATTAACTATATTCAAGAGGGTTACTGATGGGGAGTATAAATATCCTTGGTGGGATTTCACCAAACATATTACCATATTGCGCAACACGATTTGAAGTCAAGTTGCGGCGGCGCCCCAACCCAAGGGCTGGATGAGTGAGGGTAACTCACCTTCTGCAGGCTGTCCGGTGTATTAGACACCTGGTGTGGGGGTGAGTTCCCCTGCACACCAGGGATTGCTGGTATCTGCGACCCTCTTCCCGTTCCTCTTCAGCCGACGATCACTACATTGCTCGCCCCCATGTGCTTTCGGTGGACGTTGTCCTCGAAGAGCCGGAAGTCGTACCTTCCTGGGGCCCGGGGCGCCGCAAAGGTCATCGTCCCGCAGGACCGGCCGTTCGTCCACTGCATCCCGAGCATGAACTTATCGGGCCGGGTCATCTCGTACATCCCGATGGCGGAGGCGGGCTTCGCCCCCCAGAAGGAGACGGTGATCGCCTCGCCGGGGCGGACCCGAGCTGGGGAGGCCTCGATCCTAACCCCGGCGGAGACGGCGACATCGATCGGCTGGCTGTCAGCGATCTTGGCGCGGCCTCCGTCCTCAAACATCCGGAACTGGTAGCTTCCGGCCGAGGAGGGCATGACGAAGGTGATGGTCCCGCAGCTCGTCCCATCCAGGTACTTTCGGGAGATGGGGCTATCGTCCCCGGAGCCGACGGGGTAGAGGCCGATCCAGTCCCCCTCAAAGCCGGGAGCGCCACTGTAGCTGACGTTGACCCTGTCGCAGGTTCCGGCCGAGGCGTTGGCGACTTTGACCTCTGGGGTCGCCACGTTGAAGGGGAGGGAGACGATCTCGGCGCTGGAGCCGTTTTCCATCCTCAAGACGTAACGTCCCTCCTCCTCGGGGGCGGTGAAGGTGATGGTGCCGCTCCCCTCCGGGAGGGGCTGTCTGGATACAGCCTCTCCCGTCCTCGGGTCAGAGCCCGTGGTGGGGGCCGCCAGGACCACCCTACCGGTGAAGTTCTCGGGGGCAAAGAAGCTCAGGGGTATCTCCGCGCCGGGGGCGAAGGTCGATCGGTAGAGGACGAGCTTGAAGTCGCCGGCGGCGGCGGTGTACTTCCTGACGGCGTCCTCAGAGGCGATCGGGCGCTCGTCGATGCTCGATCCGCCGGAGATCTTCCGGGGCGCGTCACAGAAGCCGTCCCTGTCCCTATCCCTGCACCCCTCCTCGATCGCGTCGAAGTCGTCGTAGAGGTTTCCTGCCTTCCCGTCGTCCCAGAGGTTCTCGCCGTCGTCGCGGGCGTTCTCGCCGTTCTTCAGAAGCTCGTTTCCGTAGATCTTGTTCTCCTTCAGCCCTCCGGCGAAGCCGATCTTGCTCACCTCCAGGGTCGCAGCCTCCGTCTTCGGCTTGTACTTTATCGAGACCCCGCCGGAGTCGGATGCCGTTATGCTCTCGGAGACGTTCTGCCTAGTGGCGTCGATCCCCACGCCGTTCTCGACGATCCTGTTTCCGGCGATCACGTTCTCCCAGCTCGTCTCCATGTACACGCCTATCCCGTTCCTCTCGACGGAGTTGTTTCTTATAACGCCGCCCGTGACGCTCTGGAGGAGGATTCCGATCCGATTTTCGACGACGTGGTTATCCTCGACGGTGCAGTTGTTGGCCAGGACCCGGATCCCGGCGTCCATCTCCTCGGCGCCGGAGCCGGAGACCAAAAAGCCCTGGACCTTCGCCCCCTCCGCCTGGAGGGTCACCCCAGATCCAGAGCCCCCGGCGTCGATCCGGGGCTTTCCGATCCCCTGGAGGACGATCCCCTCCGACAAAACCAGCCTCTCCCTATAGACTCCGGCCTCCACCAGGACGATATCCCCGGGCTTCGCGTCGCCGATGGCGTCCAGAATCCTCTCGCCGGGGGGGACGGTGATGGTGGCTCCCATGGCGGTCGCCAGGAGAAAGAGGGACGAGACTATCGATGAGGTGATCAGAATCGCTATCATCAGATGGGAAGGGCGGCGGGGATGGCGGCCGGCGAGGCCCCCATCAAGACGACCGGGGACGGATCGGAGGCTTCTGGACATGATCCCCGCCAGGGGGCTAGGGGTTATAAAAGGTTTTGAGGCTCTGCCGCCCCCCGGGGGCGGAGGTCCTGGTAGGTCCCCGATCTTACCTCCTTTCATCCCGGATCAGATCACGGGCCGTGAGTAGATCGTGTCCCTGGTGTAGCCGATTTCCAGGACCTCCCTCTTCTTCGGCGTCACCGCCAAGGGGGGCTCCGCTGCCGCCTCCTGGAGGTCGGAGATCCCCCCTGAGACGGCGGGGACGAAGGTGAGGGGCTCGAAGGCTGCTGGCTCGTAGAGAGTGGTGTTGGGGCTCGTCAACGTCGCCGAGAAGATCCCCCTCCAGCCGGACCCCTCCTCGTCGGAAGATACGAAGGTTCCATCTATCTCCCCTGAGTCGTTGAGGGTGCCGGTCATCCTCGCGACCACGAGAGGATGCTGGATCACCAGTACCATCAGGTCGATCCTACCCCCCTCAAACCCTCCCGTCACCATTCCGTTCCAGGGGTCTGGGGATTCGCCGGTGCAGGCCCCCGAGAGGGAAGGCCCCATCGGGAGGATCGCCGCCGTGAACTCTGCCAGGGGGAAGGGTTGGGAGAGCAGATCATCCTCGCATCGGAAGGCCCAGATCCCCGTCAGGTCGGGTTCGGCTCCGACCATGCCAGAGATCACCGCGAGAGCTGCCAGGATCAAGATGGGATTTCTGATCATTCTCCTCCCCTATTGAGGCCGGATTTAATAAGGCTATCCTGGGGAGACGGAAAGGGTAAATCGACGGACGTCCAAGGGGAGAGGCGAGGTTTCATGACGACCATCAGGGACCCGGTCCATGGTTACGTCAGGCTCGACGATCTCGCCGTCGATCTCGTCGACACCCAGGAAATGCAGAGGCTGAGGTGGATAAAGCAGCTGGGGCTTGCGCACCTCGTCTACCCCGGAGCCAATCACACCCGGTTCGAGCACAGCCTCGGCTCCTACCACCTCGCCGGTCTTCTCGCGCGCCAACTGGAGCTGGAGGAGGCGGATGGGCTGGAGATCCGGGCGGCAGCCCTCCTCCACGACGTCGGCCACGGCCCCTTCTCCCACGTCACCGAGCGGGTCCTCTCCACCTACCTCCGGGAGGAGCACGAGGACGTCGGCGACCGGCTGAGGAAGGGGGAGCTGGGGGAGGCCTTGAGGGACCACGGCCTAGAGCCCCACCGGATCCAGAGGCTGATCCGGGGGGAGACCCCCCTGGGGCAGCTCGTCAGCGGCGAGGTGGACGTGGACAGGATGGACTATCTGACCCGGGACGCCCACTACACCGGCGTCGCCTACGGCGTCATAGACTACCAGAGGCTGATGGAGACGATGGCGATGAGAGATGGCCACCTCGTCATTGAGGAGGGGGGGATCCACGCCGCGGAGTCCCTCCTCGTATCGAGACTCCTGATGTACCCGACGGTCTACTTCCACCACGCCTCGAGGATAGCCCAGAAGATGTTGGACGGCGGGGTCCGCGTCATGGTCGAGGAGGGGGCTGATCCTCGAGAGATCAGGGGGATGGACGACCCCCAGCTGATGGCCGCCATGACCTCGGCGGGGGGCTACCCCGGGGAGATCATCGGGAGGATCAGGTCAAGACGTCTCTTTAAGCGGGCGGTATACGTCGGCCGGGACCGGCTCGAGTCGCCTGAGAAGATGGGGAAGGAGGGGAGGATCGCCGAGGAGATCGCTGAGCTTGCCGGGGTTGATCCGCTCTACGTCCTCGTCGACAACCCCGGCCTTCCCCGGATCGCCGAGGGGAACGTCCCGATCGTCGGGGAGGACGGGGAGACGAGGCCCCTCCGGGGGGTCTCCCCCCTCGTCACCATCATGGAGAGCGCCCACCTCGCCGCCTGGAGGCTTGGGGTCTACACCATCAAGGAATACCGGGACCGGGTGAGGAAGGCGGCCGTATCCCTCCTGAAGGTCGGGAGAAACCCCGTCCAGCACACCTTCGAAGACCTGTGACTAGAGGACCCGTGAGATTTGAGGTCGGGAGAACCTTTAAGTCGATCCGGGGCCGAGGGAGGAGGGATGGTCGCCGTTGACAACAATCTGATAGTGAAGACGGTTCAGTCGATGAACCAGCACCTTCCCGGCAGGAGGAAGAGGCTGACGGAGCTCCTCCAGGAGGAGAAGCCCGGGGTCCGGGGCAAGGACAACACCTTCTTCATCATGGACAAAAAGGAGCTGAAGGTCATCTCCGAGGCAGTCCCGCGGTACCTCTGGGACCGGCTCAGGCTTCCGATCCTCATCGAGATGGCCCCCCAGTATGGGAGCGGCTCGGCCCGGGTCCAGGGGGAGGCGGAGGGGATCCTGGTGAGAAAGCTCCTCCAGATCGAGCGGGGCGATCGGAAGATGGTGATCATCTACATGCCCGAGATCCGGGAGCTGAGGCGAAACCTCCCCACCACCAGTCAGTACGCCTTCATCACCGCCCTGGACTGATTCTGCTCTTTTTTTATACGATGCCGACATATTATAGCCAAGGAGGCGTTTGACGATGGCTGATAAAGCTCTGGCCGAGGCGATCCGGCTCTTCGAGGAGAGGATCGCCCAGGGCCGATACAGGGAGGCGGCGAAGATCAGGGAGGATTACTCCCTCCCCGCCGAGCCGCTCCAGGAGGCAGTCAGGAGGGAGTACTCGAGGGTCTTGGGCCTCGGCGAGTTCTCCCTGGCGGCGGAGCTGGCGAAGGAGTACGGCCTATCGAAGAAGATGGTCGTCGAGGCTGCTGCCAGGTCCTTCGTGAGGAAGGTCGACGGCGAGCAGTACAAGGCGGCGGCGGAGTTTGCGAAGAGGTTCGACCTCCCCCCGGAGATGGTGAGGGAGGCGGCGGTCCGGGCCTACAACAAGAGCATGGACTTCGGCCTCGCCAAGAACGCCGCCGATATAGCCGTCGATTTCGAGCTCCCCGACGATATGAGGATCGCCGCCGCAGAGAAGGCCTTCGCGGCGCATATGGACTCTGGCCTCTACAACAAGGCCCTGAAGATCGCCCGGATGTATGGCCTCTCCCCCGACCTCGTTCGGGAGGCGGAGACGAAGTCGAAGGGGCGGAGGTGATTTGTGGACCGCGTCCTCCTCACCGTCGGAGGCTCCGACTCCTCGGGAGGGGCGGGGATCCAGGCGGACATCAAGACCTTTGGTGCCCTCGGCTTTCATGGAAGCTCGGCGATCACGGCGGTGACGGCCCAGAACACCCTCGGCGTCCTGGAGGTCTACCCCATGGCCCCCGAGGCCGTCCGATCCCAGCTCGCGGCCCTCGCCGAGGACTTTGAGATATCCGCCGCCAAGACGGGGATGCTCTCATCCCGGGAGGCGGTCCAAGAGGTCGCCGTCTTCTTCGAGAAGGAGGAGATCCCCCTGGTCGTCGACCCGGTGGTGGAGGCGGAGGCTGGCGGACGGCTCCTCGAGCCGGAGGCCCTCGAGCTCCTCGTCGAGAGGCTAATCCCCCTCGCCCGGGTCGTCACCCCCAACATCTTCGAGGCGGAGGCGATCACGGGGTTCCGGGTCGCCGACGAGGGGAGCGCCCTCCGGGCCGGGAGGGCCATCCTCGACCTGGGGGCGGAGGCGGCCATCGTCACCGGTGGCCATCTAGATGGCGACGACGTCCTGGTGACGGGCGAGGGAGACTGGATCATCCGAGGCGAGAGGGTCGCGGGCGGAAACCACGGGGTCGGATGCACCTACTCGGCTTCCCTCGCCGCCTTCCTGGCGGGGGGGAAGGATCTCGAGGAGGCGGCGAGGCTCGCGAAGGCCTTTGCCGCCGCCTCGGTGAAGAAGAGCATCGAGGTCGGGAGGGGAGCATCCCCCGTCAATCCCCTCGGCGAGGCTCTCGAGAGGGCGGAGAGGTACGACGTCCTCGGAGACGTCTCTCGGGGGGTTGAGGCCCTCCTCTCGGAGCCGGCTCTCGTCCATCTGATCCCGGAGGTGGGATCAAACCTGGGGATGGCGATATCAGGGGCCTCGGGTCCCGGGGATGTCGCTGCCGTCGAGGGGAGGCTGGTGAGGGCGGGCAAAAAGGTCAAAGCGTGCGGATCGGTCCGGTTCGGGGCAAGCCGCCACGTCGCCAGGATCATCCTCTCAGCGATGAGCTTCGATCCTGGAGCGAGGGCGGCGATGAACCTCCGGTTCGGCGAGGACGTCTTGGAGGCGGCCCTCGCCCTAGGCCTTTCCACGTCCCATTTCAGCCGGGAGGAGGAGCCGGAAGGGAGGAAGACGATGAGCTGGGGCGCGGGGGATGCGATACGCCGCTTCAGGTCGGCGTCCAATACGGAAGATGTTGCCGATCCGGGCAGGATCTCGTCCCCCGTCCCCCAGGTCATCTGGGACCGGGGCGGCCCTGGTAAGGAGCCGATGGTCAGGCTTCTCGGCCGATCCGCCGGCGAGGTGGCGGATCTGGCGGTGAAGATAGCCAGGGGACCATCGGTCAGACGGGAACCTATAAATTGAAGTTTGGTGCTGTAACATTGCGGCTCTTTATTTGGAGTGTCCTATATGGGAAGCGTGAAGCCTAACTATATCAAGAATTTTGCAGATGACCTGATGAAGACCTACCAGGGGGCCTTCAACAACGATTTCGAGCATAACAAGGATTTGGTCTCGGAGTACACTGACATAAAGAACAAGACCATCCGGAACCGAATCGCGGGCTACATAACCCGCAAAGCCCAGATTCGAGGAGAGTAAGGTGGATGTTTGAAGGTGTGTTGCCGGCCATCATCACCCCCTTTAGAAAGGATGGAGAGGTGGACGAGGAGGGGCTGAGGAGAAATGTCGAGTACTTCAGCGAGGCCGGGGTCGCTGGCATAGTTCCCTGCGGGACCACCGGCGAATCTGCGACTCTCACCTTCGAGGAGCACAAGAGGGTTGTAGAGATCGCGGTCGAATCTTCCGGGGTTAAGGTGGTGGCGGGGACCGGCTCCAACAACACTCGGGAGGCGGTGGAGCTGACCAAGCACGCCGAGGACGCCGGCGCCGACGCCGCCCTCCTGATCACCCCCTACTACAACAAGCCGAACGACCGGGGGATGCTCGCCCACTTCAGGACGGTGGCCGAGAGCTCTGACCTTCCCCTCATCCTCTACAACGTACCGGGGAGGACGAGCATCAACCTCAGGCCCGAGCTGGTGGCGGAGTTCGCGAAGATCGAGAACGTCATCGGGATAAAGGAGGCCAGCGGGAACCTATCTCAGATCTCGGCGATCATCGAGTTGACCAAAGACGAGGATTTCTTCGTCCTCTCCGGGGACGACGGCCTCACCCTCCCGATCATGGCCCTCGGAGGAAGGGGGGTCATATCGGTGGTGGCAGATGTGGCTCCGAGGAAGATGGTGGCGATGGTGGATGCGATGCTGAAGGGAGACCTCGAGACGGCTCGGAAGCTCCATTATATGCTATCCCCCCTTGCCTCCGCCCTCTTCCTGGAGACGAACCCCATCCCCGTCAAGGCTGCCACGGGGATGATCGGCCTTGCCGCTGGCCCCCTGAGGCTTCCTCTGGCTCCGATGGCGGAGAAGAACGAGATGAGGCTGAGAGAGGCCGTAGACCTTCTGGGCGAGGTCGCATGACCGTCAGGATGGCGGTGGCGGGCTGCCAGGGGCGGATGGGGCGGCTTCTGATCGAGGAGGTCAGGAGGTTTGAGGACCTCTCCCTGGCGGCAGGCTTCGACCTGTTGGGCGTCGGCGAGCTCATAGGCGGTGGCGTCGTCGTCTCCGACCCTCGGGAGATGGCAGAGGTTCTGAGGAGCTCGAAGGCCCAGGTCCTGATCGACTTCACCGCACCCGCAGCCACCGTCGAGAACGTTCGGGTGGCGGCGGCCGAGGGGGTCAACCTGGTGGTGGGGACGACCGGCCTCTCCGACCTCCAGAGGCGCGAGATCGCCAAGGCGATCGATGGGAGGGTGGCGGCGGTCATATCGCCGAACTATAGCGTCGGCGTCAACCTCTTCTGGAGGCTGATCGGGGTGGCGGCGAAGTCCCTTGACGGCTATGACATCGAGGTGATCGAGGCCCACCACCGGAAGAAGATGGACGCCCCCAGCGGGACGGCGGCGGAGGCGGTCCGGGTCCTGGCAAGGGCGACCGGCAAGGGCGAGGCCGTCTACGGCAGGGAGGGGCAGGGGCTCCGGGGGGACGAGATCGGGGTCCACGCCGTCCGGGCCGGCGACATCGTCGGCGACCATACCGTCCTCTTTGCGGGGCCGGGCGAGAGGCTGGAAATAAAGCATCAGGCCCACAGTCGGCAGGCCTTCGCCACCGGGGCGGTCCGAGCGGCGAGGTGGGTCGCCTCGGCCCCCCATGGGGTCTACTCCATGGCCGACGTCCTCGGTCGGAGATGACGGGTCCGTCGATGATCTAACAGAAAGGGGGCGGGGAGCCGCTGGCTTTAAACGATGTACAGCTTCGATGAAGATGGGAAGGCTCTCTATTTTGATGGAGGGAAGCTCGAGCCCCGGTCGGTCGACGAGGGGCTCGTGGGGTTCTGCGCCGACTGCGGCGGTGAACTCTCCTCCCTCGGGTGTTACAGCACCGCAGGAGGGTGGCTGGTGGCCTCCCGTTGCCAGGAGTGCGGCTCCATCGTCCTCGCCGAGTACGATTCCAGCTGGTCCTGGAAGAGGGATCTAGAGGTGGCAGTGGCGGCGGCGCCTACCCCCAGGAGGCCGAGGATCTCCGAGATTCCCCGGGAGGAGCTGGAGGCGGTCTTCACCCCAGCGGAGCTGAGGGACATGGAGCGATGTGAGAGGGGCGAAGCCTACGTCCGCCAGAACCTGTACCGGGCCCGATCGAAGTACGACAAGTTCGAGAGGCTCTTCGGGGTGAGGATAGATCTCTGAAGGATCGGCGGCGGAGGTCTGGCATATGGCCCGAGGTACGCGGCCGTTTATGCTGCAAAAATGGATTCAGGGGGGACGTCCGGTGCCGCCGCCCGCCTTCAGAATATCGCTGCTAGTGCGTAAAGCGGCAGCATGAACGTGATCAGAAACCCTGCGATCATCATCACGATGGCAACTGCATTATCTCCCATGAATCTCCTCACCTCTCCATCTTCAGCCGGTTGGCTCTCAGGTAGGGAGAGGTTGTATTAATTACTATCGGCGGGTCTCAGACCCGAGCCTCCTCCCCTCCCGTCCGATACTCTTAATCCTGGAAAGGGCTGATTTGGTCCACATTCGGGGACCGATCTGGTACCGGGACGAGGGCGGCGCGATGATGAGTCGACCTGCCTGATGGATGATGAGGATTTTGAGTCCTGAGCGCCGTCTCTAGCTTCCAATCAGAGGTCCCGGTGGGGGATCAGGTCGCAGCCGGTGCACCGATAGCACCCCGTCTCGGCGACGTCGCCCCGGAGGCGGTGCACGTCGAGGGCTCGCCGGAGGTGGCGGGCGAGGTCGAGGAGCCGCTCCGGAGACGGCCTGACCATCTCGACCTCCCCTACCCTCAGGGGATGGGGGTAGACGGCCCTGATCACCGGGAGGACCCCCATCTCGGCGAGCTCCTCGATCCCCTCCCGGAGGGCGATCTCCGACTCGCCTAGGCCGACGATGACGTTGGAGAATACCCTGTTTTTGCCGAAACGGCCCGCGGCGTCGGCGAGGGCTGCCTTTATCTTTTCCAGGGAGACCCCCGGACAGACCCTCTCGAAGAGGACTGGATCGAGACACTCGACGTTGTACTTGATCTCATCCGCCCCCGCCTCCTGGAGAATTCTGCTGGACCTCTCGGCTGGGGTGACGGAGACCCCGATCGGCAGGTCGAACTTCCGGAGGGCCTTCACGATCTCCGCCACCCTCGCCACCTCCTCTTCAGGGGTCCGCTCGACGCCGCTGGTCAGAGATATCGCCTCCAGCTCTCCTGTATCCAGGGCCTGGGCCACCATCTCCACCACCCTCTCCTTCGGCTTCACCCCCCCCGAGAGCTTCGGGACGGCGCAGAACTTGCAGTCGTAGATGCACCTCTCGCTGACGGTGATGTACGCCTGCCGGGGGCAGTGGAGGAGGGGCCTCTCCAGGACGCCTCGGGCGACCTCTGCGTCCTCCAACAGTATCGCCACCTCGTCCCCCTCCAGCTCCGCCAGCTTCAGGGGGGAGCCCTCCGCGACGGAGAGCCGAACTCTGCTCTGGCCTCCCCGAAAGAAGACGTTCCGCTCCCCGGCACCGGGTCCTGCCGTCGAGACAGGACCCTCGGGGCGGAAGACCTCTGGCAGTTCGATCCTGCCGCAGGAGATGAGCCGCGCCTTGGTAACCGGATCCATCGCCATGATGTATCCTCCTGGGTTTATAGGGGTGACCCCCAGCAGGAATAACGAGTTTTGGCCATTTGTCGATCAATAAATGGGCCCATGAAAGGGAGAGACTGGACCTGGCGGACCAGCATAAGATTGACCAAGGAGCAGATCCGACAATGGGCCCAGGCCTCATACCGGGCCCGAAATTGCCCCCCGCCCGAAAGAATCCGGCCCCGGATTGTTCCATCTAAAGGCAGGGGAGCCAGTCGATCGCTCCGGTGGTGTCGCTCTCGTTGCTGAAGAGCTGGATGTACTTCTCTATCGAGAAGACCCCGGTGACGTCCTCGACGGATCTTCCCACCTCGAAGTGCCTCCCCCTGCAGTCGGTCTTCGTCTCCATGGAGAGCCATCCGATGTGGCCTACGCCGATGACGTTGGCGTTGAAGCTCGCCTCGATCCCGCTGTTGTTCACCTCGTTGAGGTGGCTGTTGCCGACGGTGCTGATCTGGGTGTTCTTCATCAGGCTCTCGGCGTGGGTGTACTGCTCGGTGACGACGGCTCCCGCGTCGTAGTTCGCGACGCAAAGCCGGTCCTCCCACTTCCGGTCGTAGGTGCCGGTCTGGTAGCTGACCGGGAAGTACTCGAAGCTCGCCTCCTGGGTGTAGTTTATGGCGTTGTGATGTACGCTCAGCTCAAACTCGGTCCGGTCGTAGAAGTTGCCGGTCCCCGAGATCCGCTCAACGATCTTCTGGCCGGTGTACCCCTGGCCGGTCTGCCCTATCAGCTCGTGGCTCCGGTATCCCACCCCCTGGATCACCGACCGCTCGTAGATGTAGTTTGCAGCCGCCGCTGACCCCACTAAAAGCAGCATCGAGATCAAGACTGCGCTGCATAGACGCCTCAAAGTAAACCTCCCCGTCATCCCCATAGGGGCGTCCTCGTTTAAAAACGTGTCGCGATTTTTTACCGCCACGAAAATAAATAAATCGAGTTCTGGCGGCGCCACTCATGTTGGGCGGATCAGATCTCCGGCTGCAGGATCAACAGACCTATCAGCTCCTCTATCAGGCCCTCGTCGAAGGGGGGAGAGGCGTCCACCCTTCTTATGGGATTATCGACCTCGATCCCGCCGAGGACGATCTTGGGAAGGCTGGAGCTCTTGAACCCCTCTACGATGGCGTACTCCACCCCGCTCTTCCGCAGCTCCTCCAGGGCGGCCAAAAGCCCCCCGTCCCTCGCCACCTTGAAGAGGCGGCCGCCCTGGCCGACTCCGACGACCACCTCGGCCCCCGCCTCGAAGTGGCGCCTGGTGTCCCCCCGGTCCTCGATGGGGTGATCGGGCATGTTCTTAATCGTCCCGACCCTGCCTCGCCCCCTCAGGCCTCGGACCATCGCCTCCACCAGGGCGGTCTTGCCGGACTTCTTGGGGCCCACCACCGAGACGACCTTCAAGGCTCCCCCCCCTCCTTTCCCTCACCGCCTTCTTCCGCCGCCCAGCCCAAGATGAGGAAGGCGAGGAACCGGGCGTAGACCGAGAGGTCCTCCAGGGTGACGTTCTCGTCGGAGCCGTGGGGGTTTGAGTCGGTCTGGCGGCCGACGCCGTAGACGCAAGTCGGGATCCCCGTAACCTCCGCGACGTAGGCCTGGTCGAGGCTGTACTGGGCCCCGGCGAGGCGGGGGCTCCTCCCCGAGGCCCCCTCGAGAGCTCTCCTCACTTCCCCGACCCAGGGGTGGTCAGGATCGATCCTCATCGGCGGGTACCCCATCCAAGACCGCCATTCAAGGTCGACGGGAAGGGCAGCCACCGCCCTCTCCAGCTCGGCGGCCGCCTCCTCCATCCTCTCCTCGGGTATCACCCGCCGGTCCCCCCGGATGACGCACCGGTCGGGGACGATGTTCTCCTTGATCCCGCCATGGATGACGGTGAGGTTCAGCATCGGCCGGACGAAATCGACCCCGTGGTCCTGGAGCTCTGAGCTGGCTCGTAAGTAGGACCTCCTCCCTTCGACCCTCTTCTTCAGATCGAGGAGGGCCTCGATCACCGGGAGGGACTTCTCTATGGCGTTCTCCCCGAGGAAGCTCGCCCCGGAGTGGACCGCCCTCCCCCGGACCGTCGCCTCCCAGGTGATGATCCCGTTGGATCCGATGATGACGTCGTCGGAGAAGCTGTCCATGCAGAGCATGACGTCTCCTTTTACCAGACCCTCGTCGGCGAAGTAGCAGAGGCCTGAGTAGCCTCCGCCCTCCTCGTCGGTGGTGAGGAGGACCAGGAGGTTTCGCCGGGGGCGCCCGAAGGCTTCGACGCCCCTTAGGGCGGCGATGAGGGCGGCCACCGCCCCCTTGGAGTCGGCGACCCCCCGGCCGTAGGCCCTCCCGTTCCGGATATCCAGGTCGAAGGGGTCTTTGGACCAGCCCTCTCCGGCGGGGACGACGTCGAGGTGGGTGTAGATCACGAGGGTCTCCTCCGCCCCGACGTCCAGCCGCGCCCTGAGGTTCGCCCGCTCGCCGATGGCCTCCTCGCCCCTTCCCAAGAGGACCTCCGGGGGCACCACCACCTTCTCCGCCTCAAAGCCGAGGTCCCTGAAGATGGGGATGAGGTGGTCGACGATCTCCGGGTACTCTTTTCCGGGAGGGTCGACGGTCTCAAATCTTACCAGGTCCCTGAGGTCCTCCAGCATATCGGTGGCGCCCGCTTCGAGGAATCTGCAAAGCTCCATATATCTCAGCAGTTTTATCCTGGCCCTGGCCCTATTAAAGGCTTCTCCGACCTCAACTCGCCGAAAGGCCCTCGATTCTGGGGAGAGCCCCTCCAGAAGGTAGGAGCACTTCCCTTCGAGCCTGGGGAGGAGGACCTCCGCCAGGTATTCGGCCCGCCCCGTCCCGTACCTCCCCCTGCGGAGGTTCTCGACGTGGACGTCCAGGATCCCGCCCTCCCGGATGATCAGCTCCAGCCTCCGGGGGCCGAGGTCGACCTCGTGCCATTTCGGAAGCTCGAGAGAGATCTCAAGGAAGGCGTCGGTCTCAAACCCCATCCCGCCGTACAATAGGTGCCCTCCTAGATCGCCCCCGGCGCCGAGACGAGGCTGACGATGGCGATCGTCAGAAGCCCCACCAGGATCATCCTCACCCCCGAGACGATCATTCGCTCGCTGCTGATCCTGGCGAGAAATATCCCCAGGACGAAGAGGCAGAGGAGGCCGAGGCCGAGGGACGCCCGGAAGGCCGCCTCCATATCGATCGCCGGGACGAAGAAGTAGGGGAGGACTAGGATCATCCCCCCCAGGGCCGGGCTGATCCCATTCACCAGGGCGACTATGACGGTGGCAAACTCCGAGGCCCTGGCAAACTGGCTCCTCTTCAGGTCTTTTAGCATGGCGCTCTCCAGCTTCTTCAGGTCCCTCCTCCTCTCGGCCCTCTCCGCCAGGTAGGCGCTGCTCATCCCCGAGATCCCGAGAGCTATGATCCCCCCAATGCCCGCCTTGATGACGACCTCGGGGTTCGAGAGCCCCGAAAAGTGGGCGCCGATGACGACCCCCATCAGGGTGAGGATCCCGTCGAAGGCGTTCATCACGAAGAGCCTTCTTGCTATCTTGAAGGCCTGGCTGACCTGAAGGTAGGTCCGAAACCGCTTCCAGCACGGATCCATATCAGGGAGAGACTGAAACCTCTTCGGCTTAATCTCTGGCGATCAGAGACCTTCCGGTCATGGCGGCGGGGGCGGGAAGCCCCAAAAGGTCGAGGACGGTGGGGGCGACGTCGGCGAGGATCCCGTCGTCCCGAAGCCTCGGCCTTTTGCCATCGATGAGGACGAAGGGGACGCGGTTAGTGGTGTGGGCGGTGTGGTGCTGGCCGGTCTTTCTGTCCTCCATCTGCTCGGCATTCCCGTGGTCTGCCGTCAGGAGGACCGCCCCTCCCCGGGCGAGGACTTCCGAGACGACCCGTCCGACGCATTCGTCGACAGCCTCCACCGCCTTCACCGCCGCCTCGAAGATCCCGGTGTGGCCGACCATGTCGGAGTTGGCGTAGTTGAGGACGATGAGGTCGTAGGCCCCTTCCCGGATCTTCTCGACGACGGCGTCCGTCACCTCGAAGGCGGACATCTCCGGCTTTCTGTCGTAGGTGGCGACCTTAGGCGACGGTATCAGCAGCCTCTCCTCCCCGGGGCTCGGCACCTCCCGGCCGCCGTTGAAGAAGAAGGTGACGTGGGCGTACTTCTCCGTCTCGGCGACCCGCAGCTGTCGGAGGCCTGCCCTGCTCACCACCTCCCCCAGGGTATCGGTGAGGTGGTCGGCGGGGAAGGCGATTGCAGCCTCGATCGACTCCTGGTACTGGGTCATGCAGACGAAGTGGACGTCGACCTTCCTCCGATCGAACTCGCAGAAGTCGGGGAGGAGGAAGGCCTTGGTGATCTGGCGGGCCCGGTCGGGCCTGAAGTTGAAGAAGATGAGGGAGTCGCCGTCTCTGACCAGGCCGTCGGGGTCGACGACCGTCGGCCTGACGAACTCGTCGTCCTCCCCCCGGTCGTAGGCGGCCCGGACCGCCTCAGCGGGGTCGGAGGCCCTCAGCCCCTCCCCCGAGGTCATCGCCCGGTAGGCGAGCTCCGTCCTCTCCCACCTCCGGTCCCGGTCCATGGAGTAGTACCTCCCGGCGACGGTGGTGACCTTCCCGAGGCCGAGGGACCCGATCACCTCCTCCAGCTCCCGGAAGTAGCCGAGGGCGCTCCGGGGGGGGACGTCCCTCCCGTCGAGGATGGCGTGGATCCGGACCCGCGCGAGCCCCTTATCTCGCGCGAGCCTTAAGAGGGCGTAGAGGTGGGCCTGGTGGCTGTGGACCCCCCCGTCGGATAAAAGGCCCATCAGGTGGAGGGTCCTCCCCCTCTTCCGCGCCAGGTCCGCGGCCTCCGCCAGGATGGGGTTGGAGAAGAAGGTGCCTTCCTCGATGGCGAGGTTGATCCGGGTGTAGTCCTGGTAGACTATCCTCCCAGCGCCGAGGTTGAGGTGGCCCACCTCGGAGTTTCCCATCTGGCCGGGGGGGAGGCCCACGTCCAGCCCTGCGGCGCCGATGGTGGTGAACGGATAAGAGCTCTTGAGGCGGTCGATGTTGGGGGTCCTCGCGGCGGCGATGGCGTTTCCCTCCGCCTCGTCGCTCTCCCCGAACCCGTCCATGATGATGAGGGTGACTGGCTTCATCATTTTTCGGTCTCCCCGGATCGAGATAACCCTTTCCTCTCCCTAAATCTGAAAGCCGTGGTCTCCGATCAGGGGGACGAAGACGACCCCGCCGTGCTGCTCCACCTCAAACCCCTCCCCGGTCCTGACGACCAGGAGGAGCTCCTGGTAGCAGGTCCCCACGGGGATGACGAGCTTTCCCCCCACCTTCAGCTGGGCCTGGAGGGGCTCGGGGACCTTCGGCGCCGTTGCCGCCACGTTGATCCGGTCGAAGGGGGCGTGGTCGGGGAGGCCGAGGCTCCCGTCCCCCTCGAAGACGGTGACGTTCTCGATCCCCGCCTCCAAAAGGTTCTTCCTTGCGAAGGCGACTAGCGTCCCCACCCGCTCGATGGAGTAGACGTGGCCCCCGGGCCCCACCAGCTTCGCCATCACCGCGGCGTGGTAGCCGGAGCCGGTCCCGACGTCCAGGACCTTCATCCCCTCCCCGAGGTCGAGGACGTCGCACATGATCGCCACCATGTGGGGGGCGGATATCGTCTGGCCTTCGCCTATCGGGAGGGGATGGTCCTGGTAGGCCATCTGCCGCACCCGATCGGGGACGAAGAGCTCCCTGGGGATCTCGTCCATCGCCTCGAGGACCCGGTCGCTGACGCTCCCCCGGATCATCCTCAACATCTCCTCCTTCCTCAGAGGGCAGCCCCCCAGACCCGGACGATCTCCTTGGCGAGGGCCCTATCGGGAGATCGGCCGTCGCGGACCCTGATCTTCTCCACCCTGTACCGTTTACCGTCGGCGGTCCTCACCTCGCCGACGGCGAAGGGCTCGTCCCCCCTGGCGGGGACGTCGATGGATGTCGTTCGCCCCCGCCTCTGGACCGAGACCTTCACCACCACCTCGTCCACCGCCCTCGTCCAGAGGGTCTTCACCTCCCCCGCCGTCGCCCTCTCCTCCCGCCCTCCTCCCGCCAGCTCGATGGAGGTGACCTCCACCATGACTACCTCGTCAACCCCGTCGTCCACCAGGATCTCGTCCCCGACGGCGAGGAGATCCTCCGCCGGCAGCTCGATCGTCCGGCGGGCGGACCCCTCCGGGGCGCTGACGATCACCCTGAGGCTCGAGAGCCTCGTCCTCTCCAGCTGTTGGGGGTGGACCGTTCCGCAGGCCTCGCACCTGACGAGGTGCTCTCGTCCTAGCTTGACGGTGACGTGTTCGGTGAGTTCGCCACATTCGGGGCAGAAGATCTCCTCTTGCATGGTTAAACCTCCTCTTCCAAAAACTACTAAAAGGTGACCATCAGAGGCCGGTCCTCGAACCGAAAGGGCCGGCCGTGGCCCGGGACCACGACGTCCGCCCTTCTCAACGCCTCGATCCTGCTCATCCTCAGGGCTTCAGGATCGGTGGCTAGCTCATCCTCCAGGGCCAATAGGCCTGAGATATCGGTCCTCGGGACGGCCCCGTCCCGCCACCAGAAGAGGTCTCCGGCGACAAGCCAAGTTTCGCCTTCGGACGGCACCAGGAGGGAGCTGTGTTCGGGGGTGTGGCCCGGCGTAGAGAGGACCTCTATCTCCGTATCCGGGAGGAACCTTCCGTAGGGGATCTCCTCGTCCCCCCTGTAAAAGAAGCTTCCGTCGCAGACCTCGGCATCCGGAAATAGCCTTAGGTTGAGGAGGTGGTCGAGGTGGGCGTGGGTGATGAATACCAGGTCGATCTCGGAGGGAGAGAGGCCCCTCTTGAAGAGGGCGGACGATAGGCTCCTCCCGTCAGCTCCGGGGTCCGCCAGCACCCTCCTCCCCGAGTCCTCCATCAGGACCGTCGAGGGCGAGGCTCGGAATCCTCCGCCCGCCAGGGTCACGACGTACCCCTCCGCCAGAACCGATATCAAAGCCATCTGGTCCACCTCAGAGGATTCCATATTATCCTCAAATGGGTTTAAAAAGGAAGAGGATAAAGATATGGATGGGCGGCCCGAACCGTCGGGCCTCCGGGAGTTGGTGGGTTATGCGTGCTCTCTTCATCTGGCTGGCCTTCGGGGCGGCGGTCCTCCTCGCCCTATTATCGTTCTCCGGGTTCTCGATGGCGGCGGGTCCTGACGGCGGCGGATCGTCGATAACGGTATCGGAGAAGAGCTCCGCATCTCGGCCGGTCCTGAACCTCTCGGGGTCGTCCTTCGGCGGCTTTACGAAGATAACGGTTCTCTGGAACCCCGCCACCGGGACGGCGACCAGGGAGTCCTACCTTTACGGAGACTCCCTCCGCCGGGAGTCGACGATGGGGGTGGACGGAGACGGGACGGAGATGGCCGTCTCAGCGGAGTTCGATGGGATGGCGAGGCTGGGGGTGGTAAAACTATCGAGCCCCAACGCCACCCCCCAGGGGACTCCCGCCTTCGAGGCCTCGGAGTCTTACTACGGAAGCTTCAAGATCGACGAGAAGGTCGACGACTGCGGCTCCTCCATCGCCTCCGAACGGTCCGTCTCGGGGACGGGGTATGTGGCGGTGAATAAGAAGGTCGGCGACCTCCAGAGGACCCACGAGGCGGGGACGGGGTCTTACGAGTCCGAAGAGCGGATCGATACCTATACGAGCTACATCGCCAAGTCCGTCTTCCTATCGGCAGAGCCGGAGCCCTTCGGCGCGGCCGGGATATCGGCAAACCTCTCCCTCCCCTGGAGGGAGGGGGTCGCCTCGAGAAAGGAGGGCGAGAGCTACATCGGCGAGGAGTACTCGGGGTTGACGAGGCTCGATAAGACGACGATAGTACGGGGCCTCGGGGAGATGGAGACGGAGGCGAACTTCTCGGGGACGGCCCGGTACCGGATGATCTCGTCGGATGAGCTCGAGATGGACGAATCTTATCGAGGCGACTACGCCATATCGAGAAACGTCGAGCTCCTCCAGCCGTCGGTCCGCGACCCCCATCTCTCGGTGGAGAAGGATGGGACGATCGTCTATGAGGGGGATAGGACCCTCGCCCGCTACGTCATCACCCTGGAGAACGACGGCGGCAAGACCCTGGAGCCGGTTCTCGTCAGGGACATCTTCCCGCCGGGTGGGGTCTTCGTCCGATCGAGCCTGAAGCATACTCTCACCTCCGACGGAGCCAACTGGTCCCTCACCCACCTCTCGCCGGGGGATCTGAGGGAGATCGAGCTCGTCCTCGACGTGACGGAGTATGGGGGAGAGGAGCTGGTCAACCGGGTTGTAGCCTTCGGCGGCATCGACGGCTCTTGGGTCTCGGCCGCAAACTTCTCGGCCGTTGAGATCAATTGGCTATCCTGCTCCTCACCAGGGGCCGTCTTTATCTCTAAAGCCGGAGAGGTCGACGAGGCTGTCGGAAACCACGTCTTGTACTCCCTGGAAGTCGAAAACCTCGGAGACCGCCCCCTGGTGGCGACGGTGACCGACCGCCTCCCGGACGGAATGAGGCTGATCTCCTCGTCGCCGGCCTTCGCCTCCTACGAGGACGGGGTCATCACCTGGAACCTGATCGATCTCGCCCCCGGAAAGGTCGAGACGGTCGTCTACGGGGCGGAGGCGCTCTGGAGCGGCAGGTTCGTAAACATCGCCGAGGTGGCTGCGAGGTATGTGGACGGGTCGTCCATCGAGCCGGCGCGCGCGAGATCGGTGGTCGAAGTCGATGAGTTCGAGGGGGAGCGGCCCCGTCCCGGCTGGCAGCCCCCGGCCTGGGGGTTAGGCGAGGCGGAGGAGATCTGGGGATAGAACTCCCGATTCGGATAGGGGGGTCGGGACCCCGCTGGTCCGATGATGGCCCAAATAACCAGCATAGCAGGAGAGGTGGAGCGGCATGTTCCGGGAGGAGATCCGAGACGAGGTGGAGATCCGGGGCTCGCCGGAGGCGGTCTGGCGGGTTCTGACGGATTTTGAGGCGTTCAGGGATTGGAACCCCTTTATGAGGCCGGTGGTGGGGGTGGCGTCGGAGGGGGCGAGACTCCGGGTCCAGATCAGGCCCCCGGGCGGGAGGGCGATGGCCTTCCGGCCGAGGGTGACGAGGGTGGTCGGAGACCGGGAGCTACGGTGGCTCGGGAGGCTCTGGATGCCGGGGCTTTTCGACGGGGAGCACATCTTCGAGATAGAGCCCCTGGGGCCCAATAGGGTCAGGTTCGTCCAGCGGGAGGTCTTCACCGGCCTCCTCGTCCCCCTGGCGAGAGGGCGGCTCCAGGAGGAGACCCTTGCTGGCTTCAGGGAGATGAACCGGGCCCTCAAGGAGAGGGCTGAGGCAGCAGGATCGGGTTGAGGGTGATCTCTTCAGATCGGGTTCTGATCCTCGGTCGACACCGCCGGGCCGATTTTCGGCGAGGCGGCTAGGGCCTCAGTTTATAGAGCTAATCGATCAGAAACGTCTCTTGCGAGGGCTCAAGATCATATAACTGTATAGTCCCGAAACCTTTGACTTTAAATACTCAACAATCCCGCATGGGAAAGCGAAAT
>LUYE01000040.1 GCA_001602645.1 Methanosarcinales archaeon Methan_01
TCGGGCGGCACCGACGCGGAGTTTTCGGGGAGGATGACCGCCTCGATGGGAGCCTCCACCGGGGTGAAGCTTCAGGGGGTCCTGCGAGGGTCAATTCATGGAGACGCTGAGGCAAACGATCGTACTGCGACCGTTGACACAGACGGCAACTACCGTTTGCGGATGGAGTCGCAGACCGACGACGATTATGTCTGGATGGAGATTGATACGGAGGAGATCTGAGATGGACGATTCCTTTTCAGCCTCTCCCGGAGGAACTCGCGATCTCGTGCCAACATCGGAGGGCCTTTGGGCCGGGGCTTTCGTCCTCTCCAGCTCTTGGTGTAGAATCGGGCGGGTTCGGCTCAGCACCGAGCCCCGAACCATGGGAGCGGCTGGCCGCTGCGATCGGGGAAGTCCAGCTCCATCGTCGGCAGGCTCTCACATGAGATCTGGGGATGGCTCGAAGAGGATTTGCCGCCTCAGACAGAGGAATGGACCCGAAGCTCGACCTCACCCTCCTCTCCAGTCTGGCGGACGAGTCGATGCCGCTCCTTCGACCATCCAACCCCATCCTCTCCCTTACTAAGGTGACAGACCTGCCAACGAAGAGCCTGTAGGATAGAAGGGAGGCCGATCCGGCAAAGAATACCCCACCTCATCCTCCTTCGGCTTCTCTATCCAGAGGGGAGGGCCTCTGAGGAGTCTTACCTCCGCCGGCCTCGGCTCATCCCTTCGACTCCGTCGAAAAGGTAAAATGCCTGTAAATCTCTGGACACCGATGGAGGAGATTGTCATGAAGGTTCTTGTCAGCGACCCTCTCTCGGAAGAGGGCGTAAGAAAGCTGGAGACGGAGATGGAGGTGGACGTCATCACCAACCTCTCTCCCGAAGAGCTGATAGAGAGGATCAAAGATTACGACGCCCTCGCCATCCGGAGCGGGACGAAGGTGACGGCCGAGGTGATCGCCGCCGCCGATAGGCTGAAGGTCGTCGGCCGGGCCGGGGTCGGCGTCGACAACGTCGACATCGACGCCGCCACCAAAAAGGGGATCATCGTCGTCAACACCCCCGGCGGGAATACCATATCGGCGGCGGAGCACACCATCGCCATGATGCTCTCCCTCGCGAGGAACATCCCCCAGGCGAACAACTCCCTCAAGGCTGGCGAGTGGAACCGGAAGAGATACACCGGGGTCGAGGTCTTCAACAAGACCCTGGGGATCGTCGGCCTCGGGAGGATCGGGGCCGAGATCGCATCGAGGATGAAGTCTTTCGGTATGCGGATCCTCGCCTACGACCCCTTCGTGACGGAGGAGAGGGCGGCTGACCTCGGGATCAGGCTTGCGACCCTCGACGAGATCTTCCGGGAGGCCGACTTCATCACCGTCCACACCCCCCTGACGAAGGAGACGAGAAACCTCATCGACGAGGAAGCGATCAAGAAGATGAAGCCCGGGGTCCGGCTGATCAACTGCGCCCGGGGCGGGATCATCAACGAGGAGGCCCTGGCGAAGGCGGTCGCCGAGGGGAGGATCGCGGGAGCCGCCATCGACGTCTTCACGAAGGAGCCCCCCACAAATAACCCGCTCCTCGATCAGGCCGGCATCATCGTCACCCCCCACCTCGGAGCCTCCACCGCCGAGGCTCAGGTGAACGTGGCGGTGGCGGTCGCCGAGCAGATCCTGGCGGTGGCGCGAGGCGAGCTCCCCCCCAACGCCCTGAACATGCCCGCCATCTCCTCGGAGACCCTGGCAGCCATGCGACCCTTCATGGACCTGGTGGAGAAGATGGGGAGGCTCGCAGCCCAGCTTGGGGAGGACGGGTACAACCGGCTGGAGATCGTCTACGGCGGGACCGTCGCCGAGAAGGACACAAAGCCCGTCACCATATCGGCGGTGAAGGGATTTCTGGATGCGACCGGCCACAGCGCGAACTTCGTAAACTCTCTCGTCAAGCTGAGGGACTGCGGGATAGCCCTCACCGAGAGCAAGACCGAGTCGACGAACGGGTACAGCAACCTTGTCACGCTATCCCTCTCGGGCCCCAAGGGCTCCGTATCGGTCTACGGGACCGTCTACGGCAAGAACGAGGGGAGGATCGTCCAGATCAACGAGTATCGGGTCTACGTCCCCACCGAGGGTTACATGATCATGGCGACCCACGAGGACCGGCCGAACATCATAGGCCCTTGCTGCGTTGTCCTCGGTGAGGACAACATCAACATCGGCGGGATGCACGTCGGCCGAAAGGCCTCGGGCGGGGAGCAGATCATGGTCCTGAACGTCGACCAGCCCGTCTGCGACGAGACCCTGAATAAGCTCACCTCGGTCTCGGGGGTCAAAAAGGCGAAGATGATAAGGCTATAAAATGAGCTTCATGAGAGGTCAGCCTTCATCCGTCTGACCAGCTCCTCCTTTATCGTGCCGCTCCGGTCGCCACCACAGACCGCTCCTCTGACCCCGATGATGTCCGGAGCGACCCGTCTCAAAAGTTCCAGGTCCCCGAACTCTATCGTCCCCGCGATCGCCACCTCCATCCCCAGATCGTGGCCCAAGGTAATGAAATCGCAGATCTCCGATTCGGTCATGAACTCGAAGGTCGTCCTACCGTCCTTTATGGCGGTGTCGACCATCACCACGTCGGCCCCGCATTCGCTAGCGACCACCGGGAGCTCCATCGGCGGGATCGACCCGACTCGGGAGGCGTCGGAGTAGGCCGCTGCCACCAGCTTCTTATTGGCGTCGAACTCCTTGACCGACCTCACCAGGGGTCGGAGCATCTCCCCCGCCTCATCCCGGTCCCGGACCTTGAGGAGCCCCACCTTGATGTAGTCGGCTCCGGAGAAGGCGGCTCCCAGGGCGGCGAGGCTGGCGGTCCCGGGCTTGAAGTCGAAGTCGCCGATGGTGGCGCTGATGGGTACCCTTCCAGCGGCGACCTCCGCGACGGACCTGATCACCCAGGGGAAGTTCGCCCCGAGGGACCCCTCCCGGGGGTTTTTGACGTCCAGGATGTCTGCGCCTCCTGCCATCGCCGCCTCCGCCTCGACGGCGTTTATCGGACTGACCAACAACCTCATATCGTCCCATCCTCGTTCTGTAAAATCATGACGCGCTGCGTCTTTGTCCTCGACCTATTTAACGGTTCGGCGGTCCACGCCGTCCGGGGGGAGAGGGAGAAGTATAAGCCGATCGAGGAGATGAGCAAGATCGTTGGGAGCTCCGACCCCCTGTCGATCCTGGATCTTCTCCGGCCGAAGGAGGTCTACGTCGCCGACCTCGATCGGATCATGGGGGGCGGCGAGAACCTGGACCTGATCGGCGAGATCGCGAGAAGGGCGGAGACTATGGCGGACATCGGGATCACGTCACTCGAAGATCTCGACCTCCTACCCATCAACTGCAAACCCGTCCTGGGGACTGAGACTGGATCCCTCTCTCTCATCGAGAGGGCCTCAGCTGAACGAAAGGTAGTCGTCAGCATCGATCTCATCGGGGGCGAGGTCCTCTCCCGGGACCCCGCCCTCAAGATCCCGCCCCTCGACCTGATCCGGAAGCTGAACCCGCTCCCCATCAGGGAGGTCATACTCTTATCCTTGGACCGGGTGGGGACCTCGCTGGGCCTCGATGAGGTCTTTCTCAGAGAAGCCTCAGATCTCAGCGATCATCCCCTCCTCCTCGGCGGCGGGGTAAGAGATGTTCGGGACTTGGAGCGGCTGGAGGATTTGGGGCTCGCCGGCGCCCTCGTCGCCACGGCGGTCCACGAGGGGAAGATCCCCCTCGACGCCATCAGAGGATGAGGGCTTCACCGGGACTAGAATCTGGTCGGCGGGGTCAGATCGAGAGGATGACGTTAAGGATCGTCCCGACGATCGTCGCCGCCAAAACCATGATCATCGCCGACCTCGCGGTGTTCTTCAGCCCCAGCTCCTTCATGAAGACGGCGAAGGTGGCAACGCACGGGAAGTACATCGCGAGGACTACGGAGGCGACGACCAGTTGGCCCGCCGTCATCGCCAGGGGGGCGAGCATACCGACGGCCACGTCCTTTCTCAGAAACCCGACGATCATCGTCGCCGCGGCGTCCTTCGGGAGGCCGAAGAGGCCGGTGATGATCGGCTCCGCCAGGCCTCCGACGAGATCGACGACCCCGGCGATGAAGAGGACGTTCATCAGGAAGACCCCCAGGAGGACGTAGGGGACCGCCTCCTTCAGGAAGTGCTTCGACCTCATCCAGGTCTTCTTGAAGAGGGCTCTTCCGTCGGGGACCCGGTAGGGAGGGATCTCAAGGAATATCTCCGGCGACTCCCCGCCGACGATCCTCGAGAGGATGAAGCCGGCGGATATGAAGACGAGGAAGAGGGTCCCGTAGACTATGGCTATGTACCGGAGGCCGAAGGGGCCGAGGAGCCCCCAGATCATGGCGTTCTGGGCGGCGCAGGGGACGGAGACGGCCATCAGGGTGGCGGCGAGGTACCTCTGCTTCGGCGACTCCAGGACCCTCGTGGCCATCACCCCGGGGACGTTGCAGCCGAGGCCGAGGATGCACGGCACTACCGCAGCGCCGTGGAGTCCGACCCGGTGCATCAGGGCGTCGACGAGGACGCTGATCCGGGGGAGGTATCCGACGTCCTCCAGAACGCCGAGGACTACGTAGAAGGGGATGACGAAGGGGAGGACCATCCCCAGGGGGACGTAGAGGCCGGTGGTGAGGAGGCCGAAGGAGGTGTCGATCTCCGGGGAGGTCCCTATGAGGATATCGCGCAAGATGCCGGAGGTGTGCTGGCCGACGACCTCGGTGATCCAGGCCCCGTAGACGGCGAAGGCGGGGTCGAGGATGGTGTCGATGAGTGCCTCCCCGACCTTGATCACCCCGGTGAAGGATAGGTATAGCACGAGGAGGCCGAAGGGGACGCCGAAGAGGGGCTTGATCGTCGCCTCCTCCAGCTTCTCGAGGAGGGTGGGATGCTTGTGGACGACCCTCTGGGACCGCTCGACGATCTCCCCGACCCGCGCCCACCTCTGGTCCGCCGACTCGAACCTCACCGGGGGCGGCACCCGAGCCCTCGGTATTGCCTCCGCAAGCTCCCTGATCCCCTGGCCGCTGACCGCCACCGCCGTCACCACGGGGACTCCCAGCTCCTCCTCCAGGGCGGCGAGGTCGATCTCAATCCCCGTCCTCGTCGCCACGTCCCA
>LUYE01000009.1 GCA_001602645.1 Methanosarcinales archaeon Methan_01
CAGGACGACGGCGACCGCCTCCCCCGGCGGTGTGAACCTCTTCGACCCCCAGACCAGAAGCCCGGCAAGCCGATCTCTGCCCAGGCCCGACTTGACCCTGCCGAGGAGGTAGGCGAGGGGGGTCACCACCCCGTCGACGAACCAGTTTATCCCGGCTACGTAGGCCCCCAGCTCCTCGACCCCCAGCATCTCCGGAAGGCCCCTCATCTCCGCCAGGGTCGTCGGATAGCAGGTCTTCACCCCCAGGGGCGGGCCGAAGTCGACCTTCCGGACCTCCCGGGCCCCCGCTCCCCTCCATCGGCCGTCCCTAAAGACCTCGGCGGAGTACTCGCCCAGAGCCTCGACGAACTCTAGGGCGGCGCCCCCGGCCTCGAAGTCAGTCCTCATGGCGACATAGGCTGCGGCCTTTCTGTATCTGGTGAAGCGGCCTTCGGCTGCCTGAGCGAGGACTGAAGGGAGACCCGGAAGAAATCCCGCCTGGGTGACGAAGACGAGGCCAGCCCCCTCGATCTCGGGTCGGAGCCCCTCGAGGACCGCCACCCCGGCCTGGGGGTAGTGGATGTCGATCCAGTCCGACCCCGCGGCGATGGCGGCCCTCGCCGTCATCTCGACGAAGGGGACGGTCGTCGCTGCATCGATGACCAGGTCCGCGCCCCTGAAAGCCTCCCTCAAGCTCGGGGGGTCGGAGGCGTCGGCTTGGGTATAGGTGGCTCGATCGCCGGAGAACTCTCGGTTCAGAGCCTCCGCCAGGCCCCTCGCCCTATCCTCCCGCCTTCCCGCGACGATCAGGTCGGCTGGGGTCATCTTCAGGATCAACCTCGATATGGCGGAGCCAGCGCCGCCGTAACCCCCAAGGACCAGGATGTTATCTATCGCCAAGGATCGACCTCCACTTCCGGGCTTTCATCCGTTGATGGCAGGTGGAATCAGGGATGGTGCCGATGAGTTCTGCAGGCATTTTCGCCCTCCTGGGGTAAAGGGATTTCGGATCTTCCCTCAACTTCCGACCCCGGGCCTCTTCTTCGCCTCAGCCTCTCGTTCTCCACCGAATAGATCCGCCCCTGGAGGATCGCCTTCAGAGCTTCCGCCCTTGGGTTCTGGAGGGGGGTAACCTTAATAGATGTCGATCGATAATATAGGGCGATGATAAACCTCTTCCTGAAGGGCCGAAGAAATCCCCACTTCTCCGGCCGGACCTCGATCTTGAGAGATCTCCGGGACCGCCTCAAAGATGGCCCAGTCCTACTCCTCGGCCCCGGCGGCATCGGCAAGAGCGCCATAGCCGAAGAGTACGGCCGGATCCACTCCGGCGAATATGACCACAGGCTCTGGGTCAGGGCCTGGGACGAGGCGGTCCTCGCCTCCGATTACGCCTCCCTAGCCGAGCCCCTCGGGATCCCCTCCGAGGAGGATGGGGACGTATCGGATCTGGCGGGGTCCGTCCGGGCCCATCTCGAGGAGAGCGGGAGGTGGCTCCTCGTCTTCGACGGCGCCCCCGCCCCCGACGCCCTGGATGGATTTCTCCCAGAGGGAGGAGGCGACGTCATCGTCACCTCCCGGAGCCCCGGATGGCCGGGATGGTCGGCCTTCGAGGTCGGGCCCCTCGACCTCCAGGAGGCGGCCGATCTTCTCCTCAAAAGGACGGATAGCGAGGACGCCTCGGGAGCGAGAGCCCTCGCCGAGGAGCTGAGGCGCCATCCTCTCGCCCTGGAGCTGGCTGGGGCCTACATCCGCTGGACGGGAGCTTCGATCTCCAGGTACCTGGGGGCCCTGAGAGGACGCCTGGCCGAGACCTCGGGGGGGAGGAAGCCACCAGGTTTTCCCAGCCCCCTGACCGCCGTCCTGGAGATCTCGGTAGAGCAGGTGGGGGCAGCCTCTCTGGAGGGGCTGGATCTCCTCACCCTATCGGCCTTCCTCGCCCCCGAGGATCTACCCATCGACCTTCTTGAAAAGACCGCAGCGCTCCTGCCGGAGTCGGTGGAGCCGGGGCTTCGGGCCCTCGATCGGAGGGGCCTCTTGCGGCTCGGCGAGGACCTCCTCTTTGTCCACCCTCTGGTCCAGGCCTTCGCCTACAGTCGCCTCGACGAGGAGGAGAGGAAGGCCTGGGCCGACGAGACGGTGCGGGCCATCGGGATAGCCTTCGGCTCTCACCTCGAAGACCTATCCACCTGGCCGGAATGCCGCCGCCTCCTCCCCTCCGCCCTCGTTTCAACCAAGAGGCTCGAGGAGGAGGGAGGCGGCTCCGAGGAGGCCTCCCTCCTCCTGAACCAAGTCGGCCTCTACCTCCAACGGAGGGGGGACCTCCGGGGGTCGAAGGAGGTCCTCGACCGGCTGATCGTCATCGACGAGAGGCTCCACGGCCCCGACCATCCGGAGGTGGCCACCGACCTGAACAACCTGGGGTCGGTCCTCCGGGGCCTCGGCGACCTTCCAGGGGCGAGGAGGTCCTTCGAGCAGGCGATCGCCATCGAAGAGTCTCAGCCGACCCCCGACAGGCTCAAGATCGCCATCCGGGCGAACAACCTGGGGACGGTCCTCCGGACCCTCGGCGACCTCCCGGCCGCCGTCGCCGCCTTCGAGAGGGCCCTCGCCATCGACCGGGAGGCCTACGGCCCGAACCACTTCAAGACCGCCATCCGCCTAAACAACCTTGGGGAGGCCCTCCAGGAGATGGGCGACCTGGAAGAGGCGCGGGGTAGCTACCAGCGGGCCTTCCGGATCTTCAGCCAGTTCCTCGGCCCCGGCCACCACTACACCCGGCGGGCGGAGGAGAACCTGGCCTCCCTCCGAGAGGAAGGATCAGGCTGAAGAAGCAAAAGGGGTAGAGGATCGATGGCTTGGGGGGCCTCCGGCCCCCTTTTCCCTGGCGTTCAGAGGCGATAGGCTATCTTCCAGTCCGTCGGATCGAACTCGTTGTCTTCGAAGTCCTTCACCACGGCGTGGCCGGAAGCTACGAGCATGCCGTTGAAGTTGACGAGCTCGCCCGTCTCGGGGTCCTCGACGTAGGCGAGGCAGATCCATCGGCCGTATCTATCTCTTCCTCGGAGGTCGTCGATGTCCAGATAAACGATCTCGCCGTCGAGGATCGTCTCGGCGAAGAACTTGGCGGCCTTCCCCGCCGGGGTGTCCATCTCGGGGGCGTCGATGTCGGCGAGCCTCACCCGGCCGAAGCCTTCTACGTCGAAGGTGTCCCCGTCGGCGACGTTGGTGACGAGGCCCGAGGCCTCCAGCCGGGGAGACTCCGCGTCCGCCGGGGGCTGGAGGCCTCCAGGCGTCCCCGTCTCAAGACATCCTCCCCCCAGCAGGGAGGCGAGGACTACGACCGTAGATAAAAGGGGTGAGATCTTCATGATGGGCTCCGTCAAAGGTGACGATCCAAAGATAAATCGAACTTCTTTGAGGCGATCGGAAGCTCGCCCCCGAGAGACTCCTCGTCTCGTCTAATCGCCGAGCTCCTCGATGATCTCCTCCACCTCTTCCCGCCCCTCCTCGTACTTCTCCTCCTCGTCGGGGGCGAGCTCCTGCAGGAGCCTCAGAAACTCTCCAGCGTGGACCCGCTCCTCGTCGGCGATATCGACGAGAACGGCCTTCGCGAGCTCATCGTCCGTCGACTCCGCTAGCTGCATGTAGAGCTGGACCGCCTCGTACTCGGCGGCGATCATGTACCTTATCGCCCGGATCAGCTCATCGGGGGTGAGCTTCCGATCGCAGGCGAGGCCCGAAAAGGGGTTGGCAAACTCTGGCATCTCCTATCTCCTCCTGAATACGGGTTTTTTTTCTGTATGTCTAACTCTCTCGCAGCCAGCGATAAGGGTTTCGGTCTTCCCGGATACCTGAGCCCAAGGCCTCCCCTCAACCCGTCCTCTTGGCCGCCGCCACCGCCAGGTAGATGAAGGGGGTGTCCAGGGCGGCGATGAGGAGCTTTATGGCGTACTGCCCCACCATCATCTGGACCAGGACGGAGTTTGGAAGAAGGCCGTAAAAGGCGAGGCTGATGAAGATCAGGGTGTCGATCGCCTGGGAGGCGGCCGTTGAGGCGTTGTTCCTGAGCCAAAGCCTCCTTCCTCCGGTCTTCTCCTTCCAGAAGTGGTAGGCCCAGACATCGTGATGCTGGCTTGCCAGGTACGCCACCATGGACGCGGCCACCACCCTGGGGGCGAAGCCATAGACGGCGTCGAAGGAGGAGGCGAGGCCGGGGTCCATCAACGGCGATGCCGACCACCGGAGGGCGATGAGGACGGAGACGAGCATCACCACGTTGGCGGCGAGACCAGTCCAGACCGCAAGCCTCGCCTTCTCCTTCCCGAAGAGCTCGCTGAGGATGTCGGTCAGAAGGAAGGTGGAGGCGTAGACGAGGACCGCTGCGGGGGCTATGAAGGGTCCGAAGGAGATGGTCTTGACGGCGAGAAGGTTGGCGAGGACCGTCAGGGAGGCGAAGACCCCAACAGCGATCTCAGGGCCCCGGCGGGCTGCGAGGATCGCCGACGCGGTGACGATGGCGAGGGTCGCCGCCGCCCAGAAGATCGGGACTAGGTCCATCTCGCCCCTCAGCCCTCGGAGCCGGCGAGGGCGAAGTAGGCGAGGAGCGCCTCCAGCTGGATCCGCTCATTTGCCCCCTCCGTCATCCGAAAGTCGATCTCGCCGATCCTGTCCATCAGCCTCACCAGGGTCGGGGCGGGAAGCTCGTCGGAGTCCAGGAGGCTGAGGGTCTGCCGGTGGATCTGGATTATCACGTCCTCTCCGGAGAGCCCCTGGACGAGGAGGAGGTCGTCGAGGAGGCTCCGGGCCTGGGTGAAGTTGCCGGCGAGGGCGGTCTTCATCAGATCTCTTATCTGCTCGGGGCGGGCGGTGGCGGTGATCTGGTAGATCGTCTCCTCCGTCACCTCCTCCTCCATCAGGGATGCGGCCTGGAGGGCGTTGATCGCCTTCCTCATGTCACCCCTGGCGACGTAGACTATCGCCCTCATCCCTTCGGCGGTCACCTTCACCCCCTCCGCCTCGGCGATCGTCTTCATCCTCTCGGAGACCGCCTCCTCGGAAAGGGACCGGAACCGGTAGACGGCGCATCTCGACTGGATCGGCTCGATGATCTTGGAGGAGTAGTTGCAGGATAGGACGAACCGGCAGATGGAGCTGTACCTCTCCATCGTCCTCCTGAGGGCGGACTGGGCGTCGTTCGTCAGGGCGTCGGCCTCGTCGAGGAAGATCACCTTGAACTCGGCGTCGCCGAGGGGGGCGATCCGGGCGAAGTCCTTCACCTTGTGGCGGACGACGTCGATCCCTCGCTCGTCGCTGGCGTTCAGCTCGATGAAGTTTCCCCGCCACTCCTCGCCGAAGAGCTCCCTCACCATGCTGATGGCGGCGGCGGTCTTGCCGACGCCGGGGGGGCCCGAGAAGAGGAGGTGGGGGACGTTTCTGCTCCTGACGTAGGACTTGAGCCTCTTCACGATCTCCTCCTGGCCCACCACGTCGTCCAGGCTCATTGGCCTGTACTTCTCGATCCAGATCTCCTCTTTGATCCCTGACCCCTCCTTCATGACGACCTGGCCCCTGTCTCTATATCAAATTTCCCACCTATCTCCGGCTTTGCCCCGACCTCCATCGATGGCACCACTCCAGCGACGGAGGCGGCGGGGGACATTCGAAAATATATATATACGAAGACGACCGTACTATCCGGAGAGGTGGATCTGATGGCGGATTTGATGACGGCATCTATGACCCTGATCGTCGCCCTCCTGGTGGCGACAGCCCTGACAGCCCCGGCGGCGGGGATCGCCGATCCGGCCTGCGTCTACTGTGAGGCCCTCGGCTACGATTGTAGCGACGGAAACTGCACCTTCCCCGACGGCTCTTCCGCCCCAGCCTGGGATTTCTACCGGGGGAAGGCGGGCCAGAACTATTCGTTCTGCGAGCTTCAGGGCTATCGGATCGAGAACCGGACGGAAGATATGGGGGGCTGGACCGCCGAGTATGCTGTATGCGTCTTCGATGACTGCTCCGAGTGCGGGGAGGAGGAGCACTTAGACGGCACCTGCGGCCCCACCAACTGCAGCTCCTGGTCGCTGGCCGAAGGATGCAGGCCGCCGATCGAGCTATCTGGACTGATCTCGATGACCGCCCGGATCAACAGCTCCTTCGGCCGTGCCGCCGAGGACGTCCTGGGATGGGATGTGATATACAAGGGCGATGACGGAGTCTGCCGCAGCTACTACGTCGCCCAGGAGCCCCTGATCGGGATGACCGAGCCGGTGGAGGTGGCCTGTCCCGCGGGGCTGCAGCCCTTCGACCGGTACATGGTCGGCTATGAGGAGGCGATCGGAGCCATGAAGTCGATGCGGTGCGGCAACGCCTTCGTGAATTTGACCCTATCCTGGCCTTCTGACCCCGAGGTGGCGGAGCCCCTGTGGCGGATCACGACCGATATCGGAAACGAGATCGTCGTCGGCGCAAACTGCGGCCTCGGCGGATGCAGGACGGCCGAGTAGAGGATGAGGGGGAGGGCGACCGTCCCTCCCTTATCCTAGAACAACAAAATTAAAATCAGTTCTATGAAATAACTATTTCCGCCCCAATTCCAGCTTTTTGGATTGTCTTTTAGGCGTTTCTGCTTTAGATACCCTCGCATATCTCAGGAGGCGTATGAATAGCATTCCATAGCAGGATCTCGCTCTTGGAGCTGCTCCAGGGATCGGCTCGGTCCGAGACTCTGTAGCCATGGACGGATTTATTTCTAATTCTGGTTTGATAGCAGCCTGGCCAATAGATGAGCATGACGGCGAAGATGATGAGATAGATCGGGATGGTGGCGGAGAGATCGGCCACGGTCTATGGTATGAGATTTTTGGCCATCGAACCCGACCCGCGCGCAAAAGATAGATGAGATGATCTCTGCAAGGCAAGGCCAATCCACCTATTATAGATCGAGTTGAGGAATGATGTCTTTCTGGCACCACTTAACTCGATCACATCATCCCCAGATCGAGCCCCGCCTTCGCCGGCGTTCTCTTCTTCCATCAAGATAAGGGTCCAGATCTCGTAGATCTCAGCCCCAGTTCTCCGAGGTTGGAGCACCTCTCAGGAGCGATCCATCGAACCGACAAAGCCTAAATAGGACGTTATCATTGCCTATCCCGCTGTTGGAGGACTAGGATGATCTCTGAGGTGGCAGGACAATACGACGCGAAAGAGGTTGAGGAAAAGGTCAGGAAGTTCTGGGAAGACCGCGGCATCTATGCCCTGGCCAGAACCACGAGGGTTGGCGGCAGAAAGTTCTTCTTCGTCGACGGGCCGCCCTACACCACCGGGAGGATTCACCTCGGGACCGCCTGGAACAAGATCATCAAGGACTCCATCCTCCGCTACAAATCGATGAACGGCTTCGAGATCAAGGACCGAGCGGGGTGGGACATGCACGGCCTGCCCATCGAGGTGAAGGTGGAGGAGCACCTCGGCTTCAAGAGCAAAAAGGAGATCGAGATCTACGGCGTCGATCGGTTCATCGACAAGTGCAAGGAGTTCGCCCTCAGCCAGAAGGACCAGATGACCGAGCAGTTCAGGACCCTGGGGGCCTGGCTCGACTGGGAGGACCCCTACATGACCCTCAAGGACGAGTACCTGGAGGCGGCATGGTGGACCCTAAAGAGGGCCAACGAACGGGGGCTTCTGGAGCGGGGCTTCCGGGTCGTCAACTGGTGTCCCCGGTGCGAGACCGCCATCGCCGACGCCGAGGTGGAGTACTGGGAGGAGTCGGACCCGTCGATATACGTCAAGTTCCCCGTCGTCGGCGAGGAGAAGACCTTCATGATGATCTGGACGACGACCCCCTGGACGATACCCGCCAACGTGGGCGTCGCCGTCCACCCCGACTTCGAGTACTCCCGGGTCCGGGCCTGGAAGGACGACTTCGACAAGGCCGAGATTTTGATCATGGCTACTACCCTCGTCGAGAGCGTCCTCCGGGAGGGGCGGTATAAGGACTACGAGATCCTGGACCGGTTTATGGGCACCGAGCTGGAAGGGCTTGAATATGAGCATCCCCTCGCCGACCTGATCCCCGCCCAGAGGGATATCGTCCACAAGATTTACCTCGCCGACTTCGTCACCGCCGAGAACACTGGCTCAGTCCACATCGCCCCCGGCCACGGCCTCGAGGACTTCGAGCTCGGGGTCGCCGAAGGGATGGAGATCTTCTGCCCCGTCGGAGAGGACGGTCGGTATACAGAAGAGGCGGGAGAGAAGTACGCCGGCAAGTACGTCCGGGACGCAAACGAGGAGGTGAACGAGGACCTGGCCGGCCGGGGCCTCCTCCTCGCCGAAGGGGAGATCTCCCACAGGTACGGCCACTGCTGGCGGTGTAAGACCCCCATCATCTTCATAGCCACCCCCCAGTGGTTCCTCAAGATCTCAGACCTCCGAGAGGATATGCTTGAGGAGATAGCAAAGGTGAAGTGGTACCCCGACTGGGCCGGATCCGCCCGGTTCAGGGACTGGATCAGCGGCGCCCGAGACTGGTGCATCTCCCGGCAGAGGTACTGGGGGATACCGCTGCCCATCTGGATCTGCGAGGCTTGCGGCAAGATGGAGGTGATCGGCTCGATGGAGGAGCTCCACCAGAGGAGCGGCTCCGTGGTCAACGAGCTCCACCGCCCTGCCGTCGACTTCGTCGTCATGAAATGCGCCTGCGGCGGAGAGATGAGGAGGGTTCCTGACGTCTTCGACGTCTGGTTTGACAGCGCCGTCGCCTCCTGGGCGACCCTCAACTATCCCAGGGACAAACGGCAGCTTGAAGAGTGGTGGCCCGCCGACTTCATCACCGAGGGGCACGACCAGACCCGGGGCTGGTTCTACTCCCAGCTCGGGGCGAGCATGGTATCCTTCGGGGTCGCCCCCTACAAGTCCGTTCTTATGCACGGCTTCACCCTCGACGACAAGGGGAAGAAGATGAGCAAGAGCATCGGCAACGTCGTCTCCCCCGAAGAGGTCGTTGAGAAGTTCGGGGCCGACACCCTACGGCTCTACGTCCTCACCTCCAACGCCCCCTGGGAGGACATCCACTTCAGCTGGGAGGAGGTGGCGAACACCAACAGGATGCTGAACATCCTCTGGAACGCCTACCGGTTCCCCCTGCCCTATATGATTCTAGACGGCTTCGATCCGAAGAGGACGACCCTGGAGAGCTGCCTCAAAGATCTGAGGCCCGAAGACCGGTGGATCCTATCCAGGGTGAACACCCTGGCGGCGGAGGTTCAGGCGGGGATGGAGACTTACCAGCTCCACCGGGCGACCCGGGCTTTGGCGGATTTCGTCCTTGAGGACCTCTCTCGATGGTACATCCAGCTCGTCCGGCCCCGGACCTGGATCGAGACCGACGATCCCGACAAGCTCGCCGCTTACGCGACGATCATGGAGGTGATGGCGACCCTGGCAAAGCTCCTCGCCCCCTTCGCTCCCTTCACCGCAGAGACGGTTTATCAGAACCTGGTCAGGGGGACGGATCCAGGCGCACCGGAGTCGGTCCATCTCCACGACTGGCAGTCGCCCCGAAGGGACCTCACCGACGAGGGGCTGGAGATGGAGATGGAGCTGGTGAGGGAGGTGGTGGAGGCGGTCTCCAACGCCCGCCAGAAGGGCGGTCGAAAGCTGAGGTGGCCGGTCTCGGAGGTCGCCATCTCCCCTCAGCGGGAGATCCCGGACCTGAAGGACCTCCTCGGGGTCCTGAAGAGCCAGACCAACTGCAAGACTGTGACGGTGATGAACGTCGGCGAGAAGCCGCTGATGGAGGTCGCCCTAAACCCCGTCCCAAAGAAGATCGGCCCCGCCTTCAAGGGCGACGCCCAGAAGGTGATCGCCGCCCTCAAGGAGGCGGACCCGGCGAAGGTAAAAGAGGGGATCGAGGCCGGTGAGTGCACGGTCGGTCCCTACGCCATCCTCCCCGAGATGGTGGATTTCATCGAGAAGATCCCCGATAACCTGGTGGCTGCAGAGTTCTCCCGTGGGACCGTCTACGTCGACGTCGCCCTCACCCCGGCGCTGGAGGCCGAGGGTTACGCGAGGGAAGTGATTAGGAGGATCCAGGAGATGAGAAAGGAGCTGGACCTCCGGGTCGACGAGAAGATTGAGGCCGCCGTCAGGGTGGAGGACGAGGCGGTTCTGAAGCTCGTAGAGACTATGAGGGACCACATCTCAAGCGAGGTGAGGGCGAGGCGGCTGGAGCTCGGCTCGGCCCTCGAGGTCCAGGGTTCTCTCGTCAAGGATTGGTCTGTGGAGGATGTGGTGATGGCCATCGGGATCACCCGTGGATAGTTAATATATAAGATGAGAGGGAGATAAATTAGGCATGGAAGAGCCGTCTCCCCCCCTGAAGGTGAAGGGCGTCTACGCCCTCCATGCCGGAGGGGATCTGGTGGCTCCCGTCGTCCTCCTGGAGGATGAGGCCTCGCGGATCGTTCCGGTCTTCGTCGGCCTTACGGAGGCGATCTCGATATACTCGGCCCTATCCGGGTCGGTATCTCCGAGGCCGACTACCCATGACCTCTTCATATCCACCCTCGATAGCCTGGGGGCGAGGATCACGGGGATGGTAATCGACGACCTGGATGGTGGTGTCTACTACGCCCGCCTATCCGTCTCCATAGACTCCATCGTCCGGGAGGTGGACGCAAGGCCCAGCGACGGGATGGCCTTGGCCCTCCGGGCGAAGGCGCCCATCACCATCCAGGAGAAGGTGGCAGTTCAATCCGCCATGGATAAGAAGGACCTAGAGAGCTTGAAGGGGATCGAGAGCTACCTGTAAGCATCCTTTCCCGGATCGAGGTCGAAAAGAAACCTCCTGGATCTATCGATATCTGATCTTCTTTTTGGTTGGTCCGCTGGCTCGATCTAGCTTAAGATAGCGATTTATTATGCGATTTCAATTATCAAATAAAAATCATAGGAAAACGTTTAATACCTTCCTCTGCAAAGAATTATATGTCCTCTCTAGGTGACGGACATATAAGCACAATTGGCAAAACCAAGATGGGTTAGCACGTCCAGCCTTGAAATACTGGCGAAGATGAAGATCGCGACCTAGCGTGAAGGGGGTACATCTTGCCGAAGGATAAGGGAGGGGATCGTGTATGGCCGTATTTGAGGGAAGAGCATGAGGCGTCAATCAACCATCTGCCTGACCTGCTTTTTGCTGGTCTGTAGCTTTAGCATTCTTTCATCCTTTTCATCCGCCCTGGCCCAGGGGTACGGCCAGGGAGAGACCGTCATAAAGTGGCAGTACCGCCCGGAAGAGCCGATCATCCAGGTAGGCTTTGGAGGGGAGATCCTTCCGACGGGCGCCCAGAACCTGACCCAGTCGATCAGGATCCCCGGCCTCGAGAACAGGATCATACCTGGGGAGCCGGTGATCCCCTTCAGAACGGCCAGGATACTGATCCCCCTCGGGGAGGAGATCCAGGAGATAAAGGTCCTTCCGGGGGAGAAGAAGAACCTCGGCAAGATACTGATTGAGCCCGGCCAAGACCCCCTCCCCATAAGCTTCACGGGAAACCGGACCATCACCCCCATCAACGAGACGACCTACGCCTCGATGGACCCCTACCCCAGGGACGTCTACTCCGTCGTCGGGGTTCAGGAGAAGCAGGGTTATAAAATTTTATTCATAAATCTTTATCCGATCATGTACATCCCCAAGACGAAGGACACCTACTACTTCGGCACCTTCGACCTGGAGGTTAAGACGGCTCCGAGGGAGACCCTAAACCTGGGTCTATTCCGAGGTTCCGAGGCCGACAGGTCTCATATAGAGAAGCTGGTGGATAACCCCGGGGAGATCTCCGCCTACGATCACGATCTGGCACCTACTGGGACCTCTCCCCTCCTCGACGGCATTTATGATTACGTCATAATAACGAGCAGGGCTCTGAAGGACGCCCCTGTCCCCTACAACTTCACCGACCTCGTCCATTGGAAGAACTCGAAGGGGGTCGCCTCGACGATCGTCGCCGTGGAGGATATCTACGCCACGTATCCTGGCGCGGACGAGCAGGAGAAGATCAGAGGCTTCATAAGGGACGCCTATCTCCACAACGGCATCACATATGTCCTGCTGGGCGGAGACTCCGACGGGAGCACCTCGGGCGGAGAAGGCTGGAACAACATCGTCCCGGCGAGGGGGCTCTGGGCCTGGGACTACGAGACGACCCCCCCGAGGATCCCCTCAGACCTCTACTACGCCTGCCTGGACGGAAACTACGACTACAACGGCAACGGCATCTACGGCGAGCCGGATGACGGTCCCGACGGGGGCGAGGTCGATCTGATGGCCGAGGTTTACGTCGGTCGGGCTCCCGTCGACTCTTACGCCGAACTCTCCAACTTCGTCCGGAAGACTATCGCCTATGAATCTACTGCCAGCGACCCATATCTCCAGGAGGTCCTGATGGTAGGGGAGTATCTGGGTTTTGGAGGCGTCAGCGACTGGGGAGGCAACTGCCTCGACGAGATCAAAGACGGGTCCGGAGCGAGCGGCTACGACACCGCGGGATTTCCCGACGACTACCAGAAGTCCACCCTCTACGACCGGGACCGGGTATGGGATAGATCTGAGCTTGTGGCCCTCATCGACGGAAACGTCCACACCATAAACCACCTCGGCCATGCTAACGTAGGAAGCGCCATGAAGATGAGCGTCGAAGATGCAGGCCGGCTGAAGAACGATAGATACTTCTTCGGCTACAGCCAGGGGTGCTATGCCGGATCCTTCGACAATCGGGACCCTGACTCCGTCTACTCGCCCAACGACTGCATCCTGGAGCACTTTGTGACGGAGCCTCATGGTGCCTTCGCCTTCGTAGGCAACTCGCGGTTCGGCTGGGGGAGGAGGGAGACGACCGATGGGCCGTCCCAGAGGTACCATCGGCAGTTCTGGGACGCCGTCTTCGGTGAGGGGATCAGAAATATAGGCCGAGCCCTCCAAGACGCGAAGGAGGAGAACGTGGGGTCGATTGACAGGACCACCGACGGGAACGTGATGAGGTTCTGCTTCTATGAGATAAACCTCCTCGGCGACCCCGAGACCTCCTTCCACCAGCCCTTTACGGCAAGCCACAACCTGGAGATCGTCGGGATGGACCTTCCGAGGTACACAAAGCCGGAAAAGCCGGTGGAGGCCAGGATCGTCGTCAAGAACAGGGGAATTGAGGACGAGGAGGATGTGGAGGTTCAGCTTCTGGAGATGGGTGTTGTCAGAGATAGAGAGATCATATCGCACCTTCCCAGCGGCGGATCGGCAGAGGTGAGGCTCACCTGGTCGGAGTCCGTCGAAGGGACCTACAACCTGGAGGCGTGGGTCGCCCCCCAGGATGGGGAGGAGTTCACCGAAGATAACCGGCATGAGAAAACGGTGGAGATCTTCGGGAACCGGAGCCTCATCCTCCTCGTCGACGACGACGAGGGGGCGGACTACGAGACCTACTACGAAAGGGCTTTGACAGCCAACGGATACGCCTACGCCAAGGTAGAGGAACCGCCGGGGGAGAGCGAGCTGTTATCCTTCGACTGCGTCATTTGGTTGACGGGCCGGGACTTCACCACCGCCCTAACCGGAGATGACCAGAGGAACCTAGCCCGGTATCTCGACGCCGGTGGGAGCCTCTTCCTCTCTGGCCAGGATATAGGCTACAACAGCCATGCCTCGGAGTTCTACAGGGACTATCTCCAGGTGGAGTACGTGAAGGACAGCACAGGAGTCTACGTCCTGGATGGGGTGGCCGGAGATCCTATATCCGACGGTATGACATTGGAGATATCGGGCGGCGACGGAGCGGACAGCCAGTACTGGCCGAGCGAGATCATACCTATCACCGCCTACGCCACCGGGATCTTCAATTATCAGAATGACGGTTGGGGTGCAGTAAGGGTCGAGACCGGGACCTACAGGATCGTCTACTTCGCCTTCGGCTTCGAGGCCATAAACAGCTCATCGGACCGGGATGAGGTGATGAGGAGGGTCGTATCGGAGCTGACCAGGCCGAGGGAGGAGCTGTCCGATCTATCTGGTGAGGCCCGAAGGCGGAAAGATGCTAGTTTAGAGGGGGTCTCTCCTCCAGCCGGGGCCCGAGGCTCGAAGGAAGCCACGGGGTTGGGGATAGATCTCTCCCTCGAAGAGATGAAGATGGGCTTAAAAGAGATCGATGATATATATCCAGGTTTTGGGGAGATGGGAGCGGGTTTAGGGGGCGAAAAGTGATATGGTTGAAGATTGGGGGAAGGCAGGATTGATGCGGAGAATCCTTTCCGCTCTGATCTTGGCGGCGTTATATATAGCTTCGGCTGAGGCTGCCACCATCACCGTCGGACTCGAGGGCTGCGACTACACCAGCATCCAGCGGGCCGTAGAGGAGGCAGATCCGGGGGATACCATCTCCGTCGAGAGCGGGACGTACAAAGAGAACGTGATCGTCGACAAAAGCCTAGTACTCCGGGGCAAGGGCTCGGGGGACGATAGGCCCGTAGTCGACGGAAATGGGGTTGGAAGCACCGTAACTCTATCGGCGGACCGGATCACCTTCGAGGGGCTCATCGTCAAGAACGCCGGGTACGGGAAGGCGGGGATCGAAGTGAGGTCCGATAAAAACTACATCCGAAACAACCTGGTCACCGCCAACAGGTGGTACGGAATATCCATCTCAGGCTCCGACGAAAACGTCATATCAAGCAACGTCGTCAGCGCCAACAAGTACGGGATCTGGGTCTCCTCGGGGTCGGATGGAAGCAGAATAACCCAGAACCAGCTCGAGAAGAATGCGAACGGAAACGCCGTAGACGCCGGAAAAAACTATTGGGATGGCAACGCCTACGACGATCTGGAGGAGGAGGATACGAATTATCCGATCGGCGGAGGGTCTAACGTCGACGAGAACCCAAAGGCTCTCTCTGCCGGGTCGGAGGGCGACGAGCCGAAGACCTCGACGATAACGGTGACCATTACCATACCGACGCCCATCATAAGCTCCTAGAAGGCCCCTGGCGGAGCCATTACCGTAAGGCTCCGTCAGCTCTTCTCCCCAAGTCCATCTCTTCATTAAGCCCACCGGCCTTGACCGAAGTCGATCCAGAACACCTTTTTATACTCACCCCGCAAAGATGGTCGACCCTGAGTTGGAGATGATGTCAAGGATGCTCACTGTCACTTTCCTGGGGACGGCCGGATCCCTTCCCACCCCCGAGAGGAGCCCCTCAGCGGTCCTGATCAACCGGGAGGGGGAGCTCGTCCTCTTCGACTGCGGCGAGGGAACCCAGCGGCAGATGATGCGGGCGAAGACGGGGATGATGTCCCTCGACACCATCTTCATAACCCACCATCACGCAGACCACATCCTTGGGATGCCGGGGCTCCTGGAGACGATGGCCTTCCAGGGCAGGAGAGAGCCCGTCACCATAGCGGGGCCCGTCCGGACCTCTGAGGTGGTGGGGCTCTTCGACAGGCTCTGCTACTATTCGCGAAAGTTTCCCGTCAGGGCCCTGGAGCTGGAGCCAGGAGACGTGGTGAGAAGGGACGGCTACGAGGTGGAGGCTGTCAGGACCTGCCACAGCGTCCCCAGCCTCGGCTACTGCCTCCGGGAGGACCCGAGGCCCGGCCGGTTCGACCGGATGAGGGCGATGGAGCTTGGGATACCTCCAGGGCCGCTCTTCGGCAGGCTCCAGCGGGGAGAGATGGTGGAGGTGGAGGGGAGGATAGTGCGCCCCGAGGAGGTGATGGGCCCCCCCAGGCCCGGAAGGACGATAATCTACACCGGCGACACCAGACCCACCCAAGAGGTGGAGGAGGCGAGCCGAGGGGCGGACCTCCTCATCCACGACGGCTCCCTCGACGACGGTATGGCGGACTGGGCCGTCGAGACGATGCACAGCACCGCCGGTGAGGCCGCTCGGATCGCGGAGAGGGCCGGAGTGAGGAGGCTGGTGCTGACCCACATCAGCTCCCGATACTCTGACGACGTAGGACCTCTCATCGAAGACGCCCGGCGCCATTTTCCCGGCGCCCAAGTCGCCGAGGACCTGTTAAAGATAGAGGTGAAGCTTAGAGACCGATGACGGGTGCTGAGATCAGGGATGATCTCCCTCGTCTCTTTCTTCCTCGGCAGCCCGCTCCAACGACCTCTCCCTCTCCTCGGCCATCGCCCTCCTGAGGCCCACGGCAAGATCGTCGTCCCTGCCGACGAGGGCGCTCTCGAGAGATCGGGCGACGGTCTCCAGCGCATAACCTACCCTGCCCAGGTCCATATTCCTCCTCTCATGGTTCACCCCAGCCTCGAAGAGGTGCTCAAGCTGATCCTCTGGAAGACCCAGAGCTCGACCAGCGCTGACGGCCCGGCCATACATCTCCTCGGAGATGTAGTGATCCAGCCCCTCCCGGTAGAGCCTCCTCGACTCTTCCTCCCTTCCAGCCTTCTTGGCGATGAGGGCTGCCCAGAGGTAGTCGCCATCCTCAAGGGCGATCTCCAACGCCATGTCGACCCTGCCCGAGTCCTTCGCCAGGGATATGGCGAGCTCCGTCTCTCCCGCTCCCGCCAATATCTCTATACCCGGATCTATGAGATCCGCTGGTAGGCGCTTCAGGTTCTCGGTGAGGTAGAGGACCTGGTCGTCTCTGCTCAATTTACCGAAGTCTTCTGTTGATATATCGGACAAAATTGCATCACCTGTTATGATCAGCTGAGAAGGTCGGATATCTCTGAGAAGTCAACCCTGGCGGTGTTGTCGATCGTGAGAGGGGTGACGGAGATCTTCCCCTCCTGGTAGATCGCCCTGACGTCCGTCCCCTCCCGCTCGGCGCAGACGAGGTCTCCATCGATCCAGTAGTACGGCCTCCCCCGAGGGTCAGCTCTCTCCTGGACAGCTGTCCTGAATATCTTTCGGGCGAGCCTCGTCACCACCACCTCCGTCTCATCGGTGGCGTCGACAGGGACATTTATGTTCAAAATGTCGACTCCCGGGGGAAGCCCCCTCTCCAGGACGTTTTTGGCCACCCGCCGGACTAGGCTTGAGGCGACGTCGAACTGGTAGACGTTATCGTTTATGCTGTCGAACTTGTCACCCTGGTCGACGACCTGGATCGAGGCTGTGATCGCTGGAATGCCGTAGCTTGCCGCCTCCAGAGCCGCTCCGATCGTCCCGCTGGTGGTGACGGTGTCGGTGCTGATGTTCTCGCCGATATTTATCCCCGAGACTGCGAGATCGGGAAGCTTCCCCTTCATAATCCAGAAGATACCCATAATGATGGAGTCGGTGGGCGTCCCGGAGACCTCGTAAGCCTCAACGCCGTTTAGGTTGACCTTATTGTACCTCAGGGGCTCGAAGATCGATATCGACCTTCCGACGCCGGACCTCTGGCCGGATGGGGCAGCCACCAGAAGTTCGCCTAGGCCCGTCACCCCCCGGATCGCCGCCCTGATCCCGGCGGAGTAGACGCCGTCGTCGTTGGTAACCAGTATACGGTGCATCAGAAGCTTATAAGGGGATGGAGGTATAAAAATAGCGCGACGTCTCAATCGGCGAGGCCTTCTTTCAGATGAAAAGGGCTGCCTTGAGCGTCCAGCGAGAGGAAGAAATCTGGCTAGGATTCCAGGTTCAGCTTCGCATAGATCTCAGCGATCCCCAGAAACGCCCGGTACCCCTTCTCGGTAATCATGTAGTCTCCCCTCTCATGCCGCTGGAGGATCATCCCCGATCGGAGGAGCTTTTCGAGGTGGAAGAGGAGGTTTCCACCCCGAAGTCCCGTCAGCCCTGAGAGGGACGAGAAGGACTTCGTCTCGATCGCGAGGCTCTTCAGGATCTGGAGCCTCTGCTTGCTGTCCAGGGGCTCTAGGATCTCTCTGACGACGGCCTCCACCGGAAGGTCCTGAGACTCCTGCATCTTTTCGTCCTTCGTCTCATATATCCTCGTCGACCGGAGAAGCTCGATCTGCTTCTCCTGGAGCTTTGACGTCTCAGAAAAGCACCTCTCGCATCGGTCGTAGGGGGCCTTGGACCGCAGGTCTTTAAGCCTCGACCTCAGCTCCTCTATCTTCTCCTCACCAACTTCGGAATCCACGTTCCTGAAGAGGGCTGCGCTCTCCTTCAGAAGCCCAGAGAAACGGGTCTTGCAGGCGTCTCTCATATCGCAGCCCTCGACCATATTCTCCTCCAGCCCCTCCTCGGCCTCCTCCTCCACGTGGCGGATCAGGACCTCCGAGAAGCCCTTTCTGAAGTCGGCGAGGAGCGACTCCATATGCTCTCGGTTCGAGCGCTCCATGAACCGCTTCAGATCGTCGTGCATCTCCCGAAGCTCCAACCTGATCTCGGAGATCTCCCTCGAAAAGGGCTCTTTTAGGGCTTCCATGGCCGGGATTTATGGCGTCGATCGGCTAAAAGGTTTTGCTCGTATATCTAAAGGTCATTATTGTATATTGAACTGGATTTAGTACATTCTAATAACGCTAAAGTATATATTCATATCTGCAGTATCAGGTTATGAGGTGAAATAATGAGCGTCAAAGATGAGATACACGCGCAGATCACAGGAGCCCTGAAGGGCGCAAATTTTCCGATAAGAACCCCCGAGGAGCTCCTGGCGGCGATGCCAGCGGGCGCTGCGACGAAATGCAAGGCAGGCGACCTCGAGCTGACGGCTGGGGACGCCGGCAAAGTCCTCCAGGCCAGCGACTTTCCCTTTAGAAGCGCTAAAGAGGTCGCCGACGTCATCGTAGAGCGGGCGGGGCTTTAAGCCCCCCATTCTTCCTATTCTATAATAGATCAAAAAAGGTCGATCAAAAAGGAGTTAGGAGTTTGATGATCCGAATGGAAAGAGGGTCCAATCTGCTCGCCCTCTCGTTCGATCTCCATCCTTCTCAACCCTCACTTTTTGTAGGAAAATGAAAAATTAATTTTTCCTAATTAAATTGTATCATTTTCCTGAAAAAGAAATATATTAAAAAGTAATAATTAAATAACCTTTATTAATATAT
>LUYE01000041.1 GCA_001602645.1 Methanosarcinales archaeon Methan_01
GCCCAAATCTCCTCCTCGAAATTATCGTGACTCTGCTTTCGGCAACTGGAGGAGCCTTGTCAATCCATCTAATGAAAACCGGGCGAGGGTTCACTTCATCCCCAACCTAAAGGTTGGGGTATTCGTGACCCTCTGCGCTCCCGAAGTAATAATGGTTAGAATCTATGACAACTGAATATATTTATCATTGTGTCTGTTCATATGGGACCCCTCGAACCAAATCGATGCGAGGAGGACGCCTAGAAAGGACCTGATGCGAAGCCGTGATCGTCAATGACGTAATATTTAAATAGTATTCAAACGCAAGCCAGGTGAGGAGTCCAGAAAAATGTCAACTATAAACTCTGAAGTCGTTCTCGGTTATCAGTTAAATCTCATCAAAGGCATAAAACCAGAATGGGACACTCTGAGGGGGAAGGGCTCTCCTTTCTTCGCTCCTGATAGGCCAAATCAGCTGAAGATTAAGGATCTACCCCCCATCGATCCTGAGAAGTCTTCGTTTAATAAATTAGACATTTATTTTCTCTACTCATGGAAAGAACTTGTTGACGCCCTCTTCAACGGATGGCGGATCTCAGATAAAGAACTTGAGAATAATCCGAGCCCCTTCGTCCTGGTCCAGCCGTCGGGGGAGGAGATCCGAAGAGAACTCTGCAAAAAGCTGGGCATCAAACTCGAAGATGCATCCGACGATGGCAAAACGGGGTTTGCCCTGGTGAGGGTCACCAAGATCGCGGTGAAAGCCGCATACGACTCCCTGGGTCCCGAACTGATGAAGGAAGAACTTCCGGCTGCCTTCGGAAGGCTCTCCAAGGTCGCGGTGGATGCGGCTCCTTTCCTGGAATTTTTCGGCAAATATGGGACCCATTTCGTCTCCGAGATCGAGGTTGGGGACTCCTTGTATCAGGTCTTCGTCTACGATGAGGATCAGCTCCGGGGAATTGAGAAAAGATATGGGAAAAACCACATAACTGATTTAGAGGCCGTCTCATTCCAGCAGTACACCGAACGGAAGTCCGCCAGCGGTGGCCATAGCAGGTACGTCGGAACGCTGAACCTTGCGAGCAACGACCCCGCGTTTGAAGGGATGAGAAACCAGTTCAGGGATGACGCAAACTGGATAGAATGCAGCATATTCGTCGCCATCCAAAAGGAGAAGGAAGGCCTTTTAGCCCAGCTTTGCACCGTAATACCCATCGGCTGCCTTCTTACAAACCTATCGGTCCTGATCGAGGACGAGGCCCGAAGGGAGGTCTACAGCTACGTATTTAGAAACGCCCTGTACCAGAAGTATGGGGCGAATATAAATCCCGCATTCCCGCCTTTCACGCCTCCTTACGACTACGCCGGGATCTACGAAGCCTTCCGGCCGCCCTTCGTCTCCACCATATCCACCGCCAAGATCGGCATCTATCAGGTCCACCTCCATCTCGAAGAAGTCGTCACCCTCAACCCCGATAACGTCAAAAAGACGTTCATCTTTTCGGACGTGATCGAAGTCCAAAAGGATGTGGAGCTTCCTGGCGAAGATCTGACGATCATCTGTAGAAAATTCATCTCCCACACCCAGAAGACCCGGGCACCCGTCATCCGCCTCTCAGAGGACGGATATGAGTCCTTCAAATTCTACTGCCAGGAATTCGACGGGGTGGCTGAGGTCAGAAAAGCCAAGACCGGTGAGCATAAGCTCATCTCCCGCGGTCAGGCCCTCAAGACGGTGACGACCGGAGGCGAGGAGACGACCGTGATCTTCGAGATGAGCCACACCGTCGATCCGCCGATCTCCCTCCTCCGGGGTGGCGGGGATAAAACCCTCTACACCCTGGGGTTTCCCCTCCACTCCGCCGAGTGCATCATCAACTACCCCGCAAGCCCCGATGCCCTCGCCGTCGCCACCCTCTTTGTGAAGTGGCTGGTGGATATGCTGAGGTCCGCCACCGAGGAAGATCCCGATCTCCTCTCGATCCGGGCCCAAGCCCTCCTCCTCCTGAAGTCGACTAAGAGCCTCGCGGGCGGGGTCCTCACCGTCCCCTATCTGACATATGACGCCTACAAGCCGACGATCGATGCCATGATGGCCGCGGTTGATGCGTTCGATGAAAAGCTGCAAGCCACCACCCAGCTCATCCAGATCAGAAAGAGCCAGGAGATCCAGTATAAAAATTTGGATGAGCTGAACAGGAATCTTCAGTCGATGGGCAGATTCCTCATCGAACAGAACAGAGCTCTCGCTGAGAAGGAGAAGGACGTGGTGAATTATCACGACCAGGTCGATCAGAAGCAACAGGCGATGCTGAAGGATGGTGAGAAGAAGGTCGATGATCTGAAGAAGAAGCTCGAAGTGCAACAGAAGGTCATGGATGAGGCCGGACCGAAACTGGAGGCCGCAGTATCAGCATATATCACTGAACAGGAGCTTCAGGCATTCATTCAGCTGGCTGGCGCCGTCGGAAGCCTCTTCGCAGGGGGGGCAGGAATCGCGTTCATCCGGGCTTCGGAGCTCGAGGGCATTGAAAGGCTGATGAAGAAGATCGATGCCGCCATGAAGCTCATTGACGGAATCTCGAAGCTCTACTCCGCCGTGGATCTCACCGTCCAGACCGCCATCGCAGCCTCGAACGCCCTCTCAAAACTCCCCGATGAGACGGATTTTCCTTCGGCTCTGGAGTGGACGGAGTTTGATGCCGAGGTCTACGCCGCCGTCGGTCCGATCACGTCAAAGGTCCCCTACGCCAACACGTATCTCAAGGAGGCGAAGATACTATCGGCCCGGGGCAGGGCTTACATCGACGCCGCATCCCAGGTGAGCAGGCTTCAATACGAGATGATGCTCAACGGCTGGCAGAAGGAGGTCAGCAAGAGGCAATCTGAGAGGCTAAAAGATCTAGGCAATATCCTTTCCCAGCCGGATCTGACGGCCCTCGATGCGGAGAGGATCGACCTCTTTGAGCTTGGGAGCATATACCAGTCCCACGCCCAGAGGCTGATCTTGAAGCTCGTCAAGACCCTCGCCCTCCAGGATTCGGCCTTACAGTACTACTACCTTCAGCCCCCCTCCCCGATCAGGAGTTACGATCTCCCCTCCCTGAAGGAGGTGGTGGTCTCTCAGGCAGAGAACTCCATATCGGCTCTGGAGAGCTTCCCGTCCAAGCCCTCCGATCTGAAGGAGGCTTTCGTATGGCCCCTCAGAGGCTTAAAGGTCAGCCAGCTATTGGATGATGGAAAGTCTCCCTCGGATAGACGGATCGGCAGAGACGAGTATGCAAACTACTCGAAGGGCGGCCACGACTTCGAGATCCCGCTGGAGGTCGAAGATATCTTCAACTACGTCCGCGTCCGCATCCGAGAGATAGAGATGGAGATCACGGGGATCAAATCCACAAATTCGGGAAAGGTTGCCCTCCGGCTTGAGACGTCGGCCCACCCCTTCTATGACAGGGGGCTCGATAGGGAGGAGATCGCCTTCAACGCCATCTGCCAGGAGTTCGAATACGTCTACAATTTAAAGACAAAAGAGTGCACGTATACGAACAGGCCTTCGGGGGAGTTTGCCCAATACTTCATGAAGATGACCCCGTTCACCCGGTGGAGGGTAAGCTTGCCCATGGGGCCTCACAGCGAGAACCTGGGGATCGAATTTTATGGAGATCAGGTCGATATCGCCCTCCGGTTCCATCTGGAGGCGATCCGCTTCAGCCCCAGAGAGCTGACGGCCCTGAAGTTGAGTTGAGTAATCTATCTGCTAACTATTGCATATGGCATAAACCAGTAATAGGAGATGAAAATCGATGAAGCAAGAAGAACTGTTGGCCCAGATGGCGGGCAGGACGATCACCAACGGATGGGACGTGGTCTGCGCCATGAGCGCCGAGCGGATCTCTCAATTGTTTGAGGATAAGTACAACCGAGGGGAAACGTCGGGCCTTTTATACGAGATCAAGCACACCGAGGAATCCGTGTTGGGGAGCATATCTTTCGATTTTTTCATCGGTCCGCCTTTTATATCGTTCATAAAGAACGATCCTTCAAGATGCAACCTCCGTCTGGAGATCAAAAAGGGCATGGCCGAGGTGAAGGACACAAGCGGGAAGGTTGTGGATAGCCAGAAGATACCAAGCGGCCCCGACGATCCGAACCACTATTACATCACAGCCACCATCCCCCTGGAAGTCATTGATGGAACGGTAAAGAACGGCCATGACGTGGTGATTAACTTCGAGCAGACGGATGACGTCCACATCGACCTGAACTTCGATGATACGATAATGGAATTAGCTCGAAGCGCTTTGAAGATCTATTTTAGAGAAGACCTGGAAAAGAGAGAATGGTCCCTGGGGACTCTGATATACGATGAAAATCCGGATCTGATTGACCTGACGCCGACGAGCTTCGAGTTTGCCACCAGCGTTGAAGGTGATACCGACACCGGGTGCCTCCTTCTTTTCATCACCACCAAGGACGGCCAGAAGGGGACCTCCAAGGAGCTGACGGGAAGGGATGGGAGGCTGTACACCCCCTATCCGGATGGACACTCCGCAGCGCTGATCATCAGCAACAAAGTCCTCTACGGAAAAATTCTCCTCAGTCAGATGAACTCCAACACGACCGCTCGGTGGGCTTTTAAGCCTGGCGAGACGGGACTCACTGCCGGATATCTGCGTTGCGATGGTGGGAGCGTCCGATATAAAGGCTATCATTGTAAGGGACGCAACCAGTGGGATATCAGCGCATTTACTTTGAACTGCAATGAAGGGGATCCTCCCCTATCTCTACTCGAAAATAAGGATGACAAAAGCATGCTCGAGTTCCAATGGACCCATAGCTGGAAGGTCCATTGGCAGAACGCAGTCATAGATCCCTCTGGTGGCAGCATGAGAACATGGGGAGATACGCCGATGAAAGTGTCGATCACAAACCCGACGGTGAAGATCTCCGTTTCAGAACCCAGGCAGGTGATCTCGTTCGAGAACAAAGCAAAGGTAGTCATTAATGGGCCCGAACAAGAAACAGGCTGGTTGAAAATCGTAGAGGCGGTTTTCGGAGGCAGCGTCCGCGCAGGGGAAGTGATAGAAGAGAAAGTTAACAAGATGCTCCCGAAGATCGATATACAGTTTAAGGGGGTTAACGTCTTCGCTGCGAGCAACCTGTTGTTCCCGTCGGACCACGTAATCACTTACGATTCAAATGGCGTATTCGTGCCCGGGGATCTGGTGATATTCGGGACCACCAAATCCAAGCTCTAGATCACGCCAGTCTCCCTCGGTGGGCTATCTCAAAGCTCACCGCCGCATTTTTTCAGTCCGTTGAGTTCTCCTCATAAAGCCCCATAACGTCCTCCCCCTCGACGAAGACGAGGTTTTCCTCTCTCGCGTACCTCATCGCCTCCACCTTCGAGAGGGCTCGACCAGTCCTACCGTCCAGCATCTCACAGACGACGACGGCCGGGGCGACCTTCGCAGCCCTGGCGAGGACGATGGACAGCTCCGTCTGACCCCTCCTCTCGGCGAGAAGGCCGGGTGCTGCCCTCAGGAGGGGGACGTGGCCCGGAGACCTGAACTCCCCAGCGAAGCTGACGCCTCCGCCGTTCATGGCAGACCTTGCGACCTCTGCGATCCGAGATATGGTGAGGGCCCGGTCGAGGTCCGTGATCCCGGTGAAGGTGTTGCGGTGGTTGACCCAGAGGGAGAAGGAGGATCTAGAGTCGTAGGGGATGTCACCCTCCCGCTCGCAGAGGGCGTCGATCGCCCCGAATCCTTCGCCGTCTCCTGATTCGTTTCCGCTACCGTTTCCATCCTCTCCGCCTTTCGCCGAGCTTGCTGCAAACTTCAGGACATCGGCAAAGTAAGGAAGTCCCAGATTCGAGGAGGCTACCGGGTCGATGGCGACGCAGATGAGGCCGCCGGCGTCCCGCCTCAGCCGCCAGACGTGTTCGGGGGTCACAAACTCTGCCCCGATGACGAGATCCGTCTCCCCCTCCCGATCGTCGAAGTCGTAGATGAGGACGACCTCGCCCCTCTTGAGGGCCTCCGCAGCCATCGATGCCCTGGCAACACGCCCCTCAATTCGCTCATCCTCCCTTCTGCTGTCCGTTCTCGTCATTCCAAAACCACCTCCACATCGTCGCCGTCCGATAATGATAGCGCCTCCCGCAGGTTCACGGGGGCGATCAGCTCCAGGAGGGTTGCAGGATAGCTCGTCCGCTCGGGCCGCACGATGGCCCCTTTTATCCCATCGACCCTGACGGGACGGCACCAGCACCCGCCGAAGGTCCTCCCCTCATCCTCAAATCCCTCTACTCTGACCGATTTTGGGTCGGAGTTACTGAGGGCGAAGGGCTCATCCGATATCAGGTTCAGGGTGCCAGGAGATGGGGTGAAGCCGAGCTTCTCGGAGAACTGTCTTTTGTAACCCTCCCTGGAGATGTAGTACTGGCCCTCACCCAGGCCCGCTGCGACTCTGCCTTTCACCGTCACTACTTGCAGATTCTCGAAGATCTTCTGGTAGTCCCTGTACTCCGCCTTCAGCCTCAGGACGCCCTCCTCAGTGATCTTCACCCTCTGCCCCTCGTTGGATACGAGCCTCGCGATGTAGCCCCCCTCCTCCAGGTCTGAGAGCCTCCTCGACGCCGTCTGAGGGCTTGATCCGATCAATGACGCAAAGGTCGAAGACGACAACGTCACGTCATTTTTCATCGCCCCGAGAAGGGCGAGCCTCTTCAGAGTTTCGACCTCGATCAACCTTCCCCCTCAAATTTGATACGCTTATCAAATTTGGCAGGACAATATATAACGCTTCTCGCCGTAAAGGTGGCGTTTCAGAGGGAACTCTCTGAAGATCGCACCAACTCTGGGAATCACACCCTCACAAAAGGAGAGAGGCGCGCATGATCAGATTTGCCCCGCCTGTGAAAAATGGTTGTTAGTGGAGGTCTATCGAGCGTCTCTTCAGGCGTACTGGCCGAAGGCCACCTCGGATACCTCTTTAGTCGTCTCGGAATGAGAGTCGGCGATCTTCGCCCGAGCCCGCTCGAAGTCCTGGTGGAAGACGACGTCCCTCTCCTCCCGGATCGCGAACATCCCCGCCTCCGTCGCCAGGGCCTTCAGGTCTGCGCCGCTGGCGCCCTCGGCTATATCGGCGATCCTCTTCAGGTCCACGTCCGGATGGAGGTTCATGCTGGCGGTATGAATCGCCAAAATCGAGTGCCTCCCCTCCCGGTTCGGGAGCGGAACGTAGATCAGCCGGTCGAACCGCCCTGGCCGGAGGAGGGCGGGGTCGAGCATGTCGAGCCTGTTGGTGGCGGCGATCAGCTTCACCTCCCCCCGGGGGTCGAAGCCGTCCATCTCGGCGAGGAGCTGCATCAGGGTTCTCTGAACCTCCCGGTCGCCGCTCGTAGCCCCGTCCATCCTCCGGGAGCCGATGGCGTCCAGCTCGTCGACGAATATTATCGCTGGGGCCTTGTTCTGGGCGAGCTCGAAGAGCTCCCTCACCATCCTCGCCCCCTCGCCGATGTACTTCTGGACGAGCTCGCTCCCCACCACCCGGAGGAAGGTCGCCTCGGTGCTGCAGGCGACGGCCTTCGCGAGGAGGGTCTTTCCGGTGCCGGGGGGGCCGTAGAGGAGGACCCCCTTCGGCGGCTCTATCCCCACCTTGACGAAGAGGTCGGGCCTCTTCATAGGGAGCTCCACGATCTCCCTGATCTCCGAGATCTGGTCGCTGAGCCCCCCGATCATGCCGAAGCTGACGTCTGGAGCATCTTCGATCTCCATGCCGAAGACGGCGGGGTCGTGGGACGACGGGAGGACGAACATGACGGAGAAGGACTGCTGGTTCAAGGCCACCCTCGTCCCGGGCCGGAGCTCCCCCTCGATGAACTGAGATACGTTGACGACGAATCGCGGCCCGGTGCTGCTCTTGACCACCACCCGGTTGTCGTCGAGGACGTCGAGGATGGTGCCGACGATGAGGGGGCCAGTCCGGAGCCGCTCCAGCTCGCTTCGCAGCTTCCTCACCTCGCGCTCGAACTTGAGCTTCTGGTTCTCCATGACCCGCTTTTCGCCCTCCACCCGATCCTTCTGCTCTCGAAGAGCGAGGTTCCGCTCTTCGAGCTGTCGCATCCTGTCCATCAGGTAGCGCGAAAAATCAGCGCCAACTCGCGATTCGTCCATGGGATCTCCAAAGCGTATTTAACGTTGACTGCTATTAAACTTTTCCGAGTTGAGCGAATATGCAGTGTGAGATATGCGGTGCAGAGGTCTCCGAAAAGCCAAAGAAGGTGGTCATCGACGGATCTGAACTGCAGGTCTGCAACAGCTGCGCCCGGTTTGGTGAGGTCGCAGACAAGTTCTCGCCCGTCCCGAGGAAGGTGATCCCCCAGGAGCGGGCCTTCAGAGCCCCCCCCAAGCCCAGGCCCCGTCGCGACGAGTTCAAGGAGATGCCGGAGATCGTCTCCGAGTACGGACGGATCGTGAAGGAGGCCCGGGAGGGGATGGGCCTCACCCCCGAGGAGCTGGGGCTGAAGATCAAGGAGAAGGCCTCCCTCATCAGGAAGATCGAGAGGCACGAGATAGTCCCCGAGGACTCGGTGAGGGTAAAGCTCGAACGGGAGCTCGGCGTGAAGCTGACGGACAAATCGAGCGACGAGGGGTGGAAGTCGGGGAAGGGCGGCCGAGGCCTCACCCTCGGCGACATCGCCTCCATCAAGAAGAGATGACGACGAGAGAGATCTCCAGGGCGGCGGATGTCCTGACGGGGGGCGGGACCGTCGTCTACCCGACGGAGACGGTCTACGGGATCGGGGCCTCGGTCTTCATCCCCCGAGCCGTGGAGCGGGTCTTCGAGATCAAGGGCCGCCCCCGGGGGATGCCCCTCTCCGTCGCCGTAGCCAGCTTCGAGATGATGGGGGAGATAGCCCGGATCGACGATGGTGACCTCCCCCTCCTCCGGAGGGTCCTCCCCGGCCCCATCACCTTCCTCGTTGAGAGGGGGCATAAGCTCCCCGACCTCGTCACCGCCGGATCGGAGCTGGTGGGGATCAGGTTTCCGGACCATCCCGCGGCCCTGGAGCTGATCGCCCTCTCGGGGCCCATAACCTCCACCAGCGCGAACCTCTCGGGCCTCCCGCCCCCCGCCAGCCTCGGGGAGCTGGACGACGAGATCCGAAAGAAGGTCGACCTCGTCCTGGACGGGGGGAGGTCGATGTACGGCCGCCCCTCGACCCTCGTCGACCTCGCCGATAGAAAGGTGATCCGGAGGGGGGCGGGGATTGAGAGGCTTGAGGGGCTCTTATGAAAAGGGCGAGGATCCGGGACTTCTTTGCGACCGTCGACGGCTGGATCTTCGCCGTCGTCGACTACCACCACCCCGAAGGCATCCGGTCTATGCTCCGGTACGTCCCAGACCCGAAGGGAGATAGGACCGCCGGGGGCGTTAGATATCGGAAGCTCGACTTTGAGGCCGCCTTCGAGTTCCTTCGGCGGGCGAAGCCCGATTACGTCCGGGACGTCCACGTCGTCCCCGAGGAGGACGTACTCCGGATCTTCCGGCCAGAGGAGGAGCTGCCGGGGGCGGCGGAGAGGGATGACCGGGTCGGCGAGATCGTCGCGGTCCTCGAGGAGGGCGGGATCCCCCGGAATAAGATGGGGATCACGGGATCGATCCTGGTGGGGCTGGAGGGGCCAGGCTCCGATATAGACTTCCTCGTCTACGGCAGGGACTGGTGGAGGGCTAGAAAGGCGATCTCGGAGGCGAAACAGCGGGGTGGCAGGATAAAGGAGCTGGACGAGGCTACCTGGGAGAGGATATACCAGAAGCGGGTCCCCGAGACGGGCCGCGACGAGTTCGTCCTCCACGAGAGGAGGAAGGGAAACCGGGGCCTCGTCGACGGGACCTACTTCGACCTCCTCTTCACCCGGGACTGGGATCAGATCGGCCCCCCCTTCCCGCCGGGGAAGAAGGCGGGCCGGCGGAAGATCGAGGGGACCGTCCTCGAGGCGGAGTTCGCCTTCGACAACCCCGCCGTATTCGAGATCGATCACCCCGAGATCCCCGAGATCCTCTGCTACACCCACACCTACGCGGGCCAGGCCCTCCGGGGGGAGAGGATCGAGGCCTGCGGCGTCGTTGAAGAGACGGACGCCGGGAGGAGGCTGGTGGTGGGAACGACGAGGGAGGCGAGAGGAGAGTGGATCCGATCTCTGACGCTGTTGGAGACGGCCTCACCAAGATAGTGGAGGGGCTGAAGAGGGCCTGGAGGCTCGAGGTGGACGTGGCGGTCGAGATCACCGAGGAGCCCTTCGTCCTGGGAAGGACGGTCCGCGAGAGGGACGGGTACCGGATATACATCTCCGAGGCGGAGCCCTACCCCCTCCTCCACGAGTTCTACCACGTCCTCTTCGAGGAGAAGGTGATGAAGCGGCACATAGGCTCTCCTTGCGACTTCTGCTCGAAGATCGTCCTGGAGATGACGAACCTCCTCGTCGATCTGGGGATAGAGAGGATAATTTGCAGGACCGACCCGGAGATATTCCCCTCATACTTTCCGACGGCCAGGGAGAACCTCGACCGGATCGCGAGGTGCGGAGTCCTATCCTTCGACCCCACCAGGACCGTTGCCTACAACCTCTACCTAGAGACGGCGATGAGAGAGCTGTACCCGGAGCTCCGGCGCGAGTACGACTTCTGGGAGAGGATCGTCCTCTCCGATCGGCTGAGGGCGGGGGTCGAGGCCGCCCTGGCGACGGCGGTGGAGTTCGTCCGGGAGAGGCCCTCCGCCTGGCGGGAGATCTCCGCTGCCGCCGTGGACCTCTCCTGGCCGATCTTCGGGGCGGACGTGATGATCCTGGAGTCTAAAGAGGAGTTTCGGATAGTCTGCACCACCGACCACGACGAGGCGAGGGGGAAGGTCTCGGAGATGATCGATTGCCTGAAGGCCCTCTCCCGGAGCTGGCCTCCCAGAGACCGGCCGGACGGAGAGGTAGTTAAGGGTTGAGTTACAGAGATGGGAGAATCTGACGCTTCCAGAAGCATTAGAGAGGTTCAACATGTTATTCGAGGTCAACCCCTTCGACATAGAGATAGGACAGTACAAGGTGATGCTCAACCTGGCAGACGCCAGAGATCTGGGGATGAACGCCGGCGATCGGGTCCGAGTGAAGGCGAAAGGGGCGTCGATCACCGCGATCCTCGACGTCACCACCCAGATGGTGGAGCCGGGGAAGGTCGGGATCTTCACCGAGGCCCATCGGAGGGTCGGGGAGGCGAGGGAGGTGGACGTCGCCCCGGCGCCTAAGCCCGCCTCCATCAGCTACATCAAGAGGATCATGGACCACGAGAGGCTCACCGAGGACCAGATCAGGACGATCGTCCAGGACATCGTCGACAACAACCTGAGCGACGTCGAGATCTCCGCCTACCTCACCACCCTCTACATAAGAAACTTCGACTCCCAAGAGACGGAGTGGCTGACGAGGGCGATGATCGATACCGGGGAGCGGATCCACTTCGACACCCACCCCGTCGTCGACAAGCACAGCATAGGGGGAGTCCCCGGAAACAAGGTCTCCCTCCTGGTGGTGCCGATCGTGGCGGCTGCAGGGCTTCTCATCCCCAAGACCAGCTCCCGGGCGATCACCGGGGCGGGGGGGACCTCGGACCTGATGGAGATCCTCGCCCCCGTCGAGTTCTCCGCCGACGAGATCAAGGAGATCGCAGAGAACGTCGGAGGCATCCTCGCCTGGGGCGGGGCGACGAACATCGCCCCCGCCGACGACAGGCTGATCAAGGCCGAGTACGCCCTCACCATCGACCCCTACAGCCAGATGCTGGCGTCGATCATGTCAAAGAAGGGGGCGGTCGGCGCCGACTCGGTGGTGATGGACATGCCGGTGGGACCAGGGACGAAGCTTCCGACGGTGGACGCGGGCCGGTCGATGGCCAAAGACCTCATCGATCTCGGGGACCGATTGGGGATCAGGGTCGAGTGCGCCATGACCTTCGGCGGCTCGCCGGTCGGCAGGACGGTGGGCCCCGCCCTGGAGGTGAAGGAGGCCCTCACGATGCTCGAGAGCGGCCAGGGGCCCAACAGCCTCCGAGAGAAGAGCCTGTCTCTCGCAGGGGTCCTCCTGGAGATCGGATGCTCCGCCGGGATGGGCTGCGTCGCCGCCCGGGGCGAGGGGAAGGCGATGGCCGAGAGGATCCTCGCCAGCGGCAAGGCCCACCAGAAGATGATGGAGATCATAGAGGCCCAAGGGGGAGACCCCACCATCAAGAGCAGCGACATCGAGATCGGTGAGTGCAGTCGCGACATCCTGGCCCCGACGACCGGCTATGTCATCTCCTTCAACAACAAGAGGATCGTCGAGATCGCGAGGAACGCCGGGGCTCCCGCCGACAAGCAGGCAGGGGTACGGATCCACAAGAAGATGGGAGAGGTCGTGAAGAAGGGAGAGCCGCTATTCACCATCTACTCGAGCAAGGACTGGGAGGTCGAGCGGGCCTCCAACGACGCCCTCCGGGAGATGCCGATCGTCGTCGAGGGGATGCTCCTCGAGAGGTATCCGAGGTACTCCCAGATCTAGAGCCTCGAGGAGGAACGTTTTATAAGGGCTGCGGAAAGACCGGGAAGCCATGTTGGTCTCCGTCATATATCACGAGGATTTCGGGTCGAAGGGGCACAGCGTCTTGAAGCACCGGATCAAGCCCTCCTTTGAGGCCCTGAAGAGGTCGGGGCTTCTGGAAGGCTCCGACGTCCAGGTCTTCGAGGCCGAGCCCGCCCCCCTCTCCCTCGTCGAGAGGGTCCACGCGCCGGAGCACATGGAGAGGATGAGGACCGAGCCCTCCGAGAGGATGTACTACGACGTCGCCCTCCTCTCGGCGGGTTCCGTCCTCAAGGCCTCGGAGATGGTGGCGAGGGAGGAGGCCGAGAACGCCTTCGCCTACACCGGGACCGCCGGCCACCACGCGAGCCGCGGAAGCTGCTGGGGGTTCTGCTACTTCAACGACGTCGCCATATCGATCCTGAGGCTCCGAGAGATGGGCATGGAGAGGTTTCTGATCGTCGACGTCGACCCCCACTTCGGCGATGGGACGAGGAACTTCTTCGGCGGCGACCCGAACGTCTACCACATAAACTTCAACCACCAGCAGAGCTCCAACTTCGACGGCGAGCTGAACAACTACGACATCGGGATCGGCTTCGACGCCGATGACGAGCAGTTTTTGAGGGAGCTGGGGAGCGCCATGGAGATGGCGAAGGACTTCGACTTTGAGATCTGCTTCGTAGTATTCGGCCACGACTCCCACGCCGACGACTACGGCGGCTTCGAGCTGACAATTGCCGCCTACCCCAAGATGGCCCGGATCATTAAGGAGGCCGTCGGCGATAGAGGGATCGTCTTCGTCCTCAGCGGCGGGTCGGTCCCGGAGGTGGCCTCAAAGGCGATCCCCGAGGTGATCGCCGTCCTGGCGGGTAGGTGACGCCATGAAGATGGCCTCGAACTGCTACAGCTGCATCCTCGACCGGGCCAAGTTCGAGGGCGACCTCCTCTTCTCCGACGATCGGGATAAGAGAGAGGCGATGGAGGAGCTCCTCGACTTCATGGCCCACCACAAGGGGGCGGTCCCCTCGGCGGTGGGGACCGAGCGGGAGCGGATCATGAAGAGGAGGAGCAGAAACCCCGACCCCTATCGAGAGATGAAGGCCGAGAGCAACCAAGCGGCCGCAGCGCTCCTTCCCCGGGCGGAGCAGTTTTACGTGGAGGCGGAAGACAGAATGGAGGCGCTGATCCGGATAGCCGCCGCCGGAAACTCCATGGAGTGGGGGGTGAAAGGGCACGACTTCGACGTCGAATCCTTCGAGGAGGCCTTCCTCGATACCCTGGAAGAGAACTTTGACGGCGATCTGGAGGAGGCCCGCCGGAGGATCTGCCTCTTCGACAAGATCCTCTACCTCACCGACAACGCCGGGGAGATCGTCTTCGACCTCTTCGTCATCGATAGGCTATCGGAGATGGGAAAGGACGTCGTCATCGGGCCGAAGACCGAGCCCATATTAAACGACGTCACCTTCGATGAGCTCTTGTCGATGACATCCCACCCCTTAGAGCCGACGGGGCCCGTCATCGGCCTATCCCTGGAGGAGGCGAGGCCCCAGCTCCTCGGCCTCCTCAGGGACGGGAGGTACCTCGTCATCGCCAAGGGGATGGGCAACTTCGAGACGATGACCGAGTTTGACGATATGCTGAAGGGCAGGCTGATCTACGTCATGAGGGCCAAGTGCGAGCCCGTCTCCATGGCCCTGGGGGTCCCCCGGGAGAGCCTGGTGGTGAGGACGGTCTAGAGGGGGCCCATCCCATCATGCGTACCCCGCATGAGAGTCCTCCTCCCGATGGCGGGGGCTCCGCGGCCCATCCTCCTCGTCCTCCTGAAGGCTCCAGCCGAGGATCTCCGTCGAGACGTCCAGGCCCAATAGGTCGCTGGCGGCCCCGATCAGGTTTTCTGCTGCGGCGAGGTCGACGGCCCGCTCACCGTCGGTCTTCCCCATAAGGCAGATGCCCCGGATCCCGTAGGAGGGGCAGAGGCCGACGAGTATCCCGTTGAGGCCGCCGACGATCCCGTCTCGAAGGAGGGCGATGCCGCCCTCTTCCAGGGCCAGGGCGAGGTCGGGGTCCGTAGCCACTCCGAAGACCTTCTCCTCAGAGCTTCCGACGTAGGCGGCGAGGGTGATCAGGTCAGTAACCTCGTAGGCGGCGAGGGCCTTCAGGATCTCTCCTGCCAGGTTGTACATGTGGGGTGGCTTGAGAGGCTGGGCGTCCCCGCAGAGGATTATGAGGTCGTCTCTCCCCTCCGGGGCCTTCAGCTCCACCTGGAGGGCCCTCGCCAACCCCTCCTGGACGGGGGCCTCGGGGGGGAAGCCGGTGGAGACCATCAGCTGGAAGGTGATCGACTCCAGGGCGACGGCTATGTAATCCGCCGCCACCTTCCCGACGCTCCCGATGCCGGGCATGCCTCCGATGCAGACGCAGGGACCGAAGATCTTATGGGACATGATCTAAACCGGCCGAGGATCTCTCAGCGGCCTGCGGCCCTTATGATCCAGTTCACCGGTATAAGCTCCTCCGAGTTCTTCGTCCCGACCTCCGCAGGGATTAGCTCCCCCGTCATCATATCGTAGAAGAACGAGTTGCCCTCGACTTTGTTCCAGTCCAGCCCTATGTCCACCGCTCCTCGGTCGTAGAAGCAGACGTAGAAGTCGCCGTTCATCGGCAACGAGGGGACTTCGATCACACCCATTCCCGGCATCCCCGAGAAGGTGAAATAGGGCAGCTGCGAATCTGTGAACCTATAGAGGAGTCGGAGGTTCTCGTCCCGGATCTCCATGCATATCATCCTCTCATCCGGAAGGGTCCCGTTCTCCTCATACCCGTCCCACCCCAGGATCTGGACGGAGTCGAGGATCCATCCCGTCTTCGGCGGAGTGAACTTCACCGCTTCCGCTACTCCGAGAAATCCCGATGAGTAAAGGGCGGAGATGTTCACCGTCGTCTCATTTCCGCTGTCCTGGATCAGCATCTCTTCGGCCATGGATGAGCCGACTGAGGCGATGGTCGCAAAGCAGGTCAGGGATACGAAGATTAAGATCGTCTTCTTCAAAGGATCACCATCCTCATCTTGATCGCTGAATATATAGGTGATGCCAGGCCGATGAAGATTTTATATGTTCATATAAAACTAAAGCGTCGGCTGGCCGGAGGGGTGGGGGGCAAGAGGCGAGGGACCTCGCCTCCGCCCCATCCCCCCTCTTCGCCCCAAACCGCTCCTTCAACCGGGCACGGCGCCGGAATGGCGGAGGTTCTGCCCGATCATCGGCCACCGATGATCTCCGAAGGATTCGGAGATCTCCCATATGTAGATTCTCCCGTCGTCAGAGCCCGCCACCATCTCAAGGACCCCGTCCCCCTCCAGATCTCCTATGGCTGGGGTTGTATCAAAGTCCCCCAGGGCGACCTTGGGAAAGCCGGAGACCTCCGTCCCGTCCAGATTCCAGGCGTGGACCCTGTTGTCTCGGGACCCTCCTAAGATCTCCTGCTGGCCGTCGCCGTCGATGTCCCCCATGGCGACGTTCTTGACGTAGCCACCAGTCTGGATGGGAAAGCCCGGATAATCGGAGCCGTCGCTCGTCCAGAGGTAGAGCCTTCCATCGGTGGCTCCCGCCACCAGCTCGATTTTCCCATCACCGTCCACATCCCCAGCTGCCATGAGGCTGTCCGCCAACGACCCGGCTGTCTTTCGCGGAAACCGCCCGTGATCTTCGCCCTCCAGGTTCAGGGCGTAGAGGCCATCTTCAGCTCCGATGACGATCTCTAGGCGGCCGTCGCCATCGAGGTCCGCGAGGATCGGTGACGAGTACCCGATATAGCTTCCAGAGAGATCGGAGAGGGAGGGGCTAGGGAGGTCGATGGGAAATCTCGGCAGGGGGTAACCCCGGCCGTCGGCAGCGTAGACCTGGCCGGTGGAGAGACCCAGGAGGATCGCCATGATCTCCGTCCCCATCTTCGCGGAGCCAGCGACGATCTCCGAGGTGCCGTCCCGGTCCAGATCGGCTACGGCGGGAGAGGAGAGGACGGAGTTTGAGGTGATCAGCGGAAAGCCGCATACCGGAGATCCGTCGCCGTTGAAGGCGTATATGCCCCTATCGTCAGACCCCACCACGATCTCCGGGCTGCCATCGCCGTCGAGGTCTCCGATGGCTGGGGACGATCCGACGTCGTTGGAGGTGAGCCTCGGAAAGCCGGGAAGGTGTCCGCCCAGGCTGTTCCAGGCGTAGAGCATGTCGTCGTCGGATCCGACGACAACATCGAGCTTACCGTCGCCGTCCAGGTCGGCGACGGCGGGGGAGGAGCGGATCGGCTCCTCGGCCGTCGTCGGGAAGCCCGGGACCGTAGAGCCGTCCCGGTTGAAGACGTAGAGCTTCCCCTCGTTCGATCCCACCACGATCTCGAACTCGCCGTCGCCGTCGAGATCTGCCAGGGCCGGGGACGACCAGATGGGCTTTGCGGTCTGGATCCAGTCTCCGCTGACGGCCTCTTCGATGGGAAATACCTTGAAGGAGTCTATGAAGCTGTTGAAGTAGAGGAGGTCGGCCCTTCGGTAGGACGACTGCTCAGCCCTGCAGGATATGTGGTAGATCAGGTCGTCGCCGTTCAAGAATACGTCTCTCATGAGGACGGCCGTAGATTCGTCTTCTAAGAGGTACTCCTTCTCCAGGGATCCGACGCCGTTTACGTCGCCGACGGCGGATCTCATCACCTCAAAGTTTTCGCACGATGCCTCGTAATCCGATTCCGCCCGGGAGGAAAACCTCTCCAGGGAGAGGCCCTTATTCTCCGAGGCTCCGACGAGGATCGTCATCACGCCGAAGGAGGTGAACTCGACGACGGGGTCCTCGACCCCCGAGGTGACGTCCTGGGGTAGGAGGTCGATATCCATCTCCCTCGGGTACTCTGCAGAGAAGCCGAACTCCAGGCTCTTGAACTCCTCGGTCTGGGCCGTCGCAGGGATGATCAGGGCCGCCGAAAAGGCCATGATCAAAAGGGCATATTCCAATCTCTTCATAGATTCACTTCCAAGTTGCTCAGGTTCACCAGGCCGCGGCCGTAGATCTCATCGGGACCCTCCGGTCCCAGGTCTGTGGAGCTCTCCAAAAGGACCCTCCTGACGTCCACGTCCGGATCGTCCCTGAAGAGCTCCAGGACCAGGGCCGCGCATCCCGCCACGAAGGGGGCTGCGGCCGAGGTCCCTGCGAAGCCGTCGGAGATGTAAGAGTAGGTGGTCACGTTGTCCGGGGCTACGAGATCGGGTTTTTGGCGCCCGTCCTCGGTGGGGCCCCGAGAGCTGTAAGGCTGGATCTGGAGAGTGGAGATGTTGATCGCCCCCACGGTGATGACGTTTCGGCAGCACCCCAGGATGCCAATGCTCCAATTTTGAACCTGGTGTTCATCCAGGTCTTGGGTGGTGAAGAGGTGGAGACGGCCAGGGGACCCGGCGCCGTCGTATCTCCTGATCTTTATGTGATAGGTACCGTCCCGAGGAGCCGTCAAGCGGATCATCTCCACCGGCTCTTGTCCTCGGTATCCCCTCTGGGGGTTGTCGGAGATCGACCGGCCCCGGCCGGGGTAGTCGAGGCGAAGGTCGTAGTCGAGGGCCGCAGCATCCCGATCGTCCTCCCAGCTCAGCCAGATGGAGACGTCATCCCCCCTCTCCATGGTCAGGTTTATGCTCTCGTCCTCAGGAGAGAAGTTGAGAAACCCGTTCCCGTCGGGATCTATGAACTCACCGGACCAGTGGCATAGCGCCTGGTTTCCTGCGGCATTGATCCAGAGGGTACCATTGGAGGTCATCTTCTCGACCTCCTCGCAGACGGCGTCATCCCCGTCGAAGCCGCCAAAGGGAAAGTCCGATGAGCAGGAGACTATGTCGATCTGCTCATCGAGATTCAGGAGCCCCTCTATCGCAGCTGTGACCTCCTCCTGGGTGCTTCCAGCGTCCACCAGGTACAGCTTGACCCCCGGGGCTATCGAGGAGATCAGCTCCGCGCAGGCGATCCCATGGACCTCGTATTTGCCGTAGCTGTCGGCGTATATGGGGACGATATCGGCGGTGAGCCTCTCGGCGGTCTCGTTGTCGTAGTAGAACTCGCTGTCCAGGAGGGCGATCGTCACCCCCCGTCCCGAGATCTTCCGGGCGTGGAGGGCGGATATCCCCGTCAGGTCCATCATCTTGCCGACGGAATGGGGATCCAGAACCGTCTCAGACCCTTCCTCATCCATCCTTCGATCTCCGTCCGTCGATCCGTCCTCGTCCATAGATCCGTCTACATCCATCGATCCGCCTTCGTCCGACAAACGAGATCCTCGGGGATTCTTGCCGTCGTCCCTTGCGCCGATCTGAGACGAAGGCAGTGCCTCGCCCTCCGCCGAGGCAGGGCCAGTTCCGGAGGCGAGGAGGCCCCCGTAAAGGCCCCGACCATCTCCATTGCAGATCACGGATGTCGTTGAGGCGGCGAGGATCGCCAGAGCCGAGAGAGAGATGAGGATAAAAGATGAGGATCTCATGGGTGTCGTCACGTCCGTCTTAATTTCCGGGCTATGATGAAGGCAGTATTCTATAAAAGAATATCTTTGCTCGGTTCTGGCTCAAAAGGCAGCCCTGATAAATGATATCAAAGCGGTTCGAGGTTCGTCGGGATGGCCGGTGGGGAGGATGCTGGCAGCTCAACATATGATAATCTCGATCCAAGACCCATTGCCGCCCCCCTCAATAGGACGAAGAGGGCATCTACCCCCAACCATATCCGTCCCATGCGAAGAGCTTCGTAGTGGTGGGAGACCTCGCGAAGGCTCCTCTCACGATTTCTCTCAAGAGGCGAGATCCCAATATCTGTCGCCGAAGATCTCCTCATCGTCCCAGATCGTCTCGCATTCCGTCTCGTTGAAGCCGCCGAGGGTGCAGCAGGATAGCCAGTCTTTTCCCAGCGTCTCTGGAGACTTGGTCGTGGAGACTTCCATCTTCCTGGTGAGCTTTGTATCACCGACGTAGCTCTCGTCGATCTCGATCAGCGGCCTCTTCCAGCCGTCTTCCGGATCCGTCACCAGCTCGCCAAGGTGAATCACCCCTTCGGTCACCGCCTCCTCTACCTCCATCCTGGCAAGTCCAAATCCATAAACTGGGGGATCGGTGCAGTTTATAGCATCCTTCCACCGAAGATCGACGGTTATATACTTCTGGAACGCAGAGGCGTACTCGATCTGGTGGTTCATCGAGACCCCCTCCTGGCGGCTCTTCCCCACCGTCGACTCCTTCAGCTTGGAGTTGTAGACGATGGGGTTCTTGGCGTAGTAGCCGGTCCCGTAGGCCACGGCCATGGGAGCATAGGACATATCGTTATCCTCGATGAAGGATATATTCGATTCGTTACCGTATACAGGTTTCCCGTATACGAGCGTATTTTTATCTTGTGGACAATATTTCGTTTTGGTCTGGTTTGAGCTGATGAGGATTGCCGCATCCATGATACCGCTGCCATGAATGCTATTCTGGAGCTGGAGGGTCTCGGCATCTACATTCTGGGAGATCGCGAAGTAGCCTTCTGCTTCCACTTTCTGCTCGAACTTATGTTCATGCTTCGAATACTGCCCGCCATCGTCGGCGGCCCAGGAAAGAGGGGATAAAAGCGCCAGCAATGCTACAACCACCCACGTTTTTAGGATCGACCCTTCCTCCGCACCTGCCATATCACCCCACCTCTCACCTGCTCGATAGACCGATTCCCAGGAACTATTCGACGAGAACGACTGTACTAGACGAATTATCTCCGTTAAAGTCAGTTTCATTTGTCGGGTAAGCGGTGACCCACCGATCGCTCACCATCAGTTCCGTCTTGACATGGCCCGCATAATCCTGCAAGTTCCGAGATACCGGCTCCTCGGAGATATCAGATACTTTTTCGTCCGAAGGTCTAGCGCTGATTAAGTCGATACGAGCAAGCGCCCCCACCGATTCCATATCTAAATAATAAAGTGAAGATTTATTTGATGATCGATCAACTTTAATGGAATTTGGATAAATTTCCGCCAAGATGATCGTTCTGTTGTTGAAAGATACATACATGCTCTCTTTAGAGAGCTTCCAAGAATCTGTATACGAGAATATGTGTTCGCCGTTGTCTTCGTACCTTTCAGAGGTCCTTATTCCGCCTTCACCAAGGTATGAGATATTTTTATAATTGATAAATTGAGTGATCCAGCGTTCGTCTATCCCAATCTTGGCATATTCCGTTGCGCCCACGCTCCCAAGGACGTACTGGATATAGACCGGACGTTCTTTGGCCACCAACTGAATGCGGTCCTCCATGGACAGGTTGCCACCCCGAACGACGGAGGACTTCTCGCTGAAGCTCACGCCGGATATGCTTCTTATGCGGTTATTCCTGGAGATGTTTCCGAATCCCGATACCTTTCCTTCTATATTGAGATTCAAATTTTGGGTAGAGCGATCGATCCCCCAGGCGGTTCCATTGACATCAACTTCGATGCTGTAACCCTCCTTTCCGCTCGAATAACAGACGAACAACGATATGAGGAGGAGTGAAATTATACAGATAACAACCCCTCTCCTCATCACTCACCATCCCCGGGGTTCTCCAAGTCGCCCTCCTGCCATCTCATGGTCATCGTCAGTTTGTTCTCCATATACACGGAGTCGTCCTCGACCTTCATCACACCGAGCGATAAAGGAAACCCAAATCCATCTGGATGCTCCTCGTCCTTTGGAACAGGAACGTACCTCTTCGAAAAGAGGGGCTTCCCGGTTTCTTCATCTTGGCCCTCCAATGTCATGCCTGTGGTGATAAATCCTTCCTGCTGCGATGTAGGATATGTCAAGTACCCTGGCCGAGACCTGATGTTCGTATATTGATTCAGCAAGCTTTCGTGAGTTCCCAGTTTTGCTTCAAGGCCCCATCCGACAGATGCTACAGCGGTGGTGGCGGGGCTTGCTCTTAAGGCCGATTCTGCTGTTATCGTCTTCCCCAGACTTGTCGCCTGTAATAGTGACGAGGCTTCGCTCAGCTCCGATTCCCCGCCGGCATCTCCGGGCTTTATCGTCCCCTGGGAGGCGCAGGAGAGGTCGGCCTGGTCTGGGGAGACGGTTCCCTTATTCACCCAGCTGTATCTCGCGTTCAACGATTTCAGGTCGACCTGAAGCTCATTTGTCGTCACCATGTTAGTTGCGGAGATCTTATGGGACAGCTTGCTATGCCTGTGGACATCGGCTGTCTGCCCTTTCCCCTCGGAGAATATGGAGAAACCCTCCATTTCATAAGGCAATATTATAACTGTTCCCTCAAAGCCGGCATTTTCTACGCTGATATCCTCACTTAATTCCCCATCGCCGTTATAGTAGTTGCAGGATATGCTCACGGTGGAAGATCCGCTCAGGACATAAAAGTACGAAACGAGCAGGAGAGACAAGGCTTTAATGGCTCGTCCACTCCCAAGCAATTTCATCTTCATCTACCACCTTCAGTTTGAAGGGCTTGCATGACGAAGCTGCCCTCATAATCGAAATCGTCTCCTCCGGCCAGATCCATATAGGCGTTCTCATAATCCAGATCGAGCCCCTCCAAGAGCGGGCAGTAAGGATATAAATACAGATTCAGCGTTTCAGATTCATTTATGACAGATCCGATACAAAACTCGTAACTTTCTCCATCATATATGAAGGTGGCATTCACCTCCGCCTCGGAGCCGTTCTCCTGAGAGAAGTGCACATTTATCGCCTGGTTCGCGTCGAACTTTTTGGGCATTATGATATATGATTCGGCGTTCACTTCGCGAACGACGGGGTCCTCGCCGTCTTTGGATAACGTATGGGTTATGTTCGACCTGAGCCTCGAATAATAGACATCTTCTTCAGCGGTTTGATTCGCTCGAAAATTTACATCATACCCGGGAGCGTCTCCATCCACGTTATAATTTAAGACTATGTTTAAAACTGCGCTCAACGATAGGCCTGACGCGAGATTACGAGTGTGGCTCTCAGTCAGCATCTTCCCGTCGGATACGTTATGATAATATTCGCCTTCCCAGTACCCACCTGCATCAGCCGATGGGATGGCTGCCATCAAGAATATCGCCAATTTTATTAATATAGCCATTTTTTTCATGGTGGCCCCATATAAAAAAAAGGTGAGGTGGCCTCACCAATCCGATATGGAATCGATCTCCACAATCGAGAGGGAGGCGGACTCGAAGGGATCTGTATAGGCCACGCCGAGATCCACGATGGCAACGAACGCGTTATCAGTGCCGTCAGCACTGGCGCTCGCTTCAGTTGCGGCGATGCCGACGTTGTCCAGCCAGGGGCTGAGGGTCGGGAGATAGCCACCAGCGGACGATCCACCTTCGATCTCCATCGTCGTGGTACCGTTATCATTCATGTAAGAGTAGGAGGCGTTCTCTCCCCAGCCAGATCCACAGTTTCCGTATCCGGAGATTGCAATGGTAGCTGCAGTTGCCGTTGCCGTCGGATCTATTACGTTTCTAATCCGAATTGCCTCGGTGTCAGCGGTCCCCTTAGAGGATGCCGCCGTAAAGGTCCACGCCTGGGTCGTTTCGTTGAATACCCATCCCCTCTCATCATCCCATCTGACGATTCCCGCATCTATGGGGCCGTACTGATCATCGCCTTGAGTGAACTCGAGGAGGGCAGTTCCCGAGTACGCCACCGAGCCGGAGAAGACGTACGCCACCGCAGGCACGTCTTCATGTGCATGGTCAGCTGCAATGCCGTACCCATCACCGATGCCCAAGATGGTGTTGAAGTCGCTGATGTCATCCCACTGGGCCATCGCGCCGCCCACCATCAAGATGCCCACAAAGGCCGAAAGGGCCATTTTTGTCTTCATCTTTACCTACATCCCATCGCTGATTTCAGAGCTGTCTTTTCGTCCCGAGCCATGACTCGCGAGACCATTGAATATTGAAAAACGGTAGCATAATCCCTGAGATACCTTGATTGATGTCTTTGGGGCCGGATTCAAGAGTTCGTTTCAATGGTCTACCTCCGTGAAAGGTCCTTAATACGAATCCCAGGACTTGCATCGAGCTCCTATCGCAGTAAAGCGGGCTTATATAAAAATGTTTCCATAAATATATCGACAGATGTGTGATAATATAGCGGAAATTTGTCATTAATTAGTCAGAAAAGCAGCGCTACTATTTTTAAAATGCTCGTTTCAGTTAATTCCAAGGGTTCCCCCCATTGTTGATCTATATGATTATTGCTTTTAAAAAACAATCCAAAACGAAAAGGAGATCTACCAGGCCCCCCATCCACCAACCTATGCGAAGCTTCGTAGTGGTGGGGAACCTCGCGACGACGACCCCGGACTTCTCCCTCGAAGACATCCCCGGCACCTCAGGAAGGATCGACATCCTCTGCCGGTGCATCAACTCGGCCTTCGTCCTCTCCCACGGCATCAGGAGAGACGTCGATGCCTATCTGATCCTCCGCGGGGGCGGAGCAGCGAAGACTATCCATCTCCGAGGGCGGGACCTCCGCCACCTCAACCCCGACGAGAGGACGACGGCGGCGCTGCTGAAGAAGGCCCTAGCCCTGGAGGCGGAGTCCCGCTGGACGAAGTCTACGCCGGGGATCTTCGTCCGGGCCGGGGACCTGGCGGACCTCTCGATCTTCAGAGGGGGGACGACCTACTATTTAAGGGAGGACGGATCTGACCATCGAGGCCTACCCCTGGCCAGGGACGGGACCTTCGTCCTCGGAGACCACATCGGCCTCTCGGAGGCGGACGAGGCCATCCTCGCGGGGCTGGGGGCAGAGATCGTCTCCGTGGGGCCCAAGAGCCTCCACGCAGACCACTGCATCGTCCTGATAAATAACGAGCTGGACCGGAGAGAGGTACCATCCCATCCGGCCGGGGGACGAGAAAGGAGGACGAATGGAGACGAATAAAGAGAAGGAACGAAGAAGAGACGCTTCAGCATGAGAACAAATGAGATGAATAAGGACGTCGCCGACCTCGCGGAGTCGGCGAGGAAGATCCTCCGCCTCGGCCCCATCTGCGACAGCTGTCTTGGTCGACAGTTCGCGATGCTCTCGACGGGCTTGACGAACGCCGGGCGGGGCGAGGCGATCAAGACCTTCCTCTCCATGGCCGGGTCCATCGACGAAACGGGCCGCAAGATCCTGGAGGATCTCGCTCCAAGCTCGAAGAACGCAAGGCTGAAGCTCGGCCTCGCGGGCGAGCCGGAGAGGTGCTGGGTCTGCCTCGGGGAGATGGAGCCTGAGAAGCTCGACCGCTGGGCCGAGGCCGCCGAGAGGGAGCTGCGCCACCTCGAGCATGATACCTTCCTCGTCGGCACCAGGATGAATGGCCTCCTCGCCGAGAACGAGGAGCTGGTCCTGGCGGACGGCGGATCCCGCCACGCCGAGCCGATGAAGTCGGAGCTGAACCGCGAGGTGGGAAAGAGGATCGCCGAGAGGACGGGGAAGGCGACCAGCTTCACCTCCCCCGACGTCCTCGCGATCCTGGACCTGGAGAACGGCAAGGTCGCCGTCCAGGTCTCCTCCCTCTACATCCGGGGTAGGTACAGAAAGCTAGTTAGGGGTTTTCCCCAGACGAGGTGGCCCTGCCGCGACTGCGGCGGAAGCGGCTGCGAAGCGTGCAGCTTCACCGGCCGAAGGTATCAGGAGTCGGTTGACGAGCTGATCAGAGACCCCATCATCGAGGCGGCTAGGTGCGAGGACACCGTCTTCCACGGCTCGGGGAGGGAGGACATCGACGCCCGGATGCTGGGGACGGGAAGGCCCTTCGTGGTGGAGGCGGTCTCCCCCCGGGTGAGGAACCTCGATCTCGCCCGCCTCAGAGAGGAGATCAACCGGCGGGCCTCCGGGAAGGTGGAGGTGAGCGACCTCGAATTCACCGGGAAGGAGACCGTAGAGCACCTGAAGAAGGCCCTCTTCGAGAAGAGCTACTCGATGGTGGTAGAATTCGGAGAGGAAGTACCAGAAGAAAAGCTTAAATCAGTTCTGGACAAACTGGTCGGCCTGGTTGAACAGCGCACGCCCACCCGAGTATCTCACCGACGGGCCGATAAGGTCCGACGGAGAGAGGTCCTCGACCTCCAGCTTGACCAGCTCTCGGGGAAGACCGCGAAGATGACCCTCCGGGGGACGAGCGGCCTTTACGTAAAGGAGCTGGTCAGCGGAGACGGCGGGAGAACGAAGCCGAGCCTATCGGAACTCATCGGGGTCGAGGCGAGGGTGACGGAGCTGGACGTAATAAACGTAGGTGGAGAGGCAGATGCCCAAGTCACACGGAATACGGAAACGGACTAGAGACAGGCTGAGCAAATCGGTCAGAGCGCGGGGTATATCGCCCGTCAGCAGGGCGATCCAGGACTTCGATGACGGCGATATGGTCCACATCGTCCTCGACCCGAGCATCCACAGGGGGATGCCCAACCCCAAGTTCCACGGGAAGACTGGAAAGGTATTGGGCCGAAAGGGCAGGGCTTACGTGCTGGAAGTGAGGGATGGAGACGCCAAAAAGACGGTGGTATCCCTCCCGGAACATCTGAAACCCCAGAATTGAGATGATCGTCAAGAGCATTCTGAGCGAGGATCTGATGACCCTCGCCGAGGTGAAGGAGGCCCTGGAGGAGATAAGGCTCCGGAGGGCCGAAGAGCCAGAGGAGCTCGGCTACGAGCTGAGAAGGGCGATAAAGCATGCCGAGATCTTCTCCCAGGGCGAGGCGGCCGAGAGCAGAAAGATGGTCGAGGAGCTCCTGGGGCTGGAGAAGATGACTAAAGAGATCGCGACCAAGATAGCCGACATCCGGCCCAGGACCAAGGACGAGATCCGGGCTCTCTACGCCAAGGAGCGGTTCACCCTCCTGGACGAGGACTTGGACGCGATCCTCGACGCGGTTCTTAGAGGATGACCATCTGATTGTGAGGACGAATAATGACCTCGGGCAGGCCTCCACGGCGCGAAGAGATAGCTTGGGTCCTCGACTACCTCCCCTACGGCCACGTATCGGACTCCATGGGCAGGTATCAGAAGAGGCCCCTCATCCAGGGGGTGGGAGAGAGGGACTTCGTCCTGATGGAGATGACCCCCAGGGAGGGGGCGGTCCCCGAGATCGGCGTAAAGGTCGCCCTGGTGGGAAGAGATCGGCCGATCGTCGACCGGGTCAACCGGAGGATCGGCTACGAGGAGCTCTCCCAGGGGGGGAGGGTCGAGCTCCCCTACGCCATCCAGAAGATCGTCCTGGAGAAGGAGGCGTACTACCTCCGTTTCTTCAACGAGGCGGGCCCGCTGACGACGAGGATGCACGCCCTGGAGCTCCTCCCCGGCATCGGCAAGAAGCTGATGTGGGCGATCTTGAACGAGCGGAAGAAGGGCCCCTTCAAGAGCTTTGAAGACCTCTCAGAGCGGGTCAAGGGTATATACAACCCCGAGAAGCTTTTGGCAAAAAGGATAGAGGACGAGATCGCAGACGACCGGATCAAGTATCGGATATTCACCGCAGATCCGCGGCGGCGATGACGGGGCAGAGGAAGAGGCCCACCTATTCCCACAATCCTGCTTTTGAGGGGAGCCCTGTCTTGAAGAAGCTAGGTCAGCATTTTCTCGTCGACCGCAGGGTCCTGGCCAGAATAGGCGATTACGCCTCCCTCGGCCGCGGAGACGCCGTCTTGGAGGTCGGGCCGGGGACGGGAAACCTCACCGACATCCTATCGGAGCGGGCCCGGACCGTCTATGCCATAGAGGTCGATCCAGTCCTGGCCTCCAGCCTGGAGGGGCGGTTCGATAACGTCTTGATCATCCGAGGCGACGCCCTCCGGGTCCCCCTGCCAGAGTACAACAAGATCGTCTCGAACCTCCCCTACCAGATCTCCTCCAAGATCACCTTCAGGCTCCTGGCGAGGCCCTTCGACCTTGCGGTCCTGATGTACCAGCGGGAGTTTGCCGAGAGGATGGTGGCGCCGCCGGGGACGAGGGAGCATGGGAGGCTTGCCCTCAACGTCGCCTTCTGGGCCGAGGCCGAGGTCCTGGAGATCGTCCCCCGGGGCGCCTTCTCCCCCATGCCCCAGGTAGAGTCGGCGGTCGTCCGCCTCCGGCCCCGGAAGACGCCGGCCCCCGTCGAATGGGGGGCCTTCGAAGCCCTCACCCGGGGCCTCTTCTCCATGAGGAGGAAGAAGGTCAAGAGCACCCTAGCCGCCATGAAGGTCCCCCCCGATGCCCTGTCGCGGATCGACCCCGCCCTTCTGGATATAAGGCCCCAAGAGCTCTCCCTGGAGAAGGTCGTCGCCCTGACGGAGGCCATATCGCGCCGGTGAGGGGTCCCCAGATGGGGCGGAAGCCTCGATTTTTTATACTCAACGGCCCACTCTACCACCGATGATAGCATCAGTCGAGCGCTCGCAGGTTTCGGGCGATGTGGAGGTCCCGCCCTCCAAGAGCTACACCCACCGGGCGATCACCATCAGCGCCCTGGGGCCTGGCGGCTCCGTCAAGAGGCCGCTATTATCCGCCGACACCAGGGCCACCATCCGGGCCGCCGAGGCCTTCGGGGCGGAGATCGCGATAGAGGGCGAAACGCTGGCGGTGGCCGGCGCTGGAGGAGGGCCGAAGACCCCCGAGAATGTCATCGACGTCGAGAACTCCGGAACCACCCTCCGGATCATGGCGGCGGTGGCGGCCCTCACCGACGGGGCGGTCCTCACCGGGGACGCCTCCATCCGCCGGCGGCCCAACGGTCCCCTCCTCAAATCCCTCTGCGACCTGGGGGGCGAAGCCTTCTCGATAAAGAAGGACGACTGCGCCCCCCTGGTAGTCCGGGGGAGGATCCGGGGCGGGAGGACCGTCCTCGACGGGAGCGTAAGCTCCCAATTCCTCTCGGCCCTCCTCATATCCTGCCCCCTCGCCGAGGGGGGTTCTGAGATCGAGATTAAGGGCGAGCTCAAGAGCCGCCCCTACGCCGAGATCACCCTCGAGATGCTCCGGGCAGCTGGGGCCAAGATCGAGACCGACTTCGAGAGGTTCGCCGTCCAGGGCGGCCAGAGCTACGACCTGGGCGGCTACACCGTCCCCGGGGACTTCTCCTCCGCCTCCTACCTCCTGGCGGCGGCGGCGGTCACCGGCTCGAGCCTCTCGGTCCGGGGCCTCCGCCCCTCAAAGCAGGGGGACTCGGCGATCGTATCCATCCTTCAGGAGATGGGGGCGAAGATCTCCTGGGACCGCTCTGAGGGGGTTCTCGAGATCGAGGGACGCGAGCTGTCGGGGGTCGAGGTGGACGCGAGCCTCACCCCCGACCTCGTCCCCACCATAGCGGTCCTGGGGTCGGTCGCTGAAGGTCAGACCGTCGTCAAGAACGCAGAGCACGTCCGACACAAGGAGACCGACAGGCTCAGGGCGATGGCGACGGAGCTCTCCAGGATGGGGGCGAAGATCGCAGAAAGGCCGGACGGCCTGGTGATCGAAGGTGGCAGGCTCCGGGGAGCCAGGGTCAGCGGCCATCACGACCACCGGATAGTGATGGCCCTGACAGTGGCAGGCCTGGTCGCGGGTGATACGACGGTGGATACGGCCGAGGCGGTCTCCGTATCCTACCCAGGCTTCTTCGAAGAGATGGCGAGGATCGGCGCCAGCGTCCAGGTCCGGCGAGAATGAGCGGCCTGTCGCCTCCATAAGTCTTATGTACCAGTAGCGAATCTCAGGCTTGGATTAGCGTTTGCGATTGGTTCGCCCCATCGGCCACCGGCTGATGTGCGGGCGGCGTCGGACTGAGATCCGGGGCTGCTCCAGAGGGCTTTCGGATTCTATAATCCGTCGGCCTCAGATTTCTGGAGGAATAATTTGGCAGAAGAGAACGAAGAGCTGAAACATATAGTGCGCATACTGAACACCGACCTAAACGGTCACCAGCCCGTTCAGATGGCGCTGACAGGCATCAACGGCATGGGAAGACGGAATGCCCGGCTTCTCGCCCAGAAGGCAGAGATCGAACCCACCGAGACCCTTGGGATGCTCTCGGACGAGGCCATATCCAGGCTTAGGGAGATAGTGGAGGCGGCCCAGGAGCATCTACCCGTCTGGATGAAGAACAGGAGGAAGGACCTCCTCACCGGCGAGGACAGACACGTCATGGGGACCGATCTCGTCATGGCCCTCAGGGAAGAGATGGATATCATCAGGAAGACCCGCAGCTACAGGGGGATCAGGCACGAGCGCGGCCTTCGTGTCCGAGGCCAGAAGACCAGGTCCACCGGCAGAAGGGGAGCCACCGTGGGCGTCAGCAGGAAGAAGAAGTGAGGGAGGCGGGAGATTATGGGATATCCTGGCAAGTGTAGGAAGAGTTACGATACTCCGCGCCACCCCTGGGAAGCCGACAGGATGGCTCAGGAGCTGGAGCTCGTCAAGAGTTACGGCCTCCGGAACAAGAGAGAGGTCTGGAAGGCCCAGAGCCTCATAAGAAAGTACCGCCGGGTAAGCCGTCAGCTTCTGGCAGCCACCACCCGGGGAGACGCATCCGTCGGGTCTCAGGCGGAGGACGTCCTGGAACACCTCAAGAACTACGGGATGATGAAGGAAGATGGAGATCTCGACTCCGTCCTCTCCATAACGGTGGAGGACCTCCTGGAACGGAGGCTCCAGACTCAGGTATACCGTCAGGGCCTCGCCAAGACCCTCAGACAGTCCCGGCAGTTCATAACTCACGGCCACATCCAGATCACGGGCCGGAAGGTGACGGTTCCCGGATACTACGTCAAGCGGGGCGAAGAGATGACCATCGACTACTACCCTGGCTCGCCCATGGCTCAGGAGGCACATCCTGAGAGGGCCACCAGAATACTCAAGGTGGAAGGATAAAAATGGCAGAAGGAAAATGGGGCGTAGCTCACATATACGCCTCCTTCAACAACACGATCATCACCATAACCGACCTCACCGGCGCCGAGACCATCGCCAAGGTCTCGGGCGGCATGGTCGTCAAGGCCGCAAGAGACGAGAGCTCGCCCTATACCGCCATGCAGATGGCAGGCCAGATCGCGGAGCAGGCGATGACCAGCGGCATCATCGGAGTCCACGTCAAGGTCAGGGCCCCTGGTGGAAACCGCCAGCGTTCCCCGGGACCCGGAGCCCAGGCGGCGATCAGGGCCCTGGCGAGGGCCGGGCTTAAGATAGGGAGGATCGAGGACGTTACCCCCATCCCCCACGACGGAACCAAGCCCTCCGGCGGACGGCGGGGCAGAAGGGTGTGAGCTTTGCAGGTTGAACTGATCGAGCTGGTAGAGGGCCGGGCCCGGTTCCTCCTCAAGGGCGTTAAGCCAGCCTTCGCTAACGCTATAAGGAGGGCCTGCCTTTCGGAGGTGCCATCCCTCGCCATCGATGAGATAAGTATTTATGACAATACGTCGGTCCTCTTCGACGAGCAGCTCTCCCTGAGGCTGGGGCTCGTCCCGATCAAGGGCGACGACCACAACCTCTTCAGGGTTTCCGAAGAGTGCGAATGCGGCGGAGCAGGCTGCCCCGCCTGCCAGGTGGGGATGACCCTCTCAGCAGAGGGGCCCTCCACCGTCCACTCCGGGGATCTGAGGTTTTCGGACCCCGGGGTCAAGGTCGTCTTCGAGAAGATCCCGATCGCGATCCTGGGAGAGGGCGAAAAGCTGATGCTCGAGGGCATCGTCACCCTCAACCGGGGGACGGTCCACTCCAAGTGGCAGGCAGGAACCCAGTGCGGCTACAAGAACCTGCCGGAGATAAGGATCAGCGATCAGTGTGAGGGCTGCGGAAAGTGCGTCGAGGTCTGTCCTCGGAAGATCCTCGTCATCGGAGAGGGCGAGGGAAAGGCCAGAGCCACCGACCCCATCAGCTGTTCCCTCTGCAAGCTCTGCATCGGCGAATGCGATGTCGGAGCGATCGAGGTTGCCACCGTTGAGGACGTCTTCGTCATGAAGATAGACAGCGACGGATCTATGCCTGCAAAGGACCTGGTGATGGGGGCCGCAGGCGAGATCAAGAGGCGCGCGACGTCTCTCAGCCAGCAGTTGAGCGAGCTCGCGTAGTCAGTTTGTCGTAAACCCCATGGGCGGGGGTTGCCAAGCCAGGTCAAAGGCGCAAGGTTGAGGGCCTTGTCTCGCAGGAGTTCGTGGGTTCGAATCCCATCCCCCGCACCAAACACCTTTTCTGATGTCGATTTTATGAATAGATCGCGCCGCTTTAGTCTTACTTAGTTTTAGAAGGCCTTATATATAGTTTTGTGGCATATTATGCTGAGCCTTGTCTCCCAGAAAATGACGTAACATTTAAAAAATTAGATGCATTCGGTGGAGGGAATTTAAATTCTATCCACATTAGAATGAGTACATCGTACCTAATACATTCGCAAGTACTTCCTCTTCAGTGATACGCCCCCGGACGTAAGCATCTTTCCATTCTTTAGTACAGTACCACATCCCGATTGCATTACCATTACGATCTCCAACCACTGCAGACATATCATCGCAATCCCAACCAGTCTTCACAACTCCAAAAAATGTCCCTAGAATTCCGCCAGTTTCAGTCGCTAAGTCTTCTACGCTTGAAGCTGTAGATCGATAACCTAGAATCAATCCCTTAGTTCCACCATTTGGCCTACCATCTGCTACCTGAGCAGTGACTCCCTCAAACCCGTTATCACTTAGTACAGATCGAATGACATAGATTGCGTCGTTATCTGATATGCTACTTGCTAGGACGGAAGATGTTGTTGCGGCTAACAAAACCATGCACAATAGAGCTCTCAATTTCATCGTATTCACCAACAATTCTGTTTTTTTACAGGATGAAATACTTATTGGTGGCTTCTTCATCATAATCCCATGTTGTGTTTAACGTCGCGCAAACTCGGCCCTCTGATCGACGGCGACCAGTCGAAGGGTTCCCGGTCTAACTCATCGGGCTCATCCGCGTCAACTTGCGTAAGATCCAAGTGGACGTGCTTGATGGTGGAGCCGTCCGGCATCACTTCCAGCCGTTCACCCCATCCCCGCTTTATCTCACTGTAGTTGAAATCTTGTAATGGAGTCTGTACGCCATCTACAGGCGATTTAAGACACTTTCCGCTTTCGGGGGTTGTTGTACCTGTCTTGGAAGCTGAAACGCCGTCTACAGCGGTCTCTCGCAAGGGTTCGGGCTTGGGCTCAAACAACTCCCTTGGATACTGGCTTAGTAGGTCGTCGGGGTCGCCCTCCTCGATCTGTCGCGCATAGTCCTCAAGTCGCCGTTGAAGGCTTTCGCCCCCATCCTTGGGCAATAACCTGTCTTCAGCCTGCGCGATCTCCTTTTCAAGACTGGTTCTGTTTGCCATGTCACTTACCGCCCTTCTTCGCTTTCGCTGCCTTCAAGTCCTTTTCAGCTTCCAGGTATCGGACCCGTTGCTCTAGCTCCATGATCTTCCGCTCTTCATGGGCTTTCAGCCAGGCTTTGGCCGCGTTCACAAGGGCGTGGGCTTGGCTGGCGTTCAACTTCCCCTCAAGAACTAGCTGACTAACTTTGTAAATATGTTGTTCAATTTCTAGCGGAGATCTGAAGTTTCGTTTAGCTTTCATAGTACGTCCTCCATTTAGTGTACCGTTTATAAATAAAATGTAGTGATATGAAAACCAATAACAGTGGTTGCAAACTCGCCTATTACATAGACTATAATAATAGCCTAGATCCGTAACGTAGACGTATACGTAAACACAAATTGCCTATTAATACACGCCATCGCTATTATAATTGATTTTATAAAATGGCGCTTGCTAGCGATTTTAGATCATAGCCAGTATTTATAAGAAAAACCAACATATAGATACTATCTAAGAAGTCATAGTTTAATAGCAGTATTGTATATAAATGGTTCGTGCATAATCGTTATGCGCCAACGTTTTAATATTTTTAATTTATGATGCCTCCTTAGGCTCTACATAGACAGACCGATCAGTTTAAAAGGAATATGTAGAGTACCAAATTCACATGGATGATGAGGCATATAAAAGCGGGCTTGAACAACTGAAAAGCACACTTAACAAGGCCAAAAACTATGACTCTGAATATTCTATAATTGTTGAGTCGAGGAATGACGTTTTCAATCGCTTTCAACCGGTGTTTGCTTCAGAGAATGTGCGCAATCTGACTGAAGAGGAGTTTAAAGCTTTTCTAATTTTTAGGAATAATCGTCATTGGACAGGATTGCATCGAATGGGCCCCAAAATCTGCAAAGACATGGACCTTTTGCGCAAGGCGTTTTCAGTTCTTCAGGACGAAACCCAACCATTCTCTCAAAGGCTCAACCAGTCAGTAGATATGATCCCAGGTATGGGGAAGGCCATTGTGACGGCGATTCTGCTCGTCACCCATCCAGATCGTTATGGTGTCTGGAACAGGAAGTCAGAAGAAGCGCTGAAAAATCTGAATCTATGGCCTTCTTTTTCTCGTGGTGCAAGTTTCGGCGAGAAATACGAGCAGATAAACGAGATCCTCCACAAGTTGGCATCTGATCTGGACCTAGACCTTTGGGGACTAGATGCTCTCCTGGGGCAGTATATAGCAGACGTTTATGGTGACGAGGGTCCTGACGAAGACGAGCCGCTTGATATCTCTGAGAGATCTAACATGCCGGTCTCGCAAGAACAGCGGTTTTACTTAGAGCGACATCTTCATGAATTCTTGAGAGATAATTGGGATGCTACCGAACTTGGAAAAGAGTGGAAGCTCTATGAGTACCAAGGCGATCCTGAAGCAGGTTATGAATTTCCATGTAAAGTTGGCAGGATTGATCTCTTAGCTAAGCATCGGACCGAACCACGTTGGCTTGTGGTGGAGCTAAAACGTGATCAGTCCACCGATATTACTCTCGGCCAAGTTCTTCGGTATATGGGATGGGTCCAGACTGATCATTCAGAATCCGGAGAACAAGTGGAAGGGCTGATAATATCCCACTCAAACGATGAAAACCTTTTGTATGCCCTTAAAGCGGTCCCTAGCGTGAATGTATTGTTATATGAAGTGAAATTCAACTTTATGCAGCCTAACTTGTGATCACATCCTATCGGCCTTAGTCGGAGCATCACCCGCGCCCCCTCACAAGTGAAGGCGCGGGCTCGCTCCTCCCCCAGGCCTAACCAGGGGGAAAATATACCACGGTCATCCCAAAAGCCTGATAACCCCCGTATCGACCATGCCCAAGACCTCCAGGGCTAGAAGCACGTCCTCTTCCTCGGAAGTAAACAAGCCCCTAAATAGACCGTCAGCTATCGAATACCCATGTTCCTTAAGGCTGCATATCTTCGATATAAGGTCTAGGTCCATTACTTCGCTTTCGTAAGCCTCGACGTTCTCTACGTCTTGATATTTCACAAAAACCAACTCTTCTCTAAATACTGATTTTGCCATGTTAAATCATCCTCCTATTTATATTCAGTTTTTTCCATGTAAATCGTCTTCTAACCCTGCAAGAGGGTTCCGTTCTGTCGTCCTGTGCCCGCACCTCTTGCATTCAAATTGCAGATTTAGCCCTCTAAACGTGCAATAGACTTCACGACTTCCGCACATCTCACATACCGCCAGTGTATCACCTCCTACGTCTACTTAAACATAAAAAACCGCTAGCAATCGCCTTACTTAAACGAGCTAAACAAAGATAAACGTTAGTTAAACACACAAAACCAACAACAGTAACTGCATTTATTGTCTAGTTAAACAGATTTACAGAAATGAGCATAAAGACCAAATCTGAGACCGGATCTATACCCCCATTACATTTTCTTATTTTATGTTTAACTAACTACTAACTACTATTACTGTTGTTGGTTTTACTCGTTTAACTAACGTTTAACTACGTTTATCTTGTTTAACTAGGGGCTTCAATGCGCCCCTAGCTATTGGTTTCCTCCCGTTTAACTAGCTCTACGCTAAATCCCCTGAACGTGAAAGCCGGATCAAGATGTATCTTTACAGGTCTGCTGCCTTCTGTCCACATCTTCCCGCTGCACTTCTCAACCAGCCCGAAACTCTGTTGGGGGTTATCCCGCCTACCGTGCAGAATGTTCCTAACGGTCTGGTAGCCCTCGCCGATTGCCTTCTCGATTTCAGCGTAGGTCGCAACGTATCCGCAGTCTTCGATAGCTTTCAATACCTTGATCTCTCGCTGTGTGAACTTGTCCCGGTCGATGCCGCCCATAGCCCGATACAACTCAGCTGCATCCTCGAAGTCTTCTATGGTTGCCACAAGCCGCCCCCTCTCGTCAACCTCCCGGATGGGATACCTGAAGACCGCGAAAGCCCGGATTATATCCACGAACATGCGAAAAGCTCGTGGATCGCCAGTAAACGCTATCCTCTCAGCAAAAGGCACCACTACATTAAACGGGTCTTGATCCAAGATCAGCCTAACGATATCCTGACAGATACTAATGCGCTCTTCCAAGTCGATCTCCGTGGGTTTTGTGCCTGCTGCCTGCATTCTCATAAAACTGATCACCTCTGCGTTATGCTCCGGGGAATTATCCACTTCAACCAGAATAAACCGATCTCGGATTTGTTCGTCGGCTTGCATATCGACCTGAGTGCACCAAAAAGTTAAGCGCTCTGGCGCTGCACCACAGGCACCCTCGCCACTCTTAACCGTGGCTTTTTTGGTCTCATTCTGGAAGTCGCTGGTTATCTTTTTTATCGAACCACCGAACCCCTCACCCCATGCTATATCGTCGATAGCTACGATCATATTAGCGTGGATGGCTTCATTTTGGTAAAATAGGGCCATAGGTGTTACGTCACCTGCAAACTTACGATTGCTTGGGATCAAAACCAGCGCCTTATGCAAGCAATCGCTTTTGCCCCGTCCACCTTCGCCAGCTATCGATACGTGAACGCCCTTACTATTCAATATGGAAGATTGCGGGATCGTAGAAATTAAGCACTTTCCAACGTGGCTATCGCCGATATGCAGGGATTGCCAGGTGTCGTACATATAATCAAAGGCTGGACCATGCTCTAAGAGGTCTTTTGCAGCATCCTCATAATCAAGCCCTATCCAAATATCACCATCTTTAACCCATACCCGCATCGGATCGCCATATTCGGGCCTGTTATCAATCCCGGCGGATAGTTCCCGCTCCTGGTCCTCCAGCCAAGCCTGAAATCTAGGATCTTCGACCTCAGCCACTCAAACCGCCCCCTGCTTCGGCACGTATTCCATCAGCTCGACGATCTTCTTCAGATCGGTCATGATTATCAAGCCGGTTTTAGTCCGAAAATAGAGCTTGGATCGATCGACTTTAACGAGCCTGCTAACGAAAGTCCGTCCGTTAGCCAGCCGTCCCCAAACCAATTTTCCCGTCAACGATTCCAGAGGATCGAAGTCCTCCACAACATTTATATAGTCTTCCGTTGTACTATTCATGGTTATACGTCCTTTTTCGAGGTCGTGCGACGTTGCAGCGTCGTATGCCTCATCTTAAACCCAGAATTATTTATCTGGGGTTATCTCCATTGATAACTGCTAGCTTCGCTCAAGCCTTTAGTGATCATAATCCACCGTTCCCGCTTTTCCCCGTCCGCTTGGGACGGATGGAGGCGACCCGTTCCCGGGCCGCCTTAGAAAAGCAGGATAGCCAAAACGTGCATTTTATTTAAACATTTTGGTCAAATCTTGTAGATACTTCGTTTGACCCAAAGTAGCGATATTAATAGTTTTTGGTTGCTTAAATATCAGTGCGCGACAGTCACGTACCAAAGCCCGTCGTCTCGAAGCTCCACGAGGTCATGGCGAGACTCCAGCCAGCTTTGGGCTTCTTTGGGGTCTATCCGGTCGTGTCGAAGTTGGGCGCCTACCTGAGTCAACCAGGAGTCCCGCCAATTCGCAAATGCAGCGGTCGTAAAGCCAGCCTCGCCCCGTTGGACAAACACCGATCCCTGATTTAGAAACGTTACTAAGCGGGTCTCTAGCGCCTGGTCTTCGGGCGACTTCGACGGCCTCGGCTCATGGACCACCGGCGTAACTTTCCGCCAGCTAACCCCGTGAATCCTGTTGGTCGCTTCGTCGAATTTCGCAGTCCTAAATGTCTCCTCCAAGTACGATAGAAGTCGGGCGTTGCTGACCGTGAGACCTGCTAAGTTGCTTGCAGCGTGATCGTTGAACCTATCGACCAAATCCAAAAAATCTACGTTGGCCGATTTACCCGGTTCCAGGTTTGCAGCGATCCACCTACAAACCGCCCGGCGAACCATTTTACTCCGATCCATCCGTTACCGCCCCCGCTCATGGAAGTATGTCTTAACCAGCGATTCCAGGAATCGGCTTTGTGACATCTGCAACCGGTCTGCTTCATCCGCTATTTTCTCGAATAGCTCCAAGGTACAATATAAGTTTACGTGCGATGTTCTCAGCATTCTAGACCCTCTCGATCTTGAACTTAGGCTTCTTTGCAGCGACCCCCATCGCCTCGGCGACCTCGTCGTAACTCGGCAGATCGGGATCATCGGTGCTATCTACCTTGGTGGTCTCCGACTTCTGTAGAATTTGCCGCCGAACGTATTCGCTAAACTCCTCATCAGAGAGGTATTCTTGGGGGGTGCTATCGGTGCTATCGGTATTGGTATGCAGCCCTGGGAACAACTCGGTGACGGGACCATGTTGGAGCTCTCCGCAATGTCGTATTTTTGCCATATTGTTTCCTCTAAATTGTATATATTTATCTATAATAGACGTAAACGGTGAATGCCTTACTGGCCGCGCCACCCGACACCGTGACGGTAAGATTGGATCTAACCGGGATCGGCATAAAAGCATCTGTGGAGTCAGCCACCTGGCAGCCAATGCCTCTAATAGCCGTTGCAGCGGTATTCACGTTGTAGCTGTCAATGGTTAACGTTGGATTCTCCGACGTGATGACCGCCGTGGTTGTAGCGTTCACGGTGCCACGGTCGTACCCGATCGCGAAGACTTCCCCGATTATGGCGTTCTCTGTCGATACGAGCGCGTTACCAGCCGCTGACGTTGAAACCTCGACGGTCTCGCAGTATGGCGGCAGTCCTAGTTTAGTTGCCATATTTCATTCGCTCCCATTTATTTAATTTATCCAACTAACTTAGTCACTTTGACAAAAAAAGAACAGCCGCCAGGGGTGTACTGGCGACCGCTCTTCTTTCGGGTGAGGTCATGCGTGAGGTCATGCCTAAAAAACCGTGGTGGGTTGTAGGGTGGGCTGTCGTCTCCGGGGAGGAACCCCCATCACAGACGAACGCCCCTATGCTCGAAGACCTTGCCTCGGACCATTGGGCCGTCATCGGCGTGAGCGTGAAAAGACTATGTTTCCATAAGTATAGCAAGCCGAAGTTTCGTTATGGATTTTCCCCGTTCCATAAGTATACAGGGTGGAAGTTTCGTTAGTAAAATTTCCCCGTTTCCACGAAGCTTCTATATTGTCCTTCAATAGTATAGGGGATGGTTTTTTAGTACACTCTTCCGTAATAATTTTTGAAATCCCTATTTGCCCCTTCATATATATGGGATTCAGTTTTTTGTTACACACTCCATATCTATGGGGGTCACTTTTTTCTTTAGTAAAATTGCCCCTTCAATAGTAAGGGGTCACTTTTTTCAGTTGATTTTGTCTTCAATACTATGGGGTCACTTTTTTGTTTTGCAAAATTACCATGTCAGGCTTTTACATTATCCCCAATAATAACGTACTTATTTCCACTTGAAGTTAAATCGGGACGATCCCCGTCGGTATCTAAATTTTGGTTTTATTTTTGCTTCTTCAATAGTTATATACTTATTTCCAACACAAGTTAGATCTTTACGAAGTCCTTGAGTGCATCCGCAGCTTAAAGTCCTACCGCTCAGAAGATGAAGCCCTCTAACCGTTGCCCGCTGCATATTCCACGAATCTAAGCGAACCGTAACATGTTACAGTTACGGTTCTGCTATTCTGAAGCGAAGACTCACATAATCCAAGTTGTTTATATACTATTGCTTATATTATATCTATATCCCCAACTAATCCTTACTAATTTTTATCAGATGATCGTCACATCTGACACGTCAGTTTTTAGCCGCTAGCGCTTAGTTCCTAAAACCATAACTGTAACATGTTACAGTTTGACCTCCCTGGTTATTCGTATAAGATGGCGCTGCTTATGCTTCGGATCTTTCACGATTGCAAAACGGGGATCGCTGGCTATCGACGGTTTCAAGCGGTGGGCGTGCATCCTAGAGACACCAAGGAGCTTTGCAGCGTTAGATACGCTAATCTGTCGCGTTCCTGACTGTAACATCAGCTTATGGAGCTTGTCAGCGTATGCATCGCCAGTATCCGATGTTACAGTTTTGTTACGGTTTTCAAGCTTTGAAAGTCTCTGGCGGTCGTAAGCCCTTTCGAGGGCTGCTTCCTCCCGCAAGGTGCTTAGCTCCTCCCGTAAAGCTTCGATCTGCTGAGCTTGCGAAGCTATCAAAAGCCGAAGCTCCACCTCTGGAACGATAGACGCTTCGACTTCGCTCATAGTCTCAAAAACCTGTCATGTTTCAGCCGTCGCGTCTCATCAGCCATATGCAGGTATCTCGCCGTCGTTGTGATGTCCTTGTGCCTTAGTAATTGTTGGATGGTCAGGATGTCGCAGCCGTTAGCGATCATTATCGAGGCACTACTATGTCTCGTGAAGACGTGAACCCCTCCAGCCTTCTCTATCCCTGCACGTTTCTTGTATTTGATAAAAATCCTGTAGATGTCCCGGCGGTGCATTCGTTGGCCGTAATCTGAATAAAAGAGCGGCTGCCTTCCATCGACGTCTAGGGGTGGACGAACTGCTAGGTATTGCTTTAGGGTTTTGGCTGCTTCATCGCTGAGGTAAGCTATGCCGTCTTGGCCGCCTTTGCCCTCCCTGATCGTCAGCCTAAGCCGTGATAGGTCTAGGTCTTCGTCGTCCAGGTTACAGACTTCGCTGGCTCGCAGACACCCAAAGAAGGCCGTCTGCAATAGCGCTAGGTGCTTTAAGTTGTCTATAACGTCGAAGATCCGCTGCACGTCTTCAGCATCGAAAAAGTGCGGTATCTGGTTGTTACGTTTCAAAAATGGGAAGGAAAAGTCCTCGCCTAGCATCTCATGATACCGCTTTACGGTGAAGCTGTAGTTGTTGATGGTACTTCGGGCTCGTTTGCGTTCAAGTAACGAATCCCGAAACTCACCAGCCTGCGATAACGAAGGCTCGTCAGTCCCCGCCCACTCCAGATACAGCTTACATACCGAAATGTAGTTGGTGATCGTAGCCTCTCGGAAACCCTGACCTTCGAGATATCGCTTGAATCTACTTAGTGCGATATCCGTTGTTGGCACGTCCCATGATACATCTAACCGCTTTGGCATTTTTAGACCTCCCAAAGCGGCGCGACCTAAACGCCTATCACCCAGTACGACCTAGCTTCACAAAATCGATATGCAGCGGGTTAATGTGATACGCTCACATCCCGCAAGGTTGAGGGCCTTGTCTCGCAGGAGTTCGTGGGTTCGAATCCCATCCCCCGCACCAAACTTACCTTTCTTGATAACGATTTTGATGTTTTCTACCAAACCCTTGATGTATTAACTTGTGCCTTTATCGTAAAAAAACAAAATTTATAGATTTAACTGAATATAACGACTGAAGTGCCCTAATTTGAACATTTAGAATAATAGTTCAGAAATAATTTTAAATGGGATTGGCTTGTCTTCCGGCATTCCAATTTGCGATTCGGGGGAGAATTGGAGAAACCGCAAATCCTGATCTGAGGAACCGCGTGAGCATGGGCGATACAATACTCAAAAACATTGACTAAATAGTGTTTCATATCTTGACACATAATAAAAAGAATACCCCGATTTATGACATTTTAATTAGGAACATCTTAAACAATTAGTTCATAATATAAATTTTATTTAATGGGCACGTCCAGTTTTAAAAAAAAAAGCTCATCCACCCAACCAAAAAAATTTTATATAATGAAGCCTTTACACTTTTATGAAAAGGTCATTCAAAGTGGACCTTTTAGATAATCAGTTAGAGCTGTTAGGATAGGAAACCCTTAAAATTTGAAGATGAGGCGGATGAAGATGGGAGAAACAGATGCAGCATTCAAGAAGGTATTGGTCCAGAACCTGACCATCCCCGTGGGAGGAGATAAGAGGCTACTACCAAGTTTAGATGTGAGCAAGTGGGATCGGCTCCACTTTCACATAGGAGCAGTGTCCCGCACGGTTCCAGGCCTCAACGTTAGAATACTATTTGGCACACCGATATCTGGCGGGATACTTCTTGCCGATAGCACAGTTTGGTTCGAGGAGACGGTATCTGAGCGGGAATTCTCTCATCAGACACCAGCGAGTTATGGTGGAACAGGTTTTGTGATGAGTGTGCCAGTTGTTGCGCCGCTACTCTATGATGTTATCCTGACAAACAAAGGGAATAAAGAACTGAAGGCCATTTCGGTTGCTGTAATGGCACAGGAGATTTAAGATCACGAAAAGTGATAAGCAATGGCGTTATTTGAACTTCGAGGGATAATCTGTGACAGGACTAAAGAGGCCATCGATGAGCCAAAACTGAAATGATTCATAGATGGAGGTTAGGAAGACGTATTGGACTGGGAACCGTTCAGGATGAACTATGGCGAAGCTAGAACTATTAACTGGTCGAGCCCTCCATTTTATAGGAGGATTCGAGTAGAACTTTATGAACATGATAGGCGCAAAGACGATTACATCGGCGCGTTGGAATTAAATGCTACCGATGGATGGGGCACTGAACAGAGTCACCACATTGAAGGTCGAAGAGCGGTATACGTCCCGATCATCCCAGCTTGGCCAGGGACGTCAACAACCTTGGTTGGATCCTGCAGGCCATGAGTGACCTCCGGGGAGCCAAGAAACACTTATGTCGTTCCGTTGCGATCTCTCAATGGCTGCAAGGCATTTGATTGATTGAGTCTTCATCGCCTCAAGATCTGCAAGTTCTACACACCGAGTCATTCTCGCAGCACTCATATTCCATCTGCAGAGTGGTGTGCTCAATTCCGAATTTGTCCTTGAGCCTGGACTTCAAATGTTTCATGATATCCTGAGACGAGATCTGGCTTTTGCCGTCCATCACCACATGAGCGCTGAGGAGGACATGTTGAGAGCAGAGATTCCATATGTGAATATCATGCACATCGGTCACACCTGGCGAACTGAGCATATCCTCTTCGACATATCTCAAGTTGAGGCTGGTCGGAGTTCCTTCCATCATTATATGTGCAGAGGACCTGATCACCCTCCATGAGCCGACGAGGATGATCGCACCTATCAGCATGCCTGCCAACGAATCAGCCAGCATCCAGCCAGTCCGCCAGATTATAGCCGCTGCAACGATCACGCCGAAAGATGACAATGCATCTCCAAGAACATGGAACATTGCGCTCTGCACATTGGCGTCCTCTACAGCAGGGTGGTGCTGATCATGATGATCGATGTCGGATCCGATGTGATGATCGCCTCTTAGGATGAACGCCACGACCAAGTTTCCTGCCAGACCCAGAAGAGCAATGGTCAGAAGCTCCATGCCCATGACAGGCTGGGGTGAAACGAAGCGATGATACGCCTCCCAGAATATACAGATCGATATTATTGCAAGCGTTATCCCATTAATCAAAGAAGCGAAGACCTCGAAACGATGGTATCCGAAGGTATGTTTCTCATCTGCCGGAAGGGAGGAGAGGCGGAGGGCAGCATAGCTGAGCCCCAAGGCAAAGATGTCCAGGAATACATGGGATGCATCGGCTAGCAGGGCCAGGCTCCCCGTCCACCATCCACCTACCAACTCGACGATCAATATGGCGCAAGTAAGGGCAATGGCTATCAGGAATCGGCGCTCAATTGATTTGGAAGGGTGTGGTATCATAGGACCAATCCAATTTGAGACTTCCATGATGTATCAACTTTTGGGTTATGAGTGAGAATAATTGGAACGAGTCATCGGGATCATATTCATGCGTTGGGGGGAAAACGCCGAGTATGCGCAACGTCAAGCGATCAATGGGCATTAAGGAAGGTTAGTACCCCCACCGGGGGACAGAGCACAGGGTAAAATGCTACAAAACTACAATATAAGGATAGTTAAAACTAGGTAAGATTAACTCGGCACTATATATTCACAAAATCGCTATCAATAGGGTTAGTTTGTGCGGAGAATGGAACCAGAATACCTATCTCAACCCCATAATGACCGTCGCAGAGGGCATCTCTGAGCCTCTGAGGCTGAACCTCTAAGGGAGAGTCTCGGTTTGATGGAGGGCCTGGAGGTCCAGCATCGAACTCACAGGCTGCGGGTTGCTTATCGTCTCCCACATCCAAGGCAAAATGCCCTGGGGCCCATCCCATAAACAGATATCTGCAACTTACTTACTAAAAGAGCCTCGCAGGAGCAATAGGCTTTAATACTTTGATGACACAAAAAGATCCGGGGTGTTAGCTATGAAGGCGATGATATTACTTCCACTGTTGGCCCTCGGGCTCCTCTGCACCACTGGAGCTGCAGGTTCTCCAGGATGTGGGGGTTCGGAGGACCCGATGACAACTTCATATAAAACGGATATCTCCAAGGAGTGGCTCTCTCCCTCGAACTACAAATCGTTCTCCAGCCAGGCCAATTTTCTCCACGATTACTGCCCTCCCGAAAGGGCCTACTCCACGCGATCAAGCCAGGTAAGTTATTATTATACGTATCAATATCCAGCGAGCCGCTATTATACCTGGTATTACTATCCGTACAGCTACTACAAGTACCCTACTGGGTACTTCTATGACAGAGACAGTTATTCATTGGTTATAGGTTAAGATCGGCCAGGAAGGTCTTTGGGCCTCATCAGCCGACGGTGTCCACCCACCTGCCTCAGCCATAGTTATCTCGGAGTCGTTGCTGTCCAAATATCGGCGTAGTTCAATGTGAGATTGATGACGTTTTCAATGGACCTGGTTATTGTTTATCAATTAAATTATACTTATAATGTAGACACTTCTTTAAAATTTCTACCGATTGATGATCATTGTAGAAATGGCAACATCCGAGGCACCGCTCGTAGCCTCTTCGAACCTGAAGACCCAGAGCACCTTCTGCTCTCTCTCGAACCAGCCACCCACGATGGTCCAGATTCAAATCCGAGAGCATCGCCATCCCTATCCCCTGCGCCAAATATCCGCCTGCCCCAGGTCCAGAACCTGATCCGGTCAACTTTCTAAAAGAGACTCGCAGGAGCAACAGGCTTTAATACTTGGATGGACCCTGACGGTTTGGGGTGTTAGTCATTAAGGCAATAATTGTACTTTTGCTATTGGCGATTGGGCTCCTCTGCTCCGCAGCAGCCGCCCATCCACCGGGTGACGGAGATCCGAGACATTCGATCAAGCCACCAGATCGTACGTCTCCCTCTTACGACTGGCTCTCTCCCTGGGACTCGTACAATAGCCCGTATTATAGCTCGTATAACAGCTACACCTACTATCCCTACGGCTATTATTACCCGAGCGGCTACTATTACAATTACTACTACCCGAGTAGTTACTACTACACATACTCCTACCCATACAGCTACTATTACCCATACTACAGGTACCCCACCGGATACTACTATAGAACTCGGTATTCACTTGTGATGGGCTAGGGATCGGGTTCGTTATGATCCTTGGAGCCGTTCTCAGGGACGGAAGCATCTCTCGTCCCGTCCTGAGGGGCTCATCGGCTTTGGCGGAGGAACTCAGCCGACGTTAGAACCCCTCCGGCGCCAAAAGATGCTGCAAAGTCCGAGGTGACGAGGTCTGGCGGCTGGGCCGTCATCGGTCTTCTTTCAGGACGGACGCGGAGGCGAGACGACGAAATCCAATACGAGCTGCCTCATCCAGTGCCAACAGACCAGCAACCTCGTATGCCCTCAGAAGAAAGGCGGAAAGATCGGCGATCGTCCTTGGGAAATGGCGGATCTCCGAGCGGTCTCAACATGGCGTTTTTGGCCTCCGCAGGGCGGAGGAGGAGGAGGAGGGCTACAGCTTTCGATCTCTTAGCCCAAATCCCATAACCGATCCTGCCGTTCTTCCGACTGCTCCTCTTCGAGGGATGGCGTAACCTCGACGCCCTCTGCCCCGTCACCCGCACCTTCATCCCCGGAAAGAGCCGAAATCCGACGGACTCTGCCCAGGGATGAAATCGAGCGCCATCCCAGACCCCGTGGAAGATCAACATGCTCCCAGATTTAGAGTTCATTCCTGCCGAATATAAGTGTAATCCCCTCCCAGCGAGGACGCCGGTTCTACGGGGTCGAAGGCGACCTGGAGACGACGAGGATATCCGAAAGTGGGGGATCGTGGCCTAGCCAGCCCGGCAGCTCCAGGCTTCCGCATCGATGGATCGCGGCCCCCAGAGGAGCCTCCTGACCTATCGAGGGCCGTCGGCGAGATAGAAAGATAGATCGAAGAGAAGATTTTTCATAGAGGAAAGGGAGGATCTCTTTTCAGGGATGAGATCGAGGTGAATAAGTTGAAGGTCATAGGGATAAATTCGAGCCCCAGGGGCTCCAAGAGCCAGACCCTGAGGCTGGTCAGGACCGTCCTAGAAGGCGCCAGTGAGGCCGGAGCCATGACGGAGCTGATCGACCTCTCCAAGCTGGATATCAAGTACTGCAACGCCTGTGCCACCTGCTTTGCCACAGGCAGATGCGTACACGACGACGACTTCAGCGAGCTATTTCGGAAGATCTTGGGATGCGACGGACTGGTCCTCGGCTCACCCAACTACTTCCACACCGTAACAGCCCAGATGAAGACGATGCTGGACAGGATGGCCGATGCCGTTCACTGTCAGCTTCTGATAGGCAAGTACGGCTGCTCGGTGGCCACTGCAGGAAGCCCCGCCTCCGGAGAGGTGACCGGCTACCTGAACAAGATCCTGGTCGGCTTCGGGGCCAGCGTCGTTGGGGAAGCCGGAGCGTCCCCCCGGATCCCCGGTGAGATGGAAGCCGCCGAGGAGCGGGGCTTCGCTCTGGGAGGGGAGCTCGTCGAGGCGATAAGAGATCAGAAGGTCTATCCAGATCAAGAGAAGGTTCACCAGGAGATGCGAGAGCACTTCAAAGCCCTGGTGGAGATGAATAAAGACCTCTGGACCCACGAGCACGAGCACTGGAAGAGAATCGGTTGATGGGCCGGACCTTCCCGGATTGCTGCCTCTCCTGCCACTTTTTTGAGATTATTATACGGGTGCGCAAAACGGCAGATTAAGTGGTGAAAAGGAGAGAAACGACTGAGACATATTATGCGGCCGAAAGAGAGAAGAAAAGAGAGACAGACGGCCGGGAGCCAAAAAGCCCCGGCACGGTTTCTCGAAGGATCAGTGGGCCTCTCCTACGAGGTCCTTCCCCTCAGCCTTCCTCTCGATCGTCTCAACCTTGCAGACGTCCTCGTCGCAGACCAGAACATCCTGCTCCTGGAACTTCATGTAGGGATTGTCGGGGATCGTGATGTCCAGGCCCATGGCTGCGGTCATCATCTCCACCACGTCCAGGACTTTAACGTCGCATCCTTCCATCGCCGCTCTCCCGTCCATGATGTTCCGCCTGCAGAAGGGGCAGGTGCTGGTGATCACGTCCGCTGCTATCAGCTGGGCGTCGCCCATCCTCGCCTTGGCGCAGTCTAGGGCGAGGTCGGGGATTCCGGCCTTGACGCCGCCGCCGGCGCCGCAGCACCTCTGGAACTCTCGCGATCGAGCCATATCCTCAAACTGAACCCCGGGGATCGACTTCAGGATGTCCCTGGGGGCCTCGAAGGCCACGTCCCTTCCGTTGACATGCATCAGGTGTCTTCCGTTGTGGCAGGGGTCGTGGTAGGTGACCTTGAAGTTGAGGGGCCTCTTCCACTCCACCTCGCCGCTCCTGATCTTCTCTCTGAGGTAGACGGAGAGGGGGATGTTTTTGTAGGGGATGTAACCCTCATACCATCTTGGCCAGTCGATGGTCGCCGTTCTCTGACAGCCAGCACATGCGTAGAGGACCGTCTTGACCCCCCTGTCCTTGAGGGCGTCGACGTTGTGGACCGCATGTTCCTTCATAATGTTGCGCTGACCGGTCCTCACCAGGGCTGATGAGCAGCACCACTCGTCTTTTCCGAGCATGCAGAAGGGTATGTCCAGGGCGTTCATCAGCCGGACGGATGCCACAGCGAGGGCCTGCTGCCGGTAGGCTGCGGTGCAGCCCGCGAAGTAGGCGATCTCCGACGACTCCAGGACGGTGGCGTCCTTGGGTACCCAGCAGAGCCTCTCCTCCTGCTTTGCCTGGAAGGGGTTTCTGTCCTTTCCGAGGAGGGCGGGGAAGAAGGACTGCTTTCCGTAAGGGCCGTTTCCTCTTGCAACGAGGTTTGGCCTCATCGCCTCCCAGAGCTCGACGGTATTGATCCCGGACTCGCAGACGGTGCCGCAGACGCCGCAGGTGGTGCAGTAGTAGGTATCCTCTGTGAACCTGTTGATCTCGTCCTCGTTGAAGGTCTTGGGGCCGAATAGCTTGGCCCGGAGGCCGTACTGGCTCCCGAGGAGCTCCCTGAACTTGGCGATCTTGTACATGGGGGTGATCTCGGGGCGGTCCTGCCTTACGTCGAAGGTAGGACACCACTTCATGCACTCCTGGCATCGGGTGCATCCGTCCAGCTCCATCAGCTGGGTGGACTTGAGGAATCCTGATATGAGGGGCTTTCCTGCGGGACTCTTCTTCTCTTCTGCCATCCTACTCGCCTCCTCTGTTTGCTAGAATCGTCAACGGTGCAGCTATAACGTGCATGTACTTGCTCCAGGGAAGGATCACGACGAAGAGTGCCAGCGCCAGTATCGTGTGGAGCAGGGAGAAGTGGGGTGCATATACGGGGTTAGCGAACGCGTTTCCGATTAGGAAGGAGTTGCCCCGCAGCCACTCCGCGTAGAACCCAGTGATGGTGATCAGAAATACTCCGCCGAGGAGGACCACGTCGTAGGCCGAGGTCCGGGACCTGACCTCCCGGAGGATGAACCTTCTCAGGACGGCAATAGTGGACCCGAAGAGGAGGAGGTAGCCGAATAAGTCGAAGGGCAGCTCCATATAGCCCTTCACCATCTCAGCCTGGTGGGCGAGGCCCAGGAGGTTAAAGTGCTCAATTATGTCCATGAAGAGGCCCAGGCCCGAAAGGGCGGCCAGGGTCAAAAACCCGTAGAACATGGCCATATGCATGATCCACCTGACGGGGCTCCTCCTGAGGGTCCTCCTAAGAAGGAGGACGTCGAGGATGAGGGTCTTCACGAATACCCAAATTCCATCTTTGAAGGCCTCGTGAATCCACGTCGCGATAAATAGCCAGAAGCTGTGTCGCAGCTCGTCCTGATAACCGGTGGATCCCATCCCCCACTTTTTGAAGTTAAAGTAGAGGCCGTAGATCCAGATTCCCAATACCACTACGGTAAGGGCGATCACAATCCAGAAGGTGAGACCAAGGGTGTAAAACGCCATTTTTTATCCTCCTTTTTAAACCACACCTACTCCATCCGACCATCCTTTCCATTTGAGAGTAACCTACCTGAGAAACTAATACTTAAACGTTCCCTTCTGGTCATTTTTGATACCGAATAATATCTCCGGCGGATCTTGCAGCCTCCCCGGCCTCAAACCGGCCCGATCCGGAGGGCCGTTCGAGATATCCTTTGAACGTCGCCTGAACCCTCATGGACCCTCATATAGCTTCCGAAGCTGGAGCATGAAGGTCCGATAGAGAGCATTAGGCCGCCGATCCGGCGAGGAGCAGTAGGCGATCTTCCGCCCAGGATATCCGTCCTTCGTCACCCACATCAGAAGGAGGGATGGGACTCCACCGCAATCCACCCAGAGGATGGCCCCCTAGGTCGGGGATGAAGGGCCGAGAGTCGGGGTATTGTTGGCATCAGAGGAGAGATGGTATCGCTCAGATGAGGTATGAGTATAGACAGGGGAGGATGGAGCGAGGGAATAAATAAAGGATAAATGAAGAAAGGGTGGACGCTCACTTGGCGAGCGTCACCTTCTCGATGGTAACCTTGGCGTCCTTGAGGATCA
>LUYE01000042.1 GCA_001602645.1 Methanosarcinales archaeon Methan_01
ATATGCCAAGAGGTGGCCAAGGAGCAGCAGAGGATCACGGTGAAGATCAACCGGCGAAGATACGGAAAAGAGGTTACAGTGATCCAGGGAATAGATCCTCACGAGATAGATCTCAACGAACTAGCTACACACCTCAAATCGGAGCTTGCCTGCGGTGGAACCGTCAAGGGCTACGGCGTCATAGAGCTGCAAGGCAATCATACCGGGCGTATAAAGAAGATCTTGGTCAAGAAGGGCTTCGGAGAAAATCAGATCCAGATAAGTTCCTGAAGATCTGCATCAAAAGTGGCAGTATGACGATCTTCGCCCTTTCGGGCACTCTCGGGCGCCCTGAGCTTTGCGGTGAGGGGATGCCTCCAGTTGCCCAATCATCTTTTAGGATTATTTTGGGCCAAATTACTGCGAGATTACATTTGTATAAAATAAAAATAAGGTTTTGGCTCACTGCTGGAGGTTGGCCGCAGTTACCTTTTTGATCGGCTGCTGGAGGCCGAGGTCGGAGTTCTCAGCGAGGACTATGGCGAAGATCCACTCGCTCAGCTCCGGACAATGTTCTGGGACGCACTCGTTTATGCAGCCAGCACAGGGCTCGAAGGATCCCCCCACGAGAAGCTGCCCGAAGCGGCCGGCGGATGGGAGGACCCCGACACACCGCAACCGGTATGTTCTCACCCCGTCCACCGACTCCGGCTCCCTGGTGATCAGGTCGTCCTTCAAGAGCTTCATGACTATGCGGGAACATTTGCGAGAATCGATATCCAAACATTTCCACAGATCGCTCTGCAGAACACCGTCCTCACACGACTTTATGTACTCCAGCGCTTCCTCATACATCTGGACACCCGGACAGTCACTCCACCGGACTTATGAGGATTATGTTGTTCCCACGGAGTATGACAGAACCCAGAGATCGTGACCTCTCACCATCTACTATCTCCACAGTCTCCTGCAGATGGAGGTTCAGGTAGTCGTCGACGCTGTTGAGAGTTCCCTCCAGAACGTGACGCTGTGAGCCCTTCATCTCCACCTTGATCCTGGAACCGATCAACGTTTGAACCTTCTTGCTCGGAAACACGACTTATGCCTCTCGCTTGTTTATTGTCGGAATTCAACCGAGGGCGACAACCGCCCTTCAAGAGATATTCCACAAAATTTTTCAATACAAATGCGACGTGAACAAAATGGGGGACATCGAAGGTGCGCGCACTACACCGCCACGACTTCCTTTACGCCGTCCACGTTCTTCTTCAGCTCTCGTTCGACGAAGTTCTTCAGGGTCATCTGGGAGAAGGGGCATCCTGCACAGCTTCCGGTCAGCTTCACCGATACGACCCCGTCGTCGGCGACCTCGACCAGCTCGATATCTCCACCCTCCATCCTGAGGGCGTTCCTGATAACCTCCAGGACAGATTCCACCTCTCGTCTCAACTTCTCCATGGATCCTCAATCTCCTCTGACCTTCAATACCGTTACCTTTTGCCCCATGATCGTATACCTTATCCCTTTTAAACCTTGTTCCAGGCCCCTGACTATCGGCTCGCATTCGCCGTCGATGACGGTGTTGACCAGAACGCCAGGCTCGGCGTGATGTCTGACCGCCTCGATCGTCATCTCGGGGTCCTCTTTCAAGAGGAAGTTCTTCCATTCTTTTGGAGCCATCCCCTTATACTCATAGAGATAAAAACCGGTGATACCAAGCTCTGTCAGCGTGTTTATCACGCGGCCCAGGTGCTCGTGATCGACAAATATCTTGACCAATGTCTTCATAAAATCCCATCATGACATTTTGACACGAGACTTTAAATAACTTCTCCCGTCCCGAGAGTTCCAGCCACCAGATACGCTTTTATCCCGCGAGAGAAGTAAGTTCAGAGATCTATATGGGCTCTGGCAAGGACATCCGAGACGTCCTCCAGGGGGCGGGGATCGCCATAGACGACGTGGTCTCTGCCGCCCTGGAGCTTTACGTGCCGCACCCCGGGGTGGAGACGAGGTCCAAGGCCGAGGAGGTCTTCCGAAGGGAGCTTGACCTCGCCCTCTCCGACCCGAACCTATGCCTCCTGATCTACGGAGCGGTCCTCCTGGAGGAGGAGGGGAGGAGGGGGAACCTCCCCAACATGAGAAGCTCCGATTACGAGAGGGACCTGACGTACTTGATAGCCGACGAGGTGATAGGGATTACCATAGCCAAGTACGTCGGCGGTTACAAGGGGACCTTCGACTACGTGCGGTACGATAAGGCGAAGCCGGGGATCCTGGGGCAGCTCGGACCCTTCATGGACGACGCCGTAGCCGGGCTGATCGGCGGGGTCTCGGCGAACATGTACACCAGGGCGGTGTTCGACTGAGGGACCATCTCCTCGCCCTCAGGGCAGGCTTCGGCTTCCTCTCGACGATACCCGTCGGGATAACGATGGAGGGGATCGAGGCCCTGATGAGGCACATCTACCTCTTCCCCCTGGTGGGGGGGGCCCTCGGCCTCATCTTCGCCGCCATCGCCCTCGCCCTGACGGCCTTCGCGCCTCCGGGGATCGTGGCGGCCCTCATCCTCGTCGCGATATTCAAGCTCTGCGGGATAAATCATGCCGACGGCCTCGCCGACTTCGGGGACGGGGTCAGTGCCCATACCACCGTCGAGAAGAAGATCAGCGCCATGAAGGACGTTTACATAGGGACCGGGGGAGTCGTCTTCGTGACGCTGACGATCCTCGCCGTCTACGGGTCCCTGGCGGCGATCCCGAAGGAGGACCTACCGATAGCCCTGGTGGTGGCGGAGGTGGCGGCGAAGCAGTCGATGATCGCCTTCGCCGCCTTCTCTTCTCCCCTCCACCAGGGCTTCGGCTCCATCGCGATCCAGAACACCGACCGGTCCGACTTTCTGGTTGGGCTTCTCATAGCATCCTCCATCTCTTGGGCTCTCGCTGGGCTCTTGGGCATAGCGATCCTGGCCATCGCCCAGATCCTGGCCCTCTGGATGGTAGCGGTATCCAGGAGGAACTTCGGAGGCGCCACCGGCGACGGTTTCGGCGCCACCAACGAGGTGGCGCGGGCCGTCGCCCTCGTCCTCGCCGCCATCCTCCTGGCCAATGGACTCGGATGGGAGGGACCCGTCTGGACGCCGTGGTGATGGCTGGCGGCCTCGGGACGAGGCTGAAGATGGGGGAGAAGCCGATGGTCCGGCTCCTCGGCCAGCCCCTCATCGGATGGGTCGTCTCAGCCCTCCGGGCGAGCTCCGTCGAAAGGGTCTTTGTGGCGACGACCCCCCAGGTCCCTGAGACGACGGCGTGGGTCGAAGGCCAGGGGATATCGGTGGTGGAGACGCCGGGGGCGGGCTACGTCCCAGACATGATCTCCGCCGTCGAGGGGGCGGGGATCGAGGGGCCGGTCCTGATCGTGATGGCGGACCTCCCCCTCCTCCGGGGGGATATCCTGGACGGGATCCTGGAGGCCTACGACGACGTCCCCGAGCCCGCCCTCTCGGTCCACGCCCCTCTGGAGATATACCGGCGGATCGGGGCGGTCCCGGACGCCCTCTTCAACTATCGCGGGCGGCTGATCGTCCCCTCGGGGGTTAACGTCCTTTTGGGCTCGGCGATCAGGTCCGAGCAGGAGGACTACCACCTGATCCTCGATAAACCAGAGGTGGCGGTGAACGTCAACTCTCCCGAGGACCTCACCATATGCGAGGCGATCCTCCGGGGAGACCTTTTGATCTGAGCTTTGAGGTGAAGATATGGATTGCGTTGAGATAGACGGCGAGAAGTACTCGGTCGAAGACCTGGAGACCCTGACGGGAGAGGCGAAGCCGGCAGCTGCCAAAGGGTACATCATCCTCCTGGCAAGGGTCCTCAAGGACCCCCTCAGCCTCCCCCAGAGGCTGAAGGAGATCTGCTCCCTCAAGCTGAACGACGAGGAGAGGCGAGACCTCCGGATGGCCCTGATCCGGGTCCAGATCGAGAGCGAATTGAGGATGAACGAGGACATCCAGCGGTACCAGCAGAGGAGGTACGTATCCCAGGTGATCGAGATCCTCCTCTTCAAAGATCTCCTCCTCGCTCCGGGGGAGCCCGAGGAGCCGGACTGAGGCTCTGATCCGAGGGGGGTCAGATCGGCGGGCCGAACCAGACGTCCTGAAGGTCTGGTGAGGCCATGAGAAGCTCTTCTGAGGGGACGGCGTAAAGGGCCAGACCTACCTTCAAAGAGACCGGATGCCGGAATATGGCAGAAACAGATGATCTGATCATGGGGGTTGAGGATAAAAATAGAGGATAAGGAGAGGGCCCCAGGGGGAGCCCTCCATCGCCTTCACGCCTTTGGTGGCCACTGCTTTTCCATCCAGCCGGGGATCCTTCCGGAATCCTCAGGGCCGACCATGGCCTTGACCTTGTAGCCATAGAGGTCGTCCAGCTCGCCGCTGAACTTGGCGGCCATGCCGGGGAGGATGAAAGCCTTGTGGGTCGTCTTCTCGAAGTCCATACCCGCCTCGGCGAAGGCGTCCTTGATCTTGGCTGGGGTCAGCTGGCCACCAGCTACGGAGGCCTGGACGCCGATGCCGTCGGTGTTCACCGCCAAGAGGTACGAGTCGATGCTGTTGGAGGCGAGGTCCGACTCGACCGTATAGTAGGTCAGGGCGAAGTTGGTGGTGAGGAAGACCGGGGAGCTCTCGTTGGGGTTGCCCACCTTGTAGAGGCCGGGCTTCACCTGGACGGGGGTCCTGGGGTCGGTGTAGATGTTGAACCTCAGGTGCATGTCGGGCATGACGCTGTGGGGCTCGATAGAGTGCCTGATCATGATGTCAGCGCCGCGGATGACGAAGGTGGCGGCGAGGACTGACTCCCAGTAGGCGCCTCTGACCGGATCTTTGGTGGTCATCCAGGCGTTGATCGGCAGAGCCATCACGGGGTAGTTGAAGTCCTTCTGCCCCTCCTCGACGGCAGCTCTCCGGAGCTTGATGAAGTTCTGGAGGGTCTCCTGGAGCTTCTCGCCGTTGGGAGCGGTGCCGGGGTCGAGGACTAGGTCCTGAAGACCCATCTCGGCGAAGGTCTGGGCCATCCCCTTGAGGCCGTCCAGGTCGAAGGGGACTCTCAGAGTCACCGGGACCTTGTAGTCGAAGGCGAGCTGGGCCACCTCCTTCCAGTTCTCCTTGGTGGCGGCGTAGATCAGGGGCCTGGTGCCGGCAGAGACCTCCAGGCCTGCCTTCAGGACCTTGGGGTCGAAGGAGCAGAGGATCATCGGCTTTGCGGTATTCTCCATCACCTTCTTGACGCAGGCGGCGAACTTGGCCGGGTCGCCGGTGACGGACCTGACGGCCACCATCTCGACCTGCTCCCAGTTGCCGATGTAAAACTTCTTCCAGGCGTCGATCAGCTTGACCCTCTCGACGAGGTCTGCCTCGTTCATGGCGTCGGTGACGTCGTAGGCAAATGGAGGCTTGTTGAAGAAGGTCATCTGGTGGCGGTACATCACGTCCTCGCCTCCGACCTTCACCTGGTGATCGCCGGCTCCGACGTAGACGAGGGCGACCTCGGGAGCTATGACGGTCTTGAGCTGATCGAGCTTCTTGCCGTACTTCTTCTGGTTCTTCTCGTCGAAGAGAGGCTTGCACTCCTCTATCTTCCTGCTCCTGGCGATTAGACCTGCAGCAAAGGCCATACAGGTCTGCTCACCGCACTCGCCGCAGTTGGTCTGAGGCAGGAACTTGTAAAGGTTGAGCGGGCTAGTTTCCTTCAAGGCTATCACACCTCCATTGAGATCCATTTGGTGGTGTCAGGAGTCTCCGCCTTGACGAGGCCCATCAGAGACTGGGTGATCTCCTGCAGGTAGGCTACGGCGATCGGGTTCATCATCATGAAGATGTCGACCCCGGCCATGGCAAGAGAGAACCCGGTGAGGATCTCCCAGATGGGTCCCCTCAGCATCCTGTCACCCCACGGAGAGTCGTTCTTGTTGGGGGAGTTGACCATCCAGGCCTCTCGGACGCCCCAGGCGTTGGTGGTACCGGAGGACATCGGGAAGTTCAGCTCCTCGTCGCCCTTCAGGCCGCCGAGCCTGATCCTCTCCATGTTGGTGTAGGCGAAGTCCATCCCATAGGCGAGGGCCGCGGTGGTCGGGTCCATGACGATGGAGTCCCTGGGGACGCCTGCGACCTTCATCAGCTTCCTGTTCAGCTCCTTCTGGGAGTTGATCTCGAGCTGGGTCCAGGCGAGACAGACGTTGTTGTTAGCGACGCAGGCCTTTCCGATCGCCTCCCAGTCCAGGTTCAGGCTGGCGCTGGCGATGAGGGCGCGCTCGCCTTGGGCCACCTCGCTCGCCTTGGAGAGGACCTCCACGTCCTTCTCGGGGTTGCCGCTTCCGCCGATGACGATCGGCACGTCAACGGCCTGGAGGACGTCCTCGACCACCTTGACGGCTTCCTTGGCGGGGGTGTTCTTGATCAGGGGGTCGGTGCTGATCAGGTGGGTGGTGACCAGGTCCGCCTTGAACTCCTTGACCGCCTTCTTCGCCCAGTCGGCGGGGTCGTTCATGACGTCCTCATAGTGCATCTTGACGGCTTTCGCCATGCCGATGGGCATGTCGAAGACGTCGATGGTGACGACGGGCCTGTTCGGCATCGCGGCGTCGTAGAAGAAGGGCATCGCCTTCTCGCCGCCTATCTTGATGACGTGGCCTCTGGATCCGCCCTCGGCCTTGGTGGCTCCGAGCTGGACCTCCTGGATCTGGGTCTTCCAGGTCTTGTCGGTGCCGACCGCGAACTTGGCGCTCTTGAGAGCGTCGGGGATCTTGAAGGCCGGGACTTCAGGTGCCGCCTTTGCCAGCTCAGCAGGGGCGGGCGATATCGCCTGTGCCACCGCCACCGGCTGGAGCAGGCTCTCTACCGGATAGCCGAAGGCCTTGGCCATGTTGACCAGCTGGACCGCCACCTTTGCGACCTCTTCGCCGAAGTAGTACGCGAAGAGAGGTCCGACGCCGCCAGCTCCAGCGTCGATCTCCAGTTCGATGTCTCCCTCGATGGTGATCCCCTCGAGGGACTTTACGTCCATTTCCGCCAGTTTCTTATTTAAGTCGGATATGCTTAGTTTCTCTCCCATGTTGATCTCCCCTCATAGACCGATCTCTCTGATTATCTGCTCCTCCACTTCCATCACGGCAGGAGAGTCGTCCGGCAGGCCGACCAGGGGGTCGCCCACCAGATCGAGCCGGGCCACATTCTCGTCGTAGGGAACCATTCCGATAACCTTGAGGCCGAGGCCGCTCGCAACCTTCAGGATCTGATCTTTGGACAGGTCGCGAACCTTGTTCGCTATGACGTAGAGGTTGTTGTACTTCAGATCCAGCTCGTTGGCCAGCTGTCTTATCGTCTCAGCGGTCTTGAGGCCCCTCCTCGATTCGTCGGTGACCACGATCAGAGAATCCACCTCCGAGATGGTCTTCCGGCTCAGATGCTCAAGCCCTGCCGGAGAGTCGACGATGATCAGGTCATAGTCGTCTATCGTCTCATCCATGATCCCCTTCAGCAGGGAGTTGAGATAACAGTAACAACCGGACCCTTCCGACCGGCCCATCACCAAAAGATCGTATCCATCCTTCTCCAGAAGCGCCTCGAAGATCTTGGCCGCAAAGAGCTGCTTCTTATCGATATCGGGCGGGAGTGAGATCCTTGAGTCCTGGATCTCCTCTCTTATGTCACCGACGGTCATCTCCACATCGTCCCCCAACGCGTCTGCAAGGTTCGCGTCCGGGTCGGCGTCGATCGCCAGGATGGTGGTCTTATTCTCTCGCTTGAGGAGAGACCTGATGATCATCGCGGTGACCGCGGTCTTGCCGGTGCCGCCCTTTCCAGTTATCGCTATGACTTTCCCCACGGTACTAGCCTTCCACGTCTATTTTGAGCTCTTCGGCTTGATGATGACTTCCTTGATGGAGACGTTGGCGCCCCTCAGCTCCAGGACTATGCCGCCAGACCCGCCCGCAGGCATTGCGAAGGCGGGTGCAGCTCCTGCCGCCGGGGCCGCCGCCGCTGCGGGTGCTGCCGCTTCAGGCTCCTTCTTCTTCAGCTTGAGTGCTAACTTCTTGCCAGCCATAACAATCTCTCCCTCTCGGTTTTTCCCTCATCTATCAAAATCGACCGTCGGGCCAGAAGCCTCGACGATCGCGATCATCCCTCTCCCTTAAGATATAGGAGGGAAAAGGTGGACGCTCACTTGGCGAGCGTCACCTTCTCGATGGTAACCTTGGCGTCCTTGAGGATC